>NZ_CP029190.1:5521411-6189381 GCF_008642295.1 Streptomyces venezuelae | reverse complement strand
CAGACGGACGATCATGCGGGTCTCGCCCGGCCGGGAACGCGCCGTGAGCGAGCCGTGGTGGCGCTGGGTCACGATCCGGTAGCTCAGGTGCAGCCCCAGACCGGTCCCCTTCCCCACGTCCTTGGTGGTGTAGAACGGCTCGAAGATGCGCGGAAGGGATGCCTCGGGGATGCCGCGGCCGGTGTCGGCGATCTCGACGACCATGCAGTCGCCCTCCGCGCGCACACGCAGCGTGAGCACCCCGGCCCCTTCCATGGCTTCGGCCGCGTTGTCGACCAGGTTGGTCCACACCTGGTTCAGTTCGCTCGGATACCCGGTCATCTCCGGCAGATCCGGCTCGTAGGCCCGGACGATGCTGATCCCGGCGAGCTTGGCGCGCAGCACCACCAGGGTGTTCTCCAGCCCCTCCGTGACCGCGAACCGCTGCTCGGGAGCCCGGTCGAGATTGGCGTAATCCCGGGTGGCGGCGACCAGTTGGGAGATGCGCGGGCCGGCCGCGCGGAGCTCGGCGGCCAGCGCCCGGGTCTCCAGCAGGGCGGCGAGATGGTCCAGGGCGGCGGGCCGGGCGGTGTCGCCCACCCCGGCCAGCCGGTCCCGCAGCCAGTCCGCCTCCAGGCCGAGGTCGGCGATCCCGGCGCCGAGCAGTCCGGGCTGCCCGGCGCCCTCCGCCTCGGCCCAGTCGGCGATCTCCTCCTCGGCGTCGGCCTGCGCCAGCGGATCACTGGTGGCCGGCGGTGGCACCTTGTCCAGCTCCTCGGCCAGCCGGTCGAGTACGGGGCGTTCGGCGGTGCCCGCCGCCGCGCCCCAGGCCTGCGCGGTACGGGTGAGCCGGTCCAGGGCCGGCCCGAGTTCCTGGGCGGCCCGGGCCACGGCCGCCGCCGGGTTGTTCAGTTCGTGTGCGAGTCCGGCGGCCAGCGTGCCCAGGGCCTCCACGGTGGCCCGTTTGCGGGCCTGCACCTCGGAGGACTTGATCCGCCAGGCCAGCACCGGGATCAGCACCGCGGCCACCCCGTGGCAGCGGGTCAGCATCTCGAAGAAGGCCGGTTTCGAGTAGGCGACCACGGTGGTCTCCGGTCCGCTGGCGGCGGCGGTGGCCACATAGCCGCCCTCGGTCAGGAGCGGCAGCTCCCCGGTGAACCGGTGGGCGGCGGCGGGTTTGCCGTCGTGCTCCTCGGCGGACTCCTGATCGGTGGAGTGCCGGGTCAGCACCTCCTCCCGGCCGTCCACCACCTTGGTGACCACCAGGCCGCCGGAGAGCAGCACATGGAACTCCGAGGCCTCCTCCCCGTCGCGGAAGAGCACCGCGCCGTCGGGGAGCACCCGGGGCTCGGACACCGACACCAGCCAGTCCAGCTGCTCCTCGGTGAGCCGGGCGAAGATCTCCAGCCCGTGGAGGGCGGCCCGCAGTTCCTCCTCGGTCATGCCGTCCCCCTCCCGGCCCGGGTCCGGGCGCCCAGCCGCAGCGTGGCCAGCAGCGCGAGCGCGCAGACCCCCGCGACCGCGGCCATGAAGCCGACCGAGGTGGGGTGCAGCCCGTGGAGGTTGGTGAACAGGCCGGCGAGCACCGCGGGCACGCTCATGGCCAGATAGGCGAAGACATAGACGGCGGCGGTGAGTTCCCCGCGGTGGACGGGGTCGGCGAGGGCGCTCAGGGCTCGGAAGGAGCCGAGGAAGGCGGCGCCCCAGCCACTGCCGAGGACCGCGGTGGCCACCAGAAACACGGCGGCGGAGCCGAGCCCGAGGGAAAGCAGCACCAGCCCCAGGCCGGCGAGCAGGCCGAGCAGGCCCAGCACGGCCGTCCGCAGCGCCTCGGTACGGCCGAGGAGCAGCTGGGCGGCGGTGGCCGCGCCGGCGAGCAGGGCCACGGTGGCCCCGCCGGCCAGGTAGTTGGTGCTCTCCAGCAGGGAGAGGGCCAGATGCGGGCCGAGGGAGAGGTAGAAGCCGCCGACCGACCAGACCGCGATGATGGTGAGGATCAGGACGGCGAAGCGGCGGCGGGCCGGGGCGGGCACATGGATCCGGTGCGGGGCCAAGGCGAACCCGCCGGAGCGCACCGCGCCGGGAGCGCTCTCGGGCATCCGCAGCACCCCGGCCAGGCAGAGGGCGAACGCCCCGATCAGGATCAGGTAGCTGAGGGAGGTCGGGGCCGGGGCGTACTGGACGAGCAGGCCGGCGCCGATGCCGCCGAGCCCGATGCCGACGGTGGGACCGGCGCTGTTGACCTGGGCTCCCAGGGCGGGCCGGGACCGGGGGGCGAGTTCCAGCAGGGCGGCGCCCATCGCCCCGGTGGCCAGGCCCACGGCGAGCCCCTGGACGGCCCGGGCGGCGAGCAGCCAGACCGGCCCCTGGGCGGCGGCGAACAGGCCCATGGAGACGATGGCCAGGAGCAGTCCGGCGGTGAGGACGGGCCGGCGGCCGAGGGTGTCGGAGAGCGAGCCGAAGACCAGCAGGCCGGCCAGGACGGTGACCGCGTACAGGGCGAAGACCACCGTGATCATGCCGGAGGAGAGGTCCCACCGGTCCTGGTAGAGGACGTAGAGGGCGGAGGGGACGGAGGAGGACAGCATCAGCAGGACGAGGACGGTGCCGACCAGCCAGAAGGCGGCTGCGCCGGGGCGGGCCGGTGCCCCGGCCGCCGGCCCGGCCACCGGCGCGGGCGGCGGTCCGGGGCGCGGTCCGGGGCGCGGTCCGGGAGGCGGCTGGTGCCGCGTACCCCCCGTGCTCGGATTCGGGATCTGTCGTGCCACTGCGGTCACTCCCCCGTGGGAAGGCGGTCGGGCCCGGTCAGGTCAGGGCCTGCGCCCGCTTGAGTGCGCGGGCGGTCAGGACCCCCGCGAGATGGCCGAGGTATTCGGCCGAGGTGCCGCGGCCGGGTACGAACAGCTCCCGGGGCTCGGCGCGGAAGGCCGCGAGCACGGCCTCGGTGGTGTACTCGGTGGTGGACTCGGTGCCGTGCAGCCGGGCTTCGACCCCGGTCAGCCGCAGCGGGCGCGCGGTGGCGCCGGTGACGGCGATCCGCGGGCCGTCGGGGGTGATCCGTACCGCAGCCGCGCAGAGCGGGTAGCGGGTGGCCCGGTCGGCGGTCTTCTCGAAGGCGGCGGCCCGGCCGCCGGCGGGCACCAGCAGGGCGGTGACCAGGGAGCCCCGCGGCGGTCCGGCGGTGGCGAACTCCTCGGCCGGCAGCGAGTGCCGGCCGTGCGGCCCGGCCAGTTCCACCCGGGCGTCGGCGGCGATGGCCGCCACCGGCAGGTCGGTGGCGCGGCCTCCGGCGGACAGATTGCCGCCGACGGTGCCGAGGTTGCGGACCTGCGGGTCGCCGTTGGCTCGGGCGGCGGCGGCCAGTCCCGGTGCCGAGCCGAGCACCAGGGGGTGCCCGGCGAGTTCGGCGAGGGTGGTGGCGGCGCCGATCCGGAGTGCTCCGTCCGGGCTGCCGTCGATACCGCGCAGCTCCTCGAGCCGGCGGACGTCCACCAGCAGCCGGGCGGTGGCGGTGCCGCCGCGCAGCTCGGGGAGCAGGCTCTGGCCGCCGGCCAGCACACGGGCGCCGGGGGTGCGGCCGAGCAGGACGAGTGCCTCGTCCAGCCCTGCGGGCCGGGCGTAGTCGAAGTCGGTGAGGATCACCGCGGTCCCCCTTCCGTTCCGGTCCCGGCGGCAGCGCCGGTGCCTGCGGTTCCGCCGGTGCCTCCGGTTCCGGCGGTTCGGCCGGCCAGGACGCGCCAGACCTTCTCCGGGGTGACCGGCATGTCGATGTGCTGCACGCCCAGGTCGGAGAGGGCGTCCACCACGGCGTTGACCACGGCCGCGGCGGGCGGCACGGTGGCGATCTCGCCGGCGCCCTTGGCGCCGAGCGGGTTGTGCGGGCTGGGTGTGACGGTCTTGCCGAGGGTGAAGAAGGGCGCGTCGGCGGCGCGCGGCAGGGCGTAGCCGGTGAGGTCGGCGGTGATCAGCCGGCCGTCGGTGTCGTATTCGGCGGCTTCCATCAGGGCCTGGCCCAGGCCATGCAGAATCGATCCCTCGATCTGCCCCAGCACGATCTTCGGGTTGCCGATGTTGCCCGCGTCGTCCACCGCGGTGTAGGACACCACCTCGGTCTCGCCGGTGAGTTCGTCGATCTCGACCACCGCGACATGGCTGCCGAAGGGGTAGTTGAAGTCCGGTGGGTCGAAGTGGGTGGTCTCGTCCAGGGCCGGTTCGATCTCCGGCGGCAGCCCCCAGCCGTACCACATGGCCATGGCGAGTTCGGCGAAGGTCTTGGCGTTCTCGGGGTTGCCGTCCTCGTGGACCCCGCCGCCGGCGTAGACCACCTTCTCCTCGGGGATGCCGAGGAACACGGCGCCGGCCCGGACCAGCTTGCTCCGAATCTTCCGGGCGGTCAGGGCGACGGCCGGCGCGGCCATGCTGTAGGAGCGGCTGCCGTAGGTGCCCTGTCCGTACGGCGCCTTGAGCGTGTCGCCCTCCAGGACCTGGACGTTCGCCGGGTCGATGCCCAGCTCGGCCGCCGCGACCTGGGCGAAGACGGTGCCGTGGCTCTGGCCGGTGGAGGCCGAGCCGACGGTGACGGTGACCTCGCCGGTCGGGTGGACCCGGATGTTGGCGCTCTCCCAGGTGCCGCCGAGCATGCCCTCCTGGGACATTCGGGTGGACGGGCCGACCCCGCAGATCGCCACATAGGTGGCAAGGCCCACGCCGAGCCGCTTGCCCCGGGTGCGGGCCTCGGCCTTCCGGGCGGGCATGTCGGCGTAACCGGCCAGCTCCAGCGCCTTGTCGAAGTTCTCCCGGTAGTTGCCCGAGTCGTAGGTCCAGCCGAGCCCGTTGTCGTACGGGAACTTCTCGGCCGGCACCAGGTTGCGGCGGCGGACCTCGGCCGGGTCCATGCCGATCTCGGCGGCGTACCGGTCGACGAGCCGTTCCATCAGGAAGGCGGCCTCGGCCCGGCCGCTGCCGCGCTGGGCGCCGAGCGGGACGGTGTTGGTGAAGGCCGCGTAGACCTCGCAGAAGGCGGCGTCGATCTGGTACATGCCGCTGATGGACCGGCCCATCAGGGCGGTGGCGACACCGGGTCCGATGGTGGACGGGTAGGCGCCGAGGTTGGCGTGGCTGGTGCAGCGCACGGCGGTGATCCGGCCGTCGCGGGTGCCGGCCAGGGTGACGTGCTGGCGGTGGTCACGGCCCTGGACCGTGGAGTTCATCAGGCCGGTGCGGGTGTCCACCCACTTCACCGGCCGGCCGAGCGCCTTGGACAGCAGCAGGACCAGCGCCATGTCGGGGTAGAGGTAGCCCTTGGTGCCGAAGCTGCCGCCGACGGTCGGGGCGATCACCCGGAGCTTGTTGAACGGGATCCCGAGGACCAGGGCGGACAGCAGGAAGCGGTGGTTGTGGGGGCCCTGGGTGGAGGCGTAGAGGGTGTACTCCCCGGTGGCCGCGTGGTAGTCGCCGACCGCCCCGCGCGGTTCGATGGGGCTGTTGATGGTCCGCTGGTTGACCAGGTCCAGCTCGACGGTCACCTCGGCCGCCGCAATGGCGGCGTCGGTGCGCTCCTTGTCCCCGCAGGTCCAGTACGCATTGAGGTTGCCGGGGACGGCTTCGTGGAGCTGCGGGGCGCCTTCGGCGAGTGCCTGGTCGGCCCGGGTGACCACGGGCAGCGGTTCGTAGTCCACGGTGATGGCGGCCAGCGCGGCGGCGGCCTGGCGCGGGGTCTCGGCGACCACCACGGCGATGGCGTCGCCCACATGCCGGACGGTGTCGCCGGTCAGGACCGGGCGGGCGCCGGGCAGCCCGTACGGATGGGGCGGGAAGTGGCTCTCCACCCCGCCGGGTATCCAGATGCAGGGCAGCGGCATCACATCGGTGAAGTCGGCGGCGGTGGCCACCTTCAGCACGCCGGGCATCTGCTCGGCGGCCTTGGTCTGGATGGACAGGATCCGGGCGTGGGCGACCTCGCTGCCCAGGATGGCCATATGGGCCGTGCCGGGCAGCTCGATGTCCGCGATGTACGTGGCCTCGCCCCGCAGCAGCTGCGGGTCCTCGCGGCTGTCCAGCGGCGCGCCGAGCACGCTCGCTTCCCCCGTCGGTGCGGTCATCGCTCACCCCTCCTGTCTCGCGGTGGCCTGCGCGGCGCAGGCGCGCTGCACCCCGCGGACGACGCTGTGGTAGCCGGTGCAGCGGCAGAGATTGCCGGTGAGCCACTCGCGGATCTCGGGCTCGGTGGGGGCGTCCTCGCCCCCGGTGGCCGCCGACCGGTCGACGAACTCGCCGAGGGCCATCACCATCCCCGGGGTGCAGAACCCGCACTGGGTGCCGTGTTCCTGGCGCAGGGCCTCCTGGAGGCCGGTGAGCGGGCCGTCCGGTGTACCGGAGACCCCTTCGATGGTGGTGACCTCGGAGCCGGCCGCGGCGGCGGTGAGGATCAGGCAGCTCTTGACCGAGCTGCCGTCGAGGCGGACGACGCAGGAGCCGCACTGGCCGGTGTCGCAGCCGACTTTGGTGCCGGTGAGGCCGAGCCCGTCCCGGAGCCGCTCGACGAGCAGTTCACTGGGTTCGGCCGAGAACTGCCGGGGCAGTCCATTGACATTCAGCGTGAGATCCATTCCGTTGCCTGCGCTTCCGTGAGCGGCCGGTTGAAGAGCGGCCCGCCGGGCTGCTGGAGAATTCCGCCGGAGTGCAGCGGGCCGGTGTCCACGGCGGCGAATCCGAGATCCCCGATGATTCCCGCCACGATGTCCTTTGCCTTCCCGTCGTCGCCCGCCGTGTAATGGGCGAGGCGTTCTCCGGGTGCGGTCCCGGCACTGCGTCCATTAGCTCCGCAGCGGGCCAGGGTTTCGAAGTGCATGGTGTTCAGGGATTTCACCAGCCGCGCACCGGGATACCAGCCGGCGACGATTTCGCTGGAGCCACTGCCGCCTAGGTCCCGGGGCTCGCCCCGGCCGCTGAACGCGTTCATCGCGTCGACGAGCACCTTGTCCCGGACGGCGTCCTGCGGCAGCAGCCCCTCGGCCCGGTCGAAGGGCAGCATCAGCACCAGGAGGTCGGCCCGCTCGGCCGCCTCGGCCACGGTCACCGCCCGTGCGGCCGGGCCCAGTTCGGCCACCAGCGGGCCGAGGGTGTGCGGGCCGCTGCCGTTGGCGAGGATCACCCGGTGGCCGGCGGCCACCAGGATGCGGGCCAGGGTGGATCCGATCCGCCCGGTGCCGATGATGCCCGTGATCATGATGTTCCTCCGGTCAGTCGAGGCCGATCCATACCGACTTGGTCTGGGTGTAGCTCTCCAGCGACTCGGGACCGCATTCGCGTCCGAAGCCGGAGGCCTTGTAGCCGCCGTAGGGCACCGCGGGGTCGTACTGGTTGTAGCAGTTGACCCAGACCGTGCCGGCCTTGATCTGCGCCGCCACCCGGTGGGCGCGCCGCAGGTCCTTGGTGTGCACCCCGGCGGCGAGGCCGTACGCGCTGTCGTTGGCGATGCGTACGGCGTCCTCTTCGGTGTCGAAGGGGATGACGGAGAGGACCGGGCCGAAGATCTCCTCCTGGGCGATCCGCATGCCGTTCTCCACGCCGGTGAAGATGGTCGGCAGGAAGTACAGGCCTTCCGAGGAGGCTCCCTCCGGGGTCCACCCGGAGCCGCCGATCCGCAGGTTGGCGCCTTCCTTCTCACCGACCTCGATATACGAGCTGACCTTGTCGAACTGGCCGCGGTGGGCCAGCGGGCCGAACATGGTTGCCGGGTCGCGCGGGTCGCCGGGCTTCAGTGCGGCGGCCCGCCGGACCAGCCGCTCGACCAGTTCGTCGTGGATGGGGCGCTGGAGGAGCAGCCGGGATCCGGCCGTGCAGATCTCGCCCTTGTTGTAGTAGATGCCGAAGAAGGCGAGTTCCTCGGCGGCGTCGAGGTCGGCATCGGCGAAGACGATGTTGGCGGACTTGCCGCCGAGTTCCATGGTGACCTTCTTCAGGGTGCCGGCGGCCTTGCGGATGATGGACTGGCCGACGGCGGTGGAACCGGTGAAGGCGATCTTGTCGATGCCGGGGTGGCCGGTGAGGGTCTCACCGAGTTCCACGCCCGGACCGGTGAGCACGTTCAGCACCCCGTCCGGGATTTCCGCCTCCTGGAACAGCTCGGCGATCTTCAGGGCGGTCAGCGGGGTGGCCGGGGAGGGCTTGTGCACCACTGTGTTGCCCGCGGCGAGCGCAGGGGCGATCTTCGTCATGGAGAGCAGCAGCGGGAAGTTGAACGGGGTGATCGCACAGACCACGCCGAGCGGTTCGCGCAGGGTGTACGCGAGCTGGCCGCCGGCCGGGGCCCGGGAGGAGCCGTCGACCCGGGTGACGGCGCCGGCGTAGTAGTGCATCAGCTGCGCGGCCATCGGGGCGTCGACCGTACTGGAGAACGCGAACGGCTTGCCCATGTCCACGGTCTCCAGCAGGGCGATCTCCTCCAGGTCCCGCTCGATGAGCTCGCCGACCCGGTTCAGCCGGAGGGCGCGTTCCTGGGCGGACAGCCTGCTCCAGGGGCCCGACTCGTACGCTTCCCTCGCCGCTGCGACCGCGGCATCGGCGTCGGCGGCGGCGGCCTGGGCCACCGGCACGATCTCCTGCCCGTCGACGGGGCTGATGTCGGGCTCGGTACCGCCGGCTCTGGCCTCGACCCACTTGCCGCCGATGAACAGCTTGCCGGGATTGGCCAGGGGCCGGTCGCTGAGCGCGCGCTTGGTCATGGCTGCCTTCTGCTCCTTTTGGGGGCTCGGTTCGCCTCCGGGGCGCTGCTGTCGGCTCCAGGAGGGCGTGCGTCCTCGAAAACGCTCGTACCTCGCGTTTTCTCCGGGCGCTCGCCCTCCTTCGCCGACGCGCCCCTTTGGCTCACTCGCCCGGTGTCAGGGGTGCGGGGCGGTCTAGCCCTGGGTGAGCTGCGTCAGGAAGGTCTCGGCGAGGGCCTTCGAGGAGTACGGGTTCTGGCCGGTGGTCAGCTTGCGGTCCACCACCACGTGCGAATCCCAGATCAGGTCGGCCTTCTCGTAGCGGGCGCCGAGCCGGGTGAGTTCGACCTCGAGGATGAGGGGAAGCCGGCCGGCCATGTTGGTGACCAGCTCCTCGCTGTGCGAGAAGGCCGTCATCCGGTAGCCCTCGAAGGGCCAGCGGCCCTCGCCGTCCCGCAGTGCGAGCAGCGAGGTGTGGCCGTGGCAGACCGTGGCGAGCGGCTTGTCCAGGGCGATGGCCCAGCGCAGCAGCTGGGCGAGCTCGTCGGACTTGGGCAGGTCGCCGATGGCGCCGTGGCCGCCGCTGATGTAGATGCCGTCGTAGCCGGCGATGTCCTTCTCGCCGAGGGATTCCAGCGCGAGCGGCGTCTTCAGCTGCGGGGTGTCCCCGATGACCCGGACGTACTCGGCCGCGCTGGCGGCGTCGGTGTTCTCCGAACCGGCCGGGCGGACCCACTGGAGGAACTGCGGGTCGATGCTGGTCTGGTCGACGGTCGGGGCCTGGCCGCCGATCGTCGCCACGTCCACGGTGTGCCCGGCGTTCCGGAAGATCTGATAGGGGACCACGAATTCCTCGGCCCAGAATCCCGAGGGGTGCAGCTCCCCGTCCAGCAGATGGAGTGTTGCCTTGGCCGTCATGACGACGAGAATCTTCATGACCGATCTCCTTGTTCTGGATTCGCTGCCGATTCAACACGCCCGCTGTCAGAGGGCGTAAGAGGATGACGTCAGGCACGCGATACTTCGTCACGTGCGTCCATGGCGATGTCGAGCGCCGAGATGATGGTGCGGAATTCACCGACCAGGGGGTGGTCGGGATGGGCGTCCGCGAATATGCGTTCGCCGTAGAGGGCGGCCATTTCCGGAACGTACGGAAGGATTCCGGCCAGTGGCGCGCCGTAGACCGCCTCGGCCCGGCGGCGGGCCGGATCCCGGTCCATGCCGATGGGGGCCATGCTCATCACCAGGGCCCGCCGGCAGGCGAGCCGGCCGGCCAGGGCGAGGGTCTCCTCCACCCCGGACAGGTCGATCCGGTCCGCGCGGACCAGCAGCACCAGGATGTCGGCGCTGGCCATGGCGGTGACCGACTCGTTGTTCAGGCCGGCGTGGGTGTCGATCAGGAGCAGGTCCAGGGCGTACCGGTCGGCGAACCGGTCGAAGCCCTCGGGCAGCAGCCCCACGTCATAGCCGGTCGCCATGATCTCGCGCAGGGCGGTGCTGCCGGTCCTGGCGGGTACGACGTACAGCCCGGGCCGGGCCACCGGATGCGCCGCGGCCTCGATCTCGCAGCGGCCGAGCAGGTAGTCGGTGAGGGACCCGCCGCCCGGCGGGAGCCGGAACAGCAGGTCCTGGGTGGGCGACTGGATGTCGGTGTCGACCACTCCGACCCGGCGCCCCGCGTCCGCGAGCAGCAGTGCGAGATTGGCCAGGACCGTGGACTTTCCGGTTCCGCCCCGGTGGGAGTGCACCACGACGGTGCGGGTCATCAGGCCACCACCCGGTATCCGGCACCGTCCGCGTGCGGCCCCCGCGCCGCACGAGGCCGGTGCAGGGCCAACATGGTGACGTCGTCGTGCTGTTCGGCGGTTCCGGTGTGCTCGCGCACCGCGGAGTCCATCCGGTCCAGTACGTCCCTGCCGTTGCCCGGCGGCGGTTCGGCGAGCAGGTCGAGCATCCGCTCGTCGCCGAGGAACCGGCCCTCCGGACAGCGGGCCTCCGGGACCCCGTCGGTGAACACGAACAGGGTGTCCCCGGGGTCGAGCTGGGCGTAGCCGAGGGTGTAGACGCAGTCCGGCAGCACTCCGACGGCCGGTCCGGTGACCTCCAGGGCCACCGGTCTGCCGCCGTCGGCGCTGAGCAGCAGCGGTGGGTTGTGGCCCCCGTTGATGTAGACGAGGCTGCCGGTGAGCGGGTCGAGCACGCCGAAGAACAGGGTGGCGAAGTAGCCCTGCCGGAGGTGGTTGCGGGTGAGGTAGCCGTTGGTGGCGGTGACCGCGTTGAGCAGCGGGGTGGCCCCGACGACGGGGATCCGGCCGCCGGACCGGCCGGCCGCCACCAGGTGCTGGAGACCGCTGTTCTCGGCGGTGTGGCGGAGCAGGGAGCGGATCAGGGCCATGAACAGGGCCGCGCCGACTCCCTTGTCGCAGACGTCGGCGACGACCACGGCGAGCCTGCGCCGGTGGACGAGTTCGAAGACGTCGTAGAAGTCCCCGGCGACCTGGCGGGCCGGGCGGAACCGGACGTCGATCTCCCAGCCGTCGGGGACCGGCAGGGCCTCCGGGAGGAAGCCCGCCTGGATCTCGCGGCCGATCTCCAGTTCCTTCTCGTAGCTGACGAGTTCGGCGCGGGCGTCGGCCTCGCGCAGGGTGCGGCCGAGTTCGGCGCGTTCGGAGCAGCTGTGCAGCCGGGCCCCGACCAGGGCCGGCAGGAAGGGCGGTACCAGGTAGTCGTGGCCGAGCCGGACGTGTTCCTCCAGGGCGGCAAAGCCGTCCACGGTCCAGACGACCACGATCGGTGCGCCGTACCGGCGGCGCAGCCGGCGGACGGCCGTGCGGACCGAGTCCCCCGGTACTTCGGCCGGGGCGAGCAGCACATCGGCCACCGGCAGCCGTTCCACCGGGCCTGAGATCAGCTCCTGCAGGGTGTGGGCCGTCAGGGCCGCGTCCATGGTGCGGAGCGCGGTCAGGAGGCCGTCCGGAGGAGGCGGGTGGTCGTCGAGGATGATCACGGTAGTGGAGGGCATGGGTCCGTCCCCTCGGCCTGCACGGTCAGGGTGCTGATGTTCCGGCCGTCGTGCCGTACGTAGCTGAACTCGTCGACGCTGGTGAGGGCCAGGTGGATGCCGAGGCCGCCGATCCGCCGCTGTTCCGGCGGGAGTTCGGTGGCGGGCGGCAGGCAGCCGGCCACCGGGTCGAACTCGGGGGCGCTGTCCTCCACGACGATCCTGGCCCGGCCGGGGCCGGAGCGGCCCCGGACGGTGATCCGTCCGTCGCCGCCCCGGTAGCCGTGCATCACGATGTTGGTGGCCAGTTCGTCCACCGCGAGCCGGAGCCGGTAGGCGGCCCGCCGGTCCAGCCCGGCCCGCCCCGCCACCGCCTGCACGAAGGAGGCGATGGCGGCGAGCGAGCCGAAGCTGGCCGGTACCTGGAGCTCGCCGGCGGCCGGTTCGGTCAGCGGGGTCCTGGCCTTGCGGGGTGGGTGGCTGTCACTCATCGGTGAGCACGATGCTCCGGTCCAGGCCCGCGGTGCGGATGGTCCGGACGACCGGCTCGCTGGCCCCGGTCACCTTGATGGTCACATTGCTCGCGACCTTCTGCCGGGCGAAGACCAGGGAGCGGAGTCCGGCGCTGGCCATGTAGCCGACCCCGGCCATGTTGATCTCGACCGTGGCGGTGCCGTGTCCGGCGGCCTTCTCGATGGTCTGGTGGAAGTCCGGCGCGGTGCCGGCGTCCAGCTCGCCCGTCAGCTCGATGACGGTGGTGTCGCCCTCGATGCTCAGGGACACGGAAAGCGGCATGTCAGTCTCCTTCGTTGGTACGGCCCACGAGGATCACCACTGAGCGCGGGCCGATGAGGTACTTGCCGGCGTTCTCCAGTTCGGTCTCGGTGCCGGGGGCGGTGATGTCGTGCGGGGCCCCGGCTCCGGTGTCGGCGAACAGGTGCCAGGTCCGCCGCCCGGGCAGGGCGGGCAGCTCCAGGTCGTGTGCCTCCCAGTGGGAGTTCATGGCCACGTACACCACGTCGTCGTCCCCGGAGCCGCAGCGGGCCACCGCCAGCAGCCGGCTGTCCGGAGACCAGTCGGGCTGCCAGGCCCGTTCCCCGTGCCAGCTGATGTCGGGCAGGCCGAGGTCGGCCCGGATCGCGCCGGTGGGGTGGTCGGTGGAGCGGAGTTCGCGGTGGTGCTTGCGGAAGGCGATCATCTGCCGGGTGAAATTGAGCAGTTCCGCGTTCTGTTCGACCAGGTCCCAGTCGAACCAGGAGAGTTCGTTGTCCTGGCAGTAGGTGTTGTTGTTGCCCTGCTGGCTGCGGGCGACCTCGTCGCCGGACAGCAGCATCGGGATGCCCTGGCTGATGAGCAGGATCGCGAGGGCGTTCTTCATCTGCCGGGTGCGCAGCGCGTTGATCTCCGGGTCCTCGGTGGGCCCTTCGACTCCGCAGTTCCAGCTGTTGTTGTCGTTCGCGCCGTCGTTGTTGTTCTCGCCGTTGGCCTCGTTGTGCTTGTCGTTGTACGCGACCATGTCGGCGAGGGAGAAGCCGTCGTGCGCGGTGAGGAAGTTGACCGAGGCGGCCGGGCCGCGGCCGGCGTAGAGGTCGGGCGAGCCGGCGATCCGGGTGGCGAGCTCCCCGACGACTCCGCTGTCGCCCTTGATGAACCGGCGTACGGTGTCCCGGTACTTGCCGTTCCATTCGGCCCAGCGGCCGTACGCCGGGAAGTTGCCGACCTCGTAGAGCCCGGCCGCGTCCCAGGCCTCGGCGATGAGCTTGGTGTGCCGCAGGACGGGGTCGAAGGCGAGCAGTTCCAGCAGCGGCGGGTTGGGCAGCGGGGTGCCGTCCAGGGCCCGGCCGAGGATGGCCGCGAGGTCGAAGCGGAAGCCGTCGATGTGGTAGTCGGCGACCCAGTGGCGCAGGCAGTCGAGCACGTAGTTGCGGACCACCGGGTGGTTGCAGTTGACGGTGTTGCCGGTGCCGCTGAAGTTGAAGTAGTACCCCTCGGGGGTGAGCATGTAGTAGGTGGCGTTGTCGAGGCCCTTGAAGCTGATGGTCGGGCCCATCTCGTTGCCCTCGGCGGTGTGGTTGAACACCACGTCCAGGATGACCTCGATGCCGGCCGCGTGCAGGTCCTTGATCAGGGTGCGCAGCTCGTCGCCCTGCATGCCGTAGCGTCCGGTGGCCGCGTAGCCGGCCTTGGGCGCGAAGAAGGAGACGGTGTTGTAGCCCCAGTAGTCGTAGAGCTTCTCGCCGGTCTCGGGGTTGGTGCGCGGGTTGTCGCTCTCGTCGAACTCGAACACGGGCAGCAGCTCGATGCAGTTCACCCCGAGTTCCTTCAGGTACGGGATCTTCTCCCGCAGGCCCGCGAAGGTGCCGGGGGCGGTGACCCCCGAGTTGGGGTGCCGGGTGAATCCGCGGACATGGGTCTCGTACACGACGAGGTCCTCCGCGGGGATCCGCAGCGGGGTGTCGTCGCCCCAGTCGAAGTCCTGCAGGCAGACCCGGGAGCGGTACTGGTAGCCGCGGCTGTAGTCCGGCGGTACGCCCCACACGTCGCGGCCGGCGATCAGCCGGGCGTAGGGGTCGGAGAGGACCTGGCGGGCGTCGAAGCGGTGTCCGACCACCGGGTCGAAGGGTCCGTCGGCCCGGTAGCCGTACTCGATGTTCTCGTGGTCGAGGCCGAAGACGGTCATGGCGAAGACGCTGCCCATGCGGAATTCCTCGGGGAATTCCAGCTCGGCCATCGGCTCCGATTCTCCGCGCCGGTAGATCACCAGGGTCATGGAGGTGGCCTGGTCGGAGAAGACGGAGAAGCTGACCCCGCCGGGGACCACGTTGGCCCCGAACGGGAACGGTTTGCCGGCCCGGACGCGGTACCCGCCCACCTCGTGGGTCGGGTACGCGTCGATGCGCCGGACCTGCTCGCTGCGGGCGGCCTCGGTCATCGGGTGGCCTTCGCCGCGGCCTTGGCGGTGGCTGCCGCGGCCTCACCGGTCTCGAAGAAGTCCAGGAAGCCGGTGGCCGACATGACGAACCGGACTTCCTCGCTCACCCCGTAGAGGGTGACGGCGACCCCGGCGTGCTGGGCCTCGCGGTAGACCACGAGCAGGGTCCGCAGGCCGGCACTGGAGACATAGGTGACGGCGGTGAGGTCGATCTTCAGCGGCCGGCCCTCGCGGACCAGCGGCAGCAGGGCTCCCAGCAGGGAGCCGGAGGTCTCGCTGTTGATCTCGCCGGTGGCGACGAGCACGGTGCCCGTCTTGTTCCGGCGTTCCTTGACGTGCAGAGTCATTTCTCGTTCCCCTCTTTCCGGGGCGCCCCCGTTGACGCCTAGTTGGTCACCGGCCGCAGCCGGACCTTGACCTTGACCCGGCCCTGGACGTCGGGCAGCCGGACGGTGAGGCCGTCGGCGTCGAAGTCCGTCCACGGCTTCTCGTCGATCTCGACCGAGGCGACGGCCACCGAGCCCGCGGGCAGCAGGTCCGGCGAGACGCGCAGGATGCGGTCGGGCAGGCCGGTCGGGTCCGGCTTGAAGTGGAAGTCCATCTCCCGGCCGTTGATGAGCAGGTTGTTGTAGACGGCGGCGAGGTAGCACAGCTCCGCCGAGTGGTACATGGACATCGAGTGGCTGCCCTTGAGCCGCTCGGTGCCGAGCAGGTACGGCGTGCCGCTGGCGAGCACGTTGAAGTAGACGGCTCCCTCGTCGTGGTCGAGGAAGAAGGTGTTGTAGAAGGCCTCCGCCTGGCGGGCCTCCTTCTTGAAGTCCTCGCCGCCGAGGGTGCCGTGCAGGATGAGGTAGGCGAGGATCGCCTGCTCCTGCTGCCACCAGGCCTTGCGGTCGTGCCAGGCGAAACGGTACGTCTCCCGGGTCGCGTCGGGCGCCTTGGTCCGCTCGACCACGTCGTACCAGCCGCCCCGCTGCAGGTCGCTGCCGACCCCGGGCATCAGCTCGCCGATCTTCCTGGCGAGGTCGGTGTAGGCCGGCTTGGCCTTGAGCGAGTTCATCCGGAGCAGGTTCCAGGCGATCTTCAGGTTGTGGCCGACCACCGCGCGGTTCTGCTGCCAGCTGTGCGTGGTGTCGTGCGACCAGTCGCGGTGGAAGCGCTCCTGGACGAACGGGCTGTTCTTGTAGTCCGGGAAGCGGTCGGCGATGGTGTCGAAGGTGTACTCCAGGAAGTCGGCGTACTTCTGGTCGCCGGTCGCCAGGTACAGGTTGATCAGGTACGCGGGCGCGTGGTCGCCGACCGAGTTCCAGTTCTTGCGCTCGGCGTTCTCGCCCAGCGACTCGTGGTCGGCGCTGAAGAGGATCGGGTCGATGTGCGAGTAGTAGCCGCCCTGCTCCTCGTCCTTGAAGAACTTGTCGAACAGCCGGATGGTGGCGTCCGCGTCGTTCTTGATCCGGACGTCACCGGTGACCCGGTAGGTCTGGATGGGCCCGGCCAGGGCGTAGATCTGCTCGTACATCGGGATCGCGTCGTAGTCGTCGGAGAACTCCGAGGTGAACAGCTTGCGCTCGGTGTCCCCGTCCACGCTGACGCCGTGGTACCAGAAGACCACGTCCTCCTCGCTGTCCACGACGCGCATGTGCTTGCGCAGGTACTCGGTGCCGCGCTCGGCGACCTCCAGGTACTCGTCCTTGCCGGTCAGCAGGTAGGCCGAGGCCATGCCGTAGACCAGCCGCGAGATGGTGTCGGTCTCCTGGACGTGGCTGGCGGTCTTGTCGCCGCCGAGCCGGATCTCGGTCCGGTACTCGGTGAAGTCGACCGGGCCGTCGCCGAACTGGGCCTTGCGGTAGAAGGAGGCCAGCGACTCGATCTGCTTGACCCACCAGCCGGCCTCCTCGAACCGGTAGTCCTCGGATCCGCGGCCCAGGAAGACCAGGCGCTTGGCGTCGAACCGGCCGCCCTTCTCCGGGTAGTGGACGCCGTACACGAAGAGGAACCGGCCCGGCGAGAGCATCTCGTCGATGTGCCCGGAGGCGTCGATGTAGGGCTCGTCGAGGTTGCGGACCAGCTCGGCACTGGGGTCGCCGGCCAGCGAGACGTCGAAGGCGCGGCCGTCGGCGGTGTTCAGCCGCAGCATCCGGGCCCCGGAGTCGAAGCGGCCGACGTAGCCGGCGATGGTGTCGGAGAAGGAGAAGCTCACGGCGTCACCCATGTGTCACGTCCTTTGTAGTGTCGGCTTCGTCCTGGAACCCCTGGCTGACCTCGACGATCACTCCGTCGGGGTCGCGCAGCCAGACGGTCCGCCAGCCGCAGATGAAGTCGTCGAAGTCCAGCGGGCCGAGCGTGATGTCGGCGGCGTCCCCGATCTCCGCGAGGAAGGCGTCGACGCTGTCGGTCTGGAAGGCCAGGTGCCGCATCCGGCCGGGGGCCTGCGGGCCGTCGTTCCCGGCCGGCGGCCCGGCCGCCGGCTCCGCGCCCGCCGGGAAGAGCTCCAGGTACGCGTCCCCCTTGCGCAGGAACACGATCCGCGAGTCCCCCAGGTTCACCTCCCGGGCCCGGGCGAAGCCGAAGTACCGGGTGTAGAACTCCTCGGTGGTCTTCTGGTCGGTGCAGTTGAGGCCCACGTGTGACCAGTGCATCAGCCGGCCCCCCGGCCCCGCTGGGGGTCCCCCCGGCGGTAGCTGGGGGATGCGATCAGGTCGATGATCCGGCGGGCGAACAGGTGGTGGTGGGCCCCGGTGCGTCCGGTGACCAGGTCGCCGTCGACCACCACGTCCTCGTCCACGTACTGCGCGCCCATGTTGCGGACGTCGCCGATGAGGTTGTTGTGGCAGACCACCTTGCGGCCCCGGACCTTGCCCGGGATGGAGGAGGCCAGCCACATGCCGTGGCAGATGATCCCCTTGAGGACGGTCGGCTCCTCGAAGGCCCGGCGCAGCAGTTCGGTCGCGGGCGCGAGCACGTCCACGTCCTCGGTGTAGCGGAGCCGGTCGGCGACCATCCCGGAGGGCACGATCAGCGCCGAGTACTGGCGCAGCGCCTGGTCGCTCAGCCCCTCCAGGGACTGGTCCGCGGTGAACGGCGCCCGGTACTCGTGCCCGGAGAAGGTGATGGAGTCGTTGCCCCACAGCCGGGTCAGGAAGTCGACCTCGGCGCCCTCCTCGGCGAACCGGCGCTGGTAGTAGAAGATCTCCGGTTCGTAGAAGTCGCTCTCGACCAGGACCGCGATCCGGGTCCCGGTGAGTGCGCCCTCGCGCAGGACGGCATCAGACACGGGTCACCCCCTTCAGGAAGTCCGCCGCGCGCTCGGCGATCATCGCGATGGCGGTGTGGCAGTTGCCGGACGGCACCGCGGGCATCACGCTCGCGTCCACCACCCGCAGGTTGCGTACGCCGTGCACCCGCAGCTGCGGGTCGACCACGGAGAGGTCGTCGATGCCCATCCGGCAGGAGCCGGCCTGGTGGTGGTAGCTCTCGGACTTCTGCCGCGCGAAGGTGCGGAGCTCCTCGTCGGTGACCGTGCCCGGCCCCGGCTGGAGTTCCTGCTTGTACCAGGGCGAGAAGGCGGAGGTCGCGAAGATCTCCCGGGCCAGTTTGACGCCCTGCACCATCCGCTCCAGGTCCCAGCGGTCGCCCAGGTAGTTCGGGTGGATCAGCGGGTGGGCCAGCGGGTCGGCGCTGGCCAGCCGGATCCAGCCGCGGGAGACCGGCCGGACCACGCCCGGCAGGATGGACACCGTGTTGGGGTGGTTCTGGCCGACGATCACGTCGAAGGGCACGTGGACGAAGGCGATCTGCAGGTCCGGGGCGGGCAGGCCGGGCTGCGAGGACAGGAATAGAGCGCTCTCGGAAAGGTTCTGCGCGGGCGCCGGGAGTTGCTGGGTGACCTCGGCCATCAGTCCGGTCAGCACATGGTTGTGGAAGTTCTCGCCGACGCCCGGCACGGCCGCGGTGACCGCGATGCCGTGTTCGCGCAGCCGGTCCGGGGAGCCGATGCCGGAGAGCAGCAGCAGCTTCGGCGATTCGATGGCACCGGCCGCGACGATCACCTCGCGGCGGGCCCGGACGGTGTACGTGCCGGGCTCCCCGGTGGTGCCGGCGGCGTCGGCCACGGTCCGGCCCGGGAAGTCGGCGGGCGGGGCGGTCTGTACGTACTCGGCGCCGGTGCAGGTGTCCCCGTCGAACAGCAGCCGGGTGGTCTGCGCGCCGGTGCGCAGGGTCAGGTTGGGCCGGGTCAGGGCCGGTTCCAGATAGGCGGCCAGGGTGCCCTGGCGGCGGCCGTCGGCCACGTCGATGTGGTGCCAGCCGGTGCCGAACAGGCCGCGGCGCGGCCCGTCGGTGTTGAAGTCGGCGATCTCCTGGTGGCCCAGTTCGACGGCGGCGTCGATGAAGGCGCGGGAGACCGGGTTGGGGCTGTGCCGGCCGGCGTGGGTGATGCGCTGCGGGCCCTGGGTGCCGGTGGTGGCGGCGGTGGCGTCCTCCTGGGCCTCCAGCAGCGCGAAGTACGGGAGCACGTCCTCGTATCCCCAGCCCGCCGCGCCCTGGTAGGCCCAGTTGTCGAAGTCCGAGGCATGGCCGCGGATGTGCATCATGATGTAGAGGTTGCTGCTGCCGCCGGGGGCCTTGCCGCGCGGTTCGTAGGTGCGGCGGCCGGCCAGCCCGGGCTGCGGGATGCTGGTGTAGCCCCAGTCGACGGGCCCGCCGAGCAGCTTGTACCAGGAGGACGGGTCGTCCACCTCGGGCGGGATGCGGTTGCCGCCGGCCTCCAGGACGAGGACGGAGACCTCCGGGTCCTCGGAGAGCCGGTGGGCCAGGACGCTGCCGGCGGTGCCGGATCCGACGATGACGTAGTCGTACTCGGCGGCGCTCACACGGGCTGCCATCGGATCACCACCCCCTTCAGCCCTGGCTCAGGACCTGGAAGGGGACCGTGTCGTGGTAGTTCGCCATGTAGGCGATCTTTCCGTCGGCGATCCGGAAGAAGTTCATCACCTCGGCCTCGATGGCCTCGCCGGAGGCGCTGACGGCGCTGAGGTGGGAGACCGCCGCGGCCTTCTCGCCGTCGCTGTCCACGATGAAGTGGACGGGGCGGTTCTGGAAGACCCGGTACATGTCCCCCATGCCCTTCATCATCGAGCGCAGGGTGTCCAGGCCCTCGATATGGCCGGCCAGCTGCTCGTCCATGACCTGGTCCTCGGCGAACAGGTCGCACCAGCGGTCCCAGTCCCCGGCATTCGCGTACTGGTAGTACTCGGTCAGGATCTGACGCGCGTCCATCACAATCCCCTCATCGGTCCCTGCGGATGCCGTCCGGGCCGAACGGCGCCCAGAACTGGCTGAAGGCGGTGGCCGTGTCGCCGAACAGGCCGTCGCGGCCCTCGACGATCCGGCCGTCGCGCCAGCGCATGAAGTGGAAGACCTGGTAGTCCATCCGCTCGTGGCCGGACGCTCCCGCCTCGCCCGCGCCCGCCCGCCGGGCGACGTTGCGGCACACGTCGGCGGAGCAGTTGTCGCCGGTCAGCACGGCCTCCAGGTCCATCCGGAAGGTGCCGCCGGTGAGCTTGTGGGTCTGCCCCATCAGTTCCAGGAAGGCGTCCAGGCTCTCGTACCAGCCGGCCAGCGGATGGTTCCCGGGGACCAGCCAGCGCAGGTCCTCCGCGTAGTACTCGAGGATCCGGTCCCGGTCCCCGGAGCCCAGCGCCCGGTAGGCGGCCTGCACCCGCTCCCGTGTCACCTCGGTCATCGTCCGCACCCCTCTCAGAGCGAGCCCGAACCGGGCATCGGGGCCAGTTCGTTGACCTCATAGGTCTTGATCTGCGGTCCGTCCGGGCCGGATACGACGGTCCAGGTCTGGTCGGCGTCGAAGCCGAGCCACTGGCTGCGTGCGGCCGGCGGGTCCCAGATCTTGGCCTGCCAGTTGACCAGCACCCGGACGGTGGCGCGGTCTCCGCCGTCCTCGATGACCGGCTCCACCTTGGTGACGGTGTGCACCTCGTCGAAGAAGCGGTGGGTGACGGCCTCGTACCAGCGGCCGAAGCCCCGGTGGCCGGTGAAGGTGTCCTCGGGGACCCGGAACTCCAGGTCACCGGTGATGAAGGCCAGCACCTGGTCCAGCGGGATGTGCTGGTCCAGAGCCACGTACCACTTCTCGGCGAAGCTGCGGATCGCGGATTCGGTCAGCCGCTCGGCGGGCATGGTCCCTCCCTTTCCGGGTCAGATCTGGATGTCGACGAGGAACGGGCCGGGGTGCGCGATCATCCGGCCCACCGCCGCCACGGCCTCGTCCGGCTTCTCCACGCGCATCCCGCCGGCCCCCAGGGACCGCGCCAGCCCGGCGAAGTCGATCTCGGGATGGGAGAGGTCGAAGGAGCCGGGGAACTCGTGTGCGGCGATGTCCCGTTCCCGCCAGTACTGCGCGATGTTGTCGTCGAGCAGCCGGTACTTGCGGTTGTTGCAGACGACGAACTTGGCGTCGATGCCGTGCCGGGCGGCGGTCCACAGCGCCTGAGGGGTGTACATGGACCCGCCGTCGCCGGCGAACCCGACGACCAGCCGGTCCGGCCGGGCCAGTTTGGCCCCGACCGCGCCCGGGAAGCCGACGCCGAGGGAGCCGCCCCGGGTGAGGTGGTAGTCCCCGGGCCGCTCGGCCGGCAGGTACCGGGTGACCAGCGGCGAGGTGGTGAGCGCCTCGTCGAAGACGATCAGGTCGCCGCCGGTCCGCTCGGCCAGGGTGCGCAGGAACACGGCCATCGGCGTGCCGTCCTCCGGCGCGGCCAGGGCCTCGCGGGCCCGCTCCCGGGTGCGTACCTCCAGCCGGGCCGCCGCGGCGGCCCGCTGCTGCGGGGACAGCTCCCGTTCCAGTACGCCGGCCAGGGCGCGCAGCGCCTGCCGGGGGTCGGCGGCCAGGCCCAGGTCCACGGGGTGGTTCTTGGCGATCTCGTAGGCGTTGAGGTCGATGTGGACGATCCGGGCGCCCTCCCGGAACGGGCTCGCCAGTTCCGGGAAGACCTCGGGGAACACATAGGTGCCGACGATGAGCACCCCGTCCGCGTCCGCGATGAGCTCCTTGCTGTGCGGGCCGAACATGTGGCCGGTCTGGCCGCGCCGCAGCGGGTGCGAGGCCGGGATGTTGACCTCGGAGGAGTCGACCTCGTAGACGTCGGCGCCGAGCAGCTCGGCCACGGCGGCGAGTTCGCGCTGCGCTCCGGAGAGCGAGACCCCGTCGCCGATCAGGACGACCGGCCGCTCCGCGGAGGCAAGCAGCCGGGCGGCCTGCCCCACCGAGGCCGGGGAGGGGGCCACATCGGTGAGCGGCACGGTGGCGGGCAGCACGGGCTCGGAGTTGAGCTCGTCCAGGACGTCCATGGGCAGGGCCACGAACACCGGGCCGCGCGGCGGGGTGAGGGCGATCTTCACGGCCCGCCGGACGGTGCGCAGCACCGAGTTCGGGTCGGTGACCCGGGTCGCGTACTTGGTGACCGGGCGGGCCATGGCCACCAGGTCGGCGGCCATCTGGGCGTCCATGGCGTCGTACCGGACCCCGGCGTCGCCCGCGACCACCACCAGCGGGGTGTGGCCGCGGAGCGACTGGTAGAGCATGCCGATGCCGTTCCCCAGACCGACACCGGAGTGCAGCTGGAGCAGGGCGGCACCGCCGGTGGCCCGGGCGTAGCCGTCGGCGATGCCGGCGGCCACCGTCTCCTGGAGGGCGAGGATGTACTGGAAGTCCTGCGCCGCGTCGACCGCGTCGAGGAATCCCTGTTCCACGGTGCCGGGATTGCCGAACATCACCTTCAGGCCGTCGGCCTTGAACTGCTCGATCAGCCTTTCCCGTCCGGGAGTGGCTCCCATGAATTCCCCCTTTCCTACCACCCGTAGCGGGTGAGACCGTCCTCCAGGACTTCCACGATCTTCTGACCCGTGAGATACGAGTCGGGGGTCGAACGCCCGGTGACGAACGGGAAGTCGACGATCACCGAGACGGGCTTTCCGAAATTGCCGTGGTACGCGCCGCGCGGGCCGGTGGCATCGCGCAGGATGTACTCCAGCGGATACGGGGGCGGGCCCATGTTGAAGTCGGTACCGAGGAACCCGGTGCCGTCCTTGTAGTCGTATTCCTTGCAGTGGCCGGTGACGTGCTTGCCCCAGATGATGCTCTTGCGGTCGCTCCAGTCCCGGGCGAAGGCCAGGCAGGCCACGCCGTAGCACTCGGCGGCGACCACCTTGCCGGCCTTCTTGAAGGCGAGGATCAGGGCGTGCACCCGCTCGTTGTTGGCGAGGTCGGCGATCGGGCCGCTGCCGCCCACGATGAGGACCGCGTCGTAGCCGGCGATGTCCGCGTCTAGTTTGTCGAGATCACGGTGGTACTGCTCCAGCTTGCGCAGGTAGCCCTCGTCGCTCGTGTACGGGCGCTCGGGCACCCAGGCCTCGATGTCGAGCGGCGAGTCCAGCCGGCTCGACTGCTCGAACTCGCGTCCCAGCCGGGCGTTCTCCTCGGTGGTCACCGAGCGGCCCAGCGGGGGGTCGATGTAGTTCGCGTCGAGGCTCGGCGGAAGTGCGTGCGCGCGCTTTCCGGTCGGCGTGGCGAATACGACCTCGTAGCCCCGCTCGTCGAACTTCGATACCGGCCCTATCAGTTCTTCGGCCCAGTAACCGTGTTCGGAGACAATGACCAGAATCTTTCTGCTCACGGATTCCTCCAGGCGCCGCCTGTTGTCGTTGGCGTCGTCCACACTGGTGGCGCGGTGGTGCTGCGTCAAAGCGCCCGTGTGCGACTTCGTGAGGTAGACGGCCAGGTCACGGGGACACCTCAGGAAGTCGCCGGGCGAGTTCAGGAAGTCGCTCCCGGACTTCCTGACTTCGGCCGAATCGTTGAACCGCGAGCCGATCTCCGCCTTTATCTTCTGGACGGATCACGGGGACGCTTCACGGGAAGGGGACGGGGCCGATGGACACCATCTGCACGCACATCGATCAGATACGTCCGGTGCGGGCGGGCACGGAGGGCTGCGAGGAGTGCCTGGCCCTCGGCGACGGCTGGGTGCACCTGCGGATGTGCCTGAGCTGCGGGCACGTCGGCTGCTGCGACTCCTCCGGGAACCGGCACGCCACCCGGCACTTCCGGCTCACCGGGCACCCCATCGCCGCCTCCCACGAGCCGGGCGAGGACTGGGCCTGGTGCTACGCCGACCAGCTGATGCTGGACGCGGCATGAGTGCGGCAGCGGAGAGCTCGGCGCAGACCGCCGCGCGGGCAGAGAGCCGCAAGCCGGTCATCCTGGCGGTGGACGACGACCCCCAGGTGCTGCGGGCCGTCCGCCGCGACCTGCGCACCGCCTACGGCGACCGGTACCGGGTGCTGGGCGCCTCCTCGGCCGCCGATGCCCTCAAGATCCTGGACTCGCTCGACGAACGCGGCCACGACCCGGCGCTGTTCCTGGTCGACCAGCGGATGCCGGACGTGACGGGCGTGGAGTTCCTCCTCGAGGCGGTGAGCCGCTTCCCGGACGCCCGCCGGGTCCTCCTCACTGCGTATGCGGAGACGGACGCGGCGATCACCGCCATCAACCGGGTCCGGCTGGACTACTACCTGCTCAAGCCCTGGGATCCGCCGCACGAGCGGCTCTTCCCGGTCCTGGACGACCTGCTCTCGGACTGGCTGGCCACCTACCGGCCGGCCTACGACGGCATCATCGTGGCCGGCCATCTGGTCTCTCCCGGCACCCACGCCGTCCGGGACTTCTTCACCCGCAACGGCCAGCCGTTCCGCTTCCTCAACGTGGAGCGCGACCCCGAGGCGCTCACCGTGATCGCCGACCGCCCGGACGGGTCCCTCCCGCTCGTCCGCTTCCCGGACGGCACGGTGCTGTCCGCACCCACCGACGCGGAACTCGCCCAACAACTGGGGCTGTCCACCACCGCGTCCCGCCCGCACTACGAATGCGTGATCGTCGGGGCCGGCCCGGCCGGGCTGGCCGCCGGGGTGTACGCCGCCTCCGAGGGCCTCTCCACCCTGATGCTGGACTCCCGGGCGCCCGGCGGGCAGGCGGGCACCTCCAGCCTGATCGAGAACTACCTGGGCTTCCCCTCGGGTCTGTCCGGCGGGGACCTGACCCGGCGGGCCACCATCCAGGCCTCGCGGTTCGGCGCGGAGATCCTGCACCCCGTGGAGGTGGTCTCGCTCATCCGTGACGACCCGGCGAAGATCCTCACCCTGGCCGACGGCACGGAGATCTCCGCCGAGACGGTGCTGCTGGCCACCGGGGTGGCGTACAACCGCCTGGAGGCGCCGGGCGCGGACCGGTTCGAGGGCGCGGGCCTGTACTACGGCGCGGCCACCACGGAGAGCTCGGCCTGCATCTCCCAGCACGTGTTCATCGTCGGCGGCGCGAACTCCGCCGGGCAGGCCGCGATCCACTTCGCCAAGTACGCGGCCCGGGTGACCATCCTGGTCCGGGCCGAGTCCCTGGACGCGAGCATGTCCCGCTACCTGATCGACGAGATCGACCGTACGCCCAACATCGAGGTCAGGGTCCACACCACCGTCACCGCCCTGGAGGGCGGCGAGCACCTGGAGCGGATCACCCTCCACGATTCCGAGACCGGCGCGGACACCACGATCCCGGCCCGCTTCATGTTCACCTTCATCGGTGCCCGCCCGCACACGGACTGGCTGGCGGGCGTGGTGGAGCGGGACGACCACGGCTTCGTGCTGACCGGTTCGGACCTGATCGCCAACGGCGGCGAGCTCCCGGCCGAGTGGAGCCTGGAGCGGGCCCCCTACCCGCTGGAGACCAGCGTTCCCGGGGTCTTCGCGGCCGGGGACGTCCGCGCCCACTCGGTGAAGCGGGTGGCCTCGGGCGTCGGTGAGGGGGCGATGGCGGTCTCCCTGATCCACCGGTACCGCTCGATGGGCTGAGAGCGAACACCGGCCGGGAGGGTTGTGATCAAGGCCACAACGGATGCAACGTTGATTACATGATTACAGCCGAACAGAAGGAAGAGCTCCGCGGCTGGTTCGCAGGCCGCCTTCCGGTGGACGTCTACGAGGAGGTCCTCGAGGTCGTGGTCGACCGCGAGGAGATCACCGTGATCGGCCGCCCGCCGGCCCACGAGTCGGCGGCGGATTTCCGGACCCGCACCCGGGAGCAGCGCATCGAGGTGGCCCGCGAGGCCGAACAGCTCTACCGCCGGAAGGTCGCCTGGGGCGTCCGGGTGGGTGACGAGCGCATCCTCTTCACCCACCTGGCCGTGCCGGTGATGACCCGGCTCCGCCAGTCCGAGCGCCAGGTCCTGGACCTCCTGGTGGCGGGCGGGGTCGCCCGCAGCCGGGCCGACGCCCTCGCCTGGTGCGTCCGCCTGGTGGGCCGCAACACCGAATCCTGGCTGGCCGACCTGCGCGAGTCCCTCGACCGGGTCCAGCGGGTACGCGCGCAAGGGCCCGACGTGACAGAGACGACAAACACGGAGGTAGCGGACGCCGACTCCCAGAAGTCCGGATCCGAATGACGGAACCCGCCCCCGGGAACCGATGATCCGGCGAGGGTGGGCGCGGCGGCGCGCACCCGCCGGGCCGATCACAGGGAAGAGGCAACCATGACCACGACCACGACCGTCGAGTACATCCGCTACCGGATCGCGTTGGACGACCAGGCCGCGTTCGAGGACGCCTACCGGCGGGCCGCCGAGTCACTGGCCGCCGCGCCGCAGTGCATCGACTACGAGCTGACGCGCTGCCAGGAGGAACGTGAACGCTACATCCTGCGCATCCGCTGGACCTCGGTGGAGGACCACCTCCAGGGCTTCCGCAAGGGCGAGCACTTCCCGGCCTTCTTCAGCGCGATCCGCCCGTACGTCACGGCGATCGAGGAGATGCAGCACTACCTCGCCACGGATGTGGTGGGCATCGGAAAGGCCGCGTCCCAGTCATGAGCACCCCCACGATCTACGAGTGGATGGGCGGCGCGGAGGCGATGGAACGCCTCACCGACGCCTTCTACGGGCACGCCCTGCAGGACGAGATCCTGGCGCCGGTCTTCGCGGGCATGGACGCCGAACACCCGCAGCACGTGGCGGTCTGGCTCTCCGAGGTCTTCGGCGGCCCGGCCGACTACACCGCCCGCCACGGCGGCCACCAGCACATGGCCACCAAGCACCTGGGCCGCGCCATCACCGAGCGGCAGCGCCGCCGCTGGGTGGACCTCCTCCTGGACACGGCGGACGAGGTCGGCCTCCCGACCGACCCGGAGTTCCGGGCCGTCTTCGTCTACTACATCGAGTGGGGCACCCGAATGGCCCTGATCTACTCGGGCGAGAACCCGCCCCCGGTGGACGCGGCCAAGATCCCCATCTGGACCTGGGGCCAGACCCCACCCTGGATCCCCAAGCCCTGACACCCGCCCCGCGGGACGCGGGAGCCCGCGGCGGGGCCCGGGGCGGAGCCCCGGTTTCGGGAAGGGGCGGGGTGGGGGAACGGCCCCGCGCAGCGGACCCCCGCCCCCCTACCCCTCCGGGCCCGGCTCGGGCTCGGGCCCCGCCGGCGCATCAGCCAACAACACCTCCAGCGGCGCCGCCGCCTCCCGCCAGTACCCCACCGCCTCCTCCAGCACCTCCCGCAACGTCTCCCAGTCCCCCGGCCGGGCCCTGGCAAAGCCCCGCCACGAGCTCACCACCACCACCCGCCCCGGCACGTCCGGCAGCCAGGACAGGTCGATCAGGCAGTCCGCCAGCGCGTCCCAGTTCCGCCCGAACCACCTCGGCAGCGCAAACGCCTCCGCACAGGCATCCATCAGCCCGGCCTTGCTCCGTACGCCGTCCAGATCGAGCCGCAGGGTCGCCCAGCCGGCCGGCCGCGGGTCCAGGGTCATCTCAGAACCGCCTTGAAGCTCTGGTAGTGGTCGTCCGTGTAGTAGAACTCCCCGCCCTGGCCCGTCACGAGCCGCCGGGCCCCCCGGTCCCGCTCCCCCGGGGTCTTCACCGTGAACTCGTGGTAGTAGCCGCGCTTCTGCCGGGGCAGCAGCTTCTCGAAGTTGCCGAAGACCGTCCCGTCCTGCCGGTACGGATAGGGACCGCCCCGGTCGATCAGCACGAGGGTGTCCCGGGCCTCCTTCGGCAGCCGGTCCGCCCGGACGGTCCGCATCCCCGCGGCCCAGCCGGGCGGCGCGGGGGCCGACGCACTCGGCGCGGTCGTCGGGGTGCCCGTCCCGGTGCCGGCGCAGCCGGCCGCCGCACCGGCGGCCACGACCAGGCACAGCAGGACGGCCCCCCACCCGCGCAGCAGCCGTCGGGGCACACTCCGGAAGATCATGGGCCGATAGTGCCAAATATCCGATTCGACAGCGAATCGCCGTACCAGTCGTCCCAGCCGTAGCCAGTCGTGCCTACTGGTCCGGGTCCGCCCGGTCCAGCGCCGGCCGGAGCCCCGGCTCCGACTCGGTCAGCAGATAGTCCGCCGCGGCCGTGTCCGTGACCAGGCTGGTCACCAGACCGGACCGGAGGACCGCCCCGATCGCCGAGGCCTTCCGCAGCCCGCCGGCGATCGCCACCACCTCCGGGATCCGCCGCAGCCGGTCCGCCTCGACGGTGATGCACCGCTCGCCGAGGTCCCGGCCGACCCGTCGGCCCTCCGCGTCGAACAGGTGCGCAGACATCTCCGCGGCGACACCGAGCGAGGCGTAGTGCGCCCGCTCCTCGTCGGAGAGCATGTCGTGCACGGTGGAGATGCCCGGCTCCCAGGAGCCGATGGACACCGCGGCCACCGTCACCTTGTCGAAGTACTCGAAGGCCCGCGCGATCCCGGTCTGGCTGCGCAGGGCCGCCGCCGTCGCCGGATCGGGCAGCAGCATCGGCGCGTAGATCGGGTGCGCGTCCCCGCCCGACACCTGGGCGGCCCGGCGCACCGCCTCCACCGACCCGCGCTCCGCGGTCCCGGCGTCGTACACCCCGGTCAGCTGGACCACGGTGCACTGGGGCAGCCGGTGCAGGGCCGCCGCCATGTGGATGGTCGAGCGGCCCCAGGCCAGGCCCAGCACATCGCCTTCGTTGACCAGCTCGCCGAGGAGGTCCGCCGCCACCGCGCCCAGGTTCTCCGGGTCGGGTGCGTCCTCCGTGACCTCGGCGGGCGATTCGACGACCACGGCGTGCCGCAGCCCGTAGCGGGCGCGCAGGGCGTCCGAGCGCTCCGCGTCCAGCTCGGCCGGCACCCGGATCTCGATGCGCACGAGGTCCCGCTCCAGGGCGGTCTCCAGGACCCTGGCCACCTTGAAGCGGCTCACGCCGAACTCCTCGGCGATCTGGATCTTGGATTTGCCCTCGAGGTAGAAGCGGCGGGCCATGGCCGCCGCCTGCACCAGCTCCGCGGGTCCCATCCGCAGGGCTGACCGTCCCGCCGACATTGCAGACACCGCGTTCTCCTCACTGCTGTTCACACTCTCGACTCGCCGTTCATCCTGTCAGATCCGGCGGCCGTTGATCAGGGCAGACGGCCGACGTTCACCGAGCCGTTCACCAATGCTTGTTTCAGTGGTCACACGCCCAGGGAGCCGCGGCGATCGCGGCACCCGCCTGCTCGCGCAGGGTGCGCACCGCGGCGGCCGGATCGACCGCGCCGTAGACCGCGCTGCCGGCGACGAACACATCCGCTCCGGCCTCCGCACAGCGTTCGATGGTGGACGCCGACACGCCGCCGTCCACCTGCAGCCAGAGCTCCAGCCCGTGCTTGGCGATCAGCTCCCGGGTCCGGCGGATCTTCGGCAGCATCACGTCCAGGAACGGCTGCCCGCCGAAGCCGGGCTCCACCGTCATGATGAGCAGCATGTCGAGCTCGGGAAGGATGTCCTCGTACTGCTCGACGGGGGTGGCCGGCTTCAGGGCCATCGAGGCCCGCGCACCCTTGGCCCGGATCTCCCGCGCCAGCCGGACCGGTGCCCCGGCGGCCTCGGCGTGGAAGGTGACGGACCCGGCACCGGCCTCCACGTACTGCGGGGCCCAGCGGTCGGGGTCCGCGATCATCAGATGCAGGTCCAGCGGGATGTCCGTGGCGCGGCTGAGGGACTCCACGATCGGCATCCCGAGCGTGAGGTTCGGGACGAAGTGGTTGTCCATGACGTCGACGTGCAGCCAGTCGGCCCCCTCCACCGCCTTCGCCTCGTCGGCGAGTCGGGAGAAGTCCGCGGACAGGATGCTGGGATTGATCTGAACGGCCATGCCCCAAGCCTGCCATGCCCGCGCCCGCCTCCGGTCCCGACCCCGAATCTCCCGCAGGGCCCCGCGGCGGCCGGGCGGCCGGTTACGCCGTTGCGTTCGCGTACCCGGCCCGGCACCCCTCCGGAGGAACCCGCTACGCGGTGCGGCGCAGCAGGGCCAGGTACATGGCGTCCGTGCCGTGCAGGTGCGGCCAGAGCTGGATGTCCGGGCCGTCACCGAGCGCCGGTACGCCCGGCAGCAGCGGACGGGCGTCGACCGGCTCGGCGGACACCGGCCCGGCGCCCGCGCCCCGGCCCTTGAGGACGTCCTCCACCACGGCCCGGGTCTCCGCCAGATGCGGGGAGCAGGTCGCGTAGCCCACCACGCCGCCGACCCGGACGGCCGCCAGCGCCTCGCGCAGCAGCGACCGCTGGAGCGGCCCGAAGCCCTCCAGGTCCTCCGGGCGGCGCCGCCACCGGGCCTCCGGGCGGCGCCGCAGCGCACCCAGGCCGGTGCACGGGACGTCCACCAGGACGCGGTCGAAGGAGCCCGGCAGCCACGGCGGCCGGGTGCCGTCCGCCGTAATGACCTGGTACGGACCGGGATTGCCGGCCAGTGCCCGCTCCACCAGCCGGGCCCGGTGCGGCTGCCGCTCCGAGGCCAGCAGGAAGGCGCCCCGCTCCGCGGCCAGCGCGCCCAGCAGGGCGGCCTTGCCGCCGGGGCCGGCGCAGGCGTCCAGCCAGCGCGCGTCCGAGCCCTCCACGGGGGCGTTCGCAAGGGCGATGGCCACCAGCTGGCTGCCCTCGTCCTGCACGCCCGCGCGACCCTCGCGGACCGGTTCCAGTGCGCCGGGTTCACCACCCTCCGCGAGCCGTACGGCGTACGGGGACCAGCGGCCCGGCAGCGCGGAGTCCGCGCCGGCCACCTCGAGCAGCTCGGCCGGGGTGGACCGGCCGGGCCGGGCCACCAGGGTGACCTCCGGCCGCTCGTTGTCGGCCTCCAGCAGGTCCTCGATGCCGGCGCGGCCCCCGCCGAGCGCGTCCCACAGCGCGGAGACCACCCAGCGCGGGTGCGAGTGCATCACCGCGAGGTGCTGCTCGGCGTCGTCCTCGTACGGCGGGGCCACCTGCTCCAGCCAGCCGTCCAGATCGTGCGCGGAGATCTTGCGGAGCACCGCGTTCACGAACTTGGCCCGGCCGTCGCCCAGCACCACCCGCGCCAGCTCCACGGTGGCCGAGACGGCCGCGTGGGGCGGGATGCGGGTGCCGAGGAGCTGGTGGGCGCCGAGCGACAGCACGTCCAGCACCGGCGGGTCCACCTCGCGTAGCGGCCGGTCGATACAGGCCGAGATGATCGCGTCGTAGGTGCCCTGGCGGCGCAGCGTCCCGTAGACCAGCTCGGTGGCCAGCGCCGCGTCCCGCGTCTCGAAGTCGGCGTTCTGGCGGGCCTTGCGCAGCAGCGGCGGCAGCACGAGGTTGGCGTACGCGTCACGCTCGTCCACCGCCCGCAGCACCTCGAAGGCAAGGATCCGGACGGGGTCCTTCTTCGGACGGCGGTGCGGCTTGGCGGGGCGACGGGGCTGATCGCTCACGTGAAAGGTGCTCCGGAGGTACGAGGAGGAGAAACGGTGGGGCTGTCCGACCAGCGTACGGGCCGGGGTGCGCGGGGTCAGGCCAGCCGCTCGCCGGCGGCGATCCGTACGCCGCGGGCCCAGTCGGCGCCGCGCATCGGCTTCTTGCCCTGCGGCTGCACCCAGAGCAGCTCCACGGCGTGCGAGCCGGTGCCGACGTACACGTTGTTCTTGGCGACGCCGAGCTCGCCGGGGGCCAGGTCGGTCCGGTCGGCCACCAGGCCCACCGAGATCAGCTTGAGCCGCTCCCCGCGGAAGAGCGTCCATGCGCCGGGCGCCGGGGTGCAGCCGCGGACCACCCGGTCGGCGCGCAGGGCCGGGGCCGTCCAGTCGACCCGGGCCATCTCGACGGTGATCTTCGGGGCCTGGGAGAGGCCCTCGGGGGACTGCGGGACGGCCCGCAGGGTGCCGTCCTCGATGCCGTCCATGGTGGCGGCGAGCAGCCCGGCCCCGGCGAAGGCCAGCCGGGTGAGGAGGTCGCCGCTGGTGTCGGTGGGCCGGACTTCCTCGGTGAGCACCCCGAAGACCGGGCCGGAGTCCAGGCCTTCCTCGATCTGGAAGGTGGAGGCACCGGTCACCTGGTCGCCGGCCAGGATCGCGTGCTGGACGGGGGCCGCGCCGCGCCAGGCGGGCAGCAGCGAGAAGTGCAGGTTGACCCAGCCGCGGGCCGGGATGTCCAGGGCGCTCTTGGGGAGCAGGGCACCGTAGGCGACGACCGGGCAGCAGTCCGGGGCGATCTCGCGCAGCCGGGCCTGGAACTCGGGGTCCTTCGGCCGGAGCGGCTTGAGCACCTCGATGCCGGCTTCCTCGGCGCGCTCGGCGACGGGGCTGGCGACCAGGCGCCGGCCGCGGCCGGCGGGTGCGTCGGGGCGGGTGACGACGGCGGCCACCTCGTGCCGCCCGGAAGCGATCAGGGCGTCCAGGGCGGGCACGGCGACCTCGGGGGTGCCTGCGAAGACGAGCTTCACTGGATTCCTACCTCGCTATCTCGGTGCTGTTGCGGCTGCGGCTGTCAGCAGCACACCAGTCTATGCGGCGGCGGTTGAGGGGGCGTACGCACATCCGCGCGCCTCACGCATATGCCGACACGCCCCCCGTGCGTGACTTCCGGGCCGTATGGAGCGTTGGTCAAGAGAGATTGACCGAAACGGGCCGCGTTCTGAACGGTGTGCGGCCCGATCCGCTCTTCAGCACCGGTTCGAGAGGCTTGTTCATGGCCGACCACGCCACCCACGACGCCCAAGCGCGGGCCAGTCTGCACCTGTTGGTGCGGGACATCGAGCGGGTCCGCCGGCAGGTGGATGCTCTGCGTACGCTCACCGCCCAGCTCGGCAACGTCTACCGCCCGCGCCGCTCCGGTCCCTCCACGGGCTTCGTCGTCTACGGCCGGGCGCCCGCGCCGACCGTCCGCCTCGCGCAGGAACTGCGGGACAGCGTCGAGACGCTGGTCACCGCCGCGGTGGACTTCGACCGCTCACTCGGGTTCTCGTGGGACGCGGTCGGCTCCGCGCTCGGGGTGACCAAGCAGGCCGTGCACCGGCGGTACGGGGCCCGCCGGGCCCAGTCCGCGGAGTCGGCGGAGCAGCCGGCCGAGGGCACCACCACCCGGACCCTGGGCATGCCCACGGTCCCGGCGGCCCGCTCGGTCCCCCCGCAGCCGCTGCGCGAGGAAACGGCCTCGGCCGGCTCCGCCGCCCGGCCGGCGGCCTTCCCGGGGCCGCGCAACGGCTGACGCGCCGGGCCCGCACCCGAGGGCGCCGCACCGGGGCCGGGGTCTTCAGACCGCGGCCCGGCGGCTGTCGGGGCGGGACCAGGGGCGGTGACCGGGGGCGGGACCGGGGCTAGAAGTTGATCATGTGGCCCGCCAGGCCGTGCACCGCCTCCTTGACCGCCTCGCCCAGCGTGGGGTGCGCATGGACGTTGCGGGCGACCTCATGGACCGTCAGGTCCCACTGCTGGGCCAGCGTCAGCTCCGGCAGCAGTTCGGTGACATCCGGTCCGATGAGATGGGCGCCGATGATCTCGCCATGGGTGGCGTCGCTGATCAGCTTCACAAAGCCGACCGTGTCGCCCAGGCCGTGCGCCTTGCCGTTGGCGGTGAAGGGGAACTTGGCGACCTTGACGTCGAAGCCCTGCTCCCGGGCCTGCGCCTCGGTCCAGCCGAAGCTGGCGATCTGGGGCTGGCAGTACGTCGCCCGCGGGATCATCGGGTAGTCCAGCTCCATCGTCTCCGCGCCCGCGATCGTCTCGGCCGCGACCACGCCCATCGCCTCGGCGGTGTGCGCCAGCATCAGCCTGGCCGTGACGTCCCCGATGGCGAAGATGTGCGGCACCGAGGTGCGGCAGCGGCCGTCGACCTCGACCGCGCCGCGCTCGGTGACCCGTACGCCGGTCGCCTCCAGGCCGTAGCCGGTGACGTTCGGCGCGAAGCCGATCGCCTGGAGCACCCGGTCGGCCTCCAGGACCTTGGCGGTTCCGTCGGGGCCGGTGACCGTCACCCGGACCTGCGGGCCCGAGTCGTCGATCGACTCCACCCGGGTCGAGGTCAGCACCTCGATGCCCAGCTTGCGGTACTGACGGGCCAGTTCGGCGGACACGTCCGCGTCCTCCAGGGGCGCGATCCGGTCCAGGAACTCGACGACGGTGACCTTCACCCCGTAGTTGTGCAGGACGTAGGCGAACTCGATGCCGATGGCCCCGGCGCCCGCGATCACGATGGACTGCGGCACCTCCTCGGCGAGGATCTGCTCCTCGTACGTCACCACGCGCTCGCTGAGCCGGGTGCCGGGCAGCAGCCGCGGCGTGGCCCCGGTGGCGAGGATGCAGTGGTCGAAGGAGACCGACCGGCTGCCGCCGTCCGCCCCGTCGACCCGGAGGGTGTGGGCGTCGAGGAAGGTGCCCCGGCCCTCGATCTCGGTGATGCCGTTCTTCTTCATCAGGTAGTGGACGCCCTTGACCCGGCCGTCCGCGACCCGGCGGCTGCGCCGGAACGCCTCGCCGTAGTCGAAGGAGACCTCGCCGTTCACCTTGATGCCGAAGGTCTTGGCCTCGTGCGTGAAGAGGTGCGCGAGTTCGGCATTGCGCAGCAGCGCCTTGGTGGGGATGCAGCCGACGTTCAGGCAGACACCGCCCCAGTACTTCTCCTCCACCACGGCGACCCGCTTGCCGAGTTGGGCGGCGCGGATGGCGGCCACGTAGCCGCCGGGCCCGGCCCCGAGGACGACGAGGTCGAAGTGCTCTTGCATGGACTTCCCTTCGGATCACCCTGCAGAAGAAATCTGTACCGGAGTTGATTGTCCGCCAGATGCAGCCGGGTCAGCCGATGTGGGGCGGATCGATGCGCACGCGGACCGCTTCCGAGGCCGGCACGCCGCGGGCCAGCCGGGCCGCCTGCGCCGACTTCAGCGCCGCGGCCAGCGCCGCCCCGCTGCCCGGCGGGACGCGCACCAGGGCGCGCTCGCCGGCCGGGGGTTCACCGCGCCGCGACGGCAGCGGCACCGGGCCCAGGACCTCGGCGTCCGGGGGGAGTTCCACCGCGGCAAGGAAGGAGGCCACCGCCTCGGCGGCGCCCGCCACCGAGGCCATCCGGGAGACCGGCGGGAAGCCCAGCTGGGCGCGCTCCGCGAGCTCCCGCAGGGCGTGGCCCACCGGGTCCCAGCGGACCAGGGCCTGCACCGGGCGGAGCGTCGGCTCCGCGACGATCACGACCGTGCCGTCCGGCCGGACCAGGGAGGACGCGCCCAGCCAGCGGCGCAGCGCCTCCTCGCCGGCCCGGAGATCGGGGCGGCCCAGCATGGCCCAGCCGTCCAGCAGCAGGGCCGCCGCATAGCCCTCCCCCGCGGCCACCGGCTCGGCACCCGGGGTGGAGACCACCAGGGCCGGCCGGTCCGGGACCAGGTCCAGGATGTGGTCCCGGCCGGAGGTGCGCACCGGGACGGCGGGAAAGGCCCGGCCGAGCTCCTCGGCGGTCCGGCGGGCGCCGACCACCTGGGCGCGCAGCCGGAACGAGCCGCACTCCTCGCAGTGCCAGGTGCTTTCGGAGCGCCCGCACCAGCCGCAGGTCAGTTCCCGTTCGTCCGGGGCCTCCAGCGGGCCCGCGCAGGCCGTGCAGCGGGCGGGGGTCCGGCAGCGCTCGCACGCCAGCCGGGGGACGTAGCCGCGCCGGGGCACCTGGACCAGGACGGGGCCGGTCTTGAGGCCTTCCCGTACGGTCTCCCAGGCCAGGCTGGGCAGCCGGGCGGCGCGGGCCGCCTCGTCCCGGGCCAGGAGCTCGTCGCCGACGGTGCGGATCCGGGGGGCGGTGGCCCGTACGGTCTCCCGGTCGGCGACCAGCGGCCGGGCCCAGCCGGATTCGACCAGCTGGGCGGCCTCGACCGTGCAGGAGGTGCTGCCGGCCAGGAAGCCGCAGCCGTCGCCGACGGCGCGGAGCTCCAGCACCTCGCGGACGTGCGGGAACGGGGCGTTGTCGGCGCTGTGGCTGGAGTCTCCGTCGTCCCAGATCGCGACCAGGCCGAGGTCGCGGACGGGGGCGAACATGGCGGCCCGGGTGCCGATCACGGCGCGCACCGAGCCCCGGTGCACGGCGAGCCACTCCCGGTAGCGCTTCTCCGGGCCCGATTCGGCGGTGAGCAGGGCGTGCCGGCCCTCGCCGACGAGGGCGGTGAGGGCCGTGTCGACGCGGGCTGCGGTCCTGCCGTCGGGGAGGACGGCGAGGGCGCCGCGGCCGGAGGCGAGGGCGGCGGCGAGGGCGCGGGCCAGTTCCTCGGCCCAGCCGGGGCCGGGCAGCGCGGTCCAGACGGCGCGCGGGTTCCCCCCGCCGGCCAGGGCCCGGAGGAAGGCCGGTCCGGCCGGGTAGCGCGCCCAGCCGCCGGGCTCGGGCGCGGGGGGCGGCGGCAGCGGCTCCGGGGAGGGCTTGGCCTCGGCGCGGGCGTTGCGCGGGGGCAGGGCCAGCTGGAGTACGTCGGCCAGGCTGCCCGCGTACCGGTCGGCGACGGCCCGGGCGAGGGCGAGCATCCGGGGGCTCAGGACGGCTTCGGGCGAGACGACCTGGGCGAGGGCGGCCAGCGGGCCGTGGTAGTCGGTGTCGGCGCGGCGCTCGATGACGAATCCGTCGATGAGCCCGCCGCCCTCGCGGCGCCCGCCGTGCACCTGGTGGGCGCCGGCGCCGAACCGGACCCGGACCCGGACACCGGGCTGGGCGGCTTCGGAGAGCTCCTCGGGGACGGCGTAGTCCCACAGCTGGTCCAGATGGAGCACGCCCTTGTTGACCAGGATCCGGGCCACCGGGAGGTCCTTGGCGAGGGCTGCGCCCCGCCAGGTGCGGGGTTTGGCCTTGGGTGCCTTGGCCTTCGCCTCGGCGACCAGTCCCCGGATGAGCGCGAGCTGCTCCGGCGGTCCGCCCGGACTCCCGTCCGCCGGCCGCTCCCCCGACTCGTTCTCGCTGCTCACAGCAGCATTCTTACCAAATGGCACCGACAGCGCCGGAGGGCCCGGACCGTTCCCGGTCCGGGCCCTCCTCGGGTCTGCGGCTGGATTACAGGCCGGCGGCGGCGCGCAGCGCGTCGACGCGGTCGGTGCGCTCCCAGGTGAAGTCCGGCAGCTCACGGCCGAAGTGGCCGTACGCGGCGGTCTGGGCGTAGATCGGGCGCAGCAGGTCGAGGTCGCGGATGATCGCGGCCGGGCGGAGGTCGAAGACCTCGGCGATGGCGGTCTCGATCTTCGCGATGTCGATCTTCTCGGTGCCGAAGGTCTCGACGAACAGACCGACCGGCTCGGCCTTGCCGATGGCGTACGCGACCTGGACCTCGCAGCGGGAGGCCAGTCCGGCGGCGACGACGTTCTTGGCGACCCAGCGCATGGCGTAGGCGGCGGAACGGTCGACCTTGGACGGGTCCTTGCCGGAGAAGGCACCGCCACCGTGGCGGGCCATGCCGCCGTAGGTGTCGATGATGATCTTGCGGCCGGTCAGGCCGGCGTCGCCCATCGGGCCGCCGATCTCGAAGCGGCCGGTCGGGTTGACCAGCAGGCGGTAGCCGTCGGTGTCCAGCTTGATGCCGTCCTCGACGAGCTCCTTGAGCACGTGCTCGACCACGAACTCGCGGATGTCGGGCGCGAGCAGCGAGTCGAGGTCGATGTCGGCCGCGTGCTGCGAGGAGACGACCACGGTGTCGAGGCGGACGGCCTTGTCGCCGTCGTACTCGATGGTGACCTGGGTCTTGCCGTCGGGGCGCAGGTACGGAATGGTCCCGTTCTTGCGGACCTCGGAGAGGCGGCGGGAGAGCCGGTGCGCGATGTGGATCGGCAGCGGCATCAGCTCGGGGGTCTCGTCGGTGGCGTAACCGAACATCAGGCCCTGGTCGCCGGCGCCCTGCTTGTCGAGCTCGTCCTCGTCGCCCTCGACCCGGGTCTCGTACGCGGTGTCGACACCCTGCGCGATGTCCGGGGACTGCGCCCCGATGGACACCGACACGCCGCAGGAGGCGCCGTCGAAGCCCTTCTTCGAGGAGTCGTAGCCGATCTCCAGGATCTTCTCGCGGACCAGCTGGGCGATCGGCGCGTACGCCTTGGTGGTCACCTCGCCCGCGATGTGGACCAGACCCGTGGTGATCAGGGTCTCCACGGCGACGCGGGACGTGGGGTCCTCGCGCAGCAGGGCGTCGAGAATGGTGTCGCTGATCTGGTCAGCGATCTTGTCGGGGTGGCCCTCGGTGACGGACTCCGAGGTGAAGAGACGGCGGGACACATCGCTCCCTGGGGTTGCAGCGGCTGCTGGCTGATCATTTGGCGGCACGGTACCGGGGGCTGCGCCCGGTCACGTTCCGGGTTCAGCTTATCGGGCGCGGCCCCCCGCAAGACCACCTGTCTCGCCTTCTGGGAGCTGTGTGACCTGCGGCACTCCATTCTGACCCTACACGGAACCGGGGAACAAGGGTCGTGGATTCCGCCCGGTCGGGTCAGAGTCGCGGCGCCACCTGGTCCCACAGGAGATCGGCCAGGGCCTCCTTCGGACCATAGGGCACAGGGGTTTCCGTGCCATCGATCGAAAGGATCACGGCCTCGTTCTCCTCGGAACCAAATGTCTTGCGCTCCCCGACCTCATTGACCACCAGCAGGTCGCAGCCCTTGCGGAGCAGCTTGCTCCGTCCGTTGGCCAGGACGTCGTCGGTCTCGGCGGCGAACCCGACCACCACCTGACCGGGCCGCGCCCGGTGGGCGGAGATCTCCGCGAGGACGTCCGGATTACGTGTCAGGTCGACCGGGGCCGGCTCCTGTCCGTCCTGCTTCTTGATCTTTCCGGCCGCGTAGGCGACCGGCCGGAAGTCGGCCACTGCCGCGGCCATCACCACCGCGTCCGCGTCGGCCGCCGCCTTCAGCACCGCCTCCCGCAGCTGCAGGGCGGTCCCGACGCGTACGACATCGGCCCCGGCCGGGTCGGGCAGTGCGGTGTTGGCGGCGATCAGGGTGACCCGGGCGCCGCGGGCCACGGCGGTACGGGCGAGGGCGTAGCCCTGCTTGCCGGAGGAGCGGTTGCCGAGGAACCGGACCGGGTCGAGCGGCTCGCGGGTGCCGCCCGCGCTGATCACCACATGGCGGCCGGCCAGGTCGGATTCGGTGATGCCGCGCCCCTGGCCGCTCCTCCTGAGGACGTGGCGGCAGACCTCGAAGATCTCCTCGGGGTCGGGCAGCCGGCCCTTGCCGGTGTCCTTGCCGGTGAGCCGGCCCACGGCGGGCTCGATGACCAGGGCGCCGCGCCGCCGGAGGGTGGCCACGTTCTCCTGGGTGGCGGGGTGCTCCCACATCTCGGTGTGCATGGCGGGGGCGAACACCACCGGGCAGCGGGCCGTGAGCAGTGTGTTGGTGAGCAGGTCGTCGGCGAGTCCGTGCGCGGCCTTGGCCAGCAGGTCGGCGGTGGCCGGGGCGACCACCACCAGGTCGGCGCCCTGGCCGATCCGGACGTGCGGCACCTCGTGCACGGTCTCCCAGACCTCGGTGGAGGCCGGGTTGCCGGAGAGCGCGGCCCAGGTGGCCTCGCCCACGAAGTTCAGCGAGGACTCGGTCGGGACCACCCGGACCTCGTGTCCGGACTCGGTCAGCCGCCGCAGCAGCTCGCAGGCCTTGTAGGCGGCGATCCCGCCGCTGACCCCCAGGACCACCTTCGGCTTGCTGCCCACTGCTACTCCCGTGATCGGTTGTCGTCGGTACCCATGACACACCACAGGCCCGGCAGAGGCACTGCCGGGCCTGTGGTGAAAGGAATGTCGTGCCTTACTGGGCCGGGGCCTCGATGGCCTCGGAGGTCAGCAGACCCGCGTTGATCTCGCGCAGCGCGATCGAAAGCGGCTTCTCGTGGACGTGGGTGTCCACCAGCGGGCCGACGTACTCGAGCAGGCCCTCGCCGAGCTGCGAGTAGTACGCGTTGATCTGACGCGCGCGCTTGGCCGCGTAGATCACGAGGCTGTACTTCGAGTCGGTCGCCTCGAGCAGCTCGTCGATCGGCGGGTTGATGATGCCCTCGGGCGCGGCAATGGAAGAGGACACGCTCTACCTTCCGAAGATGGGTAAATGATCAAACAAACGATCAAACAACTTCCATCAAGGCTAGCAGCTCACGCGCCACGTCCTCGACGGAGGTGTTGACCAGGGTGGTGTCGAACTCGGATTCGGCCGCGAGCTCGACCTTCGCGGTGGTCAGCCGGCGCTCGATGACCTCCGGGGATTCGGTCCCCCGGCCGGTGAGCCGGCGGACCAGCTCCTCCCAGCTCGGCGGGGCGAGGAAGACCAGCAGCGCCTCGGGCATCGACTCGCGCACCTGGCGGGCGCCCTGCAGGTCGATCTCCAGCAGCACCGGCTCGCCCCGGTCGAGGCGCTCCATGACGGCCGCCCGGGGGGTGCCGTAGCGGTTGCCCGCGAACTCGGCCCACTCCAGCAGCTCGCCGTTGGCGATCAGCTTGTCGAACTCGTCGTCGGTGACGAAGAAGTAGTGGACACCGTGTCGCTCACCGGGTCGCGGCTTACGGGTGGTGGCCGACACCGAGAGCCAGACCTCGGGGTGGACCTTGCGCATATGCGCGACGACCGTGCTCTTGCCGACCCCGGAGGGGCCGGAGAGCACGGTCAGCCGCGGACGAACCTCTGCTGCCATGAAGCGATTATCCAGGTTCTCGGGACTGCCTGAGAACGCCGGGAGAACTTCGGGCGACGCGTCAGGCGCCGCTGCCGCCGAACTCGCGCTCCAGAGAGGCGATCTGGTTGGAACCGAGACCCCGGACACGCCGGGACTCGGAGATGCCGAGGCGCTCCATGATCTGCTTGGCGCGGACCTTGCCCACGCCCGGCAGGGACTCAAGGAGGGCGGAGACCTTCATCTTGCCGATGACGTCGTTCTCCTGTCCCTGCTTGATCACCTCGTGCAGGGAGGCACCGGAGTGCTTGAGTCGATTCTTCACCTCGGCCCGCTCCCGGCGAGCCGCGGCGGCCTTTTCGAGCGCGGCTGCGCGCTGTTCAGGGGTAAGGGGCGGAAGAGCCACGCCTACGTCACCTCGGATGTCGAACTGTCGGATAGGACCGGTGGGCAGACCAGTGGCGCCGCACCGGGCGAGCTCACGAACAGCGGTTGCGCTCGTTCGCTCTGGTCGGAGACTAGCGGCCTGCGCCGCTCCAGTCAGCGAGAACGGACGAAAAGTCCTGGTCAGCCTCCACTGAACCGTACATCACCGACAATTCCCCCCGGTTTTGTCCGACGGAAGACCTGCGATTTCGTCAGGTCATGCCGGACGCGAGTCCTCCTGTACGGAAGAACGAGCCGATCTTCACCGGCCGGGCCGCCGTGCGGCCCGGCCGACGGGTGACCTGCGGGTGACCTGCGGCGGGTGCCGCCTCAGGCCACGGCCGCGCGGATCTCGTCCGCGAAGGCGCGCGCCGAGGTGCGCAGCGCCGCCACGTCGGGCCCGTGCCGCAGCACACCCCGCGAGACGTTCGGTACCACGTTGCGGACGGCCGGACCGAAGACGGCCGGCAGGTCCGCGGCCGTCGCGCCCTGCGCTCCGATGCCCGGGGCCAGCAGCGGCCCGTTGATGTCGAGGTCGAAGGAGGACAGGTCGCCCAGGGTGGCGCCCACCACGGCCCCGAAGGAGCCCATCGGCTCGGCTCCGGCGTTCTCGGCCGCCAGGTGCGCCAGCATGGTGGCACCGATGGTCCGGCCGTCCTCCCGGACCGCCCGCTGGACCTCCGAACCCTCCGGGTTGGAGGTGAGGGCCAGCACGAACAGGCCGGCACCGGACTCCCGCGCCAGGTCCACGGCCGGCTTCAGCGAGCCGTAGCCCAGGTACGGGGAGACGGTCAGCGCATCCGAGAACAGCGGCGAGGCCGGGTTCAGGAAGGCCTCGGCGTACGCGGCCATGGTAGAGCCGATGTCACCCCGCTTCGCGTCCATCACCACCAGCGTGCCCGCGGCCCGGGCGTCGGCGACCGTCTGCTCCAGCACCGCGACGCCCCGCGAGCCGAACCGCTCGAAGAAGGCGGCCTGCGGCTTGAAGACCGCGACCTGGTCGGCCAGCGCCTCGACCACCGTGCGGGAGAACTTCTCCAGGCCGGCGATGTCGTCGTTCAGGCCCCAGGAGGCGAGCAGCGCCGCGTGCGGGTCGATGCCGACGCACAGCGGACCCCGCTCGTCCATGGCGGTGCGCAGGCGGGTACCGAAGGAGGGAGTCACTTGGCGGCCTTTCGGGTTTCGGCGCCCACCGCGTCGGCGAGGGTCGCGTACGGGCTGTTGGCCAGGCGCGCGGCCAGGCCCTTGTGGATGGCGCGGGCGTAGAACGGGCCCTCGTAGATGAAGGCGCTGTAGCCCTGGACCAGGGTGGCGCCCGCCAGGATCCGCTGCCAGGCGTCCTCGGCGTTCTCGATGCCGCCGACCCCGACCAGCACCATCCGGTCGCCCACACGGGCGTACAGGCGGCGCAGGACCGCCAGGGAGCGCTCCTTGACCGGGGCGCCGGACAGTCCGCCGGTCTCCTCGACCAGGGACGGGTCCGACTTCAGGCCCAGGCCCTCGCGGGCGATCGTGGTGTTGGTGGCGATGATCCCGTCCAGGCCCAGCTCCAGGGCCAGGTCGGCGACCGCGTCCACGTCCTCGTCGGCCAGATCGGGGGCGATCTTGACGAGCAGCGGCACCCGGCGGCCGGTGACCGTGCGGTCGGCGGCCTCGCGGACGGCCGTGAGCAGCGGCCTCAGCGACTCGGTGGCCTGGAGGTTGCGCAGGCCCGGGGTGTTCGGCGAGGAGACGTTCACGACCAGGTAGTCGGCGTGCCGGGCGAGGCGCTCGGTGGAGAGCACGTAGTCCGCGGCGGCCTCGGCCTCCGGCACCACCTTGGTCTTGCCGATGTTGACGCCCACCACGGTCTTGAAGACCGGGTTGCGGGCGGCCAGCCGGGCCGCCACGGCCGCCGAGCCCTCGTTGTTGAAGCCCATCCGGTTGATCAGCGCACGGTCCGGGACGAGCCGGAACAGCCGCTTCTTGGGGTTGCCGGGCTGGGCCTGGCCGGTGACGGTGCCGATCTCGATGTGGTCGAAGCCGAGCATCGACATCCCGTCGATCGCGACGGCGTTCTTGTCGAAGCCGGCCGCCAGGCCGAACGGGCCGTGCATCCGCAGGCCGAGCGCCTCGGTGCGGAGCTCGGTGTGGCGGGGGGCCAGGGCGGCAGCGAGGAAGGTGCGCAGCACCGGGATCCGCGCGGCCAGCCGGATCCAGCGGAAGGCGAGGTGGTGGGCCTGCTCCGGGTCCATCCGCTTGAAGACCAGGTTGAAGAACAGTTTGTACATTGTCCCGAATGTCCCTTGTGCACTCATGAGAAGGGGGACACCCGTTGTGAAACCGGTGTCCCCCTGCTCGGACGGGCTGCTAGTCGCGGGCCGCGGTCAGGTGCTCCGCGTGCTCCTGGAGGGAGCGGACGCCCACGTCGCCGTGGTTGAGCGCGTCGATGCCCTGGACGGCGGCGGCCAGCGCCTGGACCGTGGTCAGGCACGGGACGCTGCGCGCCACGGCCGCCGTACGGATCTCGTAGCCGTCGAGGCGGCCACCCGTGCCGTACGGGGTGTTGACGATCAGGTCGACCTGGCCGTCGTGGATCAGCTGGACGATGGTCTTCTCGCCGTTCGGGCCCTCGCCGTCGCTGAGCTTGCGCACGATGGTGGCGTTGATGCCGTTGCGGCGCAGCACCTCGGCGGTGCCGGAGGTCGCCATCAGCTCGAAGCCGTGGGCGACCAGCTCGCGGGCGGGGAAGATCATCGAGCGCTTGTCGCGGTTGGCGACGGAGATGAACGCCCGGCCCTTGGTCGGCAGCGGGCCGTACGCGCCGGCCTGCGACTTGGCGTACGCGGTGCCGAACACGGCGTCGATGCCCATGACCTCGCCGGTGGAGCGCATCTCCGGGCCGAGGACGGTGTCCACACCGCGGCCGTGGATGTCGCGGAACCGCGACCACGGCATGACGGCCTCCTTGACGGAGATCGGCGCGTCGATCGGCAGGGTGCCGCCGTCGCCGGTCTTCGGCAGCAGGCCTTCGGCGCGCAGCTCGGCGATGGTGGCGCCGAGCGAGATACGGGCGGCGGCCTTGGCGAGCGGGACGGCGGTGGCCTTCGAGGTGAAGGGCACGGTCCGGGAGGCGCGCGGGTTCGCCTCCAGGACGTAGAGGATGTCCCCGGCCATGGCGAACTGGATGTTGATCAGTCCGCGGACGCCGACGCCCTTGGCGATGGCCTCGGTGGAGACCCGCAGGCGCTTGATGTCGTAGCCGCCGAGGGTGATCGGGGGCAGCGCGCAGGCGGAGTCGCCGGAGTGGATGCCGGCCTCCTCGATGTGCTCCATGACGCCGCCGAGGTAGAGCTCGTGGCCGTCGTAGAGGGCGTCGACGTCGATCTCGATGGCGTCGTCGAGGAAGCGGTCGACCAGCACCGGGCGGGTCGGTGAGATCTCGGTGGACTCGGCGATGTACGACTCCAGCCGCGCCTCGTCGTAGACGATCTCCATGCCCCGGCCGCCGAGCACGTACGAGGGGCGTACGAGCACCGGGTAGCCGATCTCGTCGGCGATGGCCTTGGCGCCGGCGAAGGTGGTGGCGGTGCCGTGCTTGGGGGCGGGCAGGCCGGCCTCGGCGAGGACCTGGCCGAAGGCGCCGCGGTCCTCGGCGGCGTGGATGGCCTCCGGCGGGGTGCCGACCACGGGCACGCCGTTGTCCTTGAGGGCCTGGGCGAGGCCCAGCGGGGTCTGGCCGCCGAGCTGGACGACCACACCGGCGATCGGGCCGGCCAGGGACTCCGCGTGGACGATCTCCAGCACGTCCTCGAGCGTCAGCGGCTCGAAGTACAGGCGGTCGGAGGTGTCGTAGTCGGTGGAGACGGTCTCCGGGTTGCAGTTGACCATCACGGTCTCGTAGCCCGCGTCGCTCAGGGCGAAGGAGGCGTGGACGCAGGAGTAGTCGAACTCGATGCCCTGGCCGATGCGGTTCGGGCCGGAGCCCAGGATGATCACGGCGGGCTTCTCGCGCGGGGCGACCTCGGTCTCCTCGTCGTAGGACGAGTAGAAGTACGGGGTCTTGGCGGCGAACTCGGCGGCGCAGGTGTCGACGGTCTTGTAGACCGGGCGGACCCCGAGGGCGTGCCGGACCTCGCGGACCACGTCCTCGCGCAGGCCGCGGATCTCGGCGATCTGGGCGTCGGAGAAGCCGTGCCGCTTGGCCTCGGCGAGCAGCTGGGGCTCCAGCTTCTCGGCGGCGGCCAGCTCGTCGGCGATCTCCTTGATCAGGAAGAGCTGGTCGACGAACCACGGGTCGATCTTGGTGGCCTCGAACACCTCCTCCTGGGTGGCGCCGGCCCGGATGGCCTGCATCACGGTGTTGATGCGGCCGTCGGTCGGGCGGACCGCGGTGCGCAGCAGCTCGGCCTTGTCGCCCGGCTCGCCGGTGAAGGTGAACTGCGAGCCCTTCTTCTCCAGGGAGCGCAGGGCCTTCTGGAGCGCCTCGGTGAAGTTGCGGCCGATGGCCATGGCCTCGCCCACCGACTTCATGGTGGTGGTGAGGGTGGCGTCGGCGAGCGGGAACTTCTCGAAGGCGAAGCGCGGGGCCTTGACGACGACGTAGTCGAGGGTCGGCTCGAAGGAGGCCGGGGTCTTCTCGGTGATGTCGTTGGGGACCTCGTCCAGCGTGTAGCCGATGGCCAGCTTGGCGGCGATCTTGGCGATCGGGAAGCCGGTGGCCTTGGAGGCGAGCGCGGAGGACCGGGAGACGCGCGGGTTCATCTCGATGACGATGACGCGGCCGTCGTCCGGGTTGATCGCGAACTGGATGTTGCAGCCGCCGGTGTCCACGCCGACCTCGCGGATGATCGCGATGCCGATGTCGCGCAGCCGCTGGTACTCGCGGTCGGTGAGGGTCATGGCCGGGGCGACGGTGATCGAGTCGCCGGTGTGCACGCCCATCGGGTCGAAGTTCTCGATGGAGCAGACGACCACGACGTTGTCGGCCTTGTCCCGCATCAGCTCCAGCTCGTACTCCTTCCAGCCGAGGATGGACTCCTCCAGGAGCACCTCGGTGGTCGGGGAGAGCGTCAGGCCCTGGCCCGCGATGCGGCGCAGCTCGTCCTCGTCGTGGGCGAAGCCGGAGCCGGCGCCGCCCATGGTGAAGGAGGGGCGGACGACGACGGGGTAGCCGCCGAGGGTCTCGACGCCGGCCAGGACGTCGTCCATGGAGTGGCAGATGACCGAGCGGGCGGACTCGCCGTAACCGATCTTGGCCTTGACGGCCTCGACGACGCCCTTGAAGAGGTCGCGGTCCTCGCCCTTGTTGATGGCCTCGACGTTGGCGCCGATGAGCTCGACGCCGTACTTCTCCAGCACACCCTGCTCGTGCATGGAGATGGCGGTGTTGAGCGCGGTCTGGCCGCCCAGGGTGGGCAGGAGCGCGTCGGGGCGCTCCTTGGCGATGATCTTCTCGACGAACTCGGGGGTGATCGGCTCGACGTAGGTGGCGTCGGCGATCTCCGGGTCGGTCATGATCGTCGCCGGGTTGGAGTTCACCAGGATGACCCGCAGGCCCTCGGCCTTGAGGATGCGGCAGGCCTGGGTGCCGGAGTAGTCGAACTCGGCGGCCTGGCCGATGACGATCGGACCGGAGCCGATGACCAGGACGGACTGGATATCGGTGCGCTTAGGCACGATCGGCCTCCATCTGGGCGGTGTTCATCAAAGACGTGAAGCGGTCGAACAGGTACGCGGCGTCGTGCGGGCCCGCAGCCGCCTCGGGGTGGTACTGGACGCTGAAGGCCGGCTGGTCGAGCAGCTGGAGGCCCTCCACCACGTTGTCGTTGAGGCAGACGTGGGAGACCTCGGCGCGGCCGTAGGGGGTCTCGGAGACCTGGTCGAGGGGTGCGTCCACGGCGAAGCCGTGGTTGTGCGCGGTGATCTCGACCTTGCCGGTGGTGCGGTCCTGGACCGGCTGGTTGATGCCGCGGTGGCCGTACTTCAGCTTGTAGGTGCCGAAGCCGAGGGCGCGGCCGAGGATCTGGTTGCCGAAGCAGATGCCGAAGAGCGGGGTCTTGCGCTCCAGCACGCCCTGCATGACGGAGACGGCGTGGTCGGCGGTGGCCGGGTCGCCGGGGCCGTTGGAGAAGAACACGCCGTCGGGCCGGACCGCGTAGATGTCCTCGACGGTGGCGGTGGCGGGCAGCACGTGCACCTCGATGCCGCGCTCGGCCATCCGGTGCGGGGTCATGCCCTTGATGCCCAGGTCGACCGCGGCGACGGTGAACTTCTTCTCGCCGATCGCGGGGACCACGTAGGTCTCCTTGGTGGCGACCTCGGCGGACAGGTCGGCGCCCTTCATCTGCGGGGAGGCCTGCACCTTGGCCAGCAGCGCCGCATCGCGGACGCCCGTCCAGGCCTCGCCGGAGAAGATGCCGACGCGCATGGCGCCGCGCTCGCGGAGGTGGCGGGTGAGGGCCCGGGTGTCGATGCCGGAGATGCCGACGACGCCCTGCCGCTCGAGCTCCTCGTCCAGGGAGCGCTGTGCGCGCCAGTTGGACGGGATGCGGGCGGGGTCGCGGACCACATAGCCGCTGACCCAGATCCGCGAGGACTCGGGGTCCTCGTCGTTGACGCCGGTGTTGCCGACGTGCGGGGCGGTCATCACCACGACCTGGCGGTGGTACGACGGGTCGGTCAGGGTTTCCTGGTAGCCGGTCATACCGGTGGAGAACACGGCCTCGCCGAAGGTCTCCCCCACGGCCCCGTAGGCGCGTCCGCGGAAGATGCGGCCGTCCTCCAGGACGAGTACGGCGGGAGCTTTCACAGCTCCCCTGGTGGAGGTCGTCATCGTTCGGCGCCTTCCGTCGTGATGGATTGGTTCATGAGATTGATCGCTTCGACCCAGGCGGCGTGCTCGGCCGCGCGGTCGGAGCGGAATCCGGAGTCGATCAGCTTGTCGCCGTGCGCCCAGGTGACGACGAGCAGACCGCCCTCGGTGAGTACCTTGCCCGCGATTCCCTTGTCGAGGCGGGCGCCGCGCAGCTGCGCGGCCGGTACGAAGAAATCGGTGGCCCCCGGACGGACCACATCGAGGCCCGCATCGGTGAGCGTCAGTTCGACCCGGCTGCGGACTCCCAGACCGTGCGCGACGATCCGGTCGAGCCACTGCCCGGCCGTGGTGGACCCGTGGTACCGGCCGGTGAGGGCCAGCCGGTGCTCGGGGAGTCCGCCGGGGGCGGCGGGCAGCTCCGGCAGATCGTTCTGCAGAGCGCCGCGCCACTTCCAGCCTTGCCGCATCAGCCAGTACACGAACGCGATGAAGACGAGCAGACCGATGATCCACGCGATCCGCGCGCCCCAGTCCGTCACCTCCGCCGACTTCCGTTCGGCGGCCTCGGAGGCCAGAAGGATTACTGCAGGTGTCACGCCAGTGTCCCGTCCACGACCGTTGCCCGGCCCCGCAGGAATGTGTGAGTGACGCGACCCGGCAGCTCACGGCCCTCGTAAGGCGTGTTGCGGCTGCGGGAGGCGAAGTGTGCGGGGTCCACGGCACCACGGTACGAGGTATCGACCAGCGTCAGGTTGGCGGGTTCACCTGCCGAGACGGGACGTCCGTGGTTCGGGAGGCTGCCGATGCGTGCGGGTGCGAAGGACATCCGGTCCGCGACGCCCGCCCAGTCGAGCAGTCCGGTCTCCACCATCGTCTGCTGGACCACGGACAGCGCGGTCTCCAGGCCCACCATGCCCATCGCCGCGGCGGCCCACTCGCAGTCCTTGTCCTCGTGCGGGTGCGGGGCGTGGTCGGTGGCGACGATGTCGATCGTGCCGTCGGCGAGCGCCTCGCGCAGGGCCATGACGTCGCGCTCGGTGCGCAGCGGCGGGTTGACCTTGTAGACCGGGTTGTACGAGCGGACCAGCTCGTCGGTCAGCAGGAGGTGGTGCGGGGTGACCTCGGCGGTGACGTCGATGCCGCGGGACTTGGCCCAGCGGACGATCTCGACGGAGCCGGCCGTGGAGAGGTGGCAGATGTGCACGCGGGAGCCGACGTGCTCGGCGAGGAGCACATCGCGGGCGATGATCGACTCCTCGGCGACGGCCGGCCAGCCGCCGAGGCCGAGCTCGGCGGAGACCGTGCCCTCGTTCATCTGGGCGCCCTCGGTGAGGCGGGGCTCCTGGGCGTGCTGGGCCACGACCCCGCCGAAGGCCTTCACGTACTCCAGGGCGCGGCGCATGATCACGGCGTCGTCCACGCACTTGCCGTCATCGGAGAAGACGGTGACGTTCGCGGCGGACTCGTGCATGGCGCCGAGCTCGGAGAGCTTCTTGCCCTCCAGGCCGACGGTGACGGCGCCGATGGGCTGCACGTCGCAGTAGCCGGACTCCTTGCCGAGCCGCCAGACCTGCTCGACCACGCCGGCGGTGTCGGCGACCGGGAAGGTGTTCGCCATGGCGAAGACGGCGGTGTAGCCGCCGGCCGCGGCGGCGCGGGTGCCGGTGAGGACGGTCTCGGAGTCCTCGCGGCCGGGCTCGCGCAGGTGGGTGTGCAGGTCGACCAGGCCCGGCAGGAGGACCTGGCCGGACGCCTCGATGACGGTGTCGACGCCATCGGCGGACAGGCCGGTGCCGACCTCTGCGATGGTCTCGCCGTCGATCAGGACGTCCTGCGGCTCGCCGCCCAGTACCTTCGCGCCACGGATCAGGATCTTCGACATGCTTACTTGTTCTCCTCGGTACGGGCGGCAGCAGGGGTGGTGACGGCGGGCTCGGAGCCGCCGAGCAGCAGGTACAGGACGGCCATCCGGACGGAGACGCCGTTGGCGACCTGCTCGACGACCGTGCAGCGGTCGGAGTCGGCGACCTCGGCGGTGATCTCCATACCGCGGACCATCGGGCCGGGGTGCATGACAAGTGCATGCTCTGGCATCTTCGCCATCCGCGCGGAGTCCAGGCCGTACCGACGCGAGTACTCGCGCTCGGTCGGGAAGAAGGCGGCGTTCATCCGCTCGCGCTGCACACGCAGCATCATCACCGCATCGGACTTCGGCAGCACCTCGTCGAGGCTGTACGAGACCTCGCACGGCCAGGTCTCCACGCCGACCGGGACCAGGGTGGGCGGGGCCACCAGGGTGACCTCGGCGCCGAGGGTGTGCAGCAGGTCCACGTTGGAGCGGGCGACCCGGCTGTGCAGGACGTCGCCGACGAGGGTGATGCGGCGGCCGTCGAGGCCCTTGCCGAGGCCGGCGTCCCGGCCGACCAGGCGGCGGCGCATGGTGAAGGCGTCGAGCAGGGCCTGGGTGGGGTGCTGGTGGGTGCCGTCGCCGGCGTTGATGACCGGGGCGTCGATCCAGCCGGAGGTGGCGAGCCGGTAGGGGGCGCCGGAGGCGCTGTGCCGGATGACCACGGCGTCGACGCCCATGGCCTCCAGGGTCTGCGCGGTGTCCTTGAGGGATTCGCCCTTGGAAACGCTGGATCCCTTGGCGGCGAAGTTGATGACGTCGGCGGACAGACGCTTCTCGGCGGCCTCGAACGAGATCCGGGTGCGGGTCGAGTCCTCGAAGAAGAGGTTGCAGATCGTACGGCCGCGCAGGGTGGGCAGCTTCTTGATCGGCCGGTCGGCGACCCGGGCCATCTCCTCGGCGGTGTCGAGGATCAGGACGGCATCGTCGCGCGTGAGGTCGGCGGCCGAGATGAGGTGGCGCTTCATCTGGGTGCTCCGTGGTGTCGGGGCGGGTGAGGGTCGGGTCGGTACGACGTATCGGCTGCGCCGGCTGCGCGTGCCGTACGGGCGGGCGTGGGCATGCCTGTCCCACGTGGCAGCCGGCCGGGGGGCGGTGCGGTGCCGGCGGGCCGGGGCGGAGCCGGCGGCCTACGGCCGGGTCAGGCGGTCACCCGGACGGGTCAGCGCCGGGCTCCGGCCTGGTCGAGGCCTTGCCCGAGCAGTACGGCGTCACGGCCGTCCTCCTCCTGGAGCTGGACCTTGACGGTCTCCCGCAGCGAGGTGGGGAGGTTCTTGCCGACGTAGTCGGCGCGGATCGGCAGCTCGCGGTGGCCGCGGTCGACCAGGACGGCGAGCTGCACGGCACGGGGGCGGCCGAGGTCGCCGAGGGCGTCCAGGGCGGCGCGGATGGTGCGGCCGGAGAAGAGCACGTCGTCGACGAGGACCACCAGCCGGCCGTCGATGTCGTCACCGGGGATCTCGGTGCGGCCGATCGCACGGGCGGGCTTCATCCGCAGGTCGTCGCGGTACATGGTGATGTCGAGGGAGCCGACCGGGATCTTGTTGCCGGTGATCTCTTCGAGTTTGGCTGCGAGCCGGCGGGCGAGGAAGACACCGCGGGTCGGAATGCCGAGGAGCACCACGTCGTCGGCGCCCTTGGCGCGTTCGACGATCTCGTGGGCGATGCGGGTCAGGACCCGCGCGATGTCCTGCGCCTCCAGAACGGGGCGGGTCGCATCGTCGTGCTGCAGCTGCGCTGCCTGAGCGTCCATGAAAAGGACCTCCTTCTCCGCCTCACGGGACGGTTCTTAAAGGACGTCTGATGTACGGGAGCAACGGTAGCAGGCGCTTGGCCGGGGGCTCGCACCGGAGGGCGAGGCAACCCATTCGGCTTGACGCGGCCAAGTAACGCTGCGTAACCTCACAGTGAGTTACCAGCCGCGGCGGAGCCGCACGTGGTCCATACCCGTCACAGCGTCCGGGAGCGTTATGTCCAGCGAATACGCCAAACAGCTCGGGGCCAAGCTCCGCGCCATCCGCACCCAGCAGGGCCTTTCCCTCCACGGTGTCGAGGAGAAGTCCCAGGGCCGGTGGAAGGCCGTAGTGGTCGGTTCGTACGAGCGCGGGGACCGCGCCGTGACCGTCCAGCGCCTCGCCGAGCTGGCGGACTTCTACGGGGTGCCGGTGCAGGAGCTGCTGCCCGGGACGACTCCCGGCGGCGCGGCCGAGCCGCCGCCGAAGCTGCGTCTGGACCTGGAGCGGCTGGCCCATGTGCCGGCCGAGAAGGCCGGCCCGCTGCAGCGGTACGCGGCCACCATCCAGAGCCAGCGCGGAGACTACAACGGCAAGGTGCTGTCGATCCGCCAGGACGACCTGCGCACCCTCGCGGTCATCTACGACCAGTCCCCCTCGGTGCTCACCGAGCAGCTGATCAGCTGGGGTGTACTGGATGCGGACGCCCGCCGTGCGGTGGCCCACGAGGACATCTGAGCACCACCTGAAGAAACGTATACGCAGTCAGTGCGGCAACGAGAGGGCCCGCAGCGCATCGGCGCTGCGGGCCCTTTCACGTGCCGGGAGGCCCGGCTTCAGCTCTCGCTGCGGCGCAGGCTCGGCTTGAGGTCCTTGAACCGGCCCAGCAGGCCGTTCACGAACGCCGGGGAGTCGTCGGTGGAGAACTCCTTGGCCAGCTGCACGGCCTCGTCGATCGCCACCGCGTCCGGGGTCTCGTCGACCCAGATCAGCTCGTAGGCACCGAGCCGCACGATGTTGCGGTCGGCCACCGGCATCCGGTCCAGATCCCAGTCCACGGCGTACGCGGCGATCAGCTCGTCGATCCGGTTCACCCGATCGGCGTAACCCTCGACGAGATTCATGGTGAACTCGCTCACCGGGGGCTGCCGGGTGTCGCTCCGCGAGTGGCGGATCCAGTCTGCGAGGACCTCGCGCACGGGCACGTCGCGCTGGTCGGCCTCGAAGAGGATCTGGAAGGCGCGCTTGCGCGCGTTGCTGCGGGCAGCCACGGTTAGCTGCTCACCCGGCCGAGGTAGGCGCTGGTGCGGGTGTCGACCTTGACCTTCTCGCCGGTGGTGACGAAGAGCGGGACCTGGATCTCGTGGCCGGTCTCAAGGGTGGCGGGCTTGGTGCCACCGGTGGAGCGGTCGCCCTGGACGCCCGGGTCGGTGTGCTGGATGACCAGCTCGACGGCGGCCGGGAGCTCGACGTAGAGCACCTCGCCCTCGTGGCGGGCGACCGAGGCCTCGAAGCCCTCGATCAGGAAGTTGGCGGCGTCACCGACGACCTTGCGGTCGATGTGCAGCTGGTCGTAGCTCTCCATGTCCATGAAGACGAAGTACTCGCCGTCCATGTAGGAGAACTGCATGTCACGGCGGTCGATGGTGGCCGTGTCGACCTTGATGCCGGCGTTGAAGGTCTTGTCGACGACCTTGCCGGACAGCACGTTCTTGAGCTTGGTGCGCACGAAGGCCGGGCCCTTGCCGGGCTTGACGTGCTGGAACTCGACGACGGACCAGAGCTGGCCGCCTTCGAGCTTGAGCACCATGCCGTTCTTGAGGTCGTTCGTGGAAGCCACGGTTGCGGAATCTCCTGGACTGAATGACCACGGGCGCGCGCACAGCACAGCTAGAGCGCGAGCAGCTCCTTGGTCGTAATGGTGAGTAGCTCGGGTCCGCCGTCCGCCTCGGGGCGTACGACGAGCGTGTCATCGATCCGGACTCCGCCCCGGCCCGGGAGGTGGACCCCCGGTTCGACGGTGACCGGCACGCAAGCGTCCAGTTTACCCATGGCCGTAGGTGCAAGCTGCGGGTCCTCGTCGATTTCGAGTCCCACCCCGTGTCCGGTCCACGGTGCGACCGCCTCGCCGTGCCCCGCGGAGTCCAGCACGGACCGCGCCGCATGATCGACATCACGGTACGCGGCACCGGGCAGCAGCGCCTCCCGGCCGGCCCGCTGGGCGGCGAAGACCAGGTCGTACAGGTCGATCTGCCAGTCGGCGGGGGTGGTGCCGATGACAAAGGTCCGGCCGATCTCGCACCGGTACCCGCGGTAGTTCGCACCGAGGCAGACGGAGAGGAAATCGCCCTCCTCCACCCGGCGGTCGGAGGGGCGGTGCCGGGAGCGCCCGGAGTGCGGGCCGGTGCCCACCGCGGTCGGGAAAGCGGGCCCGTCGGCCCCGTGGTCGACCAGCCGCCGCTCCAGCTCCAGGGCGAGATGCCGCTCGGTCCGGCCCACCAGGATGGACTCCAGGAGCTCGCCGAGGGCCTGGTCGGCGATCTCGGCGGCGATCCGCAGACAGGCGATCTCCTCCTCGTCCTTGACCAGCCGCTGCTGCTCCACCGCGGTGCCCAGGTCGGTGAGCCGCATCCCGGGCGCCACGGACCGCAGGGCGCGGTGCCGGGCGACGGTGAGGTGGTGTTCCTCGACGGCCAGGGTCTCGGCCCGGACGGCCGCTGCGAGGTCGGCCGCGGCCACGGCGGGGTCCCCGCCGGGGGTGGGCAGCACGGAGACCCGCAGCTGCTCGTCGAGCCGTCCCTCGTCCGGTTCCCCGGTCGGCGGGTCGGCGCTGAACAGCACGTCCTCGGCCGGTCCCACCAGCAGCACGGCCCCGCGGGGGCTGGCACCGGCGAGGTAGCGGACATTGGCCGGACGCGTGACCAGGGCGGCGGAGTTGCCCGCGGCGGCGCAGCGGTCGCGAAGCGTGGCCCTGCGGGCGGCGTACACGTCTGACATGCCTCGAGCGTATGAGCGCCCCGCCGGGTCGGCGCGCTGAGCGCGCCCGCCCGTGGCTGCGGTCCGGCCTCCGCGGGCCGGGGTGGATCACCAGGCGGCGGGGGCCGAGATGGCGCGGGCCAGGGCCTCGTCCAGGGCGCGGGCCGTGGCCTGGACGTCCAGGTGGGAGTTGTCGATGATCGGCAGGCCCGAGCCGTACCAGCCGGCCATCCGGCCGTGGATACGGGCGACCTCCTCGTCGGAGAGCCGGCGGTTGCCGGAGCGTTCCGCGTTCCGCTCCAGGACGATCTCCAGGCCCGGCAGCAGCACCACCGGGAGCAGGTGGGGGCCCACGTGCCGTTTCCAGCCGCCGAGGCCCACCACCGGCCGGTCCGGGAAGACCGCGTCGTCGAGGATGCAGGAGATGCCGTTGGCCAGGAAGTTCCGGGCGGCGAAGCCGCAGGTGCGGCGGGCGAGGCGGTACTGGGCCTCGGAATGGTCGTTCCAGCCCGCCTGCGGATCGGCGAAGCCGGCACAGACCCATTCGCGGACGTCGTCCAGGCTGATGTGCGCGGTGGCCACCTGCCGGGTGCTCGCCCAGTGCCGGGCCACGGTGGTCTTCCCGGCCCCGGCCGGGCCGATCAGCAGGACCGCGAGGGTGGCCGCCCCGGTGCCCGGGGCGGCCGGCACGGCCGGCACCGGGGCCGGCGGCGGCAGCGGGATGTGGCCGGTGGCCTCGGGCACCGGCGTCACCCAGCCCTGCGCGGGGGGTATCGGCGGATGCGGGGGCACCGCCGGGTGCTGTCCCGGCGGGCCCCAGCCCCCCACTCCGTGCTGCATCCGCTGCGACTCCGTCTCGTATCGGCGACTGATGCGAGAACGTTATCTCAGGAGGTGACTTCCTCCGCCAGCGCCCGCAGCGCCAGCCGGTACGAACCGAGGCCGAAGCCCGCCACCGTCCCGGTGGCCACGGCCGCGATGACCGAGGTGTGCCGGAACTCCTCCCGCGCGTACGGGTTGGAGATGTGGACCTCGATCAGCGGGGCCGTCCGCTGCGCCGCCGCGTCCCTCATGGCGTACGAGTAGTGCGTGAAGGCGCCGGGGTTGATGACCACCGGGATCCGCCCGTCCGCGGCCTCGTGCAGCCAGCGCACCAGCTCGCCCTCATCGTTGGTCTCGCGGACCTCGACGTCGAAGCCCAGCTCGGCGCCCAGCTTCCGGCAGGTGTCGACCAGGCCGGTGTACGAGGTGGAACCGTACACATCGGGCTCGCGGGAGCCGAGCCGGCCCAGGTTCGGGCCGTTCAGCACCAGCACCCTGCGGCTCACGCCGACACCTCGCCGTAGGCCGCGACCAGGTGGGCCGGGTCCGGGCCCTCCAGGACCGACGGCTTGCCCAGCCCGTCCAGGACGATGAAGCGCAGCAGGTTGCCCCGGGACTTCTTGTCGACCTGCATGGTCTGGAGCAGCTGGGGCCACTGGTCGCCCCGGTAGGTGAGGGGCAGGCCCACCGCGGCGAGGACGGTGCGGTGGCGGTCCGCCGTCGCGTCGTCCAGCCGGCCGGCCAGCCGGCCCAGTTCGGCCGCGAAGACCATGCCGACCGACACGGCCGCGCCGTGCCGCCACTTGTAGCGCTCGTTCTTCTCGATGGCGTGCGCGAGCGTGTGGCCGTAGTTGAGGATCTCCCTCAGGCCCGATTCCTTGAGGTCGCTGGAGACCACCTCGGCCTTGACCCGGATGGACCGCACGATCAGCTCCGCGGTGTGCGGGCCGGCCGGGGTGCGGGCCGCCGCCGGGTCCTCCTCGATCAGGTCGAGGATCACCGGGTCGGCGATGAAACCGGCCTTGATGATCTCGGCGAGACCGCTGACGTAGTCGTTGACCGGCAGCGATTCCAGCGCGGCGAGGTCGCAGAGGACTCCCGCCGGCGGGTGGAAGGCGCCGACCAGGTTCTTGCCCTCGGCCGTGTTGATCCCGGTCTTGCCGCCGACGGCCGCGTCGACCATGGCCAGCACCGTGGTCGGGACGGCGATCCAGCGCACCCCGCGCAGCCAGGAGGCCGCGACGAAGCCCGCCAGGTCGGTGGTGGCGCCGCCACCCACGCCGACGATGACATCGGTGCGGGTGAAGCCCGACTGGCCGAGCGCCTTCCAGCAGTAGGCGGCGACCTCGGCGGTCTTGGCCTCCTCGGCGTTCGGCACCTGGATGGCGACGGCCTCGTAGCCCTGCTCCGCGAGGTCGTCGCGGAGGGCCTCGCCGGTGGAGGCGAGCGCCTCCGGGTGGATCACGGCGACCCGCTGGGCCCTGGTGCCGATGAGACCGCCCAGCTCGCCGAGCAGCTGCCGGCCGACCAGTACGTCGTACGGATCGTGGCCGGCGCTGCCGCCGACGTGGATCCGGGTGACCTGGCTCTGGTCCTGCTCCGTCATGCGTCCTTCAACTCCAGTGCGTCGAGGACCGCCTGGGCGACCTCTTCGGGTGTGCGGTCGTCGGTGGGTACGACGACCCGCGCGACTTCGGTGTACAGCGGCCGGCGGGCCTCCATCAGCTCGCGCCACTGCCGGCGCGGGTTGATGGCCAGCAGCGGCCGGGCGGTGCTGAGGCCGACCCGGCGTACCGCCTCGTCGACGTCCATCGACAGGTAGGCGACGGGCAGCCCGGTGAGCTGCTCGCGGGTGTGGCCGTCGAGCACGGCGCCGCCGCCGAGGGAGAGGACCCCGGTGTGCTCGGCGAGGGCGGCGGCCACGGCCTGCCGTTCCAGCTGCCGGAAGTGCGGTTCGCCCTCGTCGACGAAGATGTCGGCGATCTCCCGGCCCTGGGCGGCGACGATGTCGGCGTCGGTGTCCCGGTAGGGGACGCCGAGCCGCTCGGCGAGCAGCGCCCCCACCGTGGACTTGCCGGACCCGGGGGGCCCGACGAGGACGACCAGCGGTCCGCCCGTCACCGGATCTGGAGGTTGTCGAGGTACGAGCGGACGTTGCGGCGGGTCTCGGGGACGGAGTCCCCGCCGAACTTCTCCACCACCGCGTCGGCGAGGACCAGGGCGACCATGGCCTCGGCCACGATCCCGGCCGCCGGGACGGCACAGACGTCGGAGCGCTGGTGGTGGGCGGCGGCGGCCTCGCCGGTGGCCACGTCCACGGTCGCCAGCGCCCGCGGGACGGTGGCGATCGGCTTCATGGCGGCGCGGACGCGCAGCAGCTCGCCGGTGGTCAGGCCGCCCTCGGTGCCGCCGGACCGGCCGGAGGTGCGCTTGATGCCCTCCGGGGTGGCGACGATCTCGTCGTGGGCCTGGGAGCCGGGGACCCGGGCGAGCTCGAAGCCGTCGCCGACCTCCACGCCCTTGATGGCCTGGATGCCCATCAGGGCGGCGGCGAGGCGGGCGTCGAGGCGGCGGTCCCAGTGCACGTGGGAGCCGAGGCCGACGGGGACGCCGTAGGCGAGGACCTCGACCACACCGCCGAGGGTGTCGCCGTCCTTGTGGGCCTGGTCGATCTCGGCGACCATCGCCTTCGACGCATCGGCGTCGAGGCAGCGCACCGGGTCGGCGTCGAGCTTCTCGACGTCGGCGGGGGTCGGGTAGACGCCGTGCGGGGCCTTGGCCGCGGCCAGCTCCACCACATGGGAGACGATCTCGATGCCGGCGACCTCCTTGATGAAGGAGCGGGCGACGGCGCCGAGGGCGACGCGGGCGGCGGTCTCACGGGCGCTGGCGCGCTCCAGGATCGGCCGGGCCTCGTCGAAGCCGTACTTCTGCATCCCCGCGAGGTCGGCGTGGCCGGGGCGCGGACGGGTCAGCGGCGCGTTGCGGCCGGTTTCCTTGAGGAGCGAGGGGTCGACCGGGTCGGCCGACATGACGGTCTCCCACTTGGGCCACTCGGTGTTGCCGATCATCACCGCGACCGGGGAGCCCTGGGACAGGCCGTGGCGGACGCCGCCGAGGAAGGTCACCTCGTCCTGCTCGAACTTCATCCGGGCACCGCGGCCATAGCCCAGCCGCCGCCGCGCCAGGTGGTCGGCCACCAGCTCGGTGGTGATCGGGACACCGGCGGGAAGACCCTCCAGCGTCGCGACCAGCGCCGGTCCGTGAGATTCCCCGGCGGTCAGCCAACGCAACCTGCTCAACGATGCTCCTCGATGCTCGCGCCTGATCCAGCGATGGCGCGACCGGGTGCGCAGCCCGAGCCCGCCGTACCCCGATCCTGCCATGTCCGGACGGGTTTGCCGGGCCCAGGTCCAGCTATCGGACGCCCTGGTCCGCGGTGCGGGCCCGCCGGGAGGGCTTCGCCGCAGCCCGTCCGGCGGGTCGGCGGGCCGGATCGGGATGCGCTCGCCCGGGCGAATCCATCACGTCACCGGACCCACCACAGTCAGCAGGTCACGGTCGGCAGGTCAGGGGCGGGCGGCCAGGGCCCGCTCTCCGGCGGCCCGCATCGCGGCGAGCGGGCCGGGGGTGCGGCCGGTCATCTGCTCCACCTGGAGCACCGCCTGGTGGACGAGCAGGTCGAGGCCGCCCAGGACGGCGCCGCCGCGGTCGGTCCAGGCCGCCGCGAGGGGGGTGGGCCAGGGCTCGTAGAGCACGTCGAAGAGGGTGCCCGGGTGCTCCGGGACGGCCGCGGCGAGGGCGTCGGTGCTGCCGGCCGGGGTGGTGGCGATCACAAGTGGGGCGCTCAGTGCCTCGGCGGCTTCGGACCAGTCGGCGGTACGGACGGGCACGCCGAGGCGTTCGCCCCAGTGCCGCATCTCCTCGGCGCGGGCCTGGGAGCGGACGTACGCCGTGACCTCGCCGGAGCAGATCCGGGAGAGCGCGGCCAGGGCGGAGGAGGCGGTGGCTCCGGCGCCGAGGACGGCCGCCGAGCCCACCTTCTCCACACCGCGTTCCCGCAGGGCCGAGACCAGGCCGGGGATGTCGGTGTTGTCGCCGACCCGCCGGCCGTCCTCGGTGAGGACGACCGTGTTGACCGCCTCCACCGAGGCGGCGGTCTCGGTGATGCCGTCCAGCAGCGGGATGACCGCCCGTTTGAGCGGCATGGTCAGGGACAGCCCGGCCCATTCGGGGCCGAGTCCGGCGAGGAAGGCCGGGAGTGCGGCCTCGTCGATCTCGAACCGGTCGTACGACCAGTCGTCGAGGCCGAGCTCCCGGTAGGCGGCGCGGTGCAGCACCGGTGAGAGGGAGTGCTCGATGGGCGAGCCCAGCACCGCGGCCCTTCTGCCTGCCATGACGTTCCTATCCGCCGTTCTTCTGTCGCGCGTTGAACTCGTCGACCAGCTTCAGGTGCTCGTCGTAGGTCTTCGTGAAGGAGGTCTTCTTGCCGTCCACCGACACGAAGAACATCCAGCCGCCTTCGTCGGGGTCGAGGGTGGCGTTGAGGGCTTCGTCGCCCGGGTTGCCGATCGGGCCGGGGGTGAGGCCGTCGTTGAAGTACGTGTTGTACGGGTGGTTGAACTCCTTCGCCTCCTTGCGGGAGACGTGGATGTTGCTGGTGCCCTTGGCGTAGTTGATGGTCGAGTCGAACTCGATCTTGTGGTTGGTGACCACGTTGTCGGGCTTGAGGCGGTTGTAGACGACCTCGGCCATCTTCCGGAAGTCGTCGTGGTTCATGCCCTCGGCGTTGACCATGCTCGCGACCGTGACCACCTGGAGCGGGGACTCCAGGCCCAGGTCCTTGGCCTTGCCCTCGATGCCCAGCTCTTCGTATTTCTGCTTGGCCCTGGCGACCATCTCCTTGAGGAGGGCCTCCGGCTTCATGTCCTTGGTGAGGTCGTAGCGGGCCGGGTACAGGAAGCCCTCGAGCGGGTCCATGATCTTCGGGTTGTTGTTGGCCCAGGCGGGCAGTCCGAGGTTCTTCAGCTCGCGCTTGGACACCTCGAGGGTGGTGCCGGGCTTCAGCTTCAGCTTCTTGTCCACGGCTGCGTAGACGGCCGCGTTGCGCATGCCCTCGGTGACCGTGACCACGTTCAGCTTGCTCGGGTCGGTCATCAGCTCGACGGCCGCCGCGGCGGACATGCCCTTGCGCAGCGGGTACACGCCGGGCTGGATGGCCGTGCCCTTGGGGTGTGCCCCGGCCGCCTCGGTGAAGGCGTCGACGCTCGCGACCACGCCGGCCTCCTTGAGGGCGCGGCCCATGGCGCCGAGGCTGGAACCGGCCTTGATCTCCACATCGACGGGGTCGGTGCCCTCGCCGGTGAAGTCGGCGGGCTCGCCGAACTTGTCCTGGAGGAAGGAGTAGCCGTAGTAACCGACGCCGCCGACACCGCCGACCAGCACCAGCGCCACGAACAGGCAGGCGACGCCATTGCGGCGTTTCTTGGGTTTCTTGCCCTTGCCGGCCTTGCCGCGCCCGGACCGGCGACCGCCGTCGTGCGGGCCGTCCCGGCCGTCGTCCTCGGCCCCGCCCCCGCCGTCTTCCGCGGTGCGGCCCTCATCCTCGGCGTCCGCTGCATCCGGGCCGTCCTGGTCGTCCTGCTGCCATTCGGTGGCGGGATCGGGGATCGGCGTGCGGCGGCCGGGGGGCTGCGGCGGCGGGTAGGCGTCGGCGGTGCTGTAGAGGTCGGGGGCTCCGCCGGGGTAGCCGACGGGCTGCTGGGCGGCGTACGGGTCCACGCCGCCCCCATAGGGGTCGGCGGCGTGGACGTGCCCGGCCTGGGTGTCGTACGCCTGCTGCCCGCCGTAATACTGCTGGTCCTGCGGGTGCTGCTGGTACTGCTGCCCCTGCGGGTACTGCTGCTGGGGGTGCTGCTGCTGCACGTACTGCTGCTGATGTGGGTACTGCTCGTACTGCTCGTACTGCTGCGGCTGCTGCTCCTGCGGGTACTGGGACGGGACCTGGTGCTGTCCCGTCCACCCCTGGTCCCCGTACAGGGGGTCATTGGGGTGCCACGGTTCGGGGGCCTGGCCCCGCCCATACTCAGTCATCGATCCCCTAGCGCCGCGCCGCGTCGAATAGCCGACGGCTGTTCGAATGCCGCCACATCGCGCGGAACGTTACCGTATCGCGATCAGATGACCACTTCGACGCACTCGCCGGGCGGATTACCCGATACCCGTTCGGTCTCAAGAGCGTTCTGAAGGATGATCACAGCGGCGGCCTGATCGATGACGGCGCGCCCCTTCTTGGCGTTCTTGCCCGAGGCCCGCAGACCCTGGGCCGCGGTGACCGTGGTCATCCGCTCGTCCACCAGACGGACCGTCACCGGCTTGATGCCCCGGGCGAGTTCGGTGGCGAAGGCACGGACCTTGGCCGCGGCCGGCCCCTCCCGCCCGCTGAGCGAGCGGGGCAGGCCGACCACCACCTCGAGCGGCTCGTACTCCTCCACCAGCTGGCGCAACCGGCGGTGTGCGAACGGGATGTCCCGCCCCGGCACGGTTTCCACCGGTGTGGCCAACACACCGTCGGGGTCGCACGAGGCGACCCCGATCCGGGCGTCACCGACATCGATCGCAAGGCGTCGGCCACGGCGCAGCGGAGGCATCGTCACGCCGTTTCCACGACGAGACGCTCGACGGCGCTGATGGCCTCCGGGATGGCGGCCGGGTTCTGGCCGCCGCCCTGGGCCACGTCGGGCTTGCCGCCACCGCCGCCGCCGAGGGTCTTGGCGGCGGTACGAACCAGGTCACCGGCCTTGAGACCGCGCTCGCGGGCGGCCTCGTTGGTGGCGATGACGGTCAGCGGGCGGTCGTTGGCCGTGGTGAACAGGGCCACGACGGCCGGGCGGTCGCCCTGGAGGCGGCCACGGACGTCGAGGACCAGCTTGCGCAGGTCGTCGGCGCCCACACCGTCGGCGACCTGGCCGACGACCAGCGCGACCCCGCGGATGTCCTGAGCGTTGGCGGCGAGACCGGCGGCGGCCTGGAGGACCTTCTCCGCGCGGAACTTCTCGATCTCCTTCTCGGCGTCCTTCAGCTTGCCGAGCATGGTGGCGATCTTCTCCGGCAGCTCCTCCGGACGGCCCTTGACCAGCTCCTGGAGCTGGGCGACGACCGTGTGCTCCTTGGCGAGGAAGTTGTACGCGTCGGCGCCGACCAGGGCCTCGACCCGGCGCACGCCGGAGCCGATGGAGGACTCGCCGAGCAGCTTCACCAGACCCAGGTGGGCGGTGTTGCTGACATGCGTGCCGCCGCACAGCTCCTTGGAGAAGTCGCCGATGGTGACGACGCGGACCTGCTCGCCGTACTTCTCGCCGAACTCGGCGATGGCGCCCTGCTTCTTCGCCTCGTCGATGCTCATGATCTCGGCGGTGACCTCGAGCTCGCGGGAGAGCACGTCGTTGATCTTCTGCTCGACATCGGTGAGGACCGAGCCGGGGACGGCGTTCGGCGAGCCGAAGTCGAAGCGGAAGCGGCCGGGGCTGTTCTCGGAGCCGGCCTGGGCGGCGGTCGGGCCGAGGGCGTCGCGCAGCGCCTGGTGGGTCAGGTGCGTGGCCGAGTGGGCGCGGGCGATGGCCCGGCGGCGCGAGACGTCGATGGCGGCGTACGCGGAGGCGCCCACCGTCACCTCGCCGACCTGCACCGAGCCCTTGTGCACGGAGACACCCGGGACCGGCTGCTGGACGTCGCGGACCTCGATGACGGCACCGGAGTCGGTCTTGATCCGGCCCTGGTCGGCGAGCTGGCCGCCGCCCTCGGCGTAGAACGGGGTGCGGTCGAGGACGACCTCGACCTCGTCGCCCTCGGAGGCGGCGGGCGCGGGCATGCCGTTGACCAGCAGGCCGACCACCGTGGACTCGCCCTGGTTGGAGGCGTATCCGATGAACTCGGTGGCGCCGGCGTTGTCGGCGATCAGGCGGTAGGCGGAGACGTCGGCGTGGCCGGTCTTCTTGGCCTTGGCGTCGGCCTTGGCCCGGTCGCGCTGCTCCTGCATCAGGCGGCGGAAGCCGGTCTCGTCCACGGCGAGGCCCTGCTCGGCGGCCATCTCCAGGGTGAGGTCGATCGGGAAGCCCCAGGTGTCGTGGAGCAGGAAGGCCTTCTCACCGGAGAGGACCGTGCCGCCGGCGGCCTTGGTCTCGGTCACGGCGCTGTCGAGGATGTTGGTACCGCCCTTGAGGGCCTTCAGGAAGGCGGCCTCTTCGGCGAGGGCGACGGTCTCGATGCGCTTGCGGTCGGTGATCAGCTCCGGGTACTGCTGCCCCATGGTGTCGATCACGACGTCGACCAGGTCCTTGACGACCGGGCCGGTGGCGCCCATCAGGCGCATGTTGCGGATGGCGCGGCGCATGATGCGGCGCAGCACGTAGCCGCGGCCCTCGTTGCCGGGGGTGACGCCGTCGCCGATGAGCATGGTGGAGGTGCGGATGTGGTCGGCGACCACGCGCAGCGAGACGTCGGTGCCCTGGGCGGCGCCGTACTGCACGCCGGTCAGCTCGGTGGCCCGGTCCATGACCACGCGCAGGGTGTCGGTCTCGTACATGTTCTGCACGCCCTGCAGGATCATCGCGAGGCGCTCGAGGCCGAGGCCGGTGTCGATGTTCTTGGACGGCAGGTCGCCGAGGATCGGGAAGTCCTCCTTGCCGTCGCCGGCACCCCGCTCGTACTGCATGAAGACGAGGTTCCAGATCTCCACGTACCGCTCGTCGTTGACGGCCGGGCCGCCTTCGACGCCGAATTCGGGGCCGCGGTCGTAGTTGATCTCGGAGCAGGGGCCGCAGGGGCCGGGGACGCCCATGGACCAGAAGTTGTCCTTCTTGCCCAGGCGCTGGATGCGCTCCTTGGGGACGCCGACGACCTCGTGCCAGATCCGCTCGGCCTCGTCGTCGTCCAGGTAGACGGTGATCCAGAGCTTCTCCGGCTCCAGGCCGTAGCCGCCCTTGTCCCGGGGCGCGGTGAGCAGCTCCCAGGCGAGCTTGATGGCGCCTTCCTTGAAGTAGTCGCCGAAGGAGAAGTTGCCGCACATCTGGAAGAACGTGCCGTGCCGGGTGGTCTTGCCGACCTCTTCGATGTCCGGGGTGCGGACGCACTTCTGCACGCTGGTCAGACGCGGGGCCGGGGGCTTGGTCTCACCCAGGAAGTAGGGCTTGAAGGGCACCATGCCGGCGGGCACCAGCAGCAGAGTCGGGTCGTCCGCGATGAGCGACGCCGAAGGGACGACGGTGTGACCGCGCTCCTCGAAGAAGCTCAGCCAGCGGCGGCGGATCTCAGCCGACTCCATCAGTGGTCCTCATTCCGGTCGTATGAATAGTTCGGTCGGTCGGTGCTGTGGTTCTGGATGGCCCGCAGGCGGCGCTGCCCCGGCAGGGCGCGCACGTTGTCGGGCCGGTCCGGATCTGCGTGCAGACCCAGTGCATCTTTCAGCTCGTCCTCGCGCCGGCGCATTCCCGTCTTGACGTCGAGGGCGAAGTCCTTGAGGCGGTGGCCCGCCTCGACGGCCTTGTCCGCGGCCTGCGCGGCGAGGCTCTCCGGGGTCAGCTGCTTGAGCTTCCGGTTGACTTTGGTGGTGGCCCACACGCCGGCGGCTGCGCCTGCGGTGAACCAGAAGGTACGGCGGAACATCCCGGTCTAGCCCTTCTGCTTCCGGCGGCGGGCGGCCGGCACGGTCCGTCCGACGATCACGGTACGTCGCTCGGTGCGCGTCGGCACGTCATCCGTACGGCCCAGCGCCTTGCGGACTCCGTAGCCGAAGGCCGCGACCTTGACCAGCGGGCCGCCGAAGGTGGAGGCCACGGTGGAGGAGAGCGCGGAGGCGTTGGCGGTGACCTCCTGCACATCGCTGGCGATGGCGTCGACCCGGTCGAGCTGGGTGCGGGCGGAGCGGACCGTGGTGGAGGCGTCGGCCAGCAGCGGAACGGCCTGCTCGGTCACCTCCGCGACCAGCTTGGTGGTCGCCTTGAGCGTCTGCGCCAGCCTCGCCAGCGCCACGGCGAGGAAGGAGACCAGGATCGCCCAGAAGACGGCCACGAGGATCCCGGCCACCTCTCCACCGGACACGTTGCACCGCTCCCTGAAGTGTAAGAAAAGTCGTCCCCCGACCCTATCGCGCCGGGGCCCGGCCGCCGTACCCGAATTCCCCGGCCGACGGCCCCGCCTTGTACGCAGAGCATCCGGAGCAGTACCCTCCGTGTCTCATGCGGCAGCGGGCGTACGGCAATCTTCCCTCGGAGCTCAGCGGCCTCGTCGGGCGGGGTGCCGAACTCTCCGAGCTGGGGCGGCTGCTGGAGTCCTCGCGGCTGGTCACGGTCACGGGGGTCGGCGGGGTGGGGAAGTCCCGGCTGGCGGTCGCGGCGGCCCGGGCGGTGCAGGAACGCTTCCCCGACGGTGTCTGGCTGGCCGAGCTGTCCTCCGTACGCGATCCGGCGCTGCTGGTGCTGACCGTGGCCGATGCGCTGGGGCTGACCGACCACACCACCCGGCCGCCGCGGACGGTGCTGGCCGAGCATCTGGCCGGGCGCCGGCTGCTGCTGGTCCTGGACGGGTTCGAGCAGTTGGTGGAGGACTGTGCCGGGCTGGTGCAGGAGTTGTTGCAGCGGGCTCCGGAGCTACGGGTGCTGGCGGCCGGGCGGCGGCCCCTGGCCCTCGCCGCGGAGCAGGCGTTCCCGCTGGCACCGCTGGGCGTCGAGGATTCCGTACGGCTGCTGACCGAGCGGGCGGTGGCGGCCGATCCGGCGTTCGGGTCCGGCCGGGCGGCGGATCCGGCGGTGCTCGGGGAGCTGTGTGCGCGGCTGGACGGGATCCCTCTGTCGCTGGAACTGGCGGCGGGTCGGCTGCGGATGCTGTCGCCGGAGCAGGTGCTGGCCCGGCTGGAGGACCGGTTCCGGCTGCTGACCGGCGGGGCGCGGGGAGCGCTGCCCCGGCACCGGGCGCTGCGGACGGCGATCGGCTGGAGCCACGAGCTGTGCACGGCGCAGGAGCGGCTGCTGTGGGCGCGGCTGTCGGTGTTCGCGGGCGCCTTCGACCTGGACGCGGCCGAGTACGTGTGCGCCGGGCCGGACGTGCCGGTGGAGAACGTGCTGGATGTGGTGGGCGAGCTGCTGGCGCAGTCGCTGCTGGTCCGTGAGGACACCGCGGGCGGCGTGCGCTACCGGATGCTGGAGACGGTACGGGCGTACGGGGCGGGCTGGCTGGAGTCGCTGGGCGACGCGGAGCGGCTGCGGCGCCGGCACCGGGACTGGTACATGGGCCTGGCGACCTGGTGCGAGCTGGACTGGTTCAGTCCGCGGCAGCAGGAGGTGGCGTGGCTGGTGGAAGCGGAGCTGCCGAACCTGCGACTGGCGCTGGACTACTGCCTGGAGGATCCGCAGGAGGCCCACCTGGGCCAGTACCTGGCCGGGACCCTGTGGTTCTACTGGGCGGGCTGCGGGCGGCTCACGGAGGGCCGGCACTGGCTGGACCGGGCTCTGGAGCAGGAGGCGGCGTACGGAACCGGCACGGTCGCCGGCGCCGGCGCGGACACGGCGGACGGGCCGCGGCTGAAGGCGCTGTGGGTCCTGGGGTACGTGGCGGCCCTCCAGGGTGACGGGGTGGCCTCGCTGAGCGCGCTGCACGAGTGCCGGGAGGGCGCGGTGGCGGCCGGGAACCCGGTGGCCGCGGCGTACGCGGTGCACCGGATGGGGTGCCTGGCGCTGGTCTCGGACGACATGGTGCGGGCCGACGAGCTGCTGGGGTCGGCGCTGGAGCAGTACCGGGAGGCCGGGGAGCTGAACAGCAATGTGCTGATGTGCCAGGTGGAGCTGGCAATGGCACGGGCCTTCCAGGGGGAGCTGCCGGCGGCGCTGGCGCTGTGCGAGGAGGTCCGGGAGATCTGCGAGGAGCGCGGGGAGCGCTGGACGAAGGCCTACGCCCTGTACGTGCTGGCGTACGCGGCGCTGGACGCGGGCGATCCGGCGGCGGCCCGGGTCCTGCTGACCGAGTGCGTGACGATCAACCACGCCTTCCACGATCTGCTGGGGCTGGTGCTGGCGGTGGAGCTGCTGGCGCTGGTGACGGTGGCCGAGGGGCATCCTGCGGAGGCGGCGCTGCTCCAGGGGGCGGCGGAGCCGGTGTGGGACTCGGTGGGGCTCCAGCTGTTCGGGTCGGGGTACTTCAATGCGCCGCGGCTGAGGTGCGAGGAGCGGGCGCGGGAGCAGCTGGGGGCGGTGCGGTACGCCGCGGAGGCGGCGGCGGGGCGGGGGCTGGGCCTGGACGCGCTGGCCGAGCGCGCGGTCCGCGGGCCGGGCCGCCACCCGGGCCCGGCCCGCCACGCCCAGGTTCCGGCGCCGCCCCCTCGCCCCTCGCTCCCCCACCCGACCCCGGCGGATCCGTGACCGGCCCGGCCCCGAACGCCGAAACCCGCAGCTCCCCCGGAAGGGGAACTGCGGGTTTCGAACGAACAGCCTGGTGAGGCTACGACCGGATCAGCGGGCGTAGTACTCGACGACGAGCTGCTCGTCGCAGATCACGGGGATCTCCTTGCGCTGCGGGTCGCGGTCCAGACGGAACGCGAGCGCCTTCAGGTTGATCTGAAGGTAGCGCGGGGCCTCGCCCTCGCCGGCGTAGCCACCCTCGCGGGCAACCTGGAAGGGGTGCTTCTCGCGGGAGCGCTCACGCACGGTGATGACGTCGTCCGGGCGGACACGGAACGACGGCTTGTCGACCTTGCCACCGTTGACCTCGATGTGGCCGTGGACGACCATCTGGCGAGCCTGGTAGATGGTGCGGGCGATGCCCGAACGCAGGACCAGGGCGTCGAGACGACGCTCGAGCTCGACGACCAGCGCCTCGCCCGTCTTGCCCTCGGCCTTCTTGGCGCGGTCGTACGCGCGGGCCATCTGACGCTCGGAGATGTCGTACTGAGCGCGCAGACGCTGCTTCTCGAGCAGACGGACCTTGTAGTCCGAGTTCTGCTTGCGGCCACGGCCGTGCTCGCCCGGCGGGTAGGGGCGGGCCTCGAAGTACTTGACGGCCTTCGGCGTCAGGGCGATGCCGAGAGCACGCGACTTCTTGACCTTGGGTCGCTTCTGGTTCACGGGGAACCTACCTCCATGTAAGTTAGGTGAGGCTTACCTTATTTCGAGGAGGACGTAATGTCTCGACCGCATGGGATCCCCCTGCCCAGTGCGCATCGCAGTCCGGACGAGAAACAATCCACGTCCGCTTACGACGACGGTAGGCAGAGTCAGCCGCGTCCCAGGGAAGGCGTTCGACAGCTCACCGGAGCCGAACGCGTACGAACCCTCGTAGAGTCCAACGCCTCAGTATCCCTCACGCTCGCAGGTGCTCGTGACACACGGCCACCGCAGGACCTCGCGGACTTCGGGACAGGGATGCCGGCCGCGCGGACCGTCACCCCGGACGGGGACGTGATTCTCCTTGTTTCCGGGGAATCCGCGGCTGCCAGGGCAGCCGCTCACGCCCAGGACGACGACCTCACAGCGGTGATCGAGATCACTGATGTGGCGCCGGTGTCCGTGCCCCATCGTATCCGGGGCCGCGCCTGGCTGTCCGGCTGGCTCACTCCGGTACGCGGGGCCGAGGAGCGGGCCGCCTGCGCCGCCCTGCTCGCGGAGCGGCAGCCGGTCGGCGAGCTGCTCGGCATCGGCGAGGCCCTGTACGCCGACCCGGCGCCCGGCATGTACGGGCGGCCCGCCTGGATGCTGCTGCGCCTGGAAGTCGGCGAGATCACGGTGGACGACCTGTGGGGAACCGAACAGGTGGACCCCGAGGAGCTGGCCGCGGCCGAGCCCGACCCGCTGCTGCCGCACGAGACGGAACTGCTCCAGCACCTCCACGCGGCCCACCGGGACCGGGTCGCCGACCTGCGCGGTCTGCTGGGCCACCGCGCGGCGGACTCCCTCCACGCCGTCCCGCTCGCCCTGGACCGGCTCGGCCTGCGGGTGCGCTTCGTCGCCGGGACCGCCGCCGGCTCCTTCGACGCGCGCTTCGACTTCCCGCAGCCGGTGGCGGACGTCTGCGGCCTGCGCCGGGCCATGCACCACCTGTTCGCCGCAGCCGCCGCGCCCGACGCCCGTTGACCCGGCTGACCCGGCTCCGCCGGGCGCCCGGTCAGGTGTCGCCGCGGAGGCGGCTGCGGACGCGCTCGGCGATGTCCGCGTAGCGGGCCTCGGCCCCGTACCGGGTCGGTTCGTAGTAGCGGCGGCCGTGGATGGCGTCCGGGGCGTACTGCTGGGCCGCGATGGCACCCGGCACATCGTGCGGGTAGACATACCCCTGCGCATGCCCCAGCTTGGCGGCCCCCTTGTAGTGCCCGTCCCTCAGGTGCGGCGGGACCGGTCCGGCCAGGCCCGCGCGGACGTCGGCCAGGGCCGCGCCGATCGCGGTGGTCGCGGTGTTCGACTTCGGGGCCAGCGCCAGGGCGATGGTGGCGTGCGAGAGGGTGAGCGCGGCCTCCGGGAAGCCGATCAGGGCCACCGCCTGGGCTGCGGCGACCGCCGTTGGCAGGGCCGTGGGATCGGCCAGCCCGATGTCCTCGCTCGCCGAGATCATCAGCCGTCGGGCGATGAACCGCGGGTCCTCCCCCGCCTCGATCATCCGGGCCAGGTAGTGCAGCGCCGCGTCCACGTCCGAGCCGCGGATCGACTTGATCAGGGCGCTGGCCACGTCGTAGTGCTGGTCGCCGTCCCGGTCGTAGCGGACCGCCGCCCGGTCGACCGCCTCCTCCAGCGTCCGGAGGCTGATCTCCTCCTCGCCCTTGGCCAGGGCCGATCCGGCGCCCGCCTCCAGGGCGGTCAGCGCCCGCCGCGCGTCACCGCCCGCGATCCGCAGCAGGTGCGCCTCGGCATCGGCGGGCAGGGTGACCGCGCCGTTCAGACCGCGCTCCTCCGTCAGCGCCCGCCCCAGCAGCGCGCTCAGGTCGGCGTCGGTCAGCGGCTCCAGGGTCAGCAGCAGGGAGCGCGACAGCAGCGGGGAGATGATCGAGAAGTACGGGTTCTCGGTGGTCGCGGCGATCAGGGTGACCCAGCGGTTCTCCACGGCCGGCAGCAGGGAGTCCTGCTGGGCCTTGCTGAACCGGTGGATCTCGTCGAGGAAGAGGACGGTCTCCTTGCCGTACCCGCCGGCCGCGCGCTTGGCACCCTCGATGACCGCCCGCACCTCCTTCACCCCGGCGGTGATGGCGGACAGCTCCACGAACCGCTTCCGGGTGGCCTGGCTGACCACGTACGCCAGAGTGGTCTTCCCGATGCCGGGCGGGCCCCAGAGGATCACCGAGGAGGAACCGGCCGGGCCTCCCGCCCCCTCGCCGACCAGCCGCCGCAGCGGCGACCCGGGCTTGAGCAGGTGCTGCTGGCCGACGACCTCGTCCAGGGTGCGCGGGCGCATCCGGACGGCGAGCGGGGAGCTCGCGGGATCTTTCTCCTGGCGGTCTTCGGCAGCTGCGGTGAACAGGTCTGGTTCCACACCGAAAGCCTAAGCGAGCCCACCGACAGCCCCGGGCGGCTCAGGAGGTCCAGAAGTCCCACCAGCGGGTCAGGATCAGCATCCCGATGATCCCGATGTGCAGGACCGGCAGCACCCAGGTGAACTCGGTGAAGAAGCCCTTGAGCCAGGCCGGCGCGGGCAGCAGCCCCTCGCGGACGTTGTGCGAGGTGACGTACCAGAACATGACGATGGTGGCGACCCAGGCCAGGCAGCACCACAGGCACAGCGAGTTGATCTCGTACAGCGACTGGTACATCAGCCAGGCGCAGAATCCGACGCCGAAGAGGGTGCCGGCGTTGAAGGTGAGCCAGTACCAGCGGCGGAACCGGGCGCCGGCCAGCAGGCTCATGCCGACGCAGATCACGATCCCGTAGGTCACCAGGCCGAGCATCGGGTTCGGGAAGCCGAAGGCGGACGCCTGGTCGCTCTTCATGATGTTGCCGCAGGCCACGACCGGGTTGAAGCTGCAACCGGGAACGAAGTCCGGGTCCTCCAGCAGCTTGAACTTGTCGATGGTGATCACCCAGGCGGCCAGCAGTCCCGCCGCGCCCGTTATCACCAGCAGCCAGGCCAGTGCCCGGCTCGCGCCGACCGTCCGAGTGGTGGTCTCCGTGCCCGCGTCTCTCATGCGGAGCATTCTGCCGCACCGGCCTGCACCGGATCCGGGGGACCGCCCCGGATCCGGTGCGGCCACCGGTCAGACCAGCTTCGCCCGGACGGTCTCGACCAGTGCGTCCAGCGGTACGGCCACCTGCTCGCCGGACTCCATGTCCTTGAGCTGGACGACGCCCTCGGCCAGGTCGCGCTCGCCGGCGACCATGGTGAGGCGGGCGCCCGAGCGGTTCGCGTCCTTCATGGCCCCCTTGAGGCCCTTGCCGCCGAACGCGAAGTCCGCGGCGATGCCGGCCTTGCGCAGCTCGACGACGGTGCCGAACAGCACCCGGCGGGCCTCCTCGCCCAGGGCCACCGCGAACACGCTGGTGGTCGGTGGGATGTCCAGCTCGATGCCCTCGGCCTCCAGGGCGAGCACCGTGCGGTCCACACCCAGCGCCCAGCCCACCGACGGCAGCGCCGGGCCGCCGATCATCTCGGACAGGCCGTCGTACCGGCCGCCGCCGCCGACCGCCGACTGCGAGCCCAGACCGTCGTGCACGAACTCGAAGGTGGTGCGGGTGTAGTAGTCCAGGCCGCGCACCAGCTTCTCGTCGTCCTCGAAGGCCACGCCCGCGGCAGTGATCAGCGCGCGCACCTCCTCGTGGTACGCCTTGCACGCGTCGCACAGGTAGTCGCGCAGCATCGGCGCGCCGGTCAGCTGCTTCTGGACCTCGGGCCGCTTGTCGTCGAGGACCCGGAGCGGGTTGATCTCGGCCCGGCGGACGGTCTCCTCGTCCAGGTCCAGGCCGCGCAGGAAGCCCTGGAGGGCCTCCCGGTACACCGGACGGCACTCCTTGTCGCCCAGCGAGTTCAGCAGGATCCGGAAGTTCGACAGGCCCAGCGCGCGGTACGCCTGGTCGGCCAGGATGATCAGCTCGGCGTCCAGCGCCGGGTCCTCGGCGCCGATCGCCTCCGCGCCCACCTGGGAGAAGTGGCGGTAGCGGCCCTTCTGCGGGCGCTCGTACCGGTAGTACGAGCCGGAGTACCACAGCTTGACCGGCAGGCCGCCGGCCTTGTGCAGGTTGGCCTCCAGCGCCGCGCGCAGGACGGAGGCGGTGCCCTCGGGGCGCAGCGCCAGGTTCGCGCCGCCCTTGGTGGTGAGGGTGTACATCTCCTTGGTCACGATGTCGGTGGACTCGCCGACACCGCGGGCGAAGAGGTCGACGTCCTCGAAGCCGGGGGTCTCGACGTACCCGTAGCCGGACTTCCGGAGCGGTCCGGAGATGGCCTCGCGGACGGCCAGGTACTTGGCGGAGTACGGCGGAATCAGGTCGTACGTGCCCTTGGGGGCCTTGAAGGTGCTCACGAAACTCTCGTCACATTCCTCGTCGCGGAGCGGCGGTGCCGTCTCCGAGGCCGGCGGCGACCTCCCGCAGGTACGGGTTGGTCGCGCGCTCCCGGCCGATGGTGGTCTGGGGGCCGTGGCCGGACAGCACCACGGTCGAGTCGTCGAGCGGCAGGCACACGCGGGCCAGCGACTCGAGCATCTCGGCGTGGGAGCCGCCGGGCAGGTCGGTGCGTCCGATGGAGCCGGCGAAGAGCAGGTCGCCCGAGAAGAACACCGGCGGAACGTCCGCCGCCTCGGGCATCCGGAAGGTCACCGACCCCTTGGTATGGCCGGGCGCGTGCGCGACCGAGAACTCCAGACCGGCCAGCTTCAGGGTGGTGCCGTCGGCGAGGGTGCGGACGTCGTCCGGTTCGCCCACGGTCAGCTCGCCCATCAGCGGCATCCCGATGGAACGCCCGAGGGCCTTCTCGGGGTCGCTCATCATGTACCGGTCCTCGGGGTGGATCCAGGCGGGCACGTCGTGCGCTCCGCAGACCGGGACCACCGAGGCCACATGGTCGATGTGGCCGTGGGTGAGGACGACCGCGACGGGCTTGAGCCGGTGCTTCTTCAGCGTCTCCTCGACTCCCTGGGCGGCCTGGTGGCCCGGGTCGATGATGACGCACTCCTCACCGGCGGCGGGGGCGACCAGGTAGCAGTTGGTGCCCCAGGCCCCGGCGGGGAATCCGGCAATCAGCACGTTCGTCCTCTGGCTAGTCGTCTGGGCAGTCGTCCGGGCGGTGGTCGTCCGTCGGGAGGGTTGCGGCAGATCAGAGCCTACCGGCGCCGCTCATCTCACAGCGAACCCATATACGGTACGGCCTAACCCAGCCCGGACAGCGGTACCAGAAACGCACAAGGAGACGAGACCCGGTGGTCACGAGCGATCAGCGGCGGCGGCAGCTCGCCAGGGAGAAGTACGAGCGTCAGCAGAAGCGGCGGGCAGAGGCCCAACGCAAGGGGCGGCAGCGGATGATCGTGATCGGCGCGGCCATCGCCGTGGTCGTGGCGACGCTCGTCGGCCTGATCGTGGGCGGGGTCTTCGACGGCAAGGACTCCACGGAGCCCAGCGCCGAGAGCACCCCCTCGGCCGCGCCGACGCCGAAGCAGTCCCCGTCGCCTGCCATGGCCATCGACCAGAAGGCGAAGTACACGTTCTCGCTGAAGACCAACGAGGGCGAGATCAAGATCGACATGGATGCGGCGAAGACCCCGCAGACCGTGAATTCCTTCAAGTCGCTGGCCGACAAGGGCTACTTCAACTCGACCAAATGCCACCGGCTGACGACCGAGGGCATCTTCGTGCTCCAGTGCGGCGACCCGGAGGGCACCGGCATGGGCGGTCCGGGCTACACCATCGCGGACGAGAACCTGGACGCGCTGGGCAAGCCCAACGCGCAGGGTCAGGTGATCTACCCGGCGGGCACGGTGGCGATGGCCAACACCGGCCAGCCCGGTTCCGGCGGCAGCCAGTTCTTCCTGGTCTACAAGGACAGCCCGCTGGCCCCGTCCTACACCCCCTTCGGCAAGCTCGACCCGGCCGGCCTGAAGATCGTCCAGGACGTGGCCAAGGAGGGCACCGTCGACGGAGGCATCGCCCCGAAGAAGGGCGTCACCATCGAGAAGGCCACGGTCACCCAGAACTGAGGCCGGGGCGGCCCGGCGGCCGGCCGGTCCGCGTCTACGCCGATATTCCGTCGTGCGGGATGCGGACAGCCGGCCCGGCGGTCGCCTATGTTTGCGTTGTGCAGGGCGGGCGTGCTGCCCGCCCCAGGAACTGTGGACGATGCCGAGGGGGCGACCCCCGCGCAGGCATCAGGTGGAGGAGGCGCTGTGAGCAGCGACCCGTGGGGCCGCGTCGACGAGACGGGCACCGTGTACGTGCGAACTGCCGATGGCGAGAAGGTCGTCGGCTCGTGGCAGGCGGGCACCCCCGAGGAGGCCCTGGCCTACTTCGAGCGCAAGTACGAGGGCCTGGTGGTCGAGATCGGCCTCCTCGAACGGCGGGTGCGGACCACCGATCTGTCCGCCAAGGACGCGCAGACCGCGATCGACCACCTGCGCACGCAGGTCGAGGAGCACCACGCCGTGGGCGACCTCGACGCGCTGCGTGTGCGGCTGGACAAGCTGGTCGCGACGGTGGAGTCGCGTCGCGAGGAGCGCAAGGTCCAGAAGGCCAAGCAGACGGACGAGGCCCGCAAGGCCAAGGAAGACCTGGTCACGGAGGCGGAGCAGCTGGCGCAGAGCGACCAGTGGCGCAGCGCCGGCGAGCGGCTGCGGGCCCTGGTGGACACCTGGAAGGGTCTCCCCCGGCTGGACCGCAAGTCGGACGACGAGCTGTGGCACCGCTTCTCGCACGCCCGGTCGGCGTTCTCCAAGCGCCGCAAGGCGCACTTCGCCTCGCTGGACGCGCAGCGCGAGGAGGCCCGCAAGGCCAAGGAGAAGCTGGTCGCCGAGGCGGAGTCGCTGTCGAAGTCGACCGACTGGGGTCCGACGGCGGCCCGCTACCGCGAGCTGATGGCGGACTGGAAGGCGGCCGGGCGGGCCCAGCGGGAGGCGGAGGACGAGCTGTGGAACCGCTTCCGCGGTGCCCAGGACGTGTTCTTCGCGGCCCGTGGTGAGGTCTTCGCGGAGCGTGACGCCGAGCAGGTGGAGAACCTGAAGCTGAAGGAGGAGCTGGCCGAGGAGGCCGAGAAGCTCGTCCCGGTGACGGACCTGAAGGCGGCCCGGGCCGCGTTCCGGTCCATCAACGAGCGCTGGGAGGCCATCGGCCATGTGCCGCGGGACGCCCGCCCGAAGGTCGAGGGCCGGATGCACGCGGTGGAGCGCGCGATCCAGGAGTCCGAGGAGACCGAGTGGCGCCGCACCAACCCGGAGGCCCGCGCCCGTGCGGCCGGTCTGACCGGTCAGCTGCAGGCGGCCGTGGACAAGCTGCGTGAGCAGATCGACGCGGCCCGTGCCCAGGGCAACAACGCCAAGGCGGACAAGCTCGCCCGCGAGCTGGAGGGCCGCCAGGCCCTGCTGGACCAGGCGCTGAAGGGCCTGGAGGAGTTCGGCGGCTGAGGCGGCCGAGGCCGGCCGGTCTGGCGACCGGTGGGCCGGGGCCCCTGCGCCCGCTGTGACAGGGCCCCGGGTACGGATCTCCGTACCCGGGGCCCTGTCCGTTGCCGGGGGCTGCTCAGCGAGGAAGCGCCCGGGCGCCGTCCTCGAAAAGGTCGAGGGCGTGTTCGAGGACCTCGCAGGCCTGGATGTGGTTGCCGGATTCCTGGAGCAGTCCGGCGAGGCGCCGGCAGACCTGGACGGATTCCGGCCCGTAGAACCGGTGTACCTGCTGGAAGGCCTGCTCCAGGACCTCGATGGCCTCCCGGGTCTGACCGGTCTCCGCCAGCATCTCGGAGAGCTCCAGCTGGACGGCGAGCAGATCGCCCTCGCCGCCGGGCTGCCGTTCGCGCAGGGCGAGCCTCAGGACGGGCAGTGCGTCCCGGGTCCGGCCCGCGGCACTCAGGGTGCGGGCCAGCCCGAGCCCCGCGGCGGCCATGGCCGCGCGGACGTCGGCATCGAGCACGGGCCCGGCCGGGCCCCCGCGGACGGCCCGGGCCCGGTTGCGGAAGAGTTTCAGCCGGCCGAGACCGTTCTCCTGGGCGGACTGCGGCAGCGGCCGGTTCTTGCCGCGCAGCCGGGTCTCCAGGGCGCGGCCGAGGGTGTCCAGGTCGATCAGCTCGGGCCCGTCCTGGATGCCCTCCCGGAGGATCGTGAGCAGTTCGCCGGTGAAGGCGGTGTGCCGTTCCCCGTCGGGGGCGAGGGCCACCCGGTCGCGCGGGGAGGCGGTGAGGACGTAGGCCCCGTCGACGGCCGCCTCGGCCGCCAGGGCCTGGCGTTCCCCGGCCAGGGTGCGGGCGGCCCGGCCGCTGAAGCAGCAGTCGAGCAGGACCACCTTCCGGGCGGCCCGGGAGTCGCGCAGGGCGGCGCGCAGGTGCCGGAAGGCGACGGCGGTGTAGCCGACGTTGTCCCGGGAGCCGTGCAGGGCGAGGTAGAGGTCGGCGGAGTCGCTGTCCCGCATGCCGTGCCCGGCGAAGTACACGAGGAGGGTGTCGGTGGCCTCCTCGCCGGCCCGGTAGACCGGGTCGAGCAGTTCGGCCGGGTGCCGGGGATCGGACACCTGGGTGCAGTGCTGTCCGGGGAGTCCCCATACGGTCGCGTCGCAGAGCTCGGCGGCCAGGTCCTTGAGGTTGGCCTCGACCGCCGGGAGGGCGGGCAGGTGCCGGTATCCCCCGCTGCCGATGAGCACCGCCCGGGAGGCCGCCGGGTCAGGCAGTCCGGTCATCGTTCCCGTCCGGCCGGTCGGTCCAGGCCGGGCCGTCGGTCCCGGCCGGGCCGTCCGTCTCCAGGGCGGCGACGATACGTCGCAGGGCTTCCGGATCGGTGGCCTCGGCTCCGGTGAGCCTGACCTCGTACGCACCCCGTCGCACGGTGAGCACGGGCGGGCGGCGGCGGGATGCCTGCCACTGGAGGACGGCGAAGACCAGGGACCCGGTGGACAGGCCGCTGCCGACGGCGAGTTGCAGCAGGTCCAGGCCCGTGCCCAGGTGGCCGGGGAGGGGCGGGCCGTCGCCACCGACGCGGCCTCTGGTCTCCCGGCGTACCCCGTCGTCCTCGTTCAGCCAGTGCAGCAGCGACCGCAGGTCGTCCTCGGGCGGTCGGCCGGCCCGGCCGGCGGTCCCGTCGTCGACTCGTAACTCGAACTCACGCATCGGTGGTGTCCCTCCCCGGGCCGGTGTGTGTGGTGACGTGGGAGAACAGTTCCAGCGCGGGCCGGGCAGCACCGAGCCGGGCCAGGCAGACGGCCTGCCAGAACTGGCAGGCGAGGGTGGTCGGATGGGCCGCGCCGAGGCTCTCCTGGCAGAAGGGCAGAACTCCGGCCAGCATCTCCGAGGCTTCCCGGAACGATCCGCGCAGGGCCAGCGCGACGGCCTCGCGCTGCCGGGCGGTGGCGGTCCGGTCGGTCAGCCGGCTGCGGAAGAGGCTGGTGGTGGACTCGCTGAGGACCGGCAGCTCGGGGCTCTCGGGGCCGTCCCCGGTCCGTCCGACGTCCACGGTGACCCAGTCGTACTCGGGGCTGGGTGCGGTACGCAGGCCCGGTAACCCGACGGGCGGCGCGGGCACCAGCGGGTCGCGGGCGGGCGCCCGGGATCCCAGGGCCATGGTCCGCTGGGTGAACGGGCCCGTGAGCGCGAGCGGTTCACCGGCCCAGGGCAGCACCAGGGCGGCTGCCTCGGCCGCCGTCTGCGGGCGGTCGGCCGGGTCCCTCGCGCAGAGCGCGTCCACCGCGGCCACCAGGCCGGGCGGCAGCGTCGGCGCCTGGGCGCCGAGCGGCGGCAGCCCCTCGGCGGCCCGCAGGACCAGCACCCCGACATCCAGGGCCTCACCGAAGGGCTGCCGGCCGGTGAGCATCACGTGCAGGCAGGCCCCGACGCCGTACACGTCCGTGGTCGGCAGGGGCGGCAGGCCCCGGATCCGCTCCGGGGCCATGTACCGGGGCGTGCCCAGCAGGTCGCCGGGCGCCGTGATCGCGCGCTCCTCGGCGATCCGCGCCAGCCCGAAGTCGTAGAGCACCACCCGGCCCCGCTCGGTGACCCGGACGTTCGCGGGTTTCACATCGCGGTGCATCACGTCCTGCTCGTGCGCGGCCTGGAGGCCGCTGAGCACCTCGTGGGCGATCCGCATGGCCGTCGGCGCCGGCAGCGGGAGCTGTCCGGCAACCAGGTCCGAGAGGTCGGAGCCGTCGAGGAGCTCCATCACCAGGTAGGGGGCGGAGTCGGCGAAGCCCGCGTCGTGCACGGCCACCACCGACGGGTGGCTGATGCGGGCCAGCGCCCATGCCTCGGCCTGGAACCGGTCGCCGTTCCTGAGCAGGTCGGCGCCCTCGGACAGCACCTTGATGGCCACCCGTCGGCGCAGGTTGCGGTCCTCGGCTTCGAAGACCGATCCCATGCCGCCGCGGCCGAGCACCCGCAACGGGTCGTACCGCTCACTGAGTGCTCGCGGAAACAGGTCGTACTCGGCCACACACTCCCCCGGGGCGCGTCAGGCGAGGGTCACGGCGTCACGGCCTCCTCGCCGAAGTCACACGGTAGACGTCGTAGACGCCCTCCACACCCCGAACGGCCTTCAGGACATGGCCCAGGTGCTTCGGGTCGCCCATCTCGAAGGTGAAGCGGGAGGTGGCCACCCGGTCGCGGGAGGTCTGGACGGCCGCCGAGAGGATGTTGACGTGCTGGTCGGAGAGGACCCGGGTGACATCGGACAGCAGGCGGGACCGGTCCAGCGCCTCGACCTGGATGGCGACCAGGAAGACGGAGGACTGGGTGGGTGCCCACTCGACGTCCAGGATCCGTTCGGGCTGCTGGGACAGCGAGTCCACGTTGACGCAGTCGGCGCGGTGAACCGATACGCCGCTGCCTCGGGTGACGAATCCGATGATCGGGTCGCCCGGCACCGGGGTGCAGCAGCGGGCGAGCTTGACCCAGACGTCGTCCACGCCCTTGACCACCACGCCCGGGTCGGCGTTGTTGCGCCGCTTGCCGCGGCTGCGGGACGGCGGGACGCTCTCCTCGATGTCCTCGTTGGCGGCCTCTTCGCCGCCCATCGCCTGGACCAGCTTCTGGACCACGGCCTGCGCCGAGACATGCCCCTCGCCGATCGCCGCGTACAGCGAGGAGATGTCGGGGTAGCGCATCTCGTGGGCCAGGGTGACCAGCGAGTCGCCCGTCAGGATCCGCTGGATCGGCAGGTTCTGCTTGCGCATGGCCCGCGCGATGGCGTCCTTGCCCTGCTCGATCGCCTCGTCGCGGCGCTCCTTGGAGAACCAGGCGCGGATCTTGTTGCGGGCCCGGGGGGACTTGACGAAGCCGAGCCAGTCGCGGGACGGGCCGGCGCCCTCGGCCTTGGAGGTGAAGACCTCGACCAGGTCGCCGTTGTCCAGGGTGGATTCCAGCGGGACGAGCCGCCCGTTGACCCGGGCCCCTATGGTCCGGTAGCCGACCTCGGTGTGGACGGCGAAGGCGAAGTCGACCGGCGTGGCACCGGCCGGCAGCGCTATCACATCGCCCTTCGGCGTGAAGACGAAGACCTCGTTGCGGGAGAGGTCGAAGCGCAGCGACTCCAGGAACTCGCCCGGGTCCTCGGTCTCCTTCTGCCAGTCCAGCAGCTGCCGCAGCCAGGCCATGTCGTTGACGGTGTCCTGGCCGGCGCTGCCCTTGGCGGCCTTGGGGACATCGGTACGGATCTTGGAGCTGCCGGCGACGGTCTCCTGCTTGTACTTCCAGTGCGCGGCGATGCCGTACTCGGCGCGGCGGTGCATGTCGAAGGTGCGGATCTGGAGCTCGACCGGCTTGCCGCTGGGCCCGATGACCGTCGTGTGGAGCGACTGGTACATGTTGAACTTGGGCATCGCGATGTAGTCCTTGAACCGGCCGGGGACCGGGTTCCATCGCGCGTGGACGGTGCCGAGGGCCGCGTAGCAGTCGCGGACGGTGTCCACCAGGACGCGGATGCCCACCAGGTCGTAGATCTCGGCGAAGTCGCGGCCCCGCACGATCATCTTCTGGTAGACGCTGTAGTAGTGCTTGGGCCGGCCGGTGACGGTGGCCTTGATCCGGGCGGCCCGCAGGTCGACCATCACCTCGTCGGTGACCACGGCGAGGTACTCGTCCCGCTTGGGCGCGCGCTCGGCGACCAGCCGGACGATCTCGTCGTACATCTTGGGGTAGAGGATCGCGAAGGCGAGGTCCTCCAGCTCCCACTTGATGGTGTTCATGCCCAGCCGGTGGGCCAGCGGGGCGTAGATCTCGAGGGTCTCGCGGGCCTTCTTCTCCTGCTTCTCACGCTTGAGGTAGCGCATGGTGCGCATGTTGTGCAGGCGGTCGGCGAGCTTGATGACCAGGACCCGGGGGTCCTTGGCCATGGCGACGACCATCTTGCGGACGGTCTCGGCCTGGGCGGCCTCGCCGAACTTGACCTTGTCGAGCTTGGTGACCCCGTCGACGAGGAGGGCGACGGCGTCGCCGAAGTCGCGTCTGAGCTGTTCGAGGCCGTACTCGGTGTCCTCGACGGTGTCGTGGAGCAGACCCGCCATCAGGGTGGCCGGGTCCATGCCCAGCTCGGCGAGGATGGTGGTCACCGCGAGCGGGTGGGTGATGTACGGGTCGCCGCTCTTGCGCTTCTGGCCGCGGTGCCAGCGCTCGGCGACCTGGTAGGCCTGCTCGATCTGCCGGAGCGTCGCGGTCTCGATCTTCGGGTCGTTGCTCCGGACTATCCGCAGCAGGGGCTCCAGCACCGGGTTGTACGGGTTGGAACGCTGGACGCCGAGACGGGCGAGCCGGGCGCGCACCCGGTTGGAGGACCCGGCGGACTTCAGCGGCGCGGGCCGGACCGGCGGCGCGGCGGGCTTGGGCGCGGCAGGCGCCGCCTTGGCCTGCTCGGCCTTCGGGTCGGGCTGCGCGGCGGAGATGGGCTGGACCTCGTCTGGCAAGTGCGCTCCTCTGGCGGTACCCCCGGACGGGGGGCGGGGAGGATCCGGGGCCCCCGGTCAGGTCCGGATAACCCATGGTAGCGAGCCTGGCCGTATGGCGTTCGCCCGGCTGCGGTACGGACGGCCGCCCCGGGGCGGAGCACGGCCCTGCCGCCGCTCCGGCGTTTCCGCCCGGGCCCGCGGGAGCCCCGGCGGGAACGCCGGAGCGGCGGGCACCCCCGTTCGGGGTGCCCGCCGCTCCGGTCGGCCGTACCGGTCGTCGTGCCGGTCGTACCGGTTGTCCGTGCCGTCAGACCACGAGCAGCGCGTCCAGCGGGGCACCGGCCAGGGCCGGCTCCAGCCGGGCGCGGCCCGGCAGGAAGGACAGCTCCATCAGGACGGCGAGCCCGGCGACCTGTGCACCCGCCCGCCGGATCAGCTCCAGCGAGGCCTCGGCGGTGCCGCCGGTGGCCAGGACGTCGTCCACGACCAGGACCCGGTCCTCGGCGGTCAGCGCCTCCGCGTGGATCTCGATCTCCGCGGTGCCGTACTCCAGCTCGTACGACTGGGCCAGGGTGGCCCCCGGCAGCTTGCCCGCCTTGCGGACCGGCACGAAGCCGATGCCCGCCCGGACGGCCACCGGAGCGGCCAGGATGAAGCCGCGGGCCTCCAGGCCCACGATCTTCGTGGCCCCGCAGCCGGTGGCGATCTCCACCAGGGCGTCGGTCAGCGCGGCGAAGGCCTGCGGGTCCGCCAGCAGCGGGGTGATGTCCTTGAACATCACGCCCGGCTTGGGGTAGTCCGCGACATCCGTGATCCGGCTGAGCAGCAGCTCCCGGGTCTCGTCGGCGAGCGCGGTCACCGGCGGCGTCCCGTCGCCCGGCCGGCCCGGCCCTGGGACACGACCTCGGCCGTGTTCTCGGCCTCGTCGGTGTCCGTGTCCTCGGCGTCCGCGCTCTGGCCCTTCGCCGCGGCGGCGGCCCGCTTGGCGAGCACCCGCTTCTTCAGGGCCTTCATGGCCGGCTCGCGCTCCTTGAGGTCCACGACCAGCGGGGTCGCGATGAAGATCGAGGAGTACGCACCGGCCGCGAGGCCGACGAACAGCGACAGCGAGATGTCGTTCAGCATGCCCGCGCCCAGGAAGCCGCCGCCGATGAACAGCAGCGCGGCGACCGGGAGGAGGGCCACCACCGTGGTGTTGATGGAGCGGACCAGGGTGCCGTTGACGCTCTTGTTGGCGAGCTCGCTGTAGGTGGAGCGGGTCTGCTTGGTGATGTCCTTGGTGGACTCCTTCAGACCGTCGAAGACGACGACGGTGTCGTAGAGGGAGTAACCGAGGATGGTCAGCAGACCGATGACGGTACCCGGGGTGACCTCGAAACCGACCAGCGCGTAGATGCCGACGGTGATGGTGAGGTCGTGGATCAGCGCGATCAGCGCCGCCACGGCCATCCGCCACTCGAAGGCGATGGCCAGGTAGATCACCACGAGGACCATGAACACGCCGAGGCCGGTCCAGGCCTTGTTCGCGATCTGCTCGCCCCAGCTGGGGCCGACCAGGTCCGCGTTGATGTCCTTCTCGGCCACCTTGAGCTCGCCCGCGAGCTTCTTCTTCACATCGGCCGCGGCATCGGTGTCCAGACCGGAGATCTGGATCCGCAGGCCGCCGGTGCCGAGCTCCTGGACGATCGCGTCATGGCCGGAGGCCTTCTCGGCCTCCTCGGTGGCGTGGGCCACCGAGACGGCCGTCTTCGGGGTGGTGAAGACGGCACCGCCCTTGAACTCGATGCCCATGTTGAGGCCCTGAACGGCCAGGGCCACGATCGCCGTGATGGTGATCAGGATGGAAACGCCGTACCAGACGAAGCGCTTTCCGACGAAGTCGTACCCGACCTCACCGCGGTACAGCTTGGCGCCGAGATCTCCCAGCTTCGACATCTCACGCCTCCTTTACGTCGACGGGGGCGGAGGTGGCGGCGGGGCGGCGGGACCGGCGCAGCGGCGGCTTGGCGCCGAGCCGCTTCGGGTCCAGCCCGGACCACGGGTGCCCGCTGGCGAAGAACTTGGTACGCGCCAGCAGGGTCATGACCGGCTTGGTGAAGAGGAACACCACGACCACGTCGAGCAGGGTGGTCAGACCCAGGGTGAAGGCGAAGCCCTGCACCTTGCCGACGGTGACGATGAAGAGCACCGCCGCGGCCAGGAAGGACACGAAGTCGGACACCAGGATGGTGCGCCGGGCACGCGGCCAGGCACGCTCCACCGCGGGCTTGAGGGTGCGGCCCTCGCGGATCTCGTCGCGGATGCGTTCGAAGTACACGATGAACGAGTCCGCTGTGATGCCGATGGCCACGATCGCACCACAGACGGCGGGCAGGTTCAGCGCGAACCCGATGCCCTTTCCGAGCAGCGCCATGATCGTGTAGGTGAGGATCGCGGAGACCAGCAGCGAGACAACGGCGAGGAGCGCCAGGCCGCGGTAGTAGACCACCAGGTAGAGCACGACGAGGGCGAGGCCGATGGCGCCGGAGATGAGACCGGCCTTCAGCTGCTCGCCGCCGAGCGCGGCGGTCACGGTGGTGACGCTGTCCTCCTGGAAGGACAGCGGCAGGGCGCCGTAGGAGAGCATGTTGCCCAGGTCCTGGGCGGACTGCTGGTTGAAGCCGCCGGAGATCTGGGCGTTGCCGCCGGTGATCGCGGAGCTGACGGAGGGGTCGGAGATGACCTCGCCGTCGAGCACGATGGCGAACTGGTTCATCGGCGGCTGCTGGGCGGCCAGCTGGCCGGTGACCTTGGCGAAGTCGTCCGAGCCCTTGCCGTTGAACTCCATGGTCACGATCCACATGCCGGTCTGCGGATCGATGACGCCCTTGGCGGTCTTGACGTCCTTGCCCTCGACTCCGGCGGGGCCCAGGATCCACTTGCCCCAGGGCGCGTTCTCGCCCTTCTCGCGCTGGCCGCAGGCGACGATGGTGTCGCCCGGCTTGGCGTTCTTGCCGGCGGTGGCGCGCTGCTCTTCCTTGGAGCAGTCGAGCGCGGCGAACTTGGCCTGGATGTCGGCGACGGCAGGGTCGGTCGACGGGGTCGGGGCCGGGGTGGTCGCCTTGTCGTCTGCCTTCTTCGACTGGCTCGCCGAGGGGTTCGGCGAGGGGCTGCCGGTGGCCTTGAGGGCCTCACCGATGGCGCGGCCCTGCGAAGTGGCGCTGGACGACGGGGTGGCGGACGGGCTGGCCTTGCCGCCCTTGTTGTCTCCGGCCTTCGGGGTGCCGGAGGCACTGGCCGACGGGCTCGGGGCGCCGCTCGGGGCACCGGAGGGGTTCGCCGACGGCGTCGGCTCGGGGGCCGCGGCGGCGTCCTGGTAGGCCAGGACGGGGCGGAAGTACAGCTGGGCGGTCGTACCGACCTGTGCGCGAGCCTGCTTCTCGTTCGTCCCCTTGGGGATGTTCACGATGATGTGGTCGCGGCCCTGCGTCTGGACCTCGGCCTCCGAGACACCGAGACCGTTGACACGGCGCTCGATGATCCCGACCGCCGTGTTCATGTTGGTCTCGTTGATCGCGTTCGGCTTGCCGGGCTCGTTCTTCGCCTTCAGCGTGATGCTCGTACCACCGGCGAGGTCGATGCCCAGCCGGGGAGTCGTCTGCTTGGAGATGAACATCCCCGCGGTGAGCGCCACCATCGCGATCAGGATGATGGCCAGGGCGCGCCCCGGCCTCCCCTGAGCCCCCGTGGGCCGCCGGCCCTTCTTCGGTGCTGCCACCTTGTCGTATCTCCCTGTCCAACCGTCCGGCGCTCAGGTCGGCGCTCGGACGGCCACGAAATGTGTGGTGGGGACCCCTGCCCCCCGCAGAAACGGGTCACTGACGGGGACCGTGCCGTCGCCGGTCGGGCGCGGCCGGTCCCCGACGGTGTGCGCTACTTGGCGCCGCCCTCGCCGTCGGTCTTCGGTTCGGCGTCCTTGGGCTCGTCCTTCTTACCCAGGTCCAGCTTCTTGGCCTCGGCCTCGTCCGCGGCCTTGTCCTCGGCCGATTCGATCAGCGAGGAGGCATCATCCGGGACGACCGGCGTGTCGATGGTCAGATCATCGGTCGTTCCGTGGACGATGCGGTTGTACTCCTCGTCCTCGAGCACGGCGCCGATGGCGTTCTTCGCGTAGATGGCATGGACACCGGGGGCCACCTCGAGGGTGACGGTGTCGTCGCCGATCTCCTTGACCGTGGCGTACATGCCGCCGATGGTGCGGACGCCGGTGCCGGGCGTCATCTGTTCGCGCATCTGGACAGCCGCCTGCTGCTTCTTCTTCGCAGAGCGGGTCATCAGGAACATCGCCCCGATGAGCACGATGAACGGGAGGAAGGTCACGAGGTTCACGAGACGAAGATCCTTCGCACGACCGCACTGGAGGGCGGCCTTTTCTACGGGGGTGGGCATGCCGACCTGCACAGTCGGCATCGGCGGAGTCTAGGCGAGTCCGCACCGATGGAACAACGCCCAGCATGTCACCGCAGTTCCACAGGGGGCGATCCTCCGCGCCGTCAGGCCCCGAAGAGCCCTGGTTGTCCGGTCTGCGACGCGGGCGGTACGAGTCCCAGATGTGCCCAGGCCGCAGGGGTTGCGACCCGCCCCCGGGGGGTCCGGGCGAGCAGTCCCTCGCGGACCAGGAACGGCTCGGCGACCTCCTCGACGGTCTCGCGCTCCTCCCCCACCGCCACCGCGAGGGTGGACAGGCCCACGGGCCCGCCGCCGAACAGCTTGAGCAGGGCCTCCAGCACCGCCCGGTCCAGCCGGTCCAGTCCGCGGGCGTCCACCTCGTACACCTGGAGGGCGGTGGAAGCCACCGCACGGGTGATCACGCCGTCCGCCTTGACCTGGGCGTAGTCGCGGACGCGGCGCAGCAGCCGGTTGGCGATGCGCGGGGTGCCGCGGGAGCGGCCGGCGATCTCGGCGGCGCCGGCGGGGTCGATCTCCACGTCGAGGAGCCGGGCGGAGCGGTGGACCACCCGTTCCAGCTCCTCGGGGGCGTAGAACTCCATGTGCCCGGTGAAGCCGAAGCGGTCGCGGAGCGGCGGCGGCAGCAGGCCGGCCCTGGTGGTGGCGCCGACCAGGGTGAACGGCGGCAGTTCCAGCGGGATCGCGGTGGCGCCGGGCCCCTTGCCGACGATCACGTCGACCCGGAAGTCCTCCATGGCCATGTAGAGCATTTCCTCGGCGGGCCGGGACATCCGGTGGATCTCGTCGAGGAAGAGCACCTCGCCCTCCTGGAGGGAGGAGAGGATCGCGGCGAGGTCGCCGGCGTGCTGGATGGCGGGGCCGGAGGTGATCCGGATGGGCGCGCCCATCTCGGCCGCGATGATCATCGAGAGGGTGGTCTTGCCGAGGCCGGGGGCGCCGGAGAGCAGGACGTGGTCGGCGGTGGCGCCGCGCTGGCGGGCCGCCTTCAGGACCAGGTCCAGCTGCTGCCGGACCTTCTCCTGGCCGACGAACTCGCCGAGGTCCTTGGGGCGCAGGGCGGCTTCGACGGCGGTGTCCTCACCGTCCGCCACGGCACCGACCAAGCGCTCCGCGTCCGCGGTGGTTTCCTCGTCCCAGTTCACGTCTCTGCCTTCTCGTTGTGGTGCGGTGGTGTGCGGGGCGGGTGGGCCGCTGCGCGGGGCCATGTCCCCTCCCCGCCCCTTCCCGAAACCGGGGCTCCGCCCCGGACCCCGCGCCCCAAACGCCGGCGGGGCTGCTGTGCAGCCCGCGCGGCGCTTGAGCGCACCGGCGCGAAGCGCCGGGATGGGGGCCGGGGGCTTGCCCCCGGTTTCTGGGGGCACCTCCCAGCGGTAGCTGGGGGAGAAGGGGCGGGGTGGGGGAAAGCCCCGCAGGACTATCTCGCGCGGTTCAGGGTCTGGAGCGCGGCTCGCAGGAGCTGCGGAACCGGGGCCGAGCCCGATTCCGCGATGGCCGCCTCCGCCTGCGGGGTCACGGCGGTGACCGCGTCCTCCGCCTCCCGCGACGCATAGCCGAGGCCGATCAGCGCGGCGGAGAGCTGCTCGGTCCACGGGGCCGGGCCGGTTGCCACGGCCCGCTGGGCGCCCACCAGGCCGCTGCTGCCCAGCGGGGCCCCCAGCTTGTCCTTGAGCTCCAGCAGGAGCTTCTGGGCGCCCTTCTTGCCGATCCCCGGGACGGCCGTCAGGGCCTTCTCGTCGCCCGTGGAGACGGCCAGCCGCAGGGCGTCCGGGCTGTGCACGCCCAGCATCGCCTGGGCCAGCCGCGGCCCGACCCCGCTGGCGGTCTGCAGCAGCTCGAAGACCTGGCGTTCGTCGTCGTCCGCGAAGCCGTACAGGGTGAGGGAGTCCTCCCGGACCACCAGGGAGGTGGCCAGGCGGGCGGCCTCGCCGATCCGCAGGCCCGCGATGGTGTTCGGGGTGCACTGGACGGCCATGCCCACTCCTCCGACCTCGATCACGGCCGTGGTGGGGGCGAGGGCGGCCACCGGGCCGCTGACGAAGGCGATCATGTGCTGCGGCCTTTCGAGGCGTGCAGGGCTACGGCCTGCTGGAGGCGGTTCTGGGCGGGGGCCCGCCAGATGTGGCAGATGGCGAGGGCGAGGGCGTCGGCGGCATCGGCCGGCTTCGGCGGGGCCGGCAGCCGGAGCAGCCGGGTCACCATGGCTCCGACCTGCGCCTTGTCGGCCCGGCCGCTGCCGGTGACGGCCGCTTTGACCTCGCTGGGGGTGTGCAGGGCCACCGGTATCCCGCGGCGCGCCGCGCACAGCATGGCGACGGCGCTGGCCTGGGCGGTGCCCATGACCGTCCGCACGTTGTGCTGGCTGAACACCCGCTCCACCGCCACCAGCTCCGGCCGGTGCTCGTCCAGCCAGGCCTCCAGGCCCGCCTCGATGGCGACCAGCCGGGCTCCGATGTCGGCGTCCGGCGGGGTGCGTACGACGCCCACGCCGAGCATGGTCAGGGGGCGGCCGGCGACTCCCTCGACCACCCCGACACCGCACCGGGTCAGTCCCGGGTCCACACCCAGTACGCGCACCCCGCCCCCTTCTTCGCTCTCCTGTTTGTGCAGGCTAACGGGTGCCACCGACAGGCGCCGAAAACGCGGCGGGCCGACGGGGTGTGATCCCCGTCGGCCCGCCGTCAGAGCGTGGACGCCGCCTCAGGCGTCGACCTTCTCCATGACCTCGTCCGAGACGTCGAAGTTGGCGAAGACGTTCTGCACGTCGTCGCTGTCCTCCAGCGCGTCGATCAGCTTGAACATCTTGCGCGCGCCCTCCTCGTCCAGCTCGACCTGCATGGTCGGGACGAAGCTGGACTCGGCCGAGTCGTAGTCGATGCCGGCGTCCTGGAGCGCGGTACGGACCGCGACCAGGTCGGTGGATTCGCTGATGATCTCGAAGTTCTCACCGAGGTCGTTGACCTCTTCGGCCCCGGCGTCCAGGACGGCACCGAGGACGTCGTCCTCGGACAGCTCGCCCTTGGGCAGGACGACGACGCCCTTGCGGTTGAACAGGTACGAGACCGAGCCCGGGTCGGCCATCGATCCGCCGTTGCGGGTCATGGCCACCCGCACGTCGGACGCGGCGCGGTTGCGGTTGTCGGTGAGGCACTCGATGAGCACCGCGACACCGTTCGGACCGTAGCCCTCGTACATGATCGTCGCGTAGTCGACGCCGCCGGCCTCGAGACCGCCGCCGCGCTTGACCGCGGAGTCGATGTTCTTGTTCGGAACCGAGCTCTTCTTGGCCTTCTGGATGGCGTCGAAGAGGGTCGGGTTGCCGTCCGGGTCGGCGCCGCCGGTACGGGCCGCGACCTCGATGTTCTTGATCAGCTTCGCGAAGAGCTTGCCGCGCTTGGCATCGATCACGGCCTTCTTGTGCTTCGTCGTAGCCCATTTAGAGTGGCCGGACATCCGCCTGTCTCCTTCGCGTAACCAACAGTGTTCGTGCCCGATCCTACCGAAGCGCCGTCACGCCCCCGCGCGCACCATGTCCACGAAGTACGCGTGGACCCGGTCGTCGCCGGTGAGTTCCGGGTGGAAGGAGGTGGCGAGCACGTTGCCCTGGCGCACGGCGACGGTGTGGCCGTCGTACGTGGCGAGCACCTCGGCGGCGGCGCCGACGGACTCCACCCAGGGGGCGCGGATGAAGACGCCCTCGACCGGTCCGCCCTCGATGCCGGCGAAGTCGATCTGCGCCTCGAAGGACTCGTTCTGCCGTCCGAAGGCGTTGCGGCGGACGATCATGTCGATGCCGCCGAGCGTCTCCTGGTCCTCACGGCCGTCCAGCAGCTTGTCGGCGAGCATGATCATGCCCGCGCAGGTGCCGTAGACGGGCATGCCGGCGCGCACGCGCTCGCGCAGCGGCTCCAGCATGCCGAAGAGGACGGCGAGCTTCGACATGGTCGTGGACTCGCCACCGGGGATGACCAGGGCGTCGACCTCGGCGAGCTCCTCGGGGCGCCGGACCGGCCTGGCCACGGCGTCCGCCGCGGCCAGGGCGATCAGGTGCTCCCGTACGTCGCCCTGGAGGGCCAGGACGCCTATCACGGGGGGGTTGTTCATGGGAGTGGTGCCTTACCAGCCGCGGTTGGCGTAGCGCTCGGCCTCGGGCAGGGTGTCGCAGTTGATGCCGACCATGGCCTCGCCCAGGTTGCGGGAGGCGTCCGCGATGATCTTCGGGTCGTCGAAGAAGGTGGTGGCCTTCACGATGGCGGCGGCGCGCTTGGCCGGGTCGCCCGACTTGAAGATGCCGGAGCCGACGAAGACACCCTCGGCGCCGAGCTGGCGCATCAGGGCGGCGTCGGCCGGGGTGGCGACGCCACCGGCGGAGAACAGCACCACGGGGAGCTTGCCGAGCTCGGCGACCTCCTTGACCAGCTCGTACGGGGCGCGGAGCTCCTTGGCGGCGGCGTACAGCTCGTTGTTGTCGAAGCCGCGCAGCTTGGCGATCTCGTTCTTGATCTGGCGCAGGTGGCGGACGGCCTCGACCACGTTGCCGGTGCCGGCCTCGCCCTTGGAGCGGATCATGGCCGCGCCCTCGGCGATGCGGCGCAGGGCCTCGCCCAGGTTGGTGGCGCCACAGACGAAGGGGGTGGTGAAGGCCCACTTGTCGGAGTGGTTGACCTCGTCGGCCGGGGTCAGGACCTCGGACTCGTCGATGTAGTCGACGCCGAGGGACTGGAGCACCTGGGCCTCGACGAAGTGGCCGATGCGGGACTTGGCCATGACCGGGATGGAGACGGCCTCGATGATCTCTTCGATCATGTTGGGGTCGGACATCCGGGCGACGCCGCCGTCCTTGCGGATGTCGGCGGGAACCCGCTCCAGGGCCATGACGGCCACGGCGCCGGCGTCCTCGGCGATCTTCGCCTGCTCGGCGTTGACCACGTCCATGATCACGCCGCCCTTGAGCTGCTCGGCCATGCCGCGCTTGACGCGCGAGGTGCCGATCGCCGAGGACTCAGCGGACTGCGGGTTGGTGGAAAGCGTGCTCACGGGGTGACCTCACTCGAAGGAAGACGTCTGTACCGCAGGGGTACGGATCTACTCGGCTGAGCAAACCGCCACCGACCAGTCCACTGCAAGGGCCAATAAGGAGCCGGTGGCTCCTTCCAACTTGGCCACCGGGTACAAATCAGGGGTCAGGTACGTCAGGGACGGTCGGCCAGGTCGGCCGGGGGCTCGTCGTCCATCTCGAACGCGAGCGGGAAGGGTGCGTGCCCGGCCAGTCTGAACCAGCGGACCTTGCGATGGGTGCGCAGCGCGCGGGCGGCGCGTACGGCATCGTTGTGGAACCGCCGGGCCATCGGCACCCGGCGCACGGCCGCGGCCAGCTCCTCGGCGGCCTGCTCGCCGCCCGGGGCCTCCTTGAGGGCCTCCACCTGCGCCGCATCGGCGAACACGGCGCGCAGGGCCTGGCTCAGCTCGCTCTCGGCCACCTCGCGGTGGTCCTCCTCGGCCTGCCGGGCGGCGTGCGCGGCCTCGTAGAGCACGAGGGAGGAGGCGGGATCCAGCACCCCGGAGGTGGCCACCTCGATCACCACGGAGGCCCGCCGCAGGAGCTGGGCGTCGAGCGCGGCCCGGGCGGCGTCCATCCGCGAGTGCAACCGGTCGAGCCGCCCGGCGGTCCAGCTGAGGTAGACCCCGATGACGCCGAGCGCCAGCACGATCCATACGAGGGTTTCGATCACGCGGGGTGACATTACCGGTCCGGTGGGCGGGGCCCCGACCGGGCCTTACCGGCCTCCTACCGCGGCCGTGCTCTGTTGTGGGGTCATGACCACGCTGAGCGCCACCGGGGCGGGGACCGCGTCCGGCACCCCGCGCGTCCCCCGCCCCCGTCTGCTGCTCGCCGGCGCCCTGCTGCTGACCGGTCTCTCGCTGGCCGGCTGGACGGCGGCCGGACGGCTGTGGGGCGGTGACGGCGGCCTGATGGCCCTCGTCGTGGCCCGGGAGTACCAGGTGCCGTCCCTGTGGCTGGTCCTGGCCTCGCTGGCCGGGGCCCTCGCGCTGGGCGTGCGGAGCGGATCGGTCAGGGGCGCCGGATACGTGGGCCTGAGCCTGGTCACCCTGCCGGTCCTGGTGCTGGCCGAGCTGACGTCCTCGGCGCCGGAGTCGGTGCGCGTGGCGGCCCCCGGGCGGGACGACCGGCACCTCCTCGTGCACCGCACCGAGTCGGGCCCGGACCCGGTCTGGCTGGTGTACGTACGGCAGGGCGACTGGCCGCTGGAGCGGCGCTGGCTGGTGGGCTCCTTCCACGGCGACGAGGCGTACGACGGGCTGGCCGCGGCGGTCTGGGACGGACCCGGCCGGGTCCGCCTGGACACCTCCGGCGGTGAGACGTACCTGGTCGGCGTCGCCCCCTCAGGGCGCCCCGACCGCCGGATCACGGTCCCCTGAGCGGGGCGGCGCTCGGCCCGCCTACCCGGGCCGAGCGGCGCCCGCGGCGCCATGGCAGCCACGGAACCGGCCGACAAGCCGGCCCCGCGCCGGCCACCCCCGTCAGGCTCCCGGCTCGCGGCCCGCCCGGTGCCGGTACCGGGCCGAGCGGCGCCCGCGGGGCCGTGGCCGCTGCCGAATCTGCCGGCAGGCAGGGCCGTCAGGCCCCCGGGTCGCGGGTCAGGCCCAGCCGGGTGCGGAGCGGGACGCGTTCGTCGGTGGCGACCGCCGCCGCGCCCATCGTCACCGTCTCGTAGACGGCCAGGATGTCCGCACCGACCGTGGACCAGTCGAAGCGGCGGACGTGGGCCGAGCCGTGGACCGCCAGGGCGGTCCGGCGGTCCGGGTCGCGGAGCAGCCCGATCGCGGCGGCGGCCAGGGCGTCCGGGTCCTCGTTGGCGAAGAGCTCGCCCGCCGCGCCCTGGTCCAGGACCTGGGCGAAGGCGTCGAGGTCGGAGGCGAGCACGGTGGCGCCCGCCGACAGCGCCTCGACCAGGATGATGCCGAAGCTCTCGCCGCCCGTGTTCGGGGCGACGTACACGTCCACGCTGCGCAGCAGCCGCGCCTTGTCCTCGTCCGAGACCATGCCCAGGAAGGTCACCTTGGCGCGGAGCTCCGGCGGCAGGGTGGCGACCGCCTCCTCCTCGTCGCCGCGGCCGGCGACCAGCAGGCGGACGTCCGGGCAGGCCTCCGCGATCTTCGGGAAGGCCGCCATCAGCACGGGCAGGCCCTTGCGGGGCTCGTCGATCCGGCCGATGAAGCCCAGGGTGGTGCCCGCCCACTCGGGGTTGGGCTCGGCCCGGGCGAAGAAGTCCACGTCGACCCCGTTGGGGATGACCACCGCATCGCCGCCCAGGTGTTCCACCAGGGTGCGCCGGGCGTACTCGCTGACCGCGATCCGTGCGCTGATCTTCTCCAGGGCGGGCTGCAGGATCGGGTACGCGGCGATCATCGCCCGGGACCTCGGGTTCGAGGTGTGGAAGGTGGCCACGATCGGGCCGTGCGCCGCCCAGCAGGACAGCAGCCCGAGCGAGGGCGAGGCCGGCTCGTGAATGTGGATCACGTCGAAGGTGCCGTCGTGCAGCCAGCGCCGGACCCGTGCGGCGGACAGGAAGCCGAAGTTCAGCCGGGCCACCGAACCGTTGTACGGCACCGGAACCGCGCGGCCGGCCGAGACCACGTACGGCGGCAGCGGGGTGTCGTCGTCCGCCGGAGCGAGCACGGACACCTCGTGGCCGAGCCCGATCAGATGTTCGGCCAGGTCGCGGATGTGGAACTGGACGCCGCCGGGGACGTCCCAGGAGTACGGGCAGACGATGCCGATCTTCACGCCCCGGCCTCCGCTGCCTCGTGCGGCCCGTTCCCTCGCGGCTCCAGGTCGTCCAGCCACAGCCGCTGGAGCATGTGCCAGTCCTCGGGGTGCTCGGCGATGCCGGACGCGAAGGCGTCGGCCACCATCTGGGTCATCGCGGCGGTCTTGGCCGGCCGGGTGCCCGTCTCGGGCACCGGCACCGGCGGGTGGATGCGGCCGTACATCCGGGGGCTGTCCCCGTACCAGAGGGTGGCCGGCAGCAGGACCGCCCCGGTCTGCTGGGCGAGCAGCGCGGGTCCGGCCGGCATCCGGGCGGTGGCGCCGAAGAACTCCACCTCGACGCCGGAGGAGGACAGGTCCCGGTCGGCGACCAGGCAGACCAGCCCGCCGGCCCGCAGCCGTCGGGCGAGCGTGCCGAAGGCGGCGCCGCCGGTGTGTGGCAGCACCTCCATGCCCAGGCTCTCCCGGTAGGCCACGAAGCGGTCGAACAGCGTCTCCGGCTTGAGGCGCTCGGCGACCGTGGTGAAGGGGATTCCCAGGTGGGTGGTGGCCCAGGCGCCCGCCAGGTCCCAGTTGGCCAGGTGCGGCAGCGCGACGATCACTCCGCGGCCGGAGGCGAGTGCCTCCCGGAGGATGTGGTCGTCCTCTATCCGCACGTCCCGGCCGAAGCGCTCCTTGGGCACGGCGGGCAGCCGGAAGGATTCCATCCAGTAGCGCATGTACGAGCGCATGCCCGCCCGGGAGAGCTCGCGCAGCTGCTCCGGCCCGGCCTCCGGCAGCACTCGAGCCAGGTTCGACTCCAGCCGCTGCACGCTGCGGCCGTGCCGCTTCCAGACGAAGTCGGCGATCCGCCGGCCCAGGGCGACGGCCGCCGGCTCGGGCAGCTTCTTCACCCCGGCCCAGCCGGCTCCGTACAGTCCGTCGGTCAGCCGGTCCCGCATCGAACCCATCAGACGGCGCCGTTCTCGGAGGAGCCGGCGGAGGAGGCCGAGGTGCCGGAGCCGTCGGCCCCGTCGGAGGCCACGGCATCCGCCTCCGCCGCCTCCCGGCGTACGGTCACCACCCGCTGGATCAGCGTCACCAGCGAGCCCACGGCCACCACCCAGAGCGCGACCGGCAGCAGCACCCCGATCCAGGAGGGCACACCGAAGGTCTGCAGCCCGGAGAGACCGGCCGCGACCAGCGAGATCACCAGCCGCTCGGCCCGCTCGATCAGGCCGTTGACGGCCACCGGCAGCCCGATCGACTCGCCCCGGGCCTTGGTGTACGAAACCACCTGACCGCTGGCCAGGCAGAAGATCGCCACCGCACACAGGGCGTTGTTGTCGCCGCCGCCCGCGTACCAGAGCGCCAGGCCGCCGAAGATCGCCGCGTCCGCGACCCGGTCCAGGGTGGAGTCGAGGAAGGCCCCCCACCGGCTGGACACCCCGGCCTGGCGGGCCATGTTCCCGTCCACCAGATCGGAGAAGACGAAGGCGGTGATGGTGATCGTGCCCCAGAAGAACTCGCCGCGGGGGAAGAAGACCAGCGCACCGGCCACCACTCCGGCCGTGCCGATCAGGGTGACCGCGTCCGGGCTCACCCCCCGCCGGAGCAGGAACGCGGCGAACGGGGTGAGAACACGCGTGAAGAAGGCACGCGCGTACTTGTTCAGCATGGTCTTCCCAGGGGTCGCTGGGCCGCACGGCCACCACGGCCACCGGCTGGCCCATCGTAGCCAGCGGCCACGGCACCCGATGCCGCGCACCCACCGTTGTGTCACTTACGTATGGACGGTGGGTGACGGCGGTGCAAAGCTTCAAGGACTCCATCCTCCTCACCGTCGCACCGGGAGGCACGAGCAACATGGGCGACAAATCACACACGCAACAGCCCGGAGCCGCCGGCAGGGCACTGACGGCCGAGCGGCCCTCGTCCCTGCGGAACGTGGTGCTGGTCGGCCACAGCGGTGCCGGAAAGACCACGCTGGTCGAAGCCCTGGCCCTGACCTCGGGGGCGGTGAACCGGGCCGGACGCGTCGAGGACGGCGGGACCGTCTCCGACTACGACGAGATCGAGCACCGGCAGCAGCGCTCGGTCCAGCTCTCCCTCGTCCCGGTCGAATGGGGCGGAATCAAGATCAACATCCTGGACACCCCCGGATACGCCGACTTCGTCGGTGAGCTCAGGGCCGGTCTGCGCGCAGCGGACGCGGCCCTTTTCGTCGTCTCGGCCTCCGACGGGGTCGACGGGGCCACCCGCATGGTCTGGGAGGAATGCGAGGCCGTGGGCATGCCCCGGGCCATCGTCGTCACCCATCTGGAGGCATCCCGGGCCGACTACGCGCAGATGACCGCCGTCTGCGGCGAGATCTTCGGCGCGGACGACCCCGATGCCGTCGTCCCCCTCTACCTCCCGCTGTACGGACCGGCCGGCCCGGACGGCCACTCCCCCGTCACCGGGCTGCTCGGCCTGCTGTCCCGCCGGGTGTACGACTACGCCTCCGGGGAGCGGGTGGAGCGCGACCCGGACCCCGCCGAGCTGGAGCTCATCTCCGACGCCCGCAACCGGCTCATCGAGGGGATCATCGCCGAGAGCGAGGACGAGTCCCTGATGGACCGCTACCTCGGCGGCGAGGACATCGACGTCAAGACCCTGGTCGACGACCTCGAACGGGCCGTCGCCCGCGGCACCTTCCACCCCGTGCTGATGGCCGCCCCCGCCGCCGACGGCGCCCGCCAGGGCCTGGGCACCGTCGAACTCCTCGAACTGATCACCGGCGGCTTCCCCACCCCGCTGGAGCGCACCGCCCTCCCGGTCACCACCCCGGACGGCCGCCCCCGCCCCGACGCCGTCTGCGACCCCGACGGCCCGCTTCTCGCCGAGGTCGTGAAGACCTCCTCCGACCCCTATGTCGGCCGGGTCTCCCTGGTCCGGGTCTTCTCCGGCACCCTGCGGCCCGACGAGACCGTCCATGTGTCCGGGCACGGGCTCGCCGACCGCGGCCACGAGGACCACGATGTCGACGAGCGGGTCGGCGCCCTCACCGCCCCCTTCGGCAAGCAGCAGCGCACCCTCACCCGGGCCATCGCCGGCGATCTGGCCTGCGTGGCCAAGCTCACGCGTGCGGAGACCGGCGACACCCTGTCCGCGAAGGACGACCCGCTGCTGATGGAGCCCTGGGTGATGCCCGACCCGCTGCTCCCCCTGGCCATCGAGGCGCACAGCAAGGCCGACGAGGACAAGCTCTCGCAGGGGCTGTCCCGGCTGGTCGCCGAGGACCCGACCATGCGGCTGGAGCAGAACCAGCACACCCACCAGGTGGTCCTGTGGTGCCTCGGCGAGGCCCACCAGGACGTGGCCCTGGAACGGCTGCGTACCCGGTACGGGGTCCAGGTCGACCCGGTGCCGCACAAGGTCAGCCTCCGCGAGACCTTCGGCGACCGGGCCACCGGCCGCGGCCGGCACGTCAAACAGTCCGGCGGCCACGGCCAGTACGCCATCTGCGAGATCGAGGTCGAGCCGCTGCCGCCCGGCAGCGGGATCGAGTTCGTCGACAAGGTGGTCGGCGGAGCCGTCCCGCGCTCGTTCATCCCGTCGGTGGAGAAGGGCGTCCGCGGCCAGGCCGCGAAGGGCGTGGCGGCCGGCTATCCGCTGGTCGACGTACGGATCACCCTGCGCGACGGGAAGGCGCACTCGGTGGACTCCTCCGACGCCGCCTTCCAGACGGCCGGCGCCCTGGCCCTGCGCGAGGCCGCCGGCGAGGCCAGGATCCACCTCCTCGAACCGGTCGCCGAACTGGCCGTGATGATCCCCGACGAGTACGTCGGCGCCGTGATGAGCGATCTCGCGGGCCGCCGCGGACGGGTGGTCGGCACCGAACAGGCCGGCCCCGGACGGACCTTGGTACGGTCCGAGATCCCGGAGATCGAAATCGACCGGTACGCCGTGGACCTCCGCTCGGTCTCGCACGGAACCGGCCGGTTCAGCCGCAGTTACGCCCGGCACGAGCCGATGCCCCCGCAGCTGGCGGACAAGATTCGCGAACAAGCGGAGAGGGGAACCTAGTTGTCATAGCGTGTGACCGGCCGCCCACCCAACCAGCTTGCGGTGGGCGGCATTTCCCTGTCCCATATGCGACAGGGGCGGGACAACACGGCACAACGGGCACAGCACGAAACGATGGGGGCGGTCAGCGGTGGCGGACGACGGTTTCGACTTCAGGCCGGGAGCGCAGGTCCCGCTGCAGGGGGCGGGGGGCCAGACCGCGGCGACCCATGCGCTCGCCTCCGCCGCCTACCGGGACAGCCCGGTCGACGACATCCTCAAGGCCAACAACGAGCACTACGAGTCCACGGTCAAGGCCGGCCGTGCCTGGGCCACCGTTTTCAAGCCGAATCTGGGCGAGGCCTTCTCCCGTGCGGTGGAGGCCCGGATGCTCGGGGCCGCCCGCAAACCGCTGATCCAGTCCTTCGGCGCCGACCCGCAGACCGTGGTCGAGCACTGCCTGGCCGCCTCCCGGATCCGCAAGGAGCGCGACAGCCGGCTGCGCCTGATCACCCTGCTGTTCGGCGTGCTGTTCCTGCCCGGCATGCTGCTCTGGCTGGGGCTGTTCCAGATCCGCAAGATGCTCGCCAAGAACGAGAGCAGGCACGCCTCCTGGATCGGCACGGCCGTGCTGGTCGGTGTGGCCCTGGCGGCCCTGGTGCTGATGTTCCGGCTGCCCTACACCGGCTTCTGGGCGTACTACCTGCGCGGCATGATCATCGCGCCGGCCGTCGGCTGGTTCCTGGCCCGCCGGATCTGTGAGAGCACCGCCGTCGACCTGCGCGCCCGCTGGGACGGCCTGCTGTCCGGGGGCGGCGTCGGTGCCAAGATCCCGGAGGCCGTTCCGTCCGGCAAGCCCGGTGAGAAGGCCGCCGAGGACCTCCGCCACCAGCTCGCCAAGCTCACCGCCGAGGACCGCAGCAACTCCGTCTTCTACGCCGGACCCAAGGGCATACTCGGGATGGGCACCCGCTGGGGCAGCTGGCAGCTGGCCGAGGAGCTGGTCCCGCAGACCGAGGGCACCGAGATCCACCCCTTCCGCAGCTGGGACGTCATCCGGGCCATCCACGACCAGCTCCGCCTGATCGAGCGCGGCCCCCTGCACACCGGCGGCTTCCCCACCCCCGAGATCAAGCACTGGGTGGTCGCCCCGGTCGGCGAGGGCGCCAAGGAGGTGGCCCGCCCGGCCGGCGACAACGTCGACGGCTTCCAGGTCAAGCCGCACGAAATAACCCGTATCTGCAACGAGCAGCAGTTCAGCGCCGGCAACCGGCACTACCTCGGCATCCAGTGGCCGCTGTGGGACGGCCAGCTGGTGATCACCATGATGGTGACGGTCACCGTGCTCTACCAGACCCTCCGGGTGGAGGTCACCGGCCATGCCCTGGGCCCGGTGCACGGCCTGTTCACCAGCAAGTCCGAGCCCAAGAAGATCGAGGTCTCCAAGACCCTCCGGTTCTGGGAGACCACGGAGCGCATGCTGCCGGTGTGCGACACCTCCGAGGTGGTCCGCCTGATGGTCCGCGCCCCGCTGACCTGGTACCCGCCGGTCCTCGAATGGCTCGGCGGAAAGCTGATCCTGCCCGAGCCCTTCGGCGCCCGGCATGTGTGGGCCGGCTCGATGTGGCGGCACCGGTTCATGGCCGACGATGCGATGCGCGCCGCCACTCCGGTCCTGCGGGTGGTGCATGCAGCCGCGATGCGGGTCCTGAAGGAGAACGGCTGCGACATCGAACGCTTCAACAACCGCTCGATGATCGTCAGCGGTATGGTCCAGGAGCCCGGGCCGCGCAAGGTGGACGTGTACGACGCATAAGCCGCGCGGCCGGGCCCGGCCCGGCCGCGCACACGAACCGCTTGGGGGTGTCCGGTGGATCAGGGCCGGATGGCCCGGGTCGTCTGGTGCCGTGGATTGCAAGGCGGAGGAGGGAGTCGACGCGGTGGGGGCACCTCCCAGCGGTAGCTGGGGGACGTCGGCGACCGACGACAACGCGGCAAGCCGCGGTGCCAGGCGGGCCGGGCCCGGCCATGATCCGCCGGACACCCCCTAGTCCTGGGGCCAGGCCTCGGACAGCATCTGGCGGGTGTCCGCGAGCAGCTGCGGAAGCACCTTGGTGTGGCCGACCACCGGCATGAAGTTCGTGTCCCCGCCCCACCGCGGCACGATGTGCTGGTGCAGGTGCGCGGCGATGCCGGCCCCGGCCGCCGCACCCTGGTTCATCCCGATGTTGAACCCGTGCGCCCCGGAGGCCTTGCGCAGCGCGACCATGGCCCGCTTGGTGAGGTCCGCCAGCTCGGCGGTCTCCAGGCTGTCCAGCTCGGTGTAGTCGGCGACGTGCCGGTACGGGACCACCATGAGGTGCCCGCCGTTGTACGGGTAGAGGTTCAGCACGGCGTACACGTGCTTGCCACGGGCGACGACCAGCCCGTCCTCGTCCGACATGTTCGGAATGCCGCAGAAGGGGCAGCCGTCGCCGGCCTCCGGGCCGGTCGGCTTGTTCTCCCCCTGGATGTACGCCATCCGGTGAGGCGTCCACAGCCGCTGGAAGGCGTCCTGTGTGCCCACACCGATCTGCTGCTCCGGCTCAGTCGTCATGGCATGCAGCATATGACCTTGCCGCCGGTCGGCGTGTCGCCGGGGCGGAGATCGCCCCGGGGGCGGCGATGCTGGCCCCATGGACGACCAGGCGAACCTCATGTTGCGGCGCTGGGAGGACCGCGCCGAGCTCCCGCTGCTCGCGGCCTCCCTGCTCTTCCTGGCCGGATACGCGGTGAGCGTGCTGGCCCACGGTGACCCGATCCTGCAGGACATCGCGCTGGCGGTGATCGCCCTGAGCTGGCTCTGCTTCGGGGTGGACTACCTGGTACGGCGGCAGCTGAGCGGCCTCGGCCTGTGGCGCTTCGCCCGTACGCACTGGCTGGACACCCTCGTCCTGCTGCTGCCGCTGCTGCGCCCGCTGCGGGTGGTCAAGGTGTACACGGCGGTGCAGCGGCGCCGCGACCAGCCGCGGTACAGCCTCTACGCGCGGGCGATCACCTACGCCGGGCTCTCCGCCGTCCTGCTGGGCTTCTCCGGGGCGCTGGCCGTCTACCAGCAGGAGCGGGGCGCCCCCGGGGCATCGATCCGCACCTTCGGAGACGCGCTCTGGTGGGTGTGCGAGACGCTCACCACCGTGGGCTACGGGGACGTGGTCCCGGTGACCGCGGGGGGCCGGGGGATCGCGGTCCTGCTGATGGTCTGCGGGCTGGCGCTGCTGGGTGCGGTGACCGGTTCCTTCTCGTCCTGGCTGCTGGCGGTGTTCGCCCGGGAGGACGAGAAGCGGCAGCAGGGCCGGACCGGCGGCGAGGACGGGAGCGGGGGCCCGGGGAAGTGATCACTCCCCCGGGCCCCCGTTTCCTGTCCGTCAGACCTGGACGCGGTCCTCGACGACCTGCACCAGCTTGGCGAGGGCCTCGTCCTTCGCGATGCCGTTCTCCTGCGAACCGTCGCGGTAGCGGAAGGAGACGGTGCCGGCGGCCATGTCCTCGTCACCGACGATGATCATGAACGGGACCTTCTGCTTCTGCTGGTTGCGGATCTTCTTCTGCATCCGGTCGGAGGAGGCGTCCACCTCCACCCGCAGGCCCTTCTTCTTCGCCTCGGCGGCGAACTCCTGCAGGTACTCCACGTGCACGTCGCCGATCGGGATGCCCACGGCCTGGACCGGGGCCAGCCACGGCGGCATGGCGCCCGCGTAGTGCTCCAGCAGCACCGCGAAGAACCGCTCGATCGAGCCGAACAGGGCCCGGTGGATCATGACGGGGCGCTGGCGGGAGCCGTCCGGGCCGGTGTACTCCAGGTCGAAGCGCTCGGGCAGGTTGAAGTCCAGCTGCACGGTCGACATCTGCCAGGTCCGGCCGATGGCGTCGCGCGCCTGCACCGAGATCTTCGGGCCGTAGAAGGCCGCGCCGCCCGGGTCGGGGGTCAGCGGGAGGCCCTGCTTCTCGGCGACCTGCTGGAGGACCGCGGTGGCCTCCTCCCACGCCTCGTCGGTGCCGACGTACTTCTCCGGGTCCTTGGTGGAGAGCTCCAGGTAGAAGTCGGTCAGACCGTAGTCGCGGAGCAGGTTCAGCACGAAGGTCAGCGTCCGGTCCAGCTCCTCCGCCATCTGCTCGCGGGTGCAGTAGATGTGCGCGTCGTCCTGGGTGAAGCCGCGGGCCCGGGTCAGGCCGTGCACCACACCGGACTTCTCGTACCGGTACACCGTGCCGAACTCGAACAGGCGGAGCGGCAGTTCGCGGTAGGACCGGCCGCGCGCGTCGAAGATCAGGTTGTGCATCGGGCAGTTCATGGGCTTGAGGTAGTAGTCGGTACCACCGTCGAGCTGCATGGGGGGGTACATGCCCTCCGCGTACCAGTCCAGGTGACCGCTCTTCTCGAAGAGGGCGCCCTTGGTGGCGTGCGGGGAGTAGACGAACTCGTAGCCCTCCTCCTCGTGCCGGCGGCGCGAGTAGTCCTCCATGGTGCGGCGGATGATGCCGCCCTTGGGGTGGAAGACGGCGAGGCCGGAGCCGATCTCGTCCGGGACGGAGAAGAGGTCCAGCTCGTTGCCGAGCCGGCGGTGGTCGCGCTTCTCGGCCTCGGCGAGGAAGTCGAGGTGGGCCTTCAGCTCCTCCTTCGACGGCCACGCGGTGCCGTAGATGCGCTGGAGCATCGGGTTCTTCTCGCTGCCGCGCCAGTAGGCGGCGGCGTTGCGCATCAGCTTGAAGGCCGGGATGTTCCGGGTGGTGGGCAGGTGCGGACCGCGGCAGAGGTCCTTCCAGCACAGGTCACCGGTCTTGGCGTCCAGGTTGTCGTAGATGGTCAGCTCGCCGCCGCCCACCTCGACGCTGGCGCCGTCCTCGGTCGATGCCGAGCCCTTGATGCCGATGAGCTCCAGCTTGTACGGCTCGTCCGCGAGCTCCTCGCGGGCGGCCTCGTCGGAGACGACGCGGCGGGCGAACTTCTGCCCGCGCTTCTGGATCTCCTGCATCTTCTTCTCGATGGCCTTGAGGTCATCGGGGGTGAAGGGCTTCTCGACGTCGAAGTCGTAGTAGAAGCCGTCCCGGACCGGCGGGCCGATGCCCAGCTTGGCCTCGGGGAAGAGCTCCTGCACGGCCTGGGCCATGACGTGCGCGGTCGAGTGGCGAAGGATGTCCAGGCCGTCCGGGGAGGAGATCTCCACCGGCTCGACGGACTCGCCGTCCCTCACCTCGTACGCGAGGTCCTTGAGCTCGCCCGCGACGCGCGCCGCGATGACGGTGCGCTCGCCGGAGAAGAGGTCCGCCGCCGTAGTGCCCGTAGTCACCACGCGCTCTTCCCGCTCGGAATCGCGTTGGATGATCACACGGACGTCTGACACCGGTCTCTCCTGACTCAGGGGTGCGGCAGCGGACACTGCGCGCGCCTGAATCGTACCGAGAGGGGCGGGCCGACCGCTAAACGGTTGGCGGCGGAGCGGGATGGCGGCGAGGGTGGGCCCGTGCGGAGCCCGTACGCCCGTCTGCCCCCGGAGGGAACACGCCCATGCCCGACCCGCTCGTACAGCCCTTGGACCTCGCGCAGGACGCGGTCGCGGAGGCCGTGCAGCGCCTCGGACGGGCGTCCTACGCCGTGGAGGCGGAGCTGATCGGCTTTGACGGGATCCCGGGGCTCCGGGAGAGCCTGGCGGAGCTACGGGCGCGGCCGTTGCGGTGGGTGGGGGTGGCGGCGGACCGGGACGGCGGTCTGGCCGGGGCGCTGGCCTGGGAGGAGCCGGCGCCGGCGCCGACGACGGGTGCCGGCGCGGGCGCGGCGGCGGCCCGGATCGACCGGCTGTGCGTGGACCCGGCCTGGTTCCGCAAGGGGATCGCCTCGCAGCTGGTCCGGTACTTCCTGGAGGAGGTGGCGGCCGGGCGCGCGGCGGAGGTGACCACGGGTGCGGCCAACGCTCCGGCGGTCGCCCTGTACGAGCGGCTGGGCTTCGTCCGCGGGGCGGACTTCTCCCCCGCCCCAGGGCTCCGGATGGCCTCCTTCCACCGCCCCGCACCCCACCCCCGCCACCGCTAGGCGGCCCGGCGGCTCCGGCCGCCCCGGGGGCCCGCGGCCTCCTGGAAGTCAGGCGTCCGGGAGGGTGTCGTCCTCCAGGGACTTCCGGAGGCGGTCGCGGTCGACCTCGTCCAGGGGGACCGGGGAGACGTCCGAGACCTCCGTCAGACGGCGGAAGCCGCCGCGGCGCTCCAGCCGGCCGCTGAGCCGGACCGGGATGCCGGCCAGGTGGGCATGGCCCGCCACCCCGTACGCCTCCTCGTCCAGCGCAGCCCGGACGTACGCGATCTCCGCGCCGGACAGCACGCGCAGCCTGACCGTCCCGCCGCCCCCCGGTGCCGAGCGGCGCATCCGGACCACCGCGCCCGCCAGGCTGACCGGCACCGCCGGTTCGTCCCGGGTGTAGCGGGTGGCCGCGTCCCGCAGCGCCGGCAGGTCGCCCGGGGAGAACTCGACCGGCTCGGGGCGGGCCGCGCAGCCCGCCGGTACCCCGGCGGCCGGCGCCCAGGCCAGCGCGACCGTCGCCCCCTCCGTGCCGTGGACCAGCGCGATCAGTGCCTCGGCGAGCTCCCGGCTGACTCCGGCCGCGACCGCCGCGTCGAAGGCTTCCATGCCGCCCGTGGTCCGCTGGTAGTCCACCGCCTCCCGGGCCGCGTGCAGCGCATGGTGCAGCCGGGTCACCGTCCCCCGGCCGCCGTCCACCGGGACGTACGCGGTCAGCCGGCGCCCGGTTGGCGCCGGGCCCACCAGTACCCCGTCCAGGGACCGTTCCGCCTGGCCGCGCCATCGTGCGCCGTAGTAGCCGGCCCGGGCCCGGTCGGCGAGGGCGCCCGCGACCAGCAGGTGCCGGGCCGCCGACCGGAGTTGTTCCTGTGCGGTCCAGGAGGACTCGGCGGCCGGCGCCGTCTCGCGGGCCCAGCGGATTTCGTCGCTCGGCACGGTCAGCCCGTACAGCACCTCCCGGGCCGAGGGGAGCCCGCTGCGGCCGAGCGCGGTGATCGCCTCGTCCAGCAGGTCCGTGCAGTCCGGGAAGGCACGGTTCTCCGGGACCAGCAGGCTGGTGCCGGCCCGGCCGGGCGGTGTCCAGCGGCCGTACCGGCCGGCGGCGCCCCCGCGCCGCTGCCAGCCGTGCCGGTGCAACAGGGCGGCCAGGACGGCCGGGTCGACCTGTCCCGGGTCCAGGCCCGGGAGATCGGTGGCGGGCTCGGGCTTCGGCGACTGCCAGTGCATCAGGGTGTCCCTCCCGACCCGACCCGGGTCATGATCTCGCACAGCGCGCGGTCGTCGAAGATCCTCGAGGTCGGGATCCGGACGGTGGTGCGGCGCCGGCCCGTCACGGGGTGGCCGGCCAGGTTGGTCCAGTAGCAGCAGTGCCGCAGGCCCAGCCGCTCGTGCCGGGCGTCGAGCCAGTCCCGGCGCTCCCGCGGTACGACCATCACCACGAGGATCTTGTGGACGGCGACCGGGGTCCGGGCCAGTTTCTGCAGGTGCTCGTTGTCCAGGGTGAAGGCGAAGGTCGGCCCGGGCGGCCGGGCGGCCACCTGGTAGGTGGCCTTCAGCTGCACCTTGACGGTGACCTCGTCGTCGACCGTGTGCTCGGCCGCGCCGTGGCTGACGTGCCAGTCGATGCCGTTGTCCGGGAACGGCTGGGACAGCGAGCAGCCCGCGGCGGCGGCGACCGCGTGCAGATAGCCCACCTGGAGGGTTTCCATGCAGGCGGTGGTGGCGAGGCTGCCGCGCAGCACCTCACCCGGCTCGGGATGCGCGAGCGCCATGGCTCCCCATGCCTTCCAGGCTCGACTGGCCGGATTGTGACGACCGTTCACCTGTACGGCCCCCCAACGGAGTTGTCTCCGCAGCCGACGCGCCGCAAACGGCGTACCGGGCAAACCTCCCGGGTATCACGGATGCGGGCAGGCCTCGCCTGCCGTTCGGGGACGAGGAGTTCGCCATGACGCGCTGGTACGAGGGCCCGCTGGCCGCATTCGACACAGAAACCACCGGGGTGGACGTCGAGGAGGACCGCATCGTGTCCGCCGCGATCGTCGTCCAGGAGTGCGCGGGCGGCCGGGCCCGGGCAACTCGCTGGCTGGTCAATCCCGGTGTTCCGGTACCGCCGGGCGCCACCGAGGTGCACGGCCTGACCGACGACCATCTCCAGCGCAACGGCCGCTGGCCGGCCCCGGTGGTGGAGGAGATAGCCCGCACCCTGGCCGAGCAGCAGGTGGCCGGCCGGCCGGTGGTGGTGATGAACGCGCCGTTCGATCTGACGCTGCTGGACCGGGAGTTGCGTCGGCACCGGGCGTCCTCACTGACCCGGTATCTGGACAACCGGCCGCTGACGGTGCTGGATCCGCGGGTGCTGGACAAGCATCTGGACCGCTACCGCAAGGGCCGGCGGACCCTGACCGATCTGTGCGCGCACTACGGCATAGAGCTGGAGGGAGCGCATGACGCGGCGGCGGACGCCCTGGCCTCGCTGGAGGTGGTCCGGGCGGTGGGGCGCCGGTTCGCGCCCCGGCTGGAGCGGCTGACCCCGGCCGAGCTGCACACCCTGCAGGCGGTGTGGCATGCGGCGCAGGCCCGCGGACTGCAGGCCTGGTTCGCGCGCAACGGTTCGGAGGAGGCGGTGGATCCGCACTGGCCGGTCCGGCCGGAGCTGTCCACGGCCGCCTGAGGGCACGGGAGAACACGAAAGAGCCGGTCCGTCTGGGACGGACCGGCTTCTCCCGGTGTGGGCGATACTGGGATCGAACCAGTGACCCCTTCGGTGTGAACGAAGTGCTCTCCCGCTGAGCTAATCGCCCGGGAACGGACTGAACCATACAGGCCCGGCCGGGGTTCGTTCAAACCGCTTCCAGCCAGGCGGCCAGACCGCGCCGTCCGGAGCGCATCATCAGGGCGTGGTTGAGCCGGAAGAACGGCCTCCCGGGGACCGCCAGAGCGCGCATCAGCGGCTGGCGGACGACGACCTCCTGCTCGTACACGACCCGGGTGCCGCCCGCGCCGTGGGGCAGCACAGTCCACCGCACCCACCCTTCGAGGTCTCCCGCCAGGGCGGCCTCCAGCACCCGGCGGGCGGGGTCGGCCGGCCGTTCGGTGGCGGTGACGCGGAGCGCGTACGGCAGGAAGGAGCGGAACACGGCGGTGCCGATCCGATCGTCGGCGGGGTCGGGGGTGACCTCGCGGATCTGGGGCCACCAGAGCGGGTAGTCGAGGGGGCGTTCCAGCACGGCGTACACGCGGGCGGGCGGGGCGGCGAGGTCCCAGACGCTGCGGAAGCGGTAGTGACTCCAGTCCATTGAGATGAGTATGCGTACCCATGTGCGGGCCGGGTGACCGGCACCACACTGCGAACCATGGAAAACGCCCTGCCACCGGCCGAGGAGCTGGTGCTCGTCGACCGTGAACTGGTCCAACTCGATGCGCGCCGGGTCTATTTGCTGGGCCGGCGGGCCTGGCTGCTGGGGCGGCTGGAGGCCGCCGCGCGGCCCTGGCCGGCCCAGGCGGCACCGGCACGGCCGGCGGAGGCTTCGGCGCCCGGCGCCCAGAACGTGCTGCTGACCCTGGGTGCGGTGCTGCTCGGGGTGGCGGCGCTGGCGTTCACGCTGGTGAGCTGGGGCTCGATGGGGATCGGGGGCCGGTCGGCGGTGCTGGCCGCGGTGACCGCGGCGGCGCTGGCGGCGCCCGCGCTGCTGCTGCGCCGGGGGCTGCGGTCCACCGCCGAATCGGTGGCGGGGGTGGGTCTGACGCTGACGGTGCTGGACGCGTACGCCCTGTATGCGGTGGGTCTGTCGGACACGGACGGCCTGGCGTACGCGGCCGGGGCCGCGGCGGTGCTGGCGGCGGTCTGGGCGGGGTACGGGCTGGCCCTGCGCCCGCTGCGGATGCCGCTGCCCGCCGCGGTGCTGACCGGGCAGCTGCCGTTGCCGCTGGCGGCACTGGCCGCGGGGGCCGGGGCCACCGGGGTGGGCTGGGCGCTGCTGGCCACCGCGGCGCCGGCCGCCGGGCTCGCGCTGTGGATCCGGGCCGGGGCGGCCGTGCGGTGGTGCGCCGGGGTGTCGGCGGCGGTGTCCGGCTCGGCGGTGCTGCTGACCGGGCTGACGGTGTCGGCGGGCACCGGGGCGGTGGCCCCCTCGCTGCTGCTCGCCGCGCTGGCGGCCGGCTGTGTGGCGGTGGCCTGGCGGGCGGCGGGCCCGGTGGGGTACGCGTCGGCTGCGGCGGGCGGTTTCGCGGCCGTGGGCGCGCTGGGCGGGCTGCTGCGGCCGTCCTGGGACTCGGAGTGGACGGTGGTGGTCCACCTGGCGGTGGCGCTGCCGCTGCTGGGGGCGGTACGGGCGCCCCGCGTGCCGCGGCCGGTCCGGCTGGGGACGGCGATGGCCGGGGCGGTGGTCGCGGGGCTGGCGGTGCTGGTGGTGCTGCCGGCGGCCGGGGTGGCGCAGGCGGCTCGGCTGACGGTGGCGGCCGAGCCCTGGCAGGCCTCGGAACCGGCTGCGGCGGTGCTGTGGCCGGGGGCGGCGGTGCCGGTGGTGCTGCTGTTGGCGGCGGCTGCTGCGGGGCTGCTGGAGCGGCTGCTGCGGCGGCCGGAGCCGCGCGGGGTGGCGGTGGCCCTGGGGTGGGCCGGACTGTTCACGGCGCCGCTGCTGCCGGTGGCCGCGGTGCCCGTGGTGCCGGCGGTGCAGGTGGCGGTGTCGGTGGCGGCGCTGGCCCTGGCGCTGCGGTGGTCCGGCCGGGGGCCGGACGGTTCGCGGCCGGGCGGGGTGCGGGCGGCCGGGCTGGTGGCGGCGGTGTGTGCGCTGCTGGGGGCCGTTGCCGTGGCGGTGGCGGCGCTGGACGGCCGGGTGGCCACCTTCGCGGTGCTCGGGGCGCTGGGGGCGTCGTGCGCCAGGGCTGCGGCGTACCGGCCCGCTCCGGCCTGGCTGCGGGCCGGGGCGGCGGTGGGGGCCGTCGGGTGTGCGACGGGGCTGCTGACGGCCCTGGGGGCCGTGCTCGGGCTCCCGGTGCACACCTGGGGGCTGCTGGTGCTGGCCGTCCCGGCGGCGGTGGCCGTCCGGCCGCCGGGACGGGACGGCGCGGTCCCCCGGCTGCCGGTGGAGCTCGTGGCGGCCGTGGCGGGCGGCCTGGCGGTGGCCCTGGCCGCCGCGGAGCCGGCCTGGCTGGCGCTGCTGCTGGCACTGGCGGGGGTGGTGTGCGCGGGCGCTGCGGTACGGGCGGACCGGCGCGGCCTCGGCTACGCGGCCGGGGTGCTGTTGGTGGCTGCGACCTGGGTGCGGCTGGTGGCGTCCGGGGTGCAGGTCCCGGAGGCGTACACGCTGCCCGTGACGGTGCCCGCGCTGGCGGTGGGCCTGCTGCGGCGCCGCCGGGACCCACAGGCCTCGTCCTGGGCGGCGTACGGGCCGGGCCTGGCGGCCACCCTGCTGCCGAGCCTGGTCGCGGCCTGGGGGGACGCGCACTGGCTGCGCCCGCTGCTGCTGGGGGTGGCCGCGCTGGCGGTGACCCTGGCCGGGGCGCACCGCCGGCTCCAGGCCCCGCTGCTGCTGGGCGGGGCCGTGCTGGCGCTGGACGCGCTGCACGAGCTGATGCCGTACGTGGTGCAGGTGGCCGACGCCCTGCCGCGCTGGCTGCCGCCGGCCCTGGCGGGGGTGCTACTGCTGGCGGTGGGGGCGACGTACGAGAAGCGGCTGCGGGACGCCCGGCGGCTCCGGGCGGCCCTCGGCAGGCTGCGGTAGGCCACCGCGCCGAAGGCCCGGAGACTTCGAGAAGTCTCCGGGCCTTCGTCCGGGTGGGCGATACTGGGTTCGAACCAGTGACCTCTTCGGTGTGAACGAAGCGCTCTCCCACTGAGCTAATCGCCCGGGCGCACCGCAAACATTACCCCATGTCAGCGGTGCCTTTGACCATCGCGCCCGGCCGCCCGCGGCCGGCCGCCGATCACTCGCCCTTGAGGTCCCAGGGCATGGTCATGCCGTACTTCCAGAGGTACACGCCGAGCAGGGCGCCGGTGATCACCAGGCCGATCGAGGTCAGGATGATGTTGCGGCGGCGGACCCTGGGGTCGAGCGCCTTCTGGGCGGCCTCGGTGACCTTGCGCTTGGTCCAGCGCAGCACGAGCTGGGCCCAGACGAACTCGGTCGCCCAGATCGCCATGCCACCGAAGATGATCACCCAGCCCGGTCCGGGCAGGGGCAGCAGGATGATGCCCGTGATCACGACGGCGAGGCCGACGATGAAGACGCCGACCTGCCAGCTCAGGTGAAGGGTTCTGCGTGCCTGGATGAAGGCGGGCGCCCGTGAGCCGAGCGGTTGCTCCGTCTCGGTCATATCGGCGGCCTGACCCTCGTTACTCCCCGTATTCATGGGCAGGAATCTACCCGAGCCGAAAGCACACGTGAATGGCCGTTTGGATCCGCCGTCCGAGGGACCCGAAGGTCCGCAAAACGGTCAGAGGGGTTTACAACGGCACCGTAGGTGGCATGTCGATTTCGCCGACGTGCGAATCCCCGAGCGCACACTGAGCGAAAGGCCCTGGCGCTTATGAACACCACGGTCAGCTGCGAGCTGCACCTGCGCCTCGTTGTGTCGAGCGAGTCCTCTCTGCCTGTTCCCGCGGGCCTGCGGTATGACACGGCCGACCCCTACGCCGTGCACGCCACCTTCCACACCGGCGCCGAGGAGACGGTCGAATGGGTGTTTGCCCGCGACCTCCTCGCCGAGGGCCTGCACCGGCCCACCGGTACCGGAGACGTCCGGGTCTGGCCGTCCCGTAGCCACGGCCAGGGCGTCGTCTGCATCGCCCTGAGCTCACCGGAGGGAGAAGCCCTGCTCGAAGCACCCGCCCGAGCACTGGAGTCGTTCCTGAAGCGGACCGACGCCGCGGTTCCACCCGGGACCGAGCATCGGCACTTCGACCTCGACAAGGAGCTGTCCCACATCCTGGCCGAAAGCTGATCCGACTCGTTCGACCACGATCGATCGAGCACGGTCCAACACGGTCCAGCGCGAGCCGGCAGCCGCCGGCCCGGCCGCCGCTCGACACCGTCCGACTCGGGGCGACGGTGTGGGCGGGACCCTCACATACGGCGTGACCGGCGCTGTTCCCGCGGAAGCCGTCCGCGGGAACAGCGCCGGTCCGCTTGTCGCACGAAGCGCTAGAGTCGGGCACGTGCAGATTCCCCACGACACCCGCCGGGCGCTCGACGTCGTCGTCGCCCTGGTGAACACCGCGCCCGAGGGCAACGAGCCGGACGGGCTGTCGGACACCGGAGCTCTGCGTGCCTTCGTCAACGAGCACGCGATCAGCGGGGTGGGCGAGCTCAGCGCCCGCGACCTCGCCGGAGTGCGCACCGTGCGCGGCAAATTCGCGCAGGTCTTCGCCGCCACGCAGGCCCGTACCGCCGCGACACTGATCAACGAGCTGGTCGCCACGGCCGGAACCACCCCGCAGCTGACGGACCACGACGGCTACGACTGGCATGTGCACTACTTCGCACCGGGCGCCTCGGTCGGGGACCACCTGGCGGCCGACGGCGGTATGGCACTGGCCTTCATCGTGGTCTCGGGCGAGCAGGAGCGGCTGCGCCGCTGCGAGGCACCGGACTGCCGGCGTGCCTTTGTGGACCTGTCCCGGAACCGCTCCCGCCGTTACTGCGACAGCCGGACCTGCGGGAACCGTCTGCACGTGGCTGCGTACCGGGCCCGCCGCAAGGAAGCCGGGGAGTAACCGCCGGCGGTCCCGGTCACGGCAGGGGTCACAGCCGAGGTCACAGCAGGAACAGATCGTGGACCGCGGCGAGCAGCAGCAGTGTGCCGATCACCGCCAGGAAGATCATCAGCGGCGGCTGGGACAGCGCGAAGAGGCAACCGCGCGGTTCCTCGGCGGCGGCGGGAACGCTGACGCGTCCGGGCGGCTCGCCCTGCGTTGTGTCGAGCATGTCGGGCCGATGATCGCGCAACGGGCCACGGTTCGCCCTTCAACACGCAAAGATGGGCGAGGGAGTTCGCCGGGTTCCGGGTTGCTTTCGGAATCCGTCAGATTCCGTGCTTCTTGAGGATCGCTTCGATGTCGGAGAAGTCTTCCGCCGGCGCCTGCTGCTGTGCCTGGCGCTGCGGCCGGCCGCTCCCGCTCGTACCGAGGGAGGGCGCGGCGGCACCCGGCGCCACCGCCTCGGACCGGGCCTTCCGGCCCCGCAGCCGCTTCCCGCCCTGCGCCGCGCCCTCGGCTTCCGCCCCGGTCTCGGTTCCGGCCCCGAGGCGGCGGCGCTCCACCGCCCGGGTGGTGGCGAACAGTGCCCAGGACAGGCCGAGCAGGCCGAAGCCCACCCAGACCGAGGGCTTGAAGACGATCCCGCTCAGCCACGCCACCACCCCGGTCATCACCAGGCCGACCGGCACCAGGGAGTACGCGGCGATCCGGGTCGCGGCGAGGAAGCGCCTGCGGTACGCGGTCAGTGCGGCGATGCCCAGGCCGGCCGCGGACACCGCGGAACATATCGTCTCGGCAAGCATGCGGTCCTCCAGCCCTGGGCGCTTTGTCACTGTCCATCCTGCACCGGTCCGGGCCGTCCGGGCCACGGCGCGACGGCTCCCCGGACGGATCTCCGGGAGATCTCCGGGTCCGGGCTCCTCCCCAGGTCCCGGTCGGTACCGGGAGCGGCGGGCTGGGAGACTGGCCCCATGAGCCAAACCCACCAGGGCCACGCCGGTCCCGTCGTTCTCGAAGTCTGGTGCGAACTCCAGTGCACCGACTGCCACACCGCCCTCGACGATGTGCGCGCCCTGCGCGCCCGCTACGGGGACCGGCTGGACATCGTCCTGCGCCACTTCCCGCTGGAGCGCCACAAGCACGCCTTCGCGGCGGCCCAGGCCGCCGAGGAGGCCGCGGCACAGGGCCGGGGCTGGGACTACGCGGAGGCCGTGCTCGCCCGGGCCGAGGAGCTGGGCCGGGTCGGCGAGCCGCTGCTGATCGAGGTCGCCCGCGAACTCGGCCTGGACGCCGAGGAGTTCGACAGCGCACTGATCGACGGCCGGCACATCCTGATCGTGGACGCGGACCAGGCAGAGGGCAAGGCGATCGGTGTGACCGGCACCCCGACCTATGTCATCGGCGGTGAGCGGCTGGACGGCGGCAAGAGCCAGGACGGCCTGCGCGCCCGGATCGAGGAGATCGCCGACCGCCTCCTCGCGGCGCCGGACACCCCCTAGCGACTAGAGCAGCTCCTTCATGGCGTTGACCGTGACATCGCGGTAGCCGAGGGACTCGTACAGGTTCCGGGCCGTGGTGTTGTCCGCGGCCACGTGCAGGGCCAGGGTGGCCGCCCCGGCGGTGAGCGCTGCGCGTTCGGCGAGCAGCATCAGGCTCCGCCCGTGGCCGCGCCCGCGCTGCCCCTCGGCGACCTCGACGTCGTACACGTACCCGACGGTGCCCGTGCCGGGCAGCTCCCGGTCGCCGACCCACACGCTGCCGACCACCCCCGCGCCGGGGGTCTCCAGGACGAGGAGGGTCGCGCCGGGGGTGTCCCGGCCCGCCGGGAGCAGCCGGTCGTGTTCGGCGCGGGAGGCGGCGAGGGCCTGCTCCGCGGTGGTGCCGGGGAGGGCCAGCTGCTCCGCGTAGGCGCGCACCCCGGTTTCCTCCCAGACCTCGTACTCGGCCCCGGTCATGGGCCGGCCGGCGCTCTCGGCGGGCAGCTCCGGCGGGACCGCGGGAAGCTCCTTGGCCATGATCCGGCCGGTCTCGCGGTAGCCGAGCGCGGTGGCCAGCCGCAGCGCCGGGCCCGCGTCGGCGGGTACGGAGACCGTGATGTGGGCGCACCGCCAGGAGCGGAGCACCTCCTCGGCGGCGAGCGCGGCGACCGTGCCGCGACCGCGCCCGCGGTCCGGCTCGTCGATCCACAGCCCCCGGATCACGCCGACCGCGTCCTGGCCGGCGGCGAGTTCGAGGGCCCCGACGCGCCGGCTGTTGACGCGTACCTCGTAGGCCCGTGAACGGCTGCCGTCACTGTGCTGCTGAAGCGGCTCGCTCGGCCGCAGGGTGGTGGTCATCAGCGTTGTTCTACCCGCCCTGCGGCCCCGAGTCAGCCGGTTTCCTACGGATCGACGTCGGCGGCGGACCGCTCGGCGAAGATCCGCATCGCCTCGGCCGTGACCGGTCCGGGGGCGGTGGTGAGGGTCCGCCCGTCGATCCGGCGGACCGCCTGGACATCGCGCAGGGTGGAGGTCAGGAAGACCTCCTCGGCCCGCTCCAGGACGTCGAAGGGCAGGTCGGTCTCCTTGGCCCCGGCCCATTCGGCGACCAGGGCCCGGGTGATCCCGGCCAGGCAGCCGGAGGTCACCGGCGGGGTGTGGAGTTCCCCGTCGAGGACCACGAACACATTGCTGCCGGTGCCCTCGCAGAGCCGGCCCACCGTGTTCGCGAACAGCGCCTCGGAGGCCGCGGCCCGGTGCGCCTCGGCCAGCGCGACCACGTTCTCGGCGTACGAGGTGGACTTCAGCCCGGCGATCGCGCTGCGCTCGTTGCGCACCCAGGGCACGGTGATCACGGCGGTGCTGTCCGGGCGGCGGGCGGTCTCGGCGGCGGCGACCACCAGGGTGGTGCCCTCCTGGCCGCGGTCCGAGCCGAGCGGGGACACCCCGCCGGTGTAGGTGATCCGGAGCCGGCCCAGCGGCATCGGGTTGGCCGCGAGAACGGCGGCGCAGGCCTCCCGGACCTCCTCGGGGTCCGGGTCGGGCAGGCCGAGTCCGCGGGCCGAGCGGGTCAGCCGTTCCAGGTGGCGGGTGAGCGCGAAGGCCTGGCCGTGCTCGGCCTTGAGCGTCTCGAAGACGCCGTCGCCGACCGTCAGGCCGTGATCGAACACGGACACCCGTGCGCCGTCGCCGTCGCGCAGCGCTCCGTCGAGCCAGATCCTCACCGTACGGTCCCTTCACTCGCGGCGTACGCACCCGACGCTACCGCGAGCAGCCGGGCGGCCTTCAGCTCGGTCTCCGCCCATTCGCGCTCGGGGTCGGAGCCCCAGGTGATGCCGGCTCCGGTACCGAAGAGCAGCCGGGGCCCGCCGGGGGCCTGCCGGTCGATCCAGAACGTACGGATGCCCACGGCGAGCTCGGCGGTACCGCGGTCGGCGTCCACCCAGCCGATGCCGCCGCAGTAGGGGCCGCGCGGGGCGGTCTCCAGGGCCTCGATGATCCGGAGGGCGGAGGACTTGGGTGCGCCGGTGACGGAGCCCGGCGGGAAGGTGGCGTCGAGCAGCTCGGGCCAGCCGGCTCCGTCGGCGAGCTCACCGCTGACGGTGGAGACCAGGTGGACCAGGCCGGGGTGCTCTTCGACGGCGCAGAGTTCGGGGACCGTGACGGAGCCGGTGGCACAGACCCGGCCGAGGTCGTTGCGGACCAGGTCGACGATCATCACGTTCTCGGCGTGGTCCTTCTCCAGCAGGTCGGCGGCGGTCCGGCCGGTCCCCTTGATGGGGCCGGACTCGATGTGGCGGCCGGTCCGGCGGAGGTAGAGCTCCGGGGAGGCGGTGGCTATTTCGACGCCGTGCGCGGGAAGTCGAATCGTTCCTGCATACGGTGCGGGGTTGCCGCGCGCGAGGAGTGCGGTGAGGGCGTCCACATCGGCGCCGGCCGGGTCCGGCAGCGGGGCGGAGAGCACCCGGCACAGATTGGCCTGATAGACCTCCCCGGCCGCGATGTGCTCCCGGATCCGCCGTACGCCGGCCACATAGGCGTCCCGGTCCAGGGAGGAGGTCCACCGGTCGGCGCCGGGCCCCTGCCAGGCGCCGGGAACGGGCGCGGGGACCGGGTCCGGTCGTATGTCGCCGAAGCGGGCGCAGGTGATGCGCCCCTCGAAGTCGGCGGATACCGCCCAGAACCCGGTGGAGTCGAGGGCGGAGACATCGCCGGTCACATCGCGGAGATCGGTGGCGAGGAGGCCGCCGAAGCGGGCCATGGGCTGCAGGTCTTGCACGGCCTCGAGTCTATGGCCGGTGACCGGAAGGCGCCGGAGAGGTGACCGATGGGTGACCTGAGGTGATCGGAGGGCAGCACGCTGCGGAAACGCGTTTTTGAGCTGGCCCGGGAATCCGCTAGAGTTCAACACGTCGCCGGGGAGCGAAGGAAAAACCCCGAGCAAGACGGCGACATGCGGACGTGGCTCAGCTGGTAGAGCATCACCTTGCCAAGGTGAGGGTCGCGAGTTCGAATCTCGTCGTCCGCTCGATGTGGGGGATCTTCCCGAACCCCTGTAATCACTCCTGGTGGAGTGGCCGAGAGGCGAGGCAACGGCCTGCAAAGCCGTCTACACGGGTTCAAATCCCGTCTCCACCTCCATGGACGATTAGCTCAGCGGGAGAGCGCTTCCCTGACACGGAAGAGGTCACTGGTTCAATCCCAGTATCGTCCACTGGATCTTCGGATCCCGGATCCATGGATCCCCCGCGCGATTAGCTCAGCGGGAGAGCGCTTCCCTGACACGGAAGAGGTCACTGGTTCAATCCCAGTATCGCGCACGCAGTACTGCTTGACCTGCGGCTTTCAAGCCGTGGTTCCCGCGCGATTAGCTCAGCGGGAGAGCGCTTCCCTGACACGGAAGAGGTCACTGGTTCAATCCCAGTATCGCGCACCACCCCGGAAGCCCCGGCCGTCTCCACGGCCGGGGCTTCGGCGTTCCCCGGTCAGGACGAGAACAGCATCCGGCCGAAACCGCGGTGGTGGCCGTGACCGTGGCCGTGGTGCTGCGGGGCACCCCAGGCGGGCGCGGGGGCAGCGTGCTGCGCCGGGTAGGCGGGCGGCGCCGCCGGCGGCGGAACCTGGCCGTACTGGGACTCGAGACGGGTCAGGGCCTCCAGCTCTCCGTAGTCCAGGAAGATGCCCCGGCAGCCGCTGCACTGCTCGATCTGGACACCGCTGCGGTTGTACGTATGCATCATCGCGTGACACTTCGGACACTGCATGATCGGCTCACTCCTCGCCGTCGGACCTCGCCACCGGATACGTGCCCGGCAGCGTTCCCTCACCTTACGACGGAGGCGCGGACTCCAACTCGGGCGGGAGGTCGGCTATTCGGCCACAGGCATCGGTCATCGCCCGTTCCACCTCGTCCAGTCGGCGGTTCCCGGCACCGGCCCTGGCCACGGCCAGCGCACCGGTCTGCACGGTCAAGGCGCGGGCGGCGAGGTCGAGTTCCGGCCAGGGGTCGATGCCGGGCGGGCCCGCGGCCGGGCCGCCGGCCTGCCGGTAGGCGTCGAGGAAGCACAGCCAGTCCTCGGGGGCGAGCAGTCCGGCCGCGTACCAGGCGGCGGGCCGGGCCAGGTCCCAGGCGGCCGGCCCGACCCCGAGGTCGTCCACGTCGATGAGCCGCCAGCCGGAGCCGGTGTGAACGAGCTGGCCGAGGTGCAGATCGCCGTGGCAGAGGGTGGGGCCGGCGGACACCGGGACGGGGGCCTCGTTCCGGGCCCAGGCGGGCAGGGTGGCCGCCGCCGCCAGGACGGCGCGGGCCGCGCGGGCCGCGCCCGAATCGGCGCGCGAGCCGACATCCGGGCCGGTGCCCGGGTCGTTGCCCCGCTCGGCGCCCGGGTCGGTGCCCGAGCCGGCGCCGGGTGCCGGTGGGCCGGCGTCCCGCAGCACCCCGGTCATACGGCGCAGAGCGCGGGCCAGCTTCGCCGGGCCGCGCATCGGCGGGACCGGCCCGGGCAGCCGGTCCACCGGCACCTGGTGCAGCAGGCCCAGCAGCCGGCCGGCCGCGGCCCAGGGGGCGTCCTCGGGACGCCCGGGGTCGACCGGGGCGCCGTACGGCCAGACGGTCACGGCCCGGCCCCGCAGGTACTCGGCAGCGGGCCGCAGCGGCGGCAGCAGCACCCCGGCCAGCTCGGGGGCGGCGGCCACCCGCAGCCGGGCGGCGAGGCCGGCGCGATCCGTATCGGCGGCATGCGCCTTGGCCACGGCATCCCCGCACCGGACGACGGTCCCGTCGGCCCGCTCGGCCAGCACCCCGCCCCGGCGCGGCCCGGGCACTCCCCCGGCCGCCCGCGCGGCGACCTCGGCCAGCACGGCAGTCAGCGGCTCGGTCACTTGTCCCCCGGGTTCCTTTTCCTTCGGTGCACACCCCCTTGCGGATCGTACGCGCACCCGGAAGGACCCGGGGCGTCGCGCCCCGCGGACCACCCGGCAAGGCCCTAGGCTGCGGGAATGGACGTGGATCCGGATCTGGATGCGGACCTGGCCCGGCTGGGCCGCGAGGAACTCGTGGCCGAGGTGGTGCGCCTGCGGAACGGGATCCGAGCCCACCGCGACAGCACGGGCCACGACCTCTGCTGGCACCATCCCCGGCTCTGGGCCCTGCTCCCGGAACGCCTCTCCCCCGAGGTGGCGGTACCGCCCTGGCCGCGCTTCCTCCGCGGCTGTGTCCGCTACCGCGAGTCCCTGGACCGCCAACTCCCCGACGCGCCCGTCCACGACCACGAGTACGAGCCCTGACCGAGCGGGCCGGAGACGAAAAGGGTGCCGGCCTTGCGACTCCCCAGTCGCAAGGACAGCACCCTTTCACTGCCGTCCGCCGTACCCCCGTCCCCACGGGGTTGTTCGGCGATGTCCCGGTCCGGGCCGCTCTCCCGGACCTGAGGCGCCGCTCAGCGCCCCAGCAACGCGCTCACGGACGACGCTTGTGTCACCACCTGGTCCCAGCCGCCGAACAGCACGACCAGGAGGGTGGCCAGGGGAAGCACCATGGCTGCGGCCACCAGCGGGTGGCGCGTACCGGAGGCGGACTGGTGCGCGTTGAACGCGAAGGTCTTGCGTCCCTGCTGTGCGCGGTCCGACATGATCCTCTCCCTGGGGTTGGCAGCGGCGGGTGTGTGACCTCGGGGGACGAGTTAGCCACCCGCCGCTTGTGTTCAACCTTAGAAGCGCTGGAGTGCCCGGTCCTCATGCCTGTGGACCCTTTACCGGGCCTCCAGGAGGATGACGGGCGCACCCTGCGCCTACTCCCCTGGTTGGAGACGCATCACTCCGCCTGGGGGTCTTCCCGGAGGGGTCCCCCCGGAACGGGCTGCTCCACCAGCGCCAGGACACGATTGGCCATAAAGCGCGCGGTGCGCACCGCCTGACCACTACGAGTGACTTCGCTCACTTCCACCACTCCCCTGCGGACGGCAGTCTCCACCCTGCGCCCCGCCCTGGTGGCCACCACTTCATACGTCCGTGTCGTGTCTCCCGCGTCCACGACGATCTCGACCCGGTCGCCCTTCATCGCCAATCCCCCTTACGCGATGGACTCTTGACAGCTCAGCGGCCCGGAAGGGCCTCCCGCACGGGGACTTCTGAGCACCCCTCAAGTGTCCCATCCCGCACTGACAATCGATTTTCCCGACGAGGGCGCGGCCTCTGAGCGCACATGCCGGATGGTCCGTAAGCTGTGCCACGTCAACAGGACGACCGGTCAGTCAGCGGGGTGGACATGGCGATGATGCGGCTCCGGCGCGAGGACCCGCGTGTCGTCGGCTCGTTCAGGCTGCACCGACGGCTCGGTGCCGGCGGCATGGGTGTGGTCTACCTGGGCTCGGACCGGCGCGGGCAGCGCGTCGCGCTCAAGGTGATCCGGCCGGATCTGGCCGAGGACCAGGAGTTCCGCTCCCGGTTCGCCCGCGAGGTGTCCGCCGCCCGCCGGATCCGCGGTGGCTGCACGGCCCGCCTGGTGGCCGCCGATCTGGAGGCCGAGCGGCCCTGGTTCGCCACCCAGTACGTCCCCGGGCCCTCGCTGCACGACCGGGTGGCCGAAGAGGGCCCGCTCACCGCCGCGCAGATCGCCGCCGTCGGCGCCGCGCTCTCCGAGGGGCTGGTCGCCGTACACGAGGCCGGTGTGGTGCACCGTGACCTGAAACCGTCCAACATCCTGCTGTCGCCCAAGGGCCCGCGGATCATCGACTTCGGGATCGCCTGGGCGACCGGGGCGAGCACGCTGACCCATGTGGGCACCGCGGTCGGCTCGCCCGGGTTCCTCGCCCCCGAGCAGGTCCGCGGCGCGGCCGTCACCCCGGCCACGGACGTGTTCGCGCTGGGCGCCACCCTCGCGTACGCCGCGACCGCCGACTCCCCGTTCGGCCACGGCAGTTCCGAGGTGATGCTGTACCGCGTGGTGCACGAGGAGCCGCATCTGCACGGGGTGCCGGACGCGCTGGCCCCGCTGGTGCGGGCCTGCCTGGCCAAGGATCCGGAGGACCGGCCGAGCACCCTCCAGCTGTCCATGCGGCTGAAGGAGATCGCGGCCCGCGAGGTGCAGGGGCTGACCGACGGGCGCCCGGCGGACCGGCGGGGCAGGCCGGAGCGCGTACCGGACCGGCCCACCGAGCACGCCAGGCCGGGCGGGCCCGCCACCCACGCCGAGCATGCGGAGCAGCGTACGGAGCGCCGGCCGGCCGGCACCCCGGCGCCGCGCCCGCAGGGCGGCCCGCAGTCCCGGCCGTCCTCGCCGCGCCACCCGGGCCCCTCGTCCCGGCCGACGGCGGGCCGCACCGGCGGCCGGCCGGCCCCCCGCACCACGGGGGCGGGCCGCCGCCCGGGCCGTCCGGACCCGCGGCTGCTGCGTCAGCGCCTGATCGTGTTCGTGGTGGTCACCCTGGTCGTGGCCCTGGGCATCGCCGCCGCGCAGAAGCTGTAGCGGGGCGGCGGGGGCGCAAGCGGGCTCAGGAGACTCAGGCGGGGGTGGCGGGCCCGGCCACCGCGTAGAAGGCCACGGCCGCCGCCGCGCCCACGTTCAGCGAGTCCACTCCGTGCGCCATGGGGATGCGTACCCATTCGTCGGCCGCAACCAGCGCCTGCGTGGACAGCCCGTCGCCCTCGGCGCCGAGCATCAGCGCCACCCGCTCCAGGCGCTGCGGGGCCGCCTGGTCGATCGGGGAGGCCTTCTCGTGCGGGGTGAGGGCGAGCAGCTTGAACCCGGCCTCGCGGACCGAGTCCAGGCTCTTGGGCCAGGCCTCCAGCCGGGCGTACGGGACGGAGAACACGGCTCCCATGGAGACCTTCACCGACCGCCGGTAGAGCGGATCGGCGCAGTCCGGGGAGAGCAGCACGGCGTCCATGCCGAGCGCGGCGGCACTGCGGAAGATCGCACCGATGTTGGTGTGGTCGTTGACCGCCTCCATGACAACCACCCGGCGGGTGGTGGACAGGAGTTCCTCCGCCGTCGGCAGCGGCTTGCGCTGCATGGAGGCGAGCGCCCCCCGGTGCACGTGGTAGCCGGTGACCCGCTCGGCGAGGTCCGGGCTGACCGCGTAGACCGGGGCCGGGAGCTCGTCGATGACGTCGCGCATCACGTCGACCCACTTGGCGGACAGCAGCATCGAGCGCATCTCGTACCCGGCGCTCTTGGCCCGTCGGATGACCTTCTCGCCCTCGGCGATGAAGAGGCCCTCGGCCGGTTCGCGGCGGCGCCGGAGTTCTACGTCGGTCAGCCCCGTGTAGTCGCGCAGGCGCGGGTCGTCGGGGTCCTCGATGGTGATGAGATCAGCCACAGGGTGATACTGCCTTGTCCTGGGTGCGGTGCCAACGGCTCGTCAGCTGGTCGGTCGGTCTGCCGGCCGGTCTCCCGGCCGGTTGCCGGTGTGGACCGCCACGACGTCACCGATGACGATCACGGCGGGCGGCCGTACCTCTTCGGCCCGGACGGTCTCGCCGACGGTGGCCAGCGTGGCGTCCACCCGGCGCTGGGTGGCGGTGGTGCCCTCCTGGACGACGGCCACCGGGGTGTCGGCGGACTTGCCGTGCCGGACGAGGGCCTCGGCGATGGAGCCGATCTTGTCGACGCCCATCAGGATCACCAGGGTGCCGGTGAGCTTGGCGAGGGACGCCCAGTCGACCAGCGAGCGCGGGTCCTCGGGGCCGACGTGGCCGCTGACCACGGTGAACTCGTGGGCAACGCCCCGGTGGGTGACCGGGATGCCGACCGCGCCCGGCACCGAGATGGAGCTGGAGATGCCGGGGACCACGGTGCAGGGGATGCCGGCCTCGGCGAGCGCCTGGAGCTCCTCCATGCCGCGGCCGAAGACATACGGGTCGCCGCCCTTGAGCCGGACCACGTTCCGGCCGGCCTTGGCGTGCTCGATCAGTGCCTGGTTGATGGCCTCCTGGGCCATGAACCGGCCGTACGGGATCTTCGCTGCGTCGATGACCTCGACGTGCGGCGGGAGTTCGGCGAGCAGGTCGCGGGGGCCGAGCCGGTCGGCGATGACCACGTCCGCCTGGGCGAGCAGGCGGCGCCCGCGGACGGTGATCAGGTCCGGGTCGCCGGGGCCGCCGCCGACGAGCGCGACGGAGCCGGTGCCGTTGCCCTGGCCGGTGCGGCGGTGGGCGGGGGCGTTCAGGGTGCCGTCGCGCAGCCCCTCGACGACGGCGTCGCGGACGGCGGCGGAACGGCGCGGGTCGTTCCCGGTGAGCACGGCCACGGTCACGCCCTCGCTGCGGCCGGTGGCCGGGGTCCAGGCGGTGGCTGCGGAGGCGTCATCGGCCCGGACGCACCAGACCCGCTCGCGCTCGGCCTCGGCGGAGGCCTGCTGGTTGACCTCGCGGTGCTGGGTGGCGATCAGGGCGTACCAGGCGTCGGCGAGGTCGCCGTCCCGGTAGCGGCGGCGCTCCCAGCGGATCTCGCCGGTCTCGGCCATGGCGTCCACGGACGGGGTGGCGGACGGGGAGATCAGCAGCACGTCGGCACCGGCCGCGACAAGGGCGGGCAGCCGGCGCTGGGCGACCTGCCCGCCGCCGATGACGACGACGCGGCGACCGGCGAGACGGAGCCCTACGGGGTAGGCGGGGGTGTCGGCCATGGCGGTGCGGCTCCTGAAGCAGCGGTGGTTCACTGTGCCGCTGCGGCGCTGGAGCGGCGGGGGTACTGACGTGCGGTTTTGTTTGTGCGGGTCCACGATACGGCCCCGGCGGGGTGGGGGTGGGGTCTGGGTGCGGCCGACGCCTGCGGCGTCCGCTGCGGCCTCGACCGCGCCCGGCCCGCGCCGAGCCCCGCGGGGTCCGCTGCGGCCTCGACCGTGCCGGGCCCGCGCCGAGCCCCGCGGGGTCCGCTGCGCGGGCATTGCCCCACCCCGCCCCTTCTCCCCCAGCTACCGCTGGGAGGTGCCCCCAGAAACCGGGGCCTGCGGCCCCGGACCCCACCCGTGGGGCTGCGCCCCACACCCCCTGGGTGCCCGGGCTCCGCCCGCACCCTTCGGGGCTCCGCCCCGGACCCCGCGGGGCCCTCCGGGGCCCAGACCGGCCCCGGAACGGGGTCCGGGGCGGAGCCCCGGTTCTGGGAAGGGGCGGGGTGGGGAGATGGCAGTGGCTACTTCTCCGTTACGCCGGCGGAGTCGAACGTGGCGACCTCGTGCATCGCGCGGGCCGCGCTCTGCACCAGCGGCAGCGCCAGCAGTGCCCCCGTGCCCTCGCCGAGGCGCAGGTCCAGGTCGACCAGCGGGCGCAGGCCCAGCTTGTTCAGGGCCGCGACATGGCCCGGTTCGGCGCTGCGGTGGCCGGCGATGCACGCCGACAGCGACTCCGGGGCGATCGCCCGGGCCACCAGCGCCGCCGCACCGGCACTGACGCCGTCCAGGATCACCGGCGTACGGAGCGAGGCCGCGCCCAGGATCAGGCCGACCATCGCCGCGTGCTCCAGGCCGCCGATGGCCGCCAGGACGCCGATCGGGTCGGCGGGGTCGGGCCGGTGCAGTTCCAGCGCCCGGCGGACCACGTCGACCTTGCGCGCGTGGGTCTCGTCGTTGATGCCGGTACCGCGGCCGGTGACCTCGGCCGGGTCCACGCCCGTGAACACGGAGATCAGCGCCGCGGACACGGTGGTGTTCGCGATGCCCATCTCGCCGGTGAGCAGTCCCTTGTTGCCGGCAGCCACCAGGTCGCGGGCGGTCTCGATGCCCACCTCGATGGCCGCGACGGCCTCTTCCCGGCTCATCGCCGGGCCGGTGGACAGGTCGGCGGTACCGGGCCGGACCTTCCGGGGCAGCAGCCCGGGGGTGGCGGGCAGGTCCCCGGCCACACCCACGTCGATGACGCAGACCTCGGCGCCGACCTGGTTGGCGAAGGCGTTGCAGACCGCGCCGCCGCCCAGGAAGTTCGCCACCATCTGGGAGGTGACCTCCTGCGGCCAGGGGGTGACCCCCTGGGCGTGGACGCCGTGGTCCCCCGCGAAGATCGCGACCGCGGCCGGCTCCGGGATCGGCGGCGGGCAGACCCTCGACAGCCCGGCCAGCTGGGCGGAGATGATCTCCAGCATGCCGAGCGCCCCGGCGGGCTTGGTCATCCGCTTCTGCCGCTCCCAGGCCTCGCCGAGCGCCTTGGCGTCCAGCGGGCGGATGCCGGAGACGGTCTCGCTGAGCAGGTCGTGCGGCTCCTCGCCGGGCAGCGCCCGGCGGCCGTACGTCTCCTCGTGGACCACCCAGGACAGCGGCCGGCGCTTGGACCAGCCGGCCTGCATCAGCTCGGGCTCGTCCGGGAACTCGTCCACGTAGCCGATGCACAGGTACGCGACCACTTCGAGGTGCTCGGGCAGGCCGAGGGTACGGACCATCTCGCGCTCGTCGAAGAAGCTGACCCAGCCGACGCCGAGGCCCTCGGCGCGGGCGGCGAGCCAGAGGTTCTCGACGGCGAGGGCCGAGGAGTACGGGGCCATCTGCGGCTGGGTGTGCCGGCCGAGGGTGTGGCGGCCACCGCGGGTCGGGTCGGCGGTGACCACGATGTTCACCGGGGTGTCGAGGATGGCCTCGATCTTCATTTCCTTGAACTGCTTCGCCCGGCCCTTGGGCAGCGACTTGGCGTACGCCTCGCGCTGGCGTTCGGCGAGCTCGTGCATGGTGCGCCGGGTCTCGGCGGACCGGATGACCACGAAGTCCCAGGGCTGGGAGTGGCCGACGCTGGGCGCGGTGTGCGCGGCTTCGAGGACGCGCAGCAGCACCTCGTGCGGGATGGGGTCGGTGCGGAAGCCGTTGCGGATGTCGCGCCGCTCGCGCATGACGCGGAGTACGGCTTCCCGCTCGGCGTCGGCGTAGCCGGGGGCGGGCTCGCCCGCGGATACGGGCTGGGGGGCCTCCTCGACCGGGGCCGGCTGGGCGGCCGGGACGGGCTGGGGGGCCGCGGCCTGCTCGGTGGGCTCGGGTTCGACGGCGGGGGTGAGGTACGGGTCGGGGCCGAGGAGCTCCACCACTTCGACGGGCGCGGCGGGCTCGATGGGATTGGCGGCCTCGACGGGCTGGGCGGGCTCGACCGGTTCGGCCGGTTCGGCCGGCTCGACCAATTCGGCCGGCTCGACGGGCTCGGCGGGCGCCGCCTGCTCGGGGGCGGGCTCGGGCTCGGGCAGGGCCGGCTCAGCCTCCGCCTCCGGCTCCGGAACGGCCTCGGCCACGACGGCGTCGGGCAGGGGCTCGGCGGGGGCGGCCGGCTGCTCCTCCGGGGCGGCCATGGCCACCGGCTCGGCCGGGGCGGCCGTGAGGTCCAGCGCGGGCGGCTCCTCCACCGCGGGCACCGGCACGGGCTCCGCCTCGGCCTCGGGAACCTGCGGGACCTCGGGAATCTGCGGGACCTCGGGAACCTGCGGGACCTCGGGGGCGTCCGGGACCTCGGCAACCGGCTGCGGAACCTCGACCGGCTCGGGCATGGCCGGCAGGGGCTCCGGGGCGATGTCCGTGGGCAGCAGCCCGCCGGCCTCGGCGACGGGCTCGGCGGCCACCTGACCGGCCGGCACGGCCGAGCTCAGCAGGCCGCCGTCCTCGGGGCCGGGGGCAGGCTGCGGGGCCAGGGCCGGCTCGGCGGGCTGCTCCGGGCGGGTCTCCGCCGACGGCGGCTCGGGGACCTGCACCACCGTTTCTGCAGGCTCGGCCACCGCCTGCCAGGGACCACCCGTCTGGACGGGCAGGTCCAGGTACTCCGGACCGGGCTGTACCTGCGCCTGCACCGGCACCGGCGGCACGACCGGCGCCGCGGGGGCCGGTACGGGCGCCGGGGCCTGCACGGGCACCTGAGCCGGGGCCGGGGCCGGGGCGGGGGCCGGTACCTGGGCCGGGCCGCGGTCGGCGAGGGAGCGTACGACTCCGCCGGAGGCGTCCGGGACGGGCGGACCCATGTGCAGCGGACGGCGGGCCGGCGGAACCGGGGCCGCGGGCATGGGCGGGACGGGCGGCGGCACCCGGAGGCCACCGAGGTCGAGGGAGCCGGAGTCCCGGCCGCCCGCCTCGTGCGCGCCGTCCGCGTAGGGAGCCTCGGCGTACCCGGCTTCGGCGTACGGGGTTTCCGCGTACGGAGTTTCGACGTAAGGGGTTTCGGTGTACCCCTCGACCGGGTAGGCCGGTACCGGCGGTACCACCTGCGGGTCGCTCCACGAGCCCTGGCCGCTGGGCATCAGCAGCAGCTCGTCCTCGTCCTCGCCGGGGTTGTCCGCGAGGTCCTGGAAGGCGTAGGCGCCCGGCGCCGGGACCGGCACGGGGATGCCCTGCTGCTGCTCCGCCATGCCCGCGTCGTCCGGAAGGCCCTCGCCCGGAACCTGGCCGGTGTCGGTCATGCGTACCCCTCGCCCATCGGTTGTGCTTCGTCCGTCGCCCGGAGCCCGTAGGACAGGCCAAGACCGGCGAGTCGAACGAGCGCGGTCGCCGTGCGGCACGGACACCTCACGTACCCGGCCGCCGACAACCACTAAGCATTGTCGCGCTCGTTCGCCACCGTGGCGGCCATTACCGCCCCGGTCCGCTGTGGACTGCGCCACGTCGCGCGTCCTCCGGTACCGCCGTAGCCCAAAGCTGCTGAAGTCCAGGGCAGTACGACGATCGGCCAGCCTACCCGGGCGGGGCGGCTAGCGGGGCACGGGGCGGGCCGCGGCGAGCAGGAACACCACCGACCGGTCCTGTTCGGCCCAGGTCGTGGTGTCCAGGCCGAGGGACTGGAGGAGGGCGCATTCGACGTCGTATCCGCGTCCGTTCAGGGCGCGTCCGATGGCCTCGGCCTCGTCCCGGGTGGAGGCGTGGGTGACGATCCGTTCGGGACGCCGGTCGGCGCAGGCCTCGACCACCGCGACGCCTCCGCCGCCGATGCGGACCACATCGGGTTCGGGGAGGGATTCCAGGACGTGCGGGGCGGTTCCGTGGACGGTCTGGAGTTGCACTCCGCGCTTGCGGGCGGCGGCAGTTGTGCGTTCGCAAGCGTCCGCGTCGGCGTCCACGGCGATGACGGCGGCGCCGAAGGCGGCTGCGTCCACGGCGAGGGCTCCGGAGCCGGCGCCGATATCCCACAGCAGGTCGCCGGGGCGCGGGCCGAGCCGGGCGAGCTGGGCGGCGCGCAGCGGGGCGGAGCCGCCTTCGGTGGCGTCCGGCTCGGGCCGCGCCCAGCCCCGGGGGGCGTCGGCGGCGGGATGGCCGAGGAGCCAGCCGGCTTCGGTGGCGGCCTGTCCGGCGCCTCCGATGACGATCACGACGTTGGGGTCGCGCCAGTTGTGGTCGGCGGCCTTGTCCGAGGTGAGAACGGTCACTTGTTCGTTGTCGGTGCCGAGCTCCTCGCAGATGACGAACGTGCGGTGGACCCCTTCGAGGAGCAGTGCGAGTTCGGCGGGTCCGGCTCCGGGCGAGGTGAGGACGGCGACTTTGGCGTGGGCGCGGCAGACGTTGACGGCGCGGCGCAGGGTGCGGCGCTGGGCGACCACGACCTGGGCGTCGTCCCAGGGCATGCCGGCCCGGGCGAAGGCGGCGGCGACGGAGGAGACCGCGGGGACGACTTCCACTTCGAGGCCGTGTTCGGGCGCGCGGAGGGTGCGTACCACGCCGAAGAAGCCGGGGTCGCCGTCGGCGAGGACGACGGCGGTGCCGCGGTGCCCGGCGATGCGGCGGGCGGCCAGCCCGATGCTGCCGAGCCGGATCCGCTCGGCGGCGGGCGGGATCTCGGGGAGGGCGAGGTGGTGGGCGGCGCCGGCCACCAGCGTGGCGGCCGAGAGTGCGGACCTGGCGGCTGCGGTGAGGGGCGATCCGTCCCAGCCGATCACCGTGACCCGGTCGGCCATCGTCGTCAGTCTCCTGATCCTGGGGTGGGGGGAGGAGCGGGCAAGTGAGACTACCCGGTCATCGGGTCAGTTCCAGTCGGTGGTGACGGCGTAGCCGCCCGCTTCGGCCATCTGGCCGCCGTAGCCGTCCCCGTAGCCGTCCCCGTAGCCGTCCCCGTAGCCCTCGCCGTACTCGTCGAGCCCTTCGAGGTCCTCGGGGACCAGGCTCCAGACGATCAGGTCGGTGCGGGTCTCCACCCAGGGTCCGTCGGCTGCGTTGTCGGGCCGGGTGCGCACTATCCAGGCGTTGCGCAGGACGCCTTCACTGATGCAACCGATCTTCTGGGCCACCTGCTGGGAGGCGGTGTTGTCGGCGGCGGTGCGCAGTTCGAGGCGTTCGAAGCCCTGATCGCGGAAGAGCCAGTGGGCGACGGCGAGGACGGACTCGCTGGCGTAGCCCTCGCCCCGGGCCCAGGGGGCGGTGACGTAGCCGACCTCGGTGGCGCGGGTGCGCCAGTTGGTGTTCTGCAGGTGGATGACCCCGACCAGGCGCTGGGTCAGGAACTCGGTGACGGCGAAGACGATGCCGCGGCCCTCGGTGCGTTCGGCGTGGGCGTGGCGGGTGGCCCAGCGGTAGGCGTCGGCGTGGGTGTAGGGGTGCGGCACGGAGGTCCAGGCCGTGATGAGTTCGTCGTTCATCATCTCGGCGAGCGCGGCGACATCGCCTTCCTCGAACGGGCGCAGCACCAGCCGGTCCGTGCTGATGGAGACGTCCGGGAAGGTGGTAGTCATGCGCAGCTCCATGCCTGAGACGGTGGTGCGGGACCGTTTGTGCGGGCCGTAGAGCCACAGCATGCAGCATCGGCGCGCGGATGTGCATGGCCGGGCCCCGCGCCCCCGTGGCGGGGATGCGGGGCCGGTGCCGTGCAGGTGTCGTACGCGTGTCCCGGAGGGGGTGGGGAATGTGTCAGGACTGGGACTGCGGGGCGCCGAAGGCCGCGCTGACCGAGCCTGCGTACTTGTCCTCGATGAACTTCTTGACCTCGGGCGAGTTCAGGAGCTTGGCGAGCTTCTGGATCCGCGGGTCGTTCTCGTTGCCCTTCTTCACGGCGAGGAAGTTGGCGTACGGGTTGCCCTCGGCCTTCTCCAGGGCCAGGGCCTGCTCCTTGGGCTTGAGGTCGGCCTCGATGGCGTAGTTGCCGTTGATCACGGCGGCGTCGACCTCGCCGAGGGCGCGGGGCAGCGTGGCGGCCTCCAGCTCCTTGAACTTCAGGCCCTTGGCGTCGGTGATGTCGGAGAGCTTGGCGGTGGCGCCGACGCCCTCCTTGAGGGTGATCAGGCCGTTGGCGGCGAGGAGGTGGAGGGCGCGGCCCTCGTTGGTGTTGTCGTTGGGGACGGCGATGGTCTGGCCGGACGTGATGTCGGTCAGGGCCTTGGCCTTCTTGGAGTAGAGGCCGAGGGGCTCCAGGTGCACGTTGACGACCGGAACGATGGTGGTGCCGTTCTTGGCGTTGAAGTCGTCGAGGTAGGGCTTGTGCTGGAAGTAGTTCGCGTCGACCTGGCCGTCCTGGGTGGCCTTGTTCGGCAGGACGTAGTCGGTGAACTCCTTCACGTCCAGCTTGAGGCCTTCCTTCGCCGCCAGGTTGTCCTTGACGAACTTCAGGATGTCGGCGTGCGGGGTCGGGGAGGCCGCGACGACGAGGGCCGCGTTGGTGTCGGTGCTGCCGCCGGCCTTCTTGGCGGCCGGGTCGGAGGAGCTGCCGCAGGCGGTGAGGCCCAGGGCGAGCGCGGCGGTGGCAGCGGCGACAGCGGTGATCTTGGTGTTCTTGCGCACGAAGAGTGCCTCTTTCTTGGTGGTGCGGATGACGCCCGAGCACGACAAGTGCGGGCTTTGGGGGTGGAGAGTCCGGGGGTGGCGGGTCAGGCCGTCCGGCCGCGGCGGGCGAGCAGGCGTACGGCGCCGTCGCCGAGCAGCTGGACGGCGGTCACGATCACGATCAGCAGGGCGACGGTGGCGAGCATGAAGTCGCCTTCGAAGCGCTGGTAGCCGTAGGTGATCGCGAGACTGCCGAGTCCTTCGCCGCCGACGGCTCCGGCGAGCGCCGAGTAGCCGATGAGGGCGATGACGGTGGTGGTGAGTCCGGAGACCAGGGAGGGCAGTGCCTGGGGCAGCAGGACCTTCCACACGATCGTGGGGATGCCGCCGCCCATGGACTGGACTGCCTCGACGAGGCCGTGGTCGACCTCCCGGACGGCCGTCTCGACCAGGCGGGCGAAGAAGGGGATGGCGCCGATGGAGAGCGGCACGATCATCGCGGTGGGGCCGATGTAGGTGGGGAAGCCGGTGAAGACGCCGATCACCCACTTGGTGACGGGGATCAGCCAGATCAGCAGGATGATGAACGGCATCGAGCGGCCGATGTTCACCACGACGCCGAGGACCTTGTTGAAGGGACGGTTCTGCAGCAGTCCGCCCTTGTCGGTCAGGACCAGCAGGACACCGAGCGGGAGGCCGCCGAGGACGGTGACCACGGTGGCCCACAGCACCATGTAGAGGGTGTCGTAGGTGCCCTGGCTGAGCAGGGGCTGCATTTCGGACCAGGTCACCGGGCACCGTCCTTGACCAGTTCGGCGAGCTCGGTGTCCGCGTCGGTGTTGTCGGCGACGTCGACGACGTCGACCTGCAGGCCCTGCTCGCGCAGGAAGCCGACGGGCACGACGTTGTCCTCGTAGCGGCCGGGGAGCTCGATGCGCATCCGGCCGATCTGCCTGCCGCCGACGGTGTCCATGGCGGCACCGAGGATCGAGATGTCGATGTTGTAGGTGCGGGCCAGCTGGGAGATGACCGGCTGGGTCGCGGTCTCGCCGTGGAAGGTCACGTCGATGACGGTCTGCTCGGCGGTGGTCGCGGAGCCGGTCAGCGGGAAGAGTTCGGCGGCGAGCTCGGAGCCGGGGGTGGCGAGGAGCTCGGAGACGGTGCCGGATTCCACGATCCGTCCCTTCTTCATCAGGGCCGCGGAGTCGCAGATGGTCTTGACGACGTCCATCTCGTGCGTGATGAGGAGCACGGTCAGGCCCAGCTGGCGGTTGAGGTCGCGCAGCAGCGTCAGGATGGAGCGGGTGGTCTCGGGGTCCAGGGCGCTGGTGGCCTCGTCGGAGAGCAGCACCTTGGGTTCGCCGGCCAGGGCGCGGGCGATGCCGACGCGCTGCTTCTGGCCGCCGGAGAGCTGGCCGGGGTAGGCCTTGGCCTTGTCGGCGAGGCCGACGAGGCCGAGGAGTTCCTGCGCCTTGCGGGAGCGCTCGCGGCCGGAGACGCCGAGGATCTCCAGGGGCAGCTCGATGTTGTCCTGGACGGTGCGCGAGGACAGCAGGTTGAAGTGCTGGAAGACCATGCCGATACGGCTGCGGGCCTCGCGGAGTTCCCGGCCGGCCCGCCGGCCGCTGCCGGCCAGTGCGGTGAGGTCGACTCCGTCGACGGTGACGGTGCCGGAGGTGGGGCGTTCCAGCAGGTTCACGCACCGGATGAGCGAGGACTTGCCGGCGCCGCTCTGGCCGATGACTCCGTAGACCTCGCCCTCGCGGACGTGGAGGTCCACGCCGTCCAGGGCGGTGACCTCTCGGCCACGGGACTGGTAGACCTTCGTGAGGCCCGATGTGGTGATCACAGGGATTCCGTCGCTGTCGAGTGCGCGGCGCGGCAGGCGGCCGGCACGGAACAAAACATCTGGGGGGAACGCGGGCAGGAGCGGTCCGGGACGCGGACGGGCTCGGCCGGGGGCTCGCTTCGGGGCGCGAGGCCAAGTGGGGGAAGGGCCCTCAGAAGGCGCACATTCGACACATACAACGAGCACCGGGCGTCATCATCGCCTCGGTCGCAAGGGTGCGGCTGCTCGTCGTGGTCATGGGCGCCAGTAAACCAGACCGGCTCGCTCACCGATCAACGTTGTCCGCTATCCGGACGGATACCGGCCGCATAGCGGACATCAGGGGTCGAGGCGGCCGTCCGCCCCGAGGGCCGCGCCCTCGCCCGTGACCTGCGCGGACACCGCCGGATGAGCCCGTACGACCCCGATCCGCGGGCGAGGCGCCGAAGGGGTGCCATGTGGTCAAGACCACTCCCCCGCCGGGTGGCGCCCAGGGGCGCGCGCATCGGGTCTTTCGGCGCGTAATACCCTCGCTGCATGCTCGACGCCCTGACCCTCGCCATCGGCGTGGCCTCGCTCGCCCTCGCCGGCTGGTGCGGATTCGCCGCCTACCGGGACCAGCCGACCAAGGACTGGCACTTCATCGGCATGGCCGTGGTGACCGTGCTGGTGCTGGTGCAGCTGGTGATCGGGCTGGTCCGGCTGGCCCGGGGCGAGCGGCCCGACGAGGGCGGCGTGATCTTCACGGCCTATCTGCTGGGCGCCCTCGCCGCGATCCCGGCCGCCGGAATGCTCAGCCTGAGCGAGCGGACCAAGTGGGGCTCGGTGACGGTGGCCGCGGGTGCCGTGGTCCTCGCCGTCCTCGAAGTACGGCTCCATGACATCTGGGGAGGCACCGGTGCCTGAGGCCAACGCCCCGAGCACGCCCGACGCGCCGGCCGGCGCACCGGCCGCGGCATCGGCCGAACGGCCCGTACAGAAGTTGGTGTCCGGGCCCGGAGTGCTGCTGGTCTGGCTGTACGGGGTGATGGTGGTGGGCGCGGTCTCGCGCTCGATCTACCAGATCTCCACCGAGTTCGGCCGGGCCCCGCTGGCGTACGCACTGTCCGCCGTGGCGGCGCTGGTCTATGCCTTCATCACGTACTCACTGGTGCGCGGCGGGGAGAAGGCCCGTCGGGCGGCGCTGGTGTGCTGCGCCGCGGAGCTGGCCGGCGTCCTCGTCGTGGGCACCTGGACCCTGGTCCGGCCGGACGCCTTCCCCGACGCGACCGTGTGGTCGGACTTCGGGATGGGCTACCTGTTCATCCCGGTGATCCTGCCGGTCACCGGGATGATGTGGCTCAGGAAGGCCCGCGCGGCGGACCCTAGTGCTGTGACCGGGAAGGTTTGCCGGTAGGCCCGCGGCGTCCGGTGCATGGGGCCTCCCCAGGCCCGCAGGGCCTAGGGGACGCATCGCAAGGCGGAGGGCCACGGCTCGTACTGGACGTACTTGCGTGGCCCGACAACGCTGGGGGCACCTCCCAGCGGTAGCTGGGGGACGAGGTGCCGTGCCGGGCGCCGCGGGCCGGTGAACCTTTCCGGTCACAGCACTAGGCGCTGACCGCGTAGTCGGCGGGCAGGCCGGCGTCCTTCTCCAGGATGACGAGTTCCACGCCGTCCGAGGCGGTGCGACCGCCGACCGCGACATAGCCCGCCTTGCGGTACAGCCGCAGGTTGGACTCGCTCTTGCGGCCGGTGTGCAGCCGGTAGCGGGTGGTCTCGGCGGTGCCGGCCAGCTCCTGCTCCACGGCGCGCAGCAGCCGGGCGCCCAGGCCGTGACCCTGCAGCCGCGGGTGGACGCAGAGCTTGGCGATCTTGCCGGTGCCGTCCTCGTCGGTGGAGCCGCGGACGGTGCCGACGACCTCGTCACCGAGCCGGGCCACCAGCACCGTGTCCGTCGCGAGCTCCGCCTTCAGGGAGTCCAGGGACTGGGTGAGGGGCTGGATGCGGTAGTTGCCGTACAGCTCGGCCTCGCTCTGGAAGGCGAGGTACTGGAGCTTGAAGATCTGCTCCGCGTCGTCCTCGGCCGCCGCCGAAATGGTCACGCTCATGCCCATGTGCGCATGCCTCCTGCTCACCCGGTAGCCCTGTGGTCTACCGCTCCCTTCCCCGCAGGCCGGGAGCCGCAACCTCTGCAGCCAGCATTCTGCGCAGACATCCCAGGCAACGGGAACGTATGGGTCCCAAACTTCCTTGTGAGATACCCAACTCTCCTGCGATTTCACGGTAGGTGAGGTCTCTGGGCGAAAGAAGTGCGCCCATGAGCTGGGGGCAGCGTCCGGGCAAACGGGCGACCGCCGATCGGAGGGCCCGGTGCTGTTCCCGGTCGAGCAGCCGCTGTTCGAACCCCGGCCCCTCGGGCTGGGCGCCGCCGACGAGATCGGGCCGGTGGCCGTACGGGACCTCGCGTCGGGTCCGCCGCCGGGCCCGGCGGGCCTCGGCGCGGACGGCGCGGCGCAGCCAGCGGGCGGGCTCCACCGGCCGGGCCGGGCCGCATTCCAGCAGCCGCACCCAGACGGCCTGTTCGAGGTCGGCCGGCTCCACGCCGGCGGCCGGGGCCTCCGCGGCTGCCTCCGCGGAGAGCAGCGGCCCGAGTTCCTTCACGAGGTCCATGCCGGGCGGGACGCGGCGGTCGTCGCCCGCGGTTTCCCGCCCGGCCGCGACCCACCCGAACGTGAGACTCCGGTTAGTGGTTGACCGGTCGTCGGCCGGGGCGGAAGTCCTCGGCGGCGAGCAGTCCGGTGTCCGGGTTGTCGGTGAAGATCCCGTCGATGCCCTGCTCGAAGTAGCGGCGGTAGGCGCCGAAGACGTCCCCGTAGGCGGCCGGGTCGGTGCCCTTGCGGTAGTCGGCGGGCAGGAAGCTGTTCTCGTTGCGCGCGGTCCAGGGGTGCAGGACCAGCCCGCGGGCGTGGGCGTCGCGGACCAGGGTGGTCGGCTCGCCCAGCTTGCCGCTCGCGTCCCTCGGGATGACCAGGTCCAGGGTGGGGCCGAGCCCCTGGGCGAAGCCGGAGATCCACTTCAGGCCCTCGGGGGTGACCAGGTCGGCCACCGTGCGCGGGTCGCCGGCCTGTACGAAGTCCCAGGGGCGGGTGTGCGCGGCGGCCAGCAGCACCACCCGGGGCGAGGAGACCAGCCGGCCGAGGCGCTGCATGCTGGACGGTTCGAAGGACTGGAGGAACACGGCCGAATCCCGGCGGTCCCGCCCGTAGCGGCGCAACAGCTTCGCGAGCGGCTCCTCCAGGCCGAGGCCGAGGGAGCGGAAGTAGCTGGGGTGCTTGGTCTCCACGTGCAGCCAGACCCGCCGGCCGCGCCGGCGCCCCTCGCGGTCGGCCCAGCGCAGCACCTCCTCGAAGGTGGGCACGGCCCACCGGCCGTCGTAGAGGGTGTTGCGCGGCCGGACCGCGGGGATACGTTCCTTCGCCCGCAGGGTCTTCAGCTCGGCCAGGGTGAAGTCCTCGGTGAACCAGCCGGTCACCGCGACCCCGTCCACGGACTTGGTGGTCCGGCGGGAGGCGAACTCGGGGTGGTCGGCCACATCCGTGGTGCCGCCGATCTCGTTCTCGTGCCGGCACACCAGATGGCCGTCCCGGGTGGGCACCAGGTCCTGCTCCACCACGTCGGCGCCGAGGTCGAGGGCCAGCTGGTAGGAGCCGAGGGTGTGCTCGGGCCGGTAGCCGCTGGCTCCGCGGTGTCCGATGACGGTCGGGTACGGGAGGTCCCGGTAGCCGCCGTCGCCATGCCGCCGCCCGGCCCCCTCGCCGGCCGCGGCGGCGGGAGCCGCCCCCAGGCCGAGCGCGCTGCCGCCCGCCGCGAGCACCGCCGCTCCCAGTACCGTGCGCCGCGCTGCGCCGCCCTGTGTCATGAGCACGCCTCCCCATCCTGAGCCCGAATCGGCGCAGCGATGGTAGGCAGCGGCGGATGTCCACAGGGCCATCTGCGCCGGAACATGGCGGAAACCTGTGTCAACACGCGGTATCCATCCCGTGAACCCGATGTGCACATGCCCGCGACCCGCGAGTATCGTCCACATCTGCACTGCCGCCGCGCGGTGCGCACCCGCTTGTCGACGCCGGAGGGCTCACGTTGTTCCGTACCGCGCTCATCAAAGCCACTGTCGGACCCGTCATGCGCATGTTGTTCCGCACCCGCGTGGAGGGCGTGGAGAACATCCCGGGCAGCGGGCCGGTGATCCTCGCGGGCAACCACCTCACCTTCATCGACTCCATGATCCTCCCGCTGGTGTGCGACCGGACGGTCCACTTCATCGGCAAGGACGAGTACGTCACGGGCAAGGGCCTCAAGGGCCGCGCCATGGCCTGGTTCTTCACCGGCTCCGGCATGATCCCGGTGGACCGGGACGGCGCGAACGGCGGGGTCGCGGCGCTGATGACCGGCCGCCGGGTGCTGGAGGAGGGCAAGATCTTCGGCATCTACCCGGAGGGCACCCGCTCCCCCGACGGCCGCCTCTACCGGGGCCGCACCGGTATCGCCCGGCTGACCCTGATGACCGGCGCACCGGTGGTCCCGTTCGCCATGATCGGCACCGACAAGCTCCAGCCGGGCGGCGCCGGCATGCCCCGCCCCGGCCGGGTCACCGTCCGCTTCGGCGAGGCCATGGAGTTCTCCCGCTACGAGGGCATGGACCGCGACCGCTATGTGCTGCGCGCGGTCACCGACTCGGTGATGGCCGAGGTCATGCGGCTCTCCGGCCAGGAGTACGTCGACATGTACGCGACCAAGGCAAAGGCGGCGGCGTAGCCCGCTGCCGGCGGCCCGCTACTGGCGCCGGAGGGACCGGCTGACACCGGCCGCGGTGGTGGTCGCCAGGATCCAGCCCGTCACGATCAGCAGGTAGGACAGCCACTGGTGCAGGCCGGCGGGCGCGAAGGCCTGCTCCTGGCCGAAACCGATGATCGGCAGCATCAGGTCCAGGGTGTAGAAGACCGGGTTGAAGTCGGGCGCCTCCCCCGGTTTCAGCGGACGCGGGTGCTCCAGCGCGTACGCGAGGGAGCCGGTGAGCAGCAGGGCCGCCAGCCAGCCGGCTGCCCGCATCGGGCGGTACCCGTAGCCGACGGTGGCGTCCTGGAGCAGCCCCCAGGCACGGGTGAGCCGCGGCAGAGTACGGCGGTGCCGCCGGAGCCGGGCCAGCTGGACGGTACGGGCGGCGGCCTCGTCGCCCGCGGTGCGGTAGGCGGCGGCCAGCTGCTCGTAGGAGGACGGCAGGTAGCCGGCCAGGTCGCGTTCCAGGACGGGCAGCCGCTGCTCGGGCGGCAGGTGCGGGCCCAGTGCGCGGTAGCCGAGGCCTTCCAGGCGGAGCGTGTCGGGCCAGGCCTCCGGCGGGATGTGGAACAGGTCGAACTGGGACCGCCGCAGGTTGATGCTGCCCTGGATGGTCTCGCACTCCCGCAGCCACACCTCGCCGATGGTGCAGCTGCTGGCCCGCAGGGCGAACCCGCCGGGGTTGGCCAGCCGGGCGTACGCGAGGTTGAGCTGGCCCGGTATCCGGGACCCGGTGAGGTTGACCCGGCCCTCGGCGTGGAGCCGCATGGCCCGCAGATCGGTGCCGACCGAGAGGGTCTCGGCGTGCAGGGCGGTCTCGCCGGGGGCCAGCAGCCGGGCGTTGTCCAGGTTGATCTGGCCGCCGACGACGGCGCCGTTGATGCGGGTCTGGCCGTGCACCGTCAGACCGACGGCGATCACATCGGTGGCGATCTCGGCGTGGTTGAACTGGAGCGGCGGCTCACCGGCGAGGTCACCGGTGACCGGGCCGATCACCGCGTCCTGGAGGAACAGGCCGCCGCCGATACGGGCCCCCGCCAGCCGTACCGGGCCGGTGATCCGGCAGCAGGAGAGCCGGAGGACCACCTCGACCCGGACAGTGGAGGCGGTGAGCCCGGGCAGACAGGAGTCGGTGAGCACCAGGGCCCGCAGCTGGGCCCCGTACAGGCCCGGTTTGCGTTCGAACCAGCAGTCGCGCATCCGGATGGGATGGTCGACCACCGCGTACTTGAGGTCGAGTTTGCCGGTGACCTTGACGCCCTTGAGCTTGATCCCGGGGACCTGGCCGTCGACCCGGGGGCCGCTGACCAGCAGGGCCTTGAGGACCTCGGCCCGTACGGTGCGCTCGGGCCCCCAGGACCCCCCGTCGGCGGCGTCCTCGTCCGGGTGGGCGCGGAAGTCGACGCCCTCGCCGAGCGGGAAGGCGTCCCAGACGCGTCGTTCCGCCGGGGTCAGGTCGTTGATCTCCATCGCGGGATCGTGCCGGGCGGCCGAGGCCGGTGTCAACCTCGGCCGCCGCGACTCCCTTTGATGGGATGTCAGTGCTCGATGCCGTCCTGGAGCTTCTGCCCGCGCAGCAGGAACCAGGCGGCGGCTGCCGTGGCCAGCAGGACGGCCGCGCCCACGCCGGAGGCCAGCCTGAGACCGTCCACGAAGGCCTCCTGGGCGGCGGCTACCATGGTGTGCGCGGTCTGCGGGTCCACGGCCTTGGCCGCCTCGACGGCGCCGCCGAGGGATTCGTGCGCGGCGTCCGCGACCGCGGCCGGGACATGCGCCGGGGCGGTGAACTCCTGGTAGACGCCGGTGACCACGGAGCCGAGCAGGGCGATGCCGAGGGCCGCACCCAGTTCGTACGCCGTTTCGGAGACGGCCGAGGCCGAACCGGCCTGCTCCTTGGGCACGCTGGAGAGGATCACATCGGCGGTGACGGTGAAGGAGAAACCGGCACCGAGGCCGACGACCAGCAGGGCGGCACCCAGCAGCGGGTAGCCGGTGTCCTGGTGGACCAGGGTGATCACACCGAGGGCGAGACCGATGGCGGCCAGGCCGCCGGCCACCACGCTGCGGACCGAGAACCTCCGGGCGTACCGGCCCGCGACCAGACCGGTGACCACCGCGCCGATGGCGGCGGGCAGTTCGGCCAGGCCCGCCTCCAGCGGCTCCCGGCCCTGGACCAGCTGAAGGAACTGGGAGAGGAAGAACACCAGGCCGGAAAGGCCGAAGACGGTCAGCAGGTCGGCCAGCACGGCGCCGGAGAACCCGCGGTGCCGGAAGAGCCGCATGTCGAGCAGCGGCGCGGTCAGGGTGAACTGGCGGCGGACGAAGGCGAAGAGGGTGGCGGAGCCGATAACGGCGGCGGTCCAGGCCTCCCAGGACGGGCCGTGGGTGGCGAGTTCCTTCACCGCGTAGACGATGCCGATGATGCCGACCAGCGAGAGGCCGACGCTGACCAGGTCCCAGGGGCCGCGGGCCGGGTTCTTGGACTCCGGCAGCAGCTTGCTGCCGACGATCACCAGGACCAGCATCACGGGGAGGTTGATGAGGAAGACCGAGCCCCAGTAGAAGTGCTGGAGCAGGGCTCCGCCGACCACCGGGCCGATGGCGGCACCGGCCGAGGCGGTGGCGCCCCAGATGCCGATGGCGAGGCTGCGCTCCCTGGGGTCGTGGAAGATGTTCCGGATCAGCGCCAGGGTGGACGGCATCAGGGTGGCACCGGCCACGCCGAGCAGCGCCCGGGCCACGATCATCATCTCGGGGCTGGTGGCGTACGCGTTGAGGACGGAGACCGCGCCGAACGCGGTGGCACCTATGAGCAGCAGCTTCTTGCGGCCGATCCGGTCGCCGAGCGAGCCCATGGAGACGAGCAGGCCGGCGATGACGAAGGAGTAGATGTCGCCGATCCACAGCAGCTGGGTGCCGGACGGCTGGAGGTCTTCGGAGAGGGCGGGGGTGGCCAGGCCGAGGACGGTGGCGTCCACCGCGACCAGCAGGACGGCCAGGACGAGCACGGAGAGCGCGAGCCAGCGTCCCGGGCTCTTCACCTCCGTCCCGGTGGTGCCGTTCAGCTGCCGGGTCGTACTCATTTCTCCACACTCCGTCGTGCGCCACCGAGCAGCAGCTCGATGATCATGTATTGGAAGTCCTTGGCCGCGACCCGGCCGTCCATGACGGCCCAGGCGCAGGTGCCGATGAGGCCGTAGAGGGCCTCGGTGAGCCAGGCTGGGCTGAGGTCGATCCGGATGTCGCCCTCTTGCTGTCCGCGCTTGAAGAGCGCGCTGACGCGGCCGTCGAGCCGGGACCAGCCCTCGTTGACCTGGTCGCCCTCGAAGAGCTGGTTCTCGGTGACGAGGAAGGCCAGCAGCTGGGCGTTGGGCTCGGCTTCGGCGACCAGGCGGCGCAGGGCATCGATCGCGCTGCCCTCGTCGAGGCGGGCCCGGTCGAAGGCGACCTCGAATTCCCGGATGCCGAGTTCCTCGAGGGCGCGTACGAGCGCGTCCCGTCCGGCGAAGTGCCGGTGCAGGGTCGCCCGGCCGATGCCGGCGGCTTTGGCCACCTCGTCCATCGTGGCGGTCGACTTGCGGGAGAGCAGGGCGGCGGCGGTCCGCAGCACGTGGTCACGATCCATGGCCATGAGACAACCATACCTCAAATGAGACATCAATGTCTCACACTGAAGGGGCAGGATTGCGCGCGGACCGGCCGGGGCATGACCTGCCCGCCGAGTCACCGAGCACCGGGGGGTCACCGTGCACGTGCGCATCTCGATGGAACGACCCGAGGAATCCGCCGCGATCAAGTCGCTCTACCAATGGCTGGCCAAAGACCCGGACGTCGCCATGGCGGCGGAGCTCTCCCTCACCACGGACGCCCCGGAGCCGGGCTCCATGGGATGGGACATGGACACCATCGACGTGGTGCTGTCGAACTCCCTGGCCGGCCTGAACGCCCTGCTGGCTGCCGTCACCGTCTGGCGGCTGAACCGCACCACCGGCACCGGCGGGGTCCGGGTGGACACCCCCGACACCTCGATCGTCGTCTCCGACGACACCCCGGAACCTCCCGGTGCATCCGGAGGGGACGACCGGGACCGCGGGTGAACGGGCTCAGACTGGCCGACCCGGCCGCATCGCGGGCCGTACTCGCCGGGGTCTGGGACTACCAGCACCTGGCGCCCCTGCCGGCGGTCGCCCACAATGTGGCCGGGCTGGCCGATGCCCTGGCAGACCCCCGGATCTGGGGGCTGCCGCAGAAGCACATCACCCGGGTCGAGCCCGGGAACGTACAGGACTCCTTCATCCGGACCGTCGCAGCCGCCGCCCAGGAGGCCACCGACACCCTGCTGGTGTACTTCGCCGGCCACGGCATCCCCGACGACTTCTCCGACGAGCTCTACCTCGGCCTGCCCGGCACCCGGCGGGGCGAACTGGACACGGCCCTGCGCTACGAGTTCATCAGCCGGAAGCTTCGGCTCGGCGCCGCCAAGGCCCGGCATGTGGTCGTCATCCTCGACTGCTGCTTCAGCGGCCTCGCGGCCAACGCCAGGATGTCGCCCGGGCAGCGCCTGGCCGACCTGGCGGCGGTCTCCAGCAGGGCCGTGTTCACCGCCTCCGCGGAGACCAAGGTGGCCATGGCCCCGGTGGGCGCCGCCTACACCGCCTTCACGGGGGTGCTGCTCGGGCTGCTCGACGGCGGCATTCCGGGAGAACCCGAACTGCTCAGCATGCAGACCCTGCACAACCACGCGTACGCCCGGCTGCGGGGGCAGCAGCCCGAACTGGCCTCGCGCGGGGCGGGCAGCCTGGTGTGCATCGCCCGGAACACCCGGCCGGAACCGGCCGCGGCCCCGCCGGGCCCGGCCCCGGTTCCGGGGGCGGTTCCCGCCCAGCCGAACGGACTGCCGGCCCGGATGCCCGTACTGGTCAGGGAGCGCCTGCTCGGCCACCAACGAAGGATCAAGGGCCTGACGGTGCTCGGACCCGGCCGGAGCACCCCCTCCTGGATCACCAAGGAGATCCCCCGGCACGCGCTGAGCGCCGGCGAGGAGGTGCTCGCGGCCTGGCAGTGGAGCCACCTGTACGTCTTCCGGCGCAGCCGGCTGCTGTTCACCAGCAGGGGGCTGCGCACCCGGCAGGGCGACTCCCGGATGATGTTCCCCTACACCGGTTTCGGGAACTGCGAGTTCAGCGCGCACGACTGGACCGTCGGTGCTTCCCTGGACACGCCCGAGACCTACCATGCACTGCTGACCGTCTCCGACCACGACCAGTCCTGGACCTCACCGGACCTCGGCGGGTCGTCGGCCACCGCCTACGGCCTGGCCGCCGTCCTCCAGGAGATCCGGAGCCTGGTGACGGACACCGCCTAGACGAGGGTGGCGGCCAGGAGCTCGGCGGTCCTCCGGACCAGCTCACTGTCCCGGGGACCGGTGGGCGAGCCGGGCTTGGTGGTCAGGACGGCCAGCACCAGCGGAGTGCCGTCCGGCGTCCAGACCACGCCCACGTCGTTGGCCACCCCGTACTCCTGTCCGCCACCGGTCTTGTCCGCCAGGATCCAGTCGGCCGGCAACCCCTTCCTGAACCGGTCGGTGTTGGTGGTGTTGGCGATCAGCCAGCCGGTCAGCAGCCGGCGGTCCCGGGCCGGGAGCACATCGCCGAGGATCAGCCGGGCGTACGTCCTGCCGATGGCCCGGGGGCTGGTGGTGTCGGTCACCCGCCCCGGTTCCGCCGAGTTCAGCTGGGGTTCGTACCGGTCCAGCCGGGTGACCCGGTCCCCGATCGAGCGGCTGAAGCGGGTGACCGCCGTGGGGCCGCCCAGTTCCTCCAGCAGCAGGTTCGCGGCGGCGTTGTCGCTGTGGCTGACCGACGCGGCGCACAGCGCCTCCACGGTCATCCCGTTGGCCAGGTTCACGTCCTTGCCCGTTTCCGGGCCGTACCCCGAGTCCTCGACGTACTTCGCCGTGTACCGGATGCGCTGGGCGAGGAACTCGCCGTCCTCGTCGAGCTCCCTGAGCACGGCCGCGGCGGCCACGCCCTTGAAGACCGAGCACATCGGGAACAGCTCGTCCTCCCGGTACGCCACCGTCCGGCCGGTGGCCAGGTTCCGGGCGTACACCCCGAGCCGCGCCGAGTGCTCCCGCTCGAACTGCCGCAGCCGCGTGGTCACCCGGTCCGCGCCGGGCCCCACGGCGTGTGCCGTGCCGCCCGTGGCCAGGCCCGCGGCCAGCGCCGCCCCCGTGCCGAGAGCCAGTACCGCGCGCCGGGAGGGACGCGCCCCCGGGGTTTCCGCCATCGTCACCATCGTCTCCTCGTGTTCCACGGTCATATCGCATAAACGATCATGTCGTGGTTGAACACGCTTTGTCCGGGACGGACGGTTCCCGCTACTGCTTGTGCGTCGCCCAGGCGTGCTGGATGACCAGGTCCGCCTTCAGCTCGTTGAGCTGGAGCGCAACCGCCGAGGGGGCGGTGCCGCCCCGCCCGTTGCGGGAGGCGAGGGCGCCCGGCACGTTGAGGACCGTACGGACCTCCGGAGTGAGGTGCTCGGAGATCTTCGCGAACTGTTCGTCGGTGAGCTCGTCCAGCTCGATCCCGTCCGCCTCGCAGACCTTCACGCACTCGCCCGCGACCTCGTGCGCCACCCGGAACGGCACGCCCTGCTTGACCAGCCACTCCGCGATGTCGGTGGCGAGGGAGAAACCGGCCGGGGCGAGCTCCTCCATCCGCTCCCGGTTCACCGTGAGCGTGGCCATCATGCCGGTGAAGGCGGGCAGCAGGACCTCGAGGGTGTCGCAGGAGTCGAAGACCGGCTCCTTGTCCTCCTGGAGGTCCCGGTTGTAGGCCAGCGGCAGGGCCTTCAGGGTGGCGAGCAGGCCGGTCAGATTGCCGATCAGGCGGCCCGACTTGCCCCGCGCCAGCTCCGCGATGTCCGGGTTCTTCTTCTGCGGCATGATCGAGGAGCCGGTGGAGAAGGCGTCGTGCAGGGTCACGAAGGAGAACTCCTTCGTGTTCCAGATGATGATCTCCTCGGCGATCCGGGACAGGTTGATCCCGATCATCGCGGTGATGAAGGCGAACTCGGCGACGAAGTCGCGGGAGGCCGTGCCGTCGATCGAGTTGCCGGCCGAGCCGCGCTCGAAGCCGAGGTCGGCGGCGACCGCCTCCGGGTCCAGGCCCAGCGAGGAGCCGGCCAGGGCACCCGAGCCGTACGGGGAGACGGCCGTCCGGGTGTCCCACTGGCGCAGCCGCTCCGCATCCCGGGACAGGGACTGCACATGGGCCAGGACATGGTGCGCGAACAGCACCGGCTGGGCGTGCTGGAGGTGAGTCCGGCCGGGCATCGCCACGTCCGGGTGTGCCTCCGCCAGGCCCACCAGCGCGTCCTGGAGCTCGGCGATCAGGCCACCGATGATCCGGGCGTGGTCCCGCAGGTACATCCGGAACAGGGTGGCCACCTGGTCGTTGCGGGACCGGCCGGCCCGCAGCTTGCCGCCGAGGTCGGCGCCGAGCCGCTCCAGCAGGCCCCGCTCCAGCGCGGTGTGCACGTCCTCGTCCGCGATGGTTCCGGTGAAGGAGCCGTCGGCGACGTCCGCCTCCAGCGCGTCCAGACCCGCGATCATGCGGTCCAGCTCGTCGGCGGTGAGCAGCCCCGCCTTGTGCAGCACGCGGGCGTGGGCGCGGGAGCCGGCGATGTCGTACGGCGCCAGCCGCCAGTCGAAGTGGACCGACGCGGAGAGCTTCGCGAGGGCATCGGCCGGGCCGTCGGCGAACCGTCCGCCCCAGAGCCGGACGTCACCGTTGTTGCTGCTCACAGGTACTGCTCCTCAAGACTGCATGGCGTTGGAACTGCATGGCTTCGGACAGGGAAGGGAGGTCAGGCGAGGTCACGCTTCGCCGCGATCTTCGCGGAGAGGGCGAAGATGTCGATGAAACCCTGGGCCTTCGACTGGTCGAAGGTATCGCCAGTGTCGTAGGTGGCGAGGTTGAAGTCGTACAGCGACTCTTCGGACTTCCGGCCGGTGACCACGGCGCGCCCGCCGTGCAGGGTCATCCGGATGTCCCCGGTGACATGCCGGTTGGCCTCGTTGACGAAACCGTCCAGGGCCCGCTTGAGCGGGGAGAACCACAGGCCGTCGTAGACGAGCTCGCTCCAGCGCTGCTCCACCTGCCGCTTGTAGCGGGCCAGCTCGCGCTCGACGGTGACGCTCTCCAGCTCGGAATGCGCGGTGATCAGGGCGATCGCGCCCGGAGCCTCGTACACCTCACGGGACTTGATGCCCACGAGCCGGTCCTCGACCATGTCGATCCGGCCGATGCCCTGGGCGCCGGCGCGCTCGTTGAGCTGCTGGATGGCCTGGAGCACGGTGACCGGCTTGCCGTCGATGGCGACGGGCACGCCCTCCTTGAAGGAGATGACGACCTCGTCGGCCTCCCGCGGGACCGCCGGGTTGGCCGTGTACTCGTAGATGTCCTCGATCGGCGCGTTCCAGATGTCCTCCAGGAAGCCCGTCTCGACGGCCCGCCCGAAGACGTTCTGGTCGATGGAGTACGGGGACTTCTTGGTGGTCGCGATCGGGAGCTGCTTCGCTTCGCAGAAGGCGATCGCCTTGTCCCGCGTCATGGCGTAGTCGCGGACCGGGGCGATGCACTTCAGATCGGGGCCGAGGGCCTGGATGCCGGCCTCGAAGCGGACCTGGTCGTTGCCCTTGCCGGTGCAGCCGTGCGCCACGATCGAGGCGTTGTGCTTCCGGGCGGCGGCGACCAGGTGCTTGACGATGGCCGGCCGGGAGAGCGCCGAGACCAGCGGGTAGCGGTCCATGTAGAGGGCGTTGGCCTTGATCGCCGGGAGGCAGTACTCGTCGGCGAACTCGTCCTTGGCATCCGCGACCTCGGCCTCGACCGCACCGCAGGCGAGCGCGCGCTTGCGGATGACGTCCAGGTCCTCGCCGCCCTGGCCGACGTCCACGGCAACGGCGATGACCTCTGCGCCCGTCTCCTCGGCGATCCAGCCGATGGCGACGGAGGTGTCCAGTCCGCCCGAGTAGGCGAGTACGACGCGCTCGGTCACGGGGTTCTCCTTACGGTGCAATCTCGGATAGGCATAACTATGCATGCCTCCGTATGTTTCGTCAATCGGAGGGGTCGGTGGCCGACGGCCGGTGGCCGTGTCAGTACCGGCTGCCAAGATCGGCCCATGGACCACGGAACCCACGGAAACCCCCTGCACGGCCTGGACGACCACCCCTGGCACGCGACGTCGCACGCCTACGGTCCGGCCGAGGACCTGCCGGACCTGCTGCGCGCCCTCGCCTCCGGCGAGCCGGACACCGTCGAAGCGGCCGTCTCCGAGCTGTACGGGAACGTCATCCACCAGGGCACCGTGTACGCGGCGAGCGTCGAGGCGGTGCCCTGGCTGGCCGCGCTGGCGGCGGCCGGCCATGCGACCGCCGATCTGGTGCGGCTGCTCGGCGACCTCGCCGAGAGCGAGGACGAGCACGGGGTCGAGCCGCCCGGAGCCGTCCGGGCGGCCGTCGCGGCGCAGCTGCCGCTGCTGCTCCCGCTGCTCGACGCGGAGCAGGCCGAGCTGCGCCAGAGCACGGCGTGGACGGCCGGGCAGACCCGGGCCGGTGCAGCGGCGGCGGACGCACTGCACCGCCGCTGGGAGCGGGAGAGCGACCCACTTGTACGGGCCGAACTGCTCGGCGCGCTGGCCCGGTTGGACCCGGAGCCGGCCGCGGCACTGGCCCGTACCGTGCTCGGGGCGGAGCAGCCGGGGGAACTCCGGATGGCGGCCGTGTTCGTCCTGGTGGACGGCGGGGCGCGATGGGACTCCGTCCTGCACGACACCGTACTGGCGCTGCTTCCGGGCCGGCCGTGGGTGGCCGACCGGTACGACCTCGACCGGCAGGAACCCCTGCACGACCTGGCCGGCGCCCTGTTGCACCGGGACACGGCCGAGGACCGGGAGGCGGCCCTGGCGCTGGTGGCGGCGGCACTGGCCGATCCGCGGCCGGAGGTGCGGGCCGAGGGGGTGTGGGCCGCCGGCCATGCCTGCCACCTGTCGCGCAGCGCGCCCGCGCGGCTGGCGCCGGTCCTGGTGGAGGCGGCCGGGGACCCGGAGGCGGACGGCGAAGTGCTGGGCCTGCTGCGGAAGCTGGGGCCGTGGGCCGCGGCTGCCGCGCCGGCCCTGGCCGCGGGGGCGGCGGCCGAGGAGGGCGATCTCGGCGACCGGATGCTGGCCGCACTGATCGCCGTGGACCCGGGGCAGGCGGCTCCGCTGCTGGCCCGCCGGTTCGAGCGGTCGCCCCGGGCGCTGGAGGCGGCGGCCGGGCTGGAGGCGCCCGAGGACGGCGTGTTCCCCTGCCACCCGGAGCTGCTGGACGCGGTCCGGGCGCGGCTGGCCGGCCCCGGCCTGACCGGGAACGAGCCCTGGCGGCTGGCCCACCTGCTGCGGGGCTGGGGCCCGCAGGGAGCGGCTGCGCTGCCCGAGCTGTACGCGGCACTGCCGGCGTTCCCCGGTGTCTTCGCCGGGGTGATCGAGGCGGTGTGCCCGGACGTGCCCGCGGCCCGCGCGGAGGCGGCCGACCGGTTGCGGGTGGCCGCCGGGACCGGTGATCCGGAGGGCCGGCTCGCGGCCGGCCGGGCCTTGCACGGCCTGACCGGGGAGCCGGGTCCGCTGCTCGCCGCGCTGGAACTGCGGCTGTCGGGCGGGGCGCACGAGGTGGGGGCGGCGGCGGCCGTGGCCGGGGACCTCGGCGCGGTGGCGGCCCCGCTGGTGCCGGCCCTGCGCGCCTGGCTGGAGCGCCCCGACCCGGCCGGCACCACGCCGGCGCTGGACGCGGACGCGGCGGTGGCCACCGCCCTGTGGCGGATCACCGGCGGGCCGGCCGCCGCGGCGGAGGCGGTGGCGGTACTGGACCGGGTGCTCGGAGCCGCGCGGGCCCAGCCCTGGTTCTGCTGGACGGCCATCCGGGCGGCCCGCTGTGCGGCCCTGCTGGGTCCGGAGGCCCGGCCGCTGCGGGCCCGGCTGGAAGAGATGGCGGCCGATCCGGAGCAGGCCCCGGCCGCCGTGCTGGCCCTGCTGGCGGGCGGATCGACGGGGCTGGACCGGGCGGCGCTGACCGAGGCGGTGCTGGCCGCCGCCGAATGGGGCGGCGGGGACGAGGCCCTGACGGCCCTCACCGCGCTCGGCCCGGACCCGGATCACCCCGGGCTGTTCCGTCGGCTGGCCGTCCTCTCGGACGGCGACCGCCGGGTCCCCCGCACCGCGCTGGAACACCGCCTCATCCCGGCCGACGAACGCTTCCGCAGCCGGGTCCGCGCCACCGCGGCCGGCCTGGGCATCACTCCCGCCTGATCCCCCGCGCGAGATCCCCCGCGCCGGAATATCCACAGGCGGCACCGGGGGCCGGCTGTCTACCATCAGCGCAGTTCAGCACGGGGGAAGGGCACGTTCATGGGGTACGCGAAGGAACTACTGGCGGGGCTGGACCGTCTCCTGCGCCGCGTGCCGGCCGAGCCCGCGTCGTCCCCGACCGCGCCGCCCGGAGCGGTGCCGGGCCTCGCAGGACGGGCGGAAGCCGGAAGAGACGGCTCGGAGCCGGCCGGGTCCGCGTCGTCTCCGACCGCGCCGCCCGGAGCGGTGCCGGGCCGCGCAGGCCGGGCGGAAGCCGGAAGAGGCGGCTCGGAGGCGGCCGAGCGGGTGCTGGCCGGGGAGCCGGTGGAGCAGGTGCTGGATCCTGCGGACCCGGCCGCCTGGATCGAGTTCGACGCCGGGGTGCGTGACCTGCCCTGGCGGTACGGCCGCCCTGCCCTCGGCGCGCAGCTGCGGGAGCGGCCGGAGACCGCGCTCTGCCACCCCGACGGCCGGGTCCGGCAGCAGGCCCTGACCGCGGCGGCGGCCGAGCCGCGGCTGCTGCCGGCGGTCGTCATCCGCTGCGCCGACTGGGCCGAGCCGGTACGGAACCAGGCCCGCCGGATCCTCCGGGCCGCGCTCGAGGAGGACCGCGCGGGCACCCTGGCCGCCTTGACCCCGCTGGTGCTGCGGCTGGGCGAGCGGGTGCACGGGGCCTGGGCCCTCGACTTCTTCGAGCAGGACCTGCGGACGGCCCCGTACGAGCCGCTGGCCGCCCTGCGGGACAGCTCCGACCGGAAGACCCGGCGGTTCGCCGCCCGGATCACCCTGGACCTGGGGCTGTTCGACGCCCGCGAGGCGGCCCGGCAGGCCGTGGCCGCCCCCGACCCCGCGATGCAGCAGCTGTGGGCGAACGCGGCACTCGCCGCGATGGCCGCCGACGGTCCGGACGACCTGGTGGTCGACACCCTGCTCGCCGCCCGCTCGACCCGGCTGCGGGCCGCCGGGGTCACCGCCCTGCGCCGGGCCGGCCGGTCCGGCGAAGCCGCCGGGCACCTCCTCGACCGGGCCGCCCCGGTCCGGGCCTGTGCCCGCTGGCTGCTGCGCCAGGACGGCGGCGACCCGCGCGCCTGCTACCTGGACCTGCTCCCCCACCCCGAGGCCGTGCTCGGGCTCGCCGAATGCACACAGCGCGGGGAAGCGGGCCTGCTCCGGGAGCTGCTGACGCACCCCGAGGGCGAGGTCCGGGCCGCTGCCGTCACCGGGCTGCATCTGCTGGAGGCCGCACTCCCGGCCGAGCTGGGGCCGTTGCTGGACGATCCGTCACCGGCCGTGGCCCGTGCGACGGAACGGGCCCTCCGCACCTGGGCGGACCGGTTGCCCGCCGGGGAACTGACGGCCCGGCTGGCCCCGGACCGTCCCGCCCACACCCGCCGCGCCGCGTTCCGGCTGCTCCGGGTGCAGGGCGGGATGCCCCTGCTGCGGGCCACCGTGCTGCTGCTCGACGATCCGGAGCGGCAGCTGCGCGAGCGGGCCGTCGCCGACCTGCGGTGCTGGGACTGGCAGTACAGCCTCCGGTACGAGGGCGGCGACCGCCGTGAACTCGCCGAGCTGCTGCACCGGTCCGCCGCCGTGTTCGACGCGTACGAGCTGGAACTGCGGCGCAGCCGGCTGGGCCTCACGGGGTGAAATCCGGCGCGGCGAACGGGCCGGCCTGCGCTGCCGCCGCCCGTTCCGCCGCTTCCGCCGCGTACGGTCTGACATGTGATCAGAACGGCTCTCGCCCTCGGCCTCGTCCTCGTCACCGCACTGCTGCCCGCGCCGGACGGGCCGGCCACCCCGGCCGGTTCCCCGGCCGCAGCGGCCTCCCCGCCGCTGCCCGCCCGGCTGGCCGATACCGGTGGCGGAAGTCAGCTGATCATCGCGGTCGCGCCCGCCGCCGGATCCACCACCGGGCGGGTGAGCTGGTGGGACCGGTGGGCCGGGCACTGGTTCGAACGGGGCAGTACGGAGGCCCGGTTCGGGACGAACGGGCTGACCGACGGCGCCACCCGGAAGCAGGGCACCAGCACCACCCCGGCCGGGCTGTACGACCTGCCGTACGCGTTCGGGATCCGGCCGGCCCCGGCCGGGACGGCGTACGGCTACCGGCCGGTGGGGCCGGACTCCTGGTGGTGCCAGGACAACCGCTCGACCGCCTACAACCGCTGGGCCGAGCCGCTCCCGGCGGACTGCGCACCCGGTGAGGCCGAGCATCTGGTGACCTACCCGGAGCAGTACGCGTACGCCATCGTCATCGGGTTCAACTACGACCGGCCGGTGCGGGGCCGCGGGTCCGGGATCTTCCTGCACGTCCACGGGAAGGGCGCCACGGCCGGCTGCGTATCGGTGCCGGAGCAGGCGATGCAGGAGATCCTGCGCTGGGCGGACCCCGGGCGGCATCCGCACATCGCGGTGGGCACCGAGTCCGGCCCGCTGGCGGTCACCCGCTACTAGGCCGTCTCACCCGGCCGGTCGTCCGGGCCGGCGTACAGTCCGCGCGCGGCCGTGCGGCGGTGCAGGGCCTCGGCCACGTCCCGGGAGGCCAGCAGCGCCCCCAGGGCCAGCAGGGTGACCGCGGCGGCGGCCCATTCCGCGGTGCTGCCCGGGCTGGAGCTCAGCACCGAGACGAACGCGAACATCCAGAAGAGGACGAGGGCGAGTGCGGCGGCCGGGACCCACGCGGGGCGGCTCCGGCGGGCGCGGTCGGTCCGGCGGTGTTCATCGCGACGGCCCCGCCACCAGCGGACGAGGACCACCCCGTACACGCTTGCCGTGACCGCCAACACCGGCTGGACCAGGGTGAGTTGATTCACTCCCCGAGACTAGGGAGAGCACGGCCGCCCGCGGAAACGATTTTCTACGGGACCGGCCGCGCCCGGCCACCCCCGCGGGCGGGGGTGGCCGAAAAGCATCAGGACTCCTTCTGTGCCAGCCGCAGCATGTGGTCGGCGAGCGGCTGCCCGCCCGCCGGGTCCCGGCTGATCAGCATCACCGTGTCGTCACCCGCGATCGTGCCGAGGATCGCGCGGAGTTCGGCCTGGTCGATGGCCGAGGCCAGGAACTGGGCCGCGCCCGGCGGGGTGCGCAGGACCACGAGGTTCGCCGAGGCCTCCGCCGAGATCAGCAGCTCGCCCGAGAGCCGCCGCATGCGCTCCTCCTTGGCGGACTCGCCGAGCGGGGCCTGCGGGGTGCGGAATCCGCCCTCGCTGGGGACCGCGTAGATCAGTTCGCCGCCGGTGTTGCGGATCTTCACCGCGCCCAGCTCGTCGAGGTCCCGGCTGAGCGTCGCCTGGGTGACGCTCAGCCCGTCGTCGGCGAGCAGCTTGGCCAGCTGGCTCTGCGAGCGGACCGGCTGCCGGTTGAGGATGTCCACGATCCGGCGGTGCCGCGCGGTCCGGGTCTGCGGGACGGAGGGCCCGCCCTGCTCGTTGTCCTGCGCCTGGCTCATCGTCGTCTCATTCTCCGGATCGTCCGTCCCCGTTGGCCGCGTCGAGGATGCCGGGCAGGGCCCGGACGAACGCGTCCACCTCGGCCTCCGAGAGGACGAACGGAGGCATCAGCCGTACGACGTCGGGGGCGGGCGCGTTGACCAGGAAGCCGGCTTCCTGAGCCGCCTGCTGCACCTGCGGTGCGAGCGGCTCCGTCAGCACGATACCCAGCAGCAGGCCGGAGCCGCGGACGTGGGAGACCAGCGGGTGCCCGGAGGGGCCGCCGGCGCCTTCGATTCCGGAGCGCAGCCGCTCGCCCCGCTCCTTCACCTGCTCCAGGAGGCCCTCGGCGGCGATGGTGTCGAGGACGGCCAGTCCGGCGGCGCAGGCGACCGGGTTCCCGCCGAAGGTGGTGCCGTGCTGGCCGGGCCGGAGCAGCCCGGCCGCGTCGCCGAAGGCGGCGACGGCACCGAGCGGCAGCCCGCCGCCGAGCCCCTTGGCCAGCGTGACCAGGTCGGGCTCGACGCCTTCGTGTGCCTGGTACTCGAACCACTGGCCGCAGCGGCCGATACCGGTCTGCACCTCGTCCAGGACGAGCAGGGTGCCGGTGGCCCGGGTGATCTCGCGGGCGGCCTTGAGGTAGCCGGCCGGCGGGACGACCACGCCGTTCTCGCCCTGGATGGGCTCGATGACCACCAGCGCGGTGTCCTCGGTGACGGCGGCCCGCAGGGCCTCCGCATCGCCGTAGGGCACGTGGGTGACCTCGCCGGGCAGCGGCCGGAACGGCTCCTGCTTCTTCGGCTGGCCGGTGAGCGCGAGGGCGCCCATGGTGCGGCCGTGGAAGCCGCCGGTGGTGGCCACCATATGGCTGCGCCCGGTCAGCCGGCCGATCTTGAAGGCCGCCTCGACGGCCTCGGCGCCGGAGTTGCAGAAGAAGATCCTGCCCTCGCGGCCGAAGAGCTGGAGCAGCCGCTCGCCGAGGGCGATGACCGGCTCGGAGGCGTAGAGGTTGGAGATGTGCGAGAGGGTGGAGATCTGCCGGGTCACGGCCTCCACGACCGCCGGGTGGCCGTGGCCGAGGGCGTTGACCGCGATGCCGCCGACGAAGTCGGTGTACTGCTTGCCGTCGGCGTCCCAGACCTGGGCGCCCGCACCGCGGACCAGGGCCACGGCCGGGGTGCCGTAGTTGTCGGTCAGCGCCGCCTGCCAGCGGGCGCCGAACTCCGCGTTGCCGGTGGTGCCGCCGGCGTTCCCGGTGGTGCCGCTCACTGGGCTCCCCCTCCGTGCTCGTCCGGCACGACCATCGTGCCGATGCCTTCATCCGTAAAGATCTCCAGCAGGATCGAGTGCTGGACCCGTCCGTCGATCACCCTGGCGGTGCGGACGCCGTTGCGTACGGCGTGCAGGCAGCCCTCCATCTTCGGGACCATGCCGCTGGAGAGCTCGGGCAGCAGCTTCTCCAGTTCGCTCGCGGTGAGCTGGCTGATGACCTCGTCACTGTTGGGCCAGTCCGCATAGAGCCCCTCGACGTCGGTGAGCACCATCAGGGTCTCGGCGCCGAGGGCGGCGGCGAGTGCCGCCGCCGCGGTGTCGGCGTTGACGTTGTAGACGTGCCCGTCGTCGGCGCTGCGCGCGATCGAGGAGATGACCGGGATCCGGCCGTCTTCCAGGAGGGCGGCGATGGCCCCGGTGTCGATGGCGGTGATCTCGCCGACCCGGCCGATGTCGATGCGCTCGCCGCCGATCTCCGGCCGGTGCTGCACGGCGGAGATGGTGTGGGCGTCCTCACCGGTCATGCCGACGGCGAGCGGGCCGTGCTGGTTGAGCAGCCCGACCAGTTCCCGCTGGACCTGTCCCGCCAGGACCATCCGTACGACGTCCATGGCCTCCGGGGTGGTGACCCGCAGGCCGGCCTTGAACTCGCTGACCAGGCCCTGCTTGTCCAGCTGGGCGTTGATCTGCGGGCCGCCGCCGTGCACGACCACGGGCTTGATGCCGGCCTGCCGCAGGAACACCACGTCCTGAGCGAAGGCGGCCTTGAGTTCCTCGTTCACCATGGCGTTGCCGCCGAACTTGATGACGACGGTCTTGCCGTGGTGCCGGGTGAGCCAGGGCAGGGCCTCGATCAGCGTCTGGGCCTTGGGGAGGGCGGTGTGCTTCCGCGCTGGGCCGGTCATGACGAGTACGCGCTGTTCTCGTGGACGTACTCGGCGGTCAGGTCGTTGGCCCAGATGACGGCGCTCTGGGAGCCGGCGGCCAGGTCGGCGGTGATCCGGACTTCCCGGTCCTTCAGGGAGACCAGGTCGCGGTCCTCGCCGACGGAGCCGTTCTTGCAGACCCATACGTCGTTGATGGCGACGTTCAGCCGGTCCGGGTCGAAGTCGGCCGTGGTGGTGCCGATGGCGGCGAGCACCCGGCCCCAGTTCGGGTCCTCGCCGTGGATGGCGCACTTGAGGAGGTTGTTGCGGGCGATGCTCCGGCCGACCTCGACGGCGTCGTCCTCGGTGGCGGCGCCGATGACCTCGATGCGGATGTCCTTGCTGGCGCCCTCGGCGTCGCCGATCAGCTGGCGGGCGAGGTCCGCGCAGACCTCCCGTACGGCCTCGGCGAACTCCTCGGGGGCGGGGGCGGTGCCGGAGGCGCCGGAGGCGAGGAGCAGCACGGTGTCGTTGGTGGACATGCAGCCGTCGGAGTCGACCCGGTCGAAGGTGGTGCGGGTCGCGGCGCGCAGCGCCTCGTCGAGGGCGGCGCTGTCCACGTCGGCGTCGGTGGTGAGGACGACCAGCATGGTGGCCAGGCCCGGGGCGAGCATGCCCGCGCCCTTGGCCATGCCGCCGACGGTCCAGCCGTCCCGGGTGACCACGGCGGTCTTGTGGACGGTGTCGGTGGTCTTGATGGCGATGGCGGCGGCCTCGCCGCCGTCCTCCGAGAGGGCGGCGACGGCCGTCTCGATGCCTGGGAGCAGCTTGTCCATGGGGAGCAAGACGCCGATCAGGCCGGTCGAGGCGACCGCGACCTCTCCGGCGTTGTGCTCGCCGCCCAGCGTGGCGGCGACCTTCTCGGCGGTGGCGTGGGTGTCCTGGAAGCCCTTGGGGCCGGTGCAGGCGTTGGCGCCGCCGGAGTTGAGGACCACGGCGCTGACCGTGCCGCCGCGCAGGACCTGCTCGGACCAGTGGACCGGCGCGGCCTTGACGCGGTTGGAGGTGAAGACTCCGGCGGCTGCCAGCCGGGGTCCGTGGTTGACCACGAGGGCCAGGTCCGGGTTGCCGCTGGCCTTGATACCGGCCGCGATGCCCGCGGCGGTGAAACCCTGTGCTGCCGTAACCGTCACGGCGCAACTCCGATCGTGGAAAGTCCGAGGCTCTCAGGGAGCCCGAGGGCGATGTTCATGCTCTGGACAGCGCCGCCGGCGGTGCCCTTGGTCAGGTTGTCGATGGCGCTGACGACGATGATCCGCTGTACCGACTCGTCGTACGCCACCTGGAGCTGGACGGCGTTGGATCCGTAGACGGAGGCGGTGGCTGGCCACTGGCCCTCGGGCAGCAGGTGGACGAACGGCTCGTCCGCGTACGCCTTCTCGTACGCGGCGCGCAGCGATTCGGCGGTGGTGCCCGGGACGGCCTTGGCGCTGCAGGTGGCGAGGATGCCGCGGGCCATGGGCGCGAGGGTGGGCGTGAAGGAGACGGCGACCTTGGTGCCGCCCGCGGCGGCGCTCAGGTTCTGCATCATCTCGGGGGTGTGGCGGTGGCCGCCGCCGACGCCGTAGGGGCTCATGGAGCCCATGACCTCGGAGCCGAGCAGGTGGGGCTTGAGGGCCTTGCCGGCGCCGGAGGTGCCGGTGGCGGCGACGATCACGGCCTCGGGCTCGGCGAGCCCCTGCGCGTAGGCCGGCCAGAGGGCCAGCGAGACGGCGGTGGGGTAGCAGCCGGGGACCGCGATGCGCTTGGACCCCTCCAGCGCGGCGCGGGCACCCGGCAGTTCGGGGAGGCCGTAGGGCCAGGTTCCGGCGTGCGGGGAGCCGTAGAACTTCTCCCAGTCGGCGGCGTCCTGCAGCCGGTGGTCCGCGCCCATGTCGATGACGAGGACGTCCTCGCCGAGCCGGGCGGCGACGGCCGCGGACTGGCCGTGCGGCAGTGCGAGCAGGACGACGTCGTGACCGGCGAGGACCTCGGTGGTGGTGGGTTCCAGGGTGCGTCCGGCGAGCGGGACCAGGTGGGGTTGCAGGCTGCCGAAGAGCTGTCCGGCGTTGGAATTGCCGGTCAGGGCGCCGATCTCCACCTCGGGGTGCGACAGCAGCAGGCGCAGGACCTCGCCGCCTGCGTACCCGCTCGCTCCGGCCACCGCTACACGTACCACCATCGGACCCTCCTCATCGATGGCATGACTATACGTAGTCATGCACGCTTATGCAAAGAATTGGGTTTCTGATCTGTCAGGTGCGGACGGTGGTGCCGGTCCGGTGGTGCCTGCCGTCCCCGTGGGATTCCTTCCCCGAGTCCTTCCGCCTCGGCCCGGCCTGCCCTCATGGGCGGTCTCCCCCCTCAAGTCTCCCCGAAAGGCGGGGCCGCGGGCGCGGGCCGCGCGCTCCGGCAGCGCATGTCCTTGCGCGGTGCCGGGACGCGGTGCCGGGGCGCCGGGGCGCGGTGCCGGGGCGCCGCCGGGCGGACGCTACGCGGACAGCGGGTGGCGGACCCAGACGTTCGGTTCCACGTACACCGCGTGGCCCTGGTCCGGGGCGCAGTGGACCGGGACCAGGGCGCCCGGGACGTGGACCGGGCCGGCCGTGTCGAAGGGCAGGCCGGTCCACTCCCGCCATTCGGCCAGGGAACCGGAGATCGTCATGGACAGCGGGGCCACCGAGTCGATCACGCCGCCCGCGCGGACGTGCACGCGCAGCCAGGGGTCGTACGGCAGGCCGTCCTCGCGGGTCCGGTACGCGTACTCCTCGATCGGGGTGTCCGGCTCGGCGGGCTTCCCGCTGGGCCGGACCGGCGCCACGACCTCGGCGAAGCCGCGGGCCCGGGCGTTCTCGCGCATCGCCGCGAGCATCAGGCCGGACAGGCCTTCGCCCTGCCGGCCGGCGGCGACCGATATCTCGATGGCACTGACGGTGTCCGGCGCGACCTCGCGGCGCAGGTCGGAGAAGGTCCACAACAGGACCTGGTCCCAGCCGCGGGCGGGCAGCCCGCCACGGCCGGGGGCGTGCAGGGCGAACGGCACGCTGAACCCCCGGGCCACCACCGCATCGCCGTCCGTGGCGACCAGCACGTACTCCGGCAACTCGGCGACCATCCGCGGGTAGAGCAGCCAGGACAGCGGGTCCTGGCTCGCGAACTCGGGCCAGGAGTCCGTCATGTCCCAGAGCCTGCCCGCCAGTTCGGGCCGCTCGGCAAGTGTGGTGATCTTCACGCTGGTCATGCGGGGATGCTAGTGCTGTGGCCGGAAAGACCTCATGCGGATTCCGGCTCCGGGAGGGAGAGGTACCAGCGGCCGGAGGAGCCCGCCAGGGTGAGGGTGGAGAGCGGGCGGACGTCGACGTGCCAGTAGGTCTGCGGCGGCGCCTGGAGGGCGTAGACCAGGGCGGCGCGGACCACCGAGGGCTCGGCCACCGCCAGGATGGCCGAGCCGTCGTCGGCGGGGCGGCTGTCCAGCCAGCCGCCGACCCGGGTGATGAACGCCAGCAGAGATTCGCCGCCGTGCGGAGCCGCGTGCGGGTCGCCGAGCCAGAGGTCCACCGCGCCCGGCTCGCGGGCCGCCACCTCGGCCAGGGTCAGCCCCCGCCAGCGGCCCATGTCGCAGGCCCGCAGGGCCGGCTGGGCGAGCGGGGCGTAGCCGAGGGCCCGGCCGGTGGCCCGGCTGCGCGGGGTGGGCGAGCAGTAGCGCAGCTCGGCGGCGCCCAGGGGCACGAGCCGGCCGGCCGCGGCCTCCACGGCCCGCCACCCCGCCCCGTCCAGGGGGCGGTCGTCGTCGAACCGCTCGGCCAGCAGCGCGGAGCTGCGGGCCGCGGCCACGAGCGAGACCCGAACATGCATGCGGCGATCGTGCGGCGGACCACCCTGCGGGTCAAGCCCTGCGCACGCCCCGGGCACCCCCCGGATCCGCGGGTCAGCCCGGCAGGCTCGCCACGGCGGACGCCAGGCGGCGTACTCCTTCCGTCAGCTCGGCCGGGCCGGCCACCCCGGCGAAGCTGAGGCGGACGTGCGGGCCCGGCGGTTCCGCGCAGAAGTACGGGCGGCCCGGCGCGACCGCCACCCCGGCGCGCAGTGCGGCGGCGACGAAGCCCGCCTCGTCCGAGCCCTCGGGCAGCCGGGCCCACAACTGGTAGCCGCCGGAGGGCAGGTGGGGCAGCGTCAGACCGGGCAGGGCCGAGCGCACGGCCCCGGCCAGCACCTCCCGGCGGTGCCGGAGCTCGGCGGCGACGGCCCGCAGGTGGCGGGGCCAGGCGGGGGCGCCGACCAGTTCGAGAGCGGCCTCCTGGAGCGGCCGGGGGACGAAGAAGCTGTCCACCACCTGGATGGCCCGCAGCCGGTCGAGCACCGGCCCGCGGGCGGACAGGGCGCCCACCCGCAGGCTCGGCGAGGTGGCCTTGGTCAGCGACCGGACGTGGACCACCACCCCGTCCGGGTCGTCGGCGGCCAGCGGGGCGGGCAGCTGCCCGGCGTCCTCGTGGGCCAGCGACCGCGCATAGTCGTCCTCGACCACGAAGGCCCCGGCGGCCCGGGCGATCCGCCGGACCTCCGCCCGCCGCCCGGCGGACAGCACCGCGCCGGTCGGGTTCTGGAACAGCGGCTGGCAGACGAACACCCGCGCGCCGGTCGCCTCGAACGCCGCGGCGAGCAGCTCCGGGCGGACCCCCTCGGCGTCGGCCGGCACCGGGACCGGCCGGCAGCCGGAGGCCCGGGCGATGGCCAGCAGGCCGGGGTAGGTCGGGGATTCCACCAGTACGGGTGCGCCGGGCGGGGCCAGGGCCCGCAGGGCGGTGGTGAGCGCGCTCTGCCCGCCCGCCGTGACCAGGACGTCGGCGGCGGTGAGCCCGCCGCCGATCTCGCGGGCGAACCAGTCGCGCAGCTCGGTCAGCCCCTCCATCGGCGGCCGGCCCCAGGCGCCGGGCCGGCGGCCGGCCCGGGCGAGCGCAGCCGCCATGGCCCGCTCGGGCTGGAGGGAGGTGTGCAGGTAGCCGCCGTTGAGCTCGATCACCCCGGTCGGGGGCGCGGTCAGCGAGACCAGGACGCCGGAGGCGTCGACCGAGCGCGGCACGGTCTCCTCGGCGGCTCCGGCACTGAGGGCGACCTCCTGCCAGGAGGTGTCGCCGGCCTGCTCCGGCCCGCTGCGGCGCGGCTCGGCGCGGAAGACGCCGGCGCCGGGCCGGGTGACGACGAGGCCCTCGGCGGCGAGCCGGGCGAGGGCCCGGGACACCGTCACGGGGCTGACCCGGTACCGCTCGACCAGGGCCCGGCTCGACGGGAGCTTTCCACCCACCGAGTAGCGGTTCAGCTCGGATCGCAGAGATTCCGCCAGCTCGGCCACACTGCTACGCTCATACATGAGAGCCAAGAATAGCGCTACCGCCCCGACGGGGATAGCAGTTCCGCCCACGGCGGCGGCCACGGTACCGACTCCTCCGGCAGCGACTCCGGCAGCGACGACGGCCGCGCGCACCGGGACGCTGATGGCCGGGCTCGGTGTCGTCGCCTTCTCGCTGACCTTCCCCTCCACCGCCTGGGGCCTGGAGAGCTTCGGCCCCTGGACCCTGGTGTCCCTGCGCAGCACGCTGGCCGCCCTGATCGCCGGGGGGTTCCTGCTCGCCCTGCGGGTGCCGCTGCCGGCCCGGGAGCACCGGGCCGGGCTGGCGGTGGTCGCCGGCGGGGTGGTGATCGGCTTCCCGCTGCTCACCACGCTGGCCCTGCGCACCTCCAGCACCTCGCACGCCGCCGTGGTGGTCGGCATGCTGCCGCTCACCACCGCCGCGTTCGCCGCCCTGCGCACCGGCATCCGGCCCTCCCGCACCTTCTGGGCCGCCGCGGTGGCCGGCGCCGCCGTGGTGCTCGGGTTCACGCTGGCGCAGAGCGGCGGGGCCTTCTCGGCCGGCGACGGGTTCCTGTTCGCCGCCCTGCTCGTCTGCGCGGCCGGCTACACCGAGGGCGCCCGGCTGGCCCGGGTGATGCCCGGCTGGCAGGTGGTCGGCTGGGCGCTGGTGCTGTGCCTGCCGCTCGCCCTGGCCGGCAGCGCGGCCGGTCTGGCGTACGAGCCCGTGCACCTCACCGGCCGCGGCCTGACCGGCCTGGTCTGGGCGGCGGCCGGCTCCACCTTCCTCGGGCTCTACGTCTGGTACCGCGGCATGGCCGCGATCGGCCCGGCCCGGGCCAGCCAGCTCCAGCTCGCCCAGCCGCTGCTGACCCTGGTCTGGGCGGTGACCCTGCTCGGCGAGCGGCTCTCCCCCGCCGCCCCGCTGACCGCCGTCGCCGTACTGGTCTGCATTGCCGTCACTCAGCGGGCGTAAATCTCCCGAACCGCCGTAAACTGACGTCACCGGAACGGACCGGCTCCGAGGGAGGTCAGCATGCGCGCGACCGAGGGCGACCAGCTGGTGCAGCACGGCAGGGTCGTGGGCCAGCACGACAAGATCGGCGAGATCACCCAGGTCCTGGGAGAGAACGGAACCCCTCCCTATCGGGTCCGCTTCCAGGACGGCCACGAGGCCGTGATGTCCCCTGGCCCTGACTGCGTCGTACGGCACCCCGCCGACTCCGAGCACTGACCGCACCGACGGCGGACCGCGCGCTCAGCGCGGTGGCACCACCGCCCGGTAGTGGTCGGTGACGACCCTGGCCATGGCCCCGTTGGGGTCCGCGACCACCTGCTTCGCCGAGAAGTGGACGTGGCCGCGGACCTCGGCGTGCTCCCGGGCGAGGGTCAGGTGCCGGGACAGCTCCGCCGGGTCCCGCCAGGCCGGGGTCTGGCTGTTGCGGTCGCAGCGGTACAGCGCCTCGCCGATGTACAGGTCCACCCCGGTGCCGGCCACGGTCCGGGCCCACCACGGCACCAGTGCCGCGTAGTCGGCCGCTTCGTGCCCGATGTGCCAGTAGCACTGCGGCACGATGTAGTCGAGCCAGCCCTCGGTCACCCACTTGCGGGTGTCCGCGTACAGGTCGTCGTAGGTTCCCACGCCCGCCCGGGTCGGCGAGCCCAGCGGGTCGCGGTCCCCGTTGCGCCAGACCGCGAACGGGCTGACGCCGAACCGGGCTCCGGGACGCAGCGCCTTGATCCGCTCCGACATCTCCCGCACCAGGGTGTCGGTGTTGTGGCGCCGCCAGTCGGCCCGCGAGGCGAATCCGCCGCCGTACTCCTCGTAGGCCGCGTCGTCGTCGAAGTGCCGGCCCTCCACCGGGTAGGGGTAGAAGTAGTCGTCCCAGTGCACCCCGTCCACCGGGTAGCGGGCCACCGCCTCGAGCATCGCGTCCTGCACGAAGGTCCGCACCTCCGGCAGGCCGGGGTTGTAGTACAGCTTCCCGGCGTACGGGACCGTCCAGTCCGGGTTGGTGCGGGCCGGGTGCCCGGCGGCGAGCCGGGACGGATCGGTGTGGGTGTTCGCCACCCGGTACGGGTTGAACCATGCGTGCAGCTCCAGCCCGCGGGCGTGCGCCTCGGCCACCGCCGTGCCCAGCGGGTCCCAGCCCGGGTCACGGCCCTGCACCCCGGTCAGCCACTGGGACCACGGCTCCCGGGCGCCGGGCCACATGGCATCGGCGGTCGGCCGGACCTGCAGGACCACCGCGTTCAGACGGCGGCGCACGGCGGTGTCGAGCAGCGCGATGAGCTCCGCCCGCTGACCGGCGGCGCTCAGACCGGTTGCGGAGGGCCAGTCGACGTTGTGTACCGAGGCGATCCACATCCCGCGGAACTCCGGCAGTGCCGCCCGGTCCGCCGGCCCGCGCGAGGCGGCCCGCGCGGTTCCTGCCGCGGCGGCGGTCAGCACCCCCGCCGCTGTGGCCAGCAGACTCCGACGGCCGATGTACGCCATGTGACGACTCCCCTGCGCTGAGTGACATTGCGGTCTGTGCGCCCAGCATGCCCGCCCCGGCCACCCGGGGAACGCAAGGTCGGGAGTAACGTCGGGGGGCGTGGCGGGCGCCGGAATCGTACGGGGGACCCGCCGACGGATGAGCAGCGAAAGGCACGAAGTGACTGACCTCCCTTCCGACATCACCCGAGTCGGCGTAGTGGGCTGTGGCCAGATGGGCGCGGGCATCGCCGAGGTGTGCGCCCGAAGTGGCCTTGAGGTCAAGGTCGCCGAGACCACCGGCGAAGCGCTGGAGATCGGACGTACCCGGCTGATCAACTCCCTCACCAAGGCCGCCGAGCGCGGCAAGATCACCGAGGAGGAGCGGGACGCCACACTGGCCCGGCTCACCTTCACCACCGACCTCGGCGAGTTCGCGGACCGCGATCTGGTCATCGAGGCGGTCGTCGAGAACGAGCAGGTCAAGACCGAGATCTTCCAGGTCCTCGACCAGGTCGTCACCCGGCCGGACGCGATCCTCGCCTCCAACACCTCCTCCATCCCGCTGGTGAAGCTGGCCGTCGCGACCTCGCGGCCGGACCAGGTCATCGGCATCCACTTCTTCAACCCGGCGCCGGTGCAGAAGCTCGTCGAGCTCATCCCCGCCCTGACCACCGGGGACGAGACCGTCAAGCGGTCCGAGGCCCTGGTGCGGGACGTGCTCGGCAAGCACGCGGTCCGCGCCCAGGACCGGTCCGGGTTCGTGGTCAACGCCCTGCTCGTCCCGTACCTGCTGTCGGCCATCCGGATGTTCGAGTCCGGCATCGCCAGCCGCGAGGACATCGACAACGGCATGGAGCTGGGCTGCGCCCACCCCATGGGTCCGCTGAAGCTGTCCGACCTGATCGGCCTGGACACCATCGTCTCGATCGCCGAATCGATGTACGCCGAGTACAAGGAGCCGCTGTACGCCGCTCCCCCCCTGCTCCAGCGCATGGTCGACGCGGGCCGCCTCGGCCGCAAGACGGGCTCCGGCTTCTACCCGTACGGCTGAGCCGTCGTCCTGTCGCCGGCCGCCACCGGGTTGACCGGGGCGGTCGGCGATAGAATGGCGCTGTCCGCTGCGTTCTCCTGCCGTCCCGGCCACCCCCGGCGCGACCCAGGAGCACGGGACACGCCGAGTTGCGGCGGACCGGGCCCATCGGCCCGAAAGGAAGACCATGCCCCGCCACGCCTGTCGGCGCTCGTTCGCCGTGCTGACCACACCCGCGCTGGCGCTGTCCCTCCTGGCGATCGCCCCCGCCGGCGCCTCGGAGCGGGCAACCGCACAGACCCCGACCTCCACCGCCGAGTCCGTGATGGCCCCGACCGTCTGCCACGGGCTGAGCAAGCCGCCGCAGGACCAGTACCACAAGGGCTGCCGGCAGGGGTACTTGGAAGGCTCCAAGGTCGGCAACCGCGACGGTAGGCCGCCCATCTGCAACAAGACCCTTCCGCCGCTGAGCCCGGTCAACCCCAGCGCCTTCGAGCGCGGCAAGTCCCAGGGCTACCGCTACGGCTACGACCAGGCCTATGCCAAGGCCTACCGGCAGTACTGCGCCAGCCAACCCAAGCCGCAGCAGCCTCCGCCCCCGCCGCCACCGGCCCAGCAGCAGACGCCGGAGTCCATGGCCGCCGCGGGCAAGGCCGCGGGTGAGTCGTGGGGCCGCGCGGACGCCGAGAAGTGCGATCTCAACCGCCCGAACGCGCGCCTGAAGCCCTCGACCAACACCTTGATCCTGGCGTACCAGAACGCCTATGCGGTGGCCTACGACACCACGTACGACGAGGTCTTCCGGCAGAAGTGCCTCAACCGGTGAGGGTCATCCCAGCCTGATGTGATGCAGCAGCAGGAGCCCGGCCGCCATGTTGGCGGCCGGGATCTCGCCGCGCGCGATCATGTCCGGCACGAGTTTGAGCGGAACCCATTCGCGGCGTGAGGATTCGAAGTCGTCCTCGGGGTGCCCGATGTAGGTGGCGCCGTCGGCCCAGAAGAGGTGATGGCGGGCGTCGGTCAGCCCGTTGGCGGGCTCGACGGTCATCAGGTGGTGCAGCGGACCCGGCCGCCAGCCCGACTCCTCCTCCATCTCCCGGGCCGCGGCCCGCTCGATGTCCTCCCCGTCCTCGACCACCCCGGCGGGCAGTTCCCAGCCCCAGCTGTCGGTGATGAAACGGTGCCGCCACAGCAGCAGCACCTCGTTGGCCTCGTTGACGGCCGTGGCGACGGCAACCGGGCGGAGCCGGATGACGAAGTGGTCCAGGTGCCGGCCGTCGGGAAGTTCCACATCGGCGAGATTCACGTCGAACCAACGGTTCTTGTACACGGTCTGCTCACTCAGGTTCGTCCACTGCACGGTTCTGCCACCTTCCGTTCGAGTAGGTGGCAACATGGCAGCAGCTGCTCAAGTCCGACGAAACGTCAGAGCTACCTCAGAGCGGAACCCGCAGCGCCCCGTCGATCAGCCGGGCGGTCTCCTCCGCACCGGCGCATCCGCTGGTCAACAGCTGTTCGCGGACGGCCCGGAGCCGGTCCCGCAGCCGCAGCGACTCCATCCCCTTGGCCCGCTCGGCCATCTCCGCCGCCGCGACGACCGCCCCGTCCGCCTCCCCCTGCCGGAGCTGGATCTCGCACAGCATCGCGAGCCGGTGCACCCGGCCCCGGTCGTGCGCCGGGGTCCCGACCGCCGCCGTCGCCTGCTCCTGCGCCGCGTCCAGTTCCCCCAGACTGAGCAGGGCCTCGGCCACCTGGACGTTGACCAGACCGGGCTGCACGTACCCCGTCTCGTCCGGTTCGCTCCCCCGCCGGATCCGCCCGGCCGCCGCCTCCGCCTGCCGGATGCAGGCCAGGGCCGCCCCGGTGTCCCCCAACTGGGCATACGCCTTGGCCTGCATGGCGTGCAGATCGGCGGCGAGCGCCGGAGTGGTGTGCCGCCCGGCCGCCCGCAGTGCCGCCTCCGCAAAGGCCACCGCCTGCCGGAACTCCCGCAGGTGCAGGGACTGGTTGACGATCAGCGCGATCACATAGGCGCCCAGCCCGCGGTCTCCGCTGGCCTTGGCGAGGCGGAGCGCCTGGTGGAAGTACCGCTGCGCCAGCCCGTGCGCGTCCGAGTCGTACGCACAGATGCCGGCCACCGCCACCAGGGACCCCGAGGCCCGGTACAGCCTGCGGCCCAGCGCATCGGGGTAACTCCCGCGCAGCATGGGGGCGGTCTCACTGCCGAGGAAGCGGACGATCCGGGCCCGGGTGGCCATCCCGCCGGCCCGCCGGTACATCAGCTCGTAGTGGTCGCGGGCGGCCCGCAGGATCTCGATGTGCTCGGGGCCGACCCGGGTGGGCCCGTCCCGGGACACATCGGCGTCCTCGGGCGGGTTCTCCCACTCCCATACGGGGATCACGGCGGGAGTCCCGGTCACCGCGGCGGCGGTCAACAGCGGTGGGCGGCCCTGCTCGTCGGCCCGCCAGAGCGCGGTGGCCCGGTCCACGAACCCGCTGAGCGGTGATCCGTGCGCGGGGACGGTCTGTCCGGGCACCCCGAGCCCGATGTCGTCCAGGCCCACCGGCCGGCCCAGCCGGTGCCCCAGCACCTCGCAGATCAGGTCGGGCACCTGGCCGCGGGGCCGCTGCCCCTTCAACCAGCGGGCGACGGCGGTGTGTTCGTAGCGCAGGGCGAGGCCGCGGGTGCGGCCGGCCTGGTTCACATGGGCGGCCAGTCCGGCGTGGGACATGCCCGCCTCGGCGAGGAGGGCATCGAGCAGGACATTGGACTGCATGGGCCCCTCCTGGGGGTGCTTCGGTCCCAGGCTAGTGGGTGCGGGGTTCACACGGGGTGTGAACCGAGTGCGCGCATAAATGCGTTGCGCACTCTGCCGCGGGGCGGCCCGGGCCGGTTGACTGGGGGTCTCGCCTCGCCAAGAGGCAGCCCGGGCCGTCGGCTCCCCCTCGTACAGTGCGATGGCCCGTAACCGCGCGCCGCCCGTTCTGCTGTCTGCCCGACACTCCATGGCAGGCGGGCGGCGCGTGTTGGCTCCGCCGCCTCCGGTTGGTCGCCGGTTGCGGCGGTGGCGGGCCGGCCCCCACCCACCCGGGCCCGGTCCGCAGCGGCTCCACCGGCTCCGCGCGGCCTCCCTCGGCCCCGCCGGAGCCGGTGGACGCCGGGCCACCGTTTCAGGGGCGGTGCCCGGCGTGACGGAAGCGGTCGTTGCGCAGCACCAGCAGGGCGATGTCATCGGCAGGGCGCCCGCTGGTGTGGCGCAGCAACGCGGCGTGCACACCCGCGACCAGCCGCGCGGGGGTCGTTCCGGCTGCCGCCTCCGCCAGTGCGCCGCGCAGCGGGAAGCAACGACCGGTCCGGTCACGGGCGTCCTCGGCCCCATCGGTGTGCAGGAACAGTCCCTCGCCGGGGCGGAGTTGACCGCAGTCCCGGGCGGCCAGGCCGGCCGGCAACGGCAGCACACCGAGCGGCGGCAACGGCTCACTCCGACACAACCGCTCGGGCCGGCGACGCAAGGACACGGCCCCCGTGCCGGGGTGCCGGGCGGAGCCAGGGCGCCCCACGGGGTCCGGGGCGGAGCCCCGGTTTCGGGAAGGGGCGGGGAGGGGAAAAGCTCCGCGCAGCGGCCCCGGCCCCGGCCCCAAACCAGACCCCGCCGGCACGGCGGACGGCAGGACGTAGGGCCACGGGTGCCCGCAGTTGAGGGCGGTGAGACGGCCGTCCCGCCCGATCTCCAGCAACAGCACCGTCACGAACTCCTCCGCCACCGGCGCCTCCGGCTCACCCTCCCCCTGGCCTCGCCGGGGAGAACTGCCGCCCGCCGCCGGGTGTTCCGCCTTCGCCCGGTCCCGCAGGTGCCGCCCCAGGGCCCGTTCCATCCGCCGCAGCACCCCGGCCAGCGTGTGCTCGTCGTACGCGGCCTCCCGGAACGCCCCGAGCACGGCCGCCGCCGCGCCCAGCGCCGGCAGCCCGTGGCCGCGTACGTCTCCGATCACCACCCGTACCCCGTACCGCGTCGGCAGCGCGTCGTACAGGTCGCCGCCCACCGCCGCCCCGTGCACGGCCGCCAGCGCCAGCCCCTCGATCCGCGGCGGCAGCGGCCTCAGCAGGGCCCGCTGGGCGGCGCCGGCGATCTCCTGGGTGCGCCGCAGCTCGGCCAGCAGCCGCTGCCGGATGTGCAGCGCGCACGCGGTGGCCAGCAGCAGGAACGCGGCGCAGCTGGCCAGGCTGGCCCCCAGCACCCCCGGGGAGGTCAGCTCCCAGGACACCGCGGCGCCCGTCCAGGCAAGGACGCACACCCGGCGCACCCGGGGCATCTCCCCGTCCCTCGTCATCTCGTTCCGGCCTCCCCTCGGCCGGAACGATTGTGTCGACCACCCGGTGCCCGGGACACGGGTCACCGGCCATCTCACCCAAATGAGTGAGGGCCGCATCCGGTGTCCCGGATACGGCCCTCACCAGGCACACCACGGCCGCTACGCGCCGCGCAGCACCGCCCCCGTGCGCTCGGCGGCCAGCGCCACCGCCGCGTCGCGGGCCGCCGTGGACTCCTCGGCGGTCAGCGTGCGGTCGGCCGCGCGGAAGCGCAGCGCGTACGCCAGGGACTTCTTGCCCGCGCCGACCTGCTCGCCGGTGAACACGTCGAACAGCCGCAGCGATTCGAGGAGTTCACCCGCGCCCTTGCGGAGCGCCGCCTCCACCGTGGCGGCCGGGACCGACGCGTCCACGATCAGCGCGACGTCCTGGGTGGCCACCGGGAAGGAGGAGATCCGCGGCGCCGTCACGGCCTCGCCGCCGGCCGCCTGGAGGCGGTCGAGGTCGAGTTCCATGGCGCTGGTCCGGGCCGGCAGGCCCATGGCCTTGACCACCCTCGGGTGCAGTTCACCGGCGTGGCCGATGACGGTCTCCACCCCGTTCAGGGTGACGATCAGCTCGGCGCAGCGGCCCGGGTGCCAGGGGCCGTACTGGCCCTGCCGGACGATCAGCTCGGCATTGGCCTCGCGGGCCAGCGAGCGGGCGGCCTCCACCGCGTCCGCCCAGTCGGCCGGGCGGCCCTTGCCCCACCAGCCGGCCTGCTCGCGCGCACCGGCCAGCACCACCGCGGCGTACCGCGGCTGCGCGGGCAGCGCGGCGTCCAGGGTGGCGATCTCCTCGTCGGTGGGACGGCGGTCGACGGGCAGCCGCACGGCCAGGCCCGCCTCGGCGCCCGCCCGGAAGACCGAGCCGGTCTCGAACAGGGCGAGGTCGTGGCTGCCCCGGCTGTCGTTCCGGCGCAGCGCGCCCAGCAGGCCCGGCAGCAGCGTGGTGCGCAGCGCCGGCTCCGCGTCGGAGAGCGGGTTGACCAGCTTGACGACCTGGCGGGCGGCGTCGTGCGCGGGCAGCTGGAGCTGGTCGAAGACCTGCTCGCCGATGAAGGGGTAGCTGAGCGCCTCGACGTAGCCGGCGCCGGCCAGCGCGCGGCCGGCCCGGCGGTGCAGCACCTGGCGCGGGGTCAGCCCGCGGCCGGAGGGCACCTGCGGGAGGGTGGAGGGCAGGTTGCCGTAGCCCTCCAGCCGGATGATCTCCTCGGCGAGGTCGTTGGGCTCGGCGAGGTCGGGCCGCCAGGTGGGGACGGTGACGACGAGCTCGTCCTGGCCGTGGACGTCGCAGCCGATCTCCTGGAGGCGGCGGACGACGGTCTCCCGGCCGTAGTCCATGCCGGCCACCCGGTCCGGGTGGTCCGCACGCATGGCGACGGTGCGCGGGGCGGCCGGGGCGGCCACCTCGGTGACGCCCGCCTCGGCGGTGCCGCCCGCGAGCAGCACGAGCAGGTCGACGGTGCGCTGCGCCGCGGCGGCGGCGGCCTGCGGGTCGACGCCGCGCTCGAAGCGCTTGGACGCCTCGGAGGACAGCTTCAGTCGGCGGGCGGTGCGCGAGATCGACACGGAATCGAAGTGTGCGGCCTCGATGACCACGTCCGTGGTGCCGGTGACGATGCCCGTCTCCGGGTCGGTGACGGAGTCGGCGATCTCGGTGTTGGCGCCGCCCATGACGCCGGCGAGGCCGATCGGCCCGCCGTTGTCGGTGATCACCAGGTCCTCGGCGTCGAGGGTGCGCTTGACCCCGTCGAGGGTGGTGAACGTCTCGCCCTGCTCGGCACGGCGGACGCCGATGGCGCCGTCGATCCGGGTGCGGTCGTAGGCGTGCAGCGGCTGGCCGAGCTCGAGCATCACGTAGTTGGTGATGTCCACGGCGAGCGAGATCGGGCGCATGCCGGCCTTCTGGAGGCGGCGGGTGAGCCAGATCGGGGAGCGTGCCTCGGGGTCCAGGCCGGTGACGGTGCGCGCGGTGAAGCGGTCGCAGCCGGCCGGGTCCTCGATCGTGACCGGGTACCCGTAGGAGTTGGGCGCCGGTACGTCGAGCAGCGCGGGGTCGCGCAGCGGCAGGCCGTAGGCGGTGGCGACCTCGCGGGCGATGCCGCGCAGGGACATGCAGTAGCCGCGGTCCGGGGTGACGTCGATGTCGAGGACCTCGTCGACGAGCTGGAGCAGCTCGATGGCGTCGGTGCCGACCTCGTGCTCCGGCGGCAGCACGATGATGCCGTGCGTGCCGTCGTCGCCCATGCCGAGCTCCTCGCCGGAGCAGATCATGCCGTGCGAGGTCTTGCCGTACGTCTTGCGCGAGGCGATCGCGAAGTCGCCGGGCAGGACGGCGCCGGGCAGGACCACGACGACCTTGTCGCCGACGGCGAAGTTGCGGGCGCCGCAGACGATCTCCTGCGGCTCACCGGTGCCGTTGGCGGAGCCGACGTCGACGGTGCAGAACCGGATCGGCTTGCGGAAGCCCTCGAGCTCCTCGATGGTGAGCACCTGGCCGACGACCAGCGGGCCCTTGAGGCCGGCGCCGAGCTGTTCGACGGTCTCGACCTCGAGGCCGGCATCGACGAGGTGGTGGGCCACATCGCGGCCGGTGGTGCCGGCGGGGAGATCGACGTACTCCCGCAGCCAGGAAAGCGGGACCCGCATCAGATCTCCATCCCGAAGGGCCGGGTGAAGCGCACGTCACCCTCGACCATGTCTCGCATGTCTTCAACGTTGTGGCGGAACATCAGCATCCGCTCGATGCCGAACCCGAAGGCGAATCCGCTGTAGACCTCGGGGTCCACGCCGCAGGCGATGAGCACCTTGGGGTTGACCATCCCGCAGCCGCCGAGCTCGATCCAGCCCTCGCTGGAGCAGGTGCGGCAGGGGCGGTCGGGGTTGCCCACCGATGCGCCACGGCACACGTAGCACTGCATGTCCATCTCGGCGGACGGCTCGGTGAACGGGAAGAAGTGGGGGCGCAGCCGGGTGGTGGTGCCCTCGCCGAACAGCTCCTGCACCATGTGGTCCATGGTGCCCTTGAGGTCGGCCATGGTCAGGCCCTTGTCCACGGCGAGCAGCTCGACCTGGTGGAACACCGGGGTGTGGGTGGCGTCCAGTTCGTCGGTGCGGTAGACCCGGCCCGGGCAGACGATGTAGACGGGCGGGGTGCGCTCCAGCAGCGAACGGGCCTGCACCGGGGAGGTGTGGGTGCGCAGCACGACGCCGGACTCGTCGCCTTCGGTGCCCTTGGGGCCCTGGACGAAGAAGGTGTCCTGCATCTGGCGCGCCGGGTGGTCGGGCGTGAAGTTGAGGGCGTCGAAGTTGAACCACTCCGCCTCGACCTCGGGGCCCTCGGCCACCTCGTAGCCCATGCCGACGAAGATGTCCGCGATGCGGTCCATCAGCGTGGTCAGGGGGTGGCGGGCACCGGCGGGGACGCGGTCGTGGGGCAGCGTGACGTCCACGGCCTCCTCGACCAGGACGCGCTCGTCGCGCTCGGCCTCGAGCTCCGCCGTGCGGGCCCCGAAGGCCTTGTTCACGGCGCCGCGGGCCTGGCCCACGCGCTTGCCCGCCTCGGCCTTGGCCTGCGGCGGCAGGGCGCCGATCTCGCGGTTGGCGAGCGCCAGGGGCGAGCGGTCGCCCATGTGCGCGGTCTTCGCCTCGCGCAGCGCGTCGAGGTCGCCGGCGGAGGCGAAGGCAGCGAGCGCCTCGTCCCGCATGCGCTCGATCTCTTCCGGTTTCAGTGCCTCGACCTCGACAGGGTCGTACGACTTGTTCGGTGCCGACATCTCTTCCCGTACTTCCGATGGGCTGGCTGGTGGTCCGTGCTCACTGGCCCGCAGGGGCTCGACACAAGGACACAAGGGTGCCAAAGGACGAGTCTAAAGGCCGCTGGGGGTGAAGGGGCCCGTGGGCCGCCTGGCGGGACGCTCCGCAGGGCTACTGCGTGAGGTAGGCCGGCGCGCCGACGGGCAGGATAAATCGGAATTCGGCGCCGCCGCCGGGGCCGCGGCCGACCGTGATGGTGCCGCCGTGGGCCTCCACGATGCCCTTGACGATGTACAGGCCCAGGCCGGTGCCGCCGCGCTTGCTGCCCCGCCAGAAGCGGGTGAAGACGCGGCCCATCGACTCTTCCGGAATGCCGGGGCCTTCATCGGTCACGGTGACGGCGGTTCCCTTCTCGTGCGGGCTCACATCGATGGTGACCGTTCCCTCGCCGTGCCGCACCGCATTTTCCAGCAGATTGCCCAGGACCTGATCGACCTTGTCCGGGTCGGCCCACAGGTCGGGCAGCGGGCGGCTCACCCGTACGAGGAAGCGCTCGGGGGCCTGGCCGTTCGCGGTGAGTGCCTGGACGTGCCGGCCGACGGCGGTGGCGATGTCCACCGGCTGGCGGCGGACCTCCAGCCGGCCGGAGTCGATGCGGGAGATGTCGAGCAGCTCGGCGATCAGCCGGGTGACCCGGTTGGCGTCGGCGTCGACGGTCTCCAGCATCAGCCGCTTCTGGTCGTCGGTGAACCGCTCCCATTTGGCGAGCAGGGTGGCGGTGAAGCCCTTGACGGAGGTGAGCGGGGACCGCAGCTCGTGCGCGACGGTGGCGATGAGCTCGGCGTGGCTGCGTTCGGTGCGGCGGCGGGCCTCGGTGCCTCGCAGGGTGACGACCAGGCGGCGCACCGGCCCGGTGGGGTGGGTGCGGATGTACTCGGCGGAGACCAGGACCTCCCGCCCGCCGGGCAGCAGCAGGTTCCGCTCGGGCTGCCGGCGCCGGGTGGCGAGGCCCCCGTACGGGTCGGTCAGCGCCCACCAGCGGCGGCCGTCGAGGTCTTCCAGCGGCAGGGCCCGGTCGATGCGGGTGCCGAGGGCCGCGGCGGAGGGGGTGGCGGTGATCCGGGCGGCGGCCCGGTTGAAGCAGATCACCTGGCCGGTGTGGTCGGCGACGACGAGCCCGTCGGGCAGCTCGTCGGGGTCGATGCCGTAGCCGCCGTGGGGCGGCGGTTCCTGCGCGGGGATCCCCGCGAGTGCCCCGGCGGCCTCGGGCGCGCCGGGCGCTCCGGTGGCGCCGGCGGGCGGGCGGGGGGCCGCGGTGGCGCGGCCGGGGCCGGTCTGGGGCGTGGCCGCCCCGGCGGCCCCCGCGGACTGCCGCGGGGAGCTGTTCGTACCGACGGTCATGTCCCCGTACCCCACATCTCCGAGGAGCGCAGTGGGCCCCCGGGCGGCCACATTACTAGCTGGGGGTCACGGAGCGGCACCCTCCGGGCGCCCGCTGTGCTCGCGCGGAGGCGTACAGGCACACGGCGGCGGCGGTGGCGAGGTTCAGGCTCTCCGCCTTGCCGTGAATCGGGACCCGGACCACCGCGTCCGCGAGCGCCCGGGTCTCCTCCGGCAGACCCCAGGCCTCGTTGCCGAAGACCCAGGCGGAGGGGCCGCCCATGGTGCCCGCGTCGAGCTCGGCGTCCAGGTCGTCCTCGCCCGCACCGTCGGCGGCCAGGATCCGTACGCCGGCCGCGCGCAGCCCCGCGACGGCCTGCTCGACGGGGACGCCGACGGCGACCGGGAGGTGGAAGAGGGAGCCGACGGAGGCGCGGACCGACTTGGGGTTGTAGAGGTCCACCGAGGCGTCCGTGAGGACCACGGCGTCCGCGCCGGCCGCGTCGGCGCAGCGCAGTACGGTGCCGGCGTTCCCGGGGTCGCGGACGTGCGCGAGGACGGCGACCAGCTTGGGCTCGGCCTTGAGGACGGCCTCGAAGGGCGAGTCGAGGAAGTGGCAGACCCCGACCAGCCCCTGCGGGGTGACGGTCTGCGAGACCTCGGCGAGCACCTCGTCGGAGGCGTAGTGCACCCGGGCGCCGGCGGCCAGGGCGGCGTCCACGATGTCGGCGTAGCGCTCGGCGGCCTCGACGGTGGCGAACAGCTCGATCAGGGTCGCGCCCTGCTCGCCGCGGTGGGCCACGGCCTCACGGACGGCCTGCGGGCCCTCGGCGATGAACCGGCGCTCCTTGGTGCGGAAGTTGCGCCGCGCCAGCCGCCGGGCGGCGGCCACCCGCGGGGATCGGGGGGAGATCAGCTCGTGGTGACCCAGGTCGGCCATGGTCTCTGCGGTTCTCTCTCGGGGTCCGGGGCGCACGGGGCGCGGGCGGTGCGGGCGGTGGGCGGTGCGGGGAAAGCACTCGGACCCGCAGGCGCATCGCCTGCGGGTCCGAGGGTGCCGACTGCTTACGCGGCCGGCCAGGCCTTACGCAGCGGCCTTGGGGGCGTTCACGTCGGCCGGGAGCGCCTTCTGGGCAACCTCGACCAGCGCGGCGAACGCGTTGGCGTCGTTGACGGCCAGCTCCGCGAGGATCTTGCGGTCCACCTCGATGTTGGCGGCCTTCAGACCCTGGATGAGGCGGTTGTACGTCATGCCGTTCTGGCGGGCAGCGGCGTTGATGCGCTGGATCCACAGCTGACGGAAGTCGCCCTTGCGCTTCTTGCGGTCGTTGTAGTTGTAGACCAGCGAGTGGGTGACCTGCTCCTTGGCCTTGCGGTACAGGCGCGAACGCTGACCGCGGTAGCCGGAGGCCGCCTCGAGGATCGCCCGGCGCTTCTTGTGGGCGTTTACTGCCCGCTTGACGCGTGCCACTTGTTAACTCCTTGTAGCGGGGCCGTGGTTGTCTTCACACGGCCCGAAATCGATTGGGTCCCGGTCCAGACGTTTCGTTCCGCTCCCGGCAGGGGGAGCGGAGGAACGTCACTTGCCGAGAAGCTTCTTGATCTTCGCGGCGTCGCCCGGGGCCATCTCGGCGTTGCCGGTGAGGCGACGCGTCAGCTTGGACGACTTGTGCTCGAGCAGGTGGCGCTTGCCGGCGCGCTCACGGAGCACCTTGCCGGAGCCGGTGATCTTGAAGCGCTTCTTGGAACCGCTGTGGGTCTTGTTCTTCGGCATAGCGCCGTTATCTCCTCGTCGGTGGCGCCCCCGCCGATCCGTTTCCGGACCGGCGCACGGGAGCGTCAGTTGTGTCGGTTGATCCGAGACGGGCTGTCCCGGTATCAGGCCTCGGCGTTCTCCTCGGCGGCGGCTTCCTCGACGGGAGCCTCCGCCTCGGGTGCCTCCTCCGTGGCGGCCTGGCCCTGGCGCTCGGCCTTGCGGGCAGCCTGCGCCTCGCGGGCCTCGGCCATCGCCTCGGTCTTCTTCTTGTGCGGACCGAGGACCATGATCATGTTGCGGCCGTCCTGCTTCGGGTTCGACTCAACGAAACCGAGGTCCTGGACATCCTCCGCCAGACGCTGCAGCAGTCGGTAGCCGAGCTCCGGCCGGGACTGCTCGCGACCACGGAACATGATCGTGATCTTGACCTTGTCGCCCTGCTTGAGGAACCGAACGACGTGACCCTTCTTGGTGTCATAGTCGTGCGGGTCGATCTTCGGCCGGAGCTTCATTTCCTTGATGACCGTGTGCGCCTGGTTCTTGCGCGCCTCACGGGCCTTCATGGCCGACTCGTACTTGAACTTGCCGTAGTCCATGAGCTTGCAGACCGGCGGCCTCGCGGACGCCGCAACCTCGACCAGGTCGAGGTCGTACTCCTGGGCAAGCTCCAGGGCCTTGGCAAGCGGAACAATCCCGACCTGCTCGCCGCTGGGACCGACAAGTCGCACCTCGGGAACGCGAATCCGGTCGTTGATGCGGGGCTCGGTGCTGATGGATCCTCCTCGGTTGCACCTCACGGCTGTCCGGCAGACAGCCGCTTGACGTCTGTATCGTCTGACCGGCCTCATCCGGAACGCAAAAACGCCCCGGACGGGACACAGGCAGCAGCTCCAGAACACAACCGGAGCACCGCCGCGTCGGACGCGGGGCGCAGACTCGGGTGGCTTTCCATCGTCCGTACGGAACGATGGATGCCACCTGACCGGATGACCTGCCTCCCCGGAGGGCGGTCAGGTGGGAGTTCGGAGCCTCCACTTGTGGGCCGGGGACATACGTCTCCGGCCGGTCGTCACACAAGGTTAGCACCCACGTCCCGGGGAGACCAATCCTGGGGCCGCCCCGGACACCGCTTATGGTGAAGAGCATGACTGACGCGACCCCCACTGCCGCTCCGGCCGACCCCGCCGCCCCCGACTACGACGCCATGACCCGTGACATCGCGGACGTGCCCGCCGTCGAGGTGATCACCACGGTGGCGGTCCACCTGCTGAGCGCCGCGGCGGTCAACCTGGGCCTGGACAAGCCGGACTCCGAGCACAAGGACCTGGACGAGGCGCGCAAGCTGATCACGGCACTGGCCGGCCTGGTGACGGCGAGCGCGACCGAGATCAGCTCCTTCCACGCCGCTCCGCTGCGTGACGGCCTGAAGTCCCTCCAGCTGGCCTTCCGCGAGGCCTCCCTCGTCCCGGACGAGCCGGGCCAGGGGCCGGGCGAGAAGTTCACCGGGCCGGTGTACGCCTGACCGCCGGGGCCTGACCACCCCTAAACGTTGAGGTGTGGTCGCGCCACAGAGCGCCAGAAGGGGGCGTACGCATCGCGTACGCCCCCTTCTTTGCTGCCCTGCCCGGCCCTGTCCGGCCCTGCCCGCGGCCCCGGATCAGCGGGTGAACAGCGGCTCCCCCGGAGGCACGGGCGCGCCCGCCGGCAGCAGGGCCAGCTCCAGCCCGCGGACCAGCCGGGCCCGCAGGGTCTCGTCGGCGGCCAGTGCCTGCGCCACCCGGCGGGCGCCCGCTGCCGGGTCGGTGCCGTCGGCGAGGACCACAGCGAGGATGCCGTCGGCCGAGGCACCCCCGGGCAGCAGATGGGCGCGGAGCACCGTCGGCTCTGCCGCCACGGCGGCCCGTACGGCCTCCCGGACCGCCGGGTCGGCGAGCGGGCCGGCGTCCGCGCGGCCCTCGGCGAGCGCCAGCAGGGCCGGACCGGTCAGCTGGTAGGGCACCGGGCCGGCCAGGTCGAGGACCACCGTGTCCGCCTTCTCGTGGGCAGCCGCCCGCAGCGCCTGGTGCAGCGGGACCGCCACCGGGCGGGCGGCCGGGTCCCACCGGGCCAGCGAGGCGATGGAGGTGAAGGCGGGCAGGGCCCGCCGGTCCCCCGCCGTCAGGGTCGGCACGGCCATGTCGCTGGTCTTCTCGCGCTTCAGGCCGGTCTCGGGGTCGGTCTCCACCTCGCCGAGCATCGCGACCACCGGCACCAGCAGGCGGGCGTCGCGCAGCGCCGCCAGGACCTCCGGTTCCTTGGTTCTGTCCTCCGCCCAGGCGGCCAGGGCCGCGCTCAGCCGGGGATCGGCGGAGCCGTCGTCGTCGGAGAAACCGGGGTCTGGGATGTTCTTCTGCGCCACAGTTACCCGACCCTATCCGGTACGTCGGGCCCGGCCGCGCCGGACCAGTACGGCGGCCAGCCCGAGCAGGGCCAGTCCGGCGACCGCGGCGGCCGGGGCGAGCACCCGGACCGGGCGCGCGGGCGGCTGCACGGGGGCCGGGCCGGTGCCGAAGTACCGGGCGGGGTGGGCGGCGGGGACCGGCAGGGCGGGTTCGGCGGCGATCCGGTCGGCCGCCTGGAGGGCGGCGACCGGGTCGACCAGGCCGTGCCCGCGGGAGTCGTCGCGGCCCCCGCCGGGGCTGTCCGTGGCGGTGTCCTCGAGCAGCCGCTTGACCTGGGCCGGGGAGAGGTCGGGGTGGGCGGAGCGGAGCAGGGCGACGGCCCCGGAGACGAAGGCGGCGGCGGCGCTGGTGCCCCAGCCCTCGTAGTACTTGCGGTCGGGGTCGGGGATGACCACGTCCACGCCGGGGGCGCTGACGGTGGCGTACCAGTGGCGGGTGGAGAAGCGGGCCTTGCGGCCCTTGCGGTCGACGGCGGTCACGGCGATCACCCCGGGGTAGGCGGCGGGGTAGGAGACGGGGTTCCCCTTCTCGCCGCTGTTGCCGGCGGAGGCGACCACGACCACGCCCTTGCCGAGGGCGTACTGGACGGCCTCGTCCTCGGCGGCTTCGTGGTGCGCGGACCGGCTGTCGTCGCCGAGCGAGAGGTTGATCACGTCGGCGCCGTGATCGGCGGCCCAGCGGATGCCTTCGGCGAGGGCGCCGCCCTTGCTGCTGCGGGCCTTGGCGCGGGCCGGGTCGCCCTCCTCGAGGATCACGCGGATGGGGAGGATCTTCGCGGCCGGGGCGACGCCGAGGACGCCGTCGCGGCGGTCGGTGCCGTGGCCGTGCCCGGCGATGATCCCGGCCATGGCGGTGCCGTGGCGGGCCCAGCTGCGGTCGCCGCGGTTCGCGCCGAGGCCGACGAGGTCGGTGCCGGCGAGGACCTGGCCGTCGAGGTCGGGGTGGGCGGAGTCGACGCCGGTGTCGAGGACGGCGACGGTGATGCCCTCGCCCCGGGTGGTGCCCCAGGCTTCTTCCGCGCGGAGCGCGGTGAGCCCCCACTGCCGGTCCCGAATGGCATCGGCGGCAGCGGGCGGCACCCCGACCCCGAGCAGCATCCCGGCCCCGACGACCCCGACCACCCCGACGACCCGCATCCGCCGCGCGACGGACTTCCCGGCCCGGGCCGCGGGCCGCAGCCCACGCCCGCCCCCGAACCCCGCACCCCCCGCGGAGCGGCAAGCCGACCCCCACGCCCCGCCGGGCACGGGACGCGACTCCGCAGCACACTCCGGCCCGGACAGCCCGCCCGGCGCGGGGCGGAGCCCCGAGGCCACCGCGTGGCACGCCGGACCGCAGGCGCACCCAGCGCCTGCCCCCGCAACGAGCTCGGGGCCCAGCCCCGGAACGGGACCCGGGCGAAGCCCGGACACCCCGCCCGGCACGGTGCGCAGCCCGGACGGCCCGCCCGGCGTGGGGCCGGGCCCTGGGCTGGGGTCCGGGGCCACCGCACGGCACGCCGGGCCGCACGGGGCGGGCTCGGGGCGGAGCCCGGTGGTGGGGGCCTGGCCCCCGTTCCGGGACGGGGCGGGCGGGGGGAAGGGCCCCGCACAGCGGCAGGCCGCGGTCATCGCTTCGGCTCCGGGCTCGGCGGCGCCACACGTGCGCCGAGGGACTTTTCGACAGCGCCGGCAACCGCCCGCACCGCATGGCCGAGGCCCGCCCTGGCCACCGCCCCCTCCGTCTCCGGGTTCATCGCCTCCTCCGCGGTCAGCGGTCGCTTCACGGCCCGCCCGTCGGTGAACGCCGAGACCGCGTACACGACGACCGGCGCGTCCGACCGTACGGACACCGTCCAGGCCGCCCGCTGTTCCGCGTCGAAGCCCAGCCCGGACGGCATCGGCAGCCGGTCGCGGAGCCCGCTCACGGCTTCGGCCCCGGCCTCGGCCGGGGTGAACACCAGCCCGACCGTGACCAGGGTGCTGCGGGTGACATCGGTGTAGGTGGCGCGCAGGACGCGGGTGCAGCCGGACCCGGCCAGGGCCTGCTGCCAGTCCGCCGGCAGGGCGGCGGGGCAGTCCGCGTCGGGGGCGACGGCGATCCGGGTCCAGGCGCGATCGGCTCCGCCGGGGCCGGCGCCGTCGGTGTCCAGGCGGGGCGGGAAGAGGACGTCCACGGGGGTCTCGTGCCAGAGGGTGCCGGCGCGGCGGTACTGCTCCTCGGCGGAGGGCGGCCGGGCGGCGTCCCGGTGGTCCTGCCAGGCGGCCACACCGGCACCGCAGACGAGGACAAGCCCGAGGACGCCACACAGCACAGCCGCAACCAGGTTCCGCCGCCCATCGGCCCCGGCGACCGGCCCGGCCACGGCAGGAGCCAGCCCAGCCTCGACGGAGGGACCGGGCACCGCGGGGGCCCGGCCGAGGCCGGCCGCGCCGGAACCGGGCTCGGCGGAGGGACCGCGCACCGGGGAGGCCGGGCCGAGGCCGGCCGCGCCTGAGCCGGGCTCGGCGGAAAGGCCGGATACGGCCGGGGCCGGGCCGAGGACGGCCGCACCTGAGCTGGGCTCGGCGCCAGGGCCGGATACGGCCGGGCCGGCGGAGGAGCCGGGCACCACAGAGGCCGGGCCGAGCTCCGCAGAGGCCCGGCCGGGGCCAGCCGCGTCCGAGCCGGGCTCGGCCGAGGGGGCGGGTACGGCAGGGGCCGGGGCGGGGTCGGCCCCGGGCGGGCTTGGCGCGGCGGAGGCCGGGCCGGGCTCTGCGGGAAGCGGTGGGGTCGGCACGGGTGGTGCCGTGTGTGGGTCGGTCGTCGTCATCCGGCGGCTCCGCCCCCCGTTCCGTACCGCGGCTGCCTGCCCGGATTCTACGGCGCCCGGGCGCCGCCGGAACCGGCGCCTCAACCCGCACCCCTCGGCCGAGCCCTCCGGCATCACCAGAACCTCGCCCCTCGCACCCGTACCCGTACCCGTACCCGGCGGAAGGGCGACCCCGCACCGCCGGGTCCCGGCCACCGAAAGGCGCCCCGCCCCGCCGGCAGGCGGCCCGCGCCCAACCCGGCGCCTCGCACCCCTACCCGCCGGTAAGGCGGTCTGGCAAGCTGCGGCCATGACTTCCCCCGCCGCGGACCGGGCCCGCTATGACCGGGCCACCGCTCATCTCGATGCCCCGCTCGCCCTCGTGGATCTCGAGGCGTTCGACGCCAACGCCGCGGACCTGGTCCGGCGGGCGGGCGGCAAGCCGGTCCGGGTGGCGAGCAAGTCCGTGCGCTGCCGGGCCCTGCTGGAGCGGGTGCTGGCGCAGCCCGGTTTCGCCGGGATCATGTCGTACACGCTGGCCGAGTCGGTCTGGCTGGCCCGGTCCGGGTTCGAGGACGTGCTGCTCGCCTACCCCTCCACGGACCGGCAGGGCTTTACGGAGCTGGCCGGCGATCCCAAGCTCGCCGCCGCCGTCACCGTGATGGTGGACGATCCCGCGCAGCTGGAGCTGATCGACCGTGCCCGGGACGGCGGCCGGGAGGAGATCCGGGTCTGTCTGGAGCTCGACACGGCGCTGTCGCTGTTCGGCGGCCGGGTACGGGTCGGGGCCCGGCGGTCGCCGCTCCGCGATCCGGCCGGGCTGGCGGAGCTGGCCCGGCTGGTGCAGCGCCGGGACGGATTCCGGGTGGTCGGGCTGATGGCGTACGAGGGGCATGTCGCCGGCGTCGGCGACGACCTGGTGGGACGGCCGCTGCGGTCCCGGGCGATCCGCCTGATGCAGAGCGCCGCCCGCCGGGAGCTGGCAGCGCGGCGGGCCGAGGTGGTGCGAGCGGTACGGGCGGTCGTGCCGGAGCTGGAGTTCGTCAACGGCGGCGGGACCGGCAGCGTGCAGCAGACGGCCGCCGAGGAGGCGGTGACGGAGGTCGCCGCCGGCTCGGGGCTGTACCTGCCGCGGCTGTTCGACAACTACACCTCCTTCCACGGCCGGCCGGCCGCGCTGTTCGCGCAGCCGGTGGTGCGGCGGCCGGGGGTGGGGGTGGTCACGGTGCTGGGCGGCGGCTATCCGGCCTCGGGGGCGGCGGGTGCCGACCGGCTGCCCGTGCCGTACCTGCCGCAGGGGCTGCGGTACGACCCGCAGGAAGGCGCCGGGGAGGTGCAGACCCCGCTGCTGGGCAGCCCGGCCGACGATCTGCTGATCGGCGACCGGGTCTGGTTCCGGCATGCCAAGGCGGGTGAGCTGTGCGAGCGGTTCGCGGAGCTGCACCTGGTCGAGGGCGACCGGGTGACGGCCACCGTCCCGACGTACCGGGGCGAGGGCCGCACCTTCCTCTAGGGATCCGGGGACTCCGGAGACTTCAGAGACTGCGCAGGCTACAGCGGGGTGACGTACGCCCCCGAGATGCCGCCGTCGACCAGGAAGTCGGTGGCGTTGATGAAGGAGGAGTCGTCGCTGGCGAGGAAGGCCACCGCGGCGGCGATCTCCTCCGCTTCGGCGAACCGGCCGACGGGGATGTGGACGAGCCGGCGGGCCGCCCGCTCCGGGTCCTTGGCGAACAACTCCTGCAGCAGCGGGGTGTTGACCGGGCCGGGGCAGAGCGCGTTGACGCGGATGCCCTCGCGGGCGAACTGGACGCCCAGTTCGCGGGACATGGCGAGGACGCCGCCCTTGGAGGCGGTGTAGGAGATCTGGGAGGTGGCGGCGCCCATGATGGCCACGAACGAGGCCGTGTTGATGATGGAGCCGCGGCCCTGCCGCTGCATGTAGGGCAGGGCGGCCTTGCAGCAGAGGTAGACGGAGGTGAGGTTGACGTCCTGGACCCGCTTCCAGGCCTCCAGTCCGGTGGTGAGGATGGAGTCGTCGTCGGGGGGCGAGATGCCGGCGTTGTTGAAGGCGATGTCGACCGAGCCGTAGGTGTCGAAGGCCGTGCGGAAGAGCGCCTCGACCTCCTCGGGGTCGGTGACGTCGACCTTGACGAAGGTGCCTCCGACCTCCTCGGCGGCGGCCTTGCCGGCCTTCTCGTCGATGTCCCCGCAGACGACGTTGGCGCCTTCCGAGGCCAGTCGGCGGGCGGTGGCGAGGCCGATGCCGCTGCCGGCTCCGGTGATGACGGCGGTACGGCCGACCAGGCGGCGGCAGACGGTCTCTTCGTGCTGGGTGCTGGACATGTGCTCAGTCCTCCGTGCTGATGAAGACGTTCTTGGTCTCGGTGAAGGCGGTGAGGGCGTCGGGGCCGAGTTCGCGGCCGAGTCCCGACTGCTTGTAGCCCCCGAAGGGGGTCCAGTAGCGGACGCTGCTGTGGGAGTTGACGGAAAGGTTGCCGGCGGCGACGGCGCGGGAGACCCGGATGGCGCGGCCGACGTCGCGGGTCCACAGGGAGCCGGAGAGGCCGTACTCGGTGGCGTTGGCCAGGCGTACCGCTTCCTCCTCGTCCTCGAAGGGGAGGACCACGGCGACCGGGCCGAAGACCTCTTCGGTGGCGACCGGCGCGGTGGGGTCGCAGCCGGTGAGCACGGTCGGCGGGAACCAGAAGCCGGGGCCGTCGGGGGCGGTGCCGCGGATCGCTTCCGCGCCGTCGGGGACGTAGGAGCGGACCCGGTCCAGCTGGGTCCGCGAGATCAGCGGCCCCATCTGGGTCTTCTCCTCGGAGGGGTCGCCGACCCGGACGGCTTCGATGCCGGGGGCGAGCAGGTCCAGGAACCGGTCGTACACCGGGCGCTGGACCAGGATCCGGGTGCGGGCGCAGCAGTCCTGGCCGGTGTTGTCGAGGAAGGCCATCGGTGCCGCGGCTGCTGCGGCGTCCAGGTCGGCGTCCGCGAAGACGATGTTGGGGCTCTTGCCGCCGAGTTCGAGGGTCACGCGCTTCACCCGGTCGGCGCACTTGGCCATGATCTGCTTGCCGACCGGGGTGGAGCCGGTGAACACGATCTTCGCCACGCCGGGGTGTTCGACCAGGGCGTTGCCGGTCACCGGTCCACGGCCGGGGAGCACCTGGAAGAGGTACTCGGGGATCCCGGCTTCGAGGGCGAGTTCGGCGAGCCGCAGGGCGGTGAGGGGGGTGGTCTCGGCGGGCTTGAGGATGACGGCGTTGCCCGCGGCGAGCGCGGGGGCGAGGCCCCAGGCGGCGATGGGCATCGGGAAGTTCCAGGGGGCGATCACCCCGATGACGCCGAGGGGTTCGAGGAAGGTGATGTCCAGACCGCCGGGTACGGGGATCTGGCGGCCGGAGAGCCTCTCGACCCCGCCGGCGGCGAATTCGAGCAGGTCGCGGACGTTGCCGGCTTCCCAGCGGGCGTTGCCGATGGTGTGGCCGGCCTCCTGGACCTCGAGTCGGGCGAGTTCCTCGATGTGGCCGTTGACCACGGCGGCGAAGCGGCGCAGCAGCCGGGCCCGGTCGGCGGGTGCGGCGGCGGCCCAGCCGCGCTGGGCGGCGGCGGCCCGTACGACGGCCTCGTCGACCTCGTCCCGTGTGGCGGCCGGGACGAGGGCGACGAGTTCTTCGGTGGCCGGATTCAGGACTTCCAGCGCATCGGACACGGGGGGCCTCACAGACGTTCGAAGGAGCGGCGCAGTTCCCAGTCGGTCACTGCGGAGTCGTAGGCGTCGAGTTCGACGCGGGCCATGTTCCGGTAGTGGGCCACCACTTCGGGGCCGAAGGCGGCCTTGGCGATCTCGCTGTTCTCCCAGAGTTCGGCGGCTTCGCGCAGGGTGGTGGGGACGTGCGCGTAGTCGGCGGTGTAGGCGTTGCCGGTGCAGGCGTCGGGCAGTTCGAGACGGTTCTCGATGCCGTAGAGGCCCGCCGCGACCAGGCCGGCGACGGCGAGGTGGGGGTTGACGTCGCCGCCGGGGAGGCGGTTCTCGAAGCGGGTGGACCGGCCGTGGCCGACCACTCGGAGGGCACAGGTCCGGTTGTCCACGCCCCAGGCGACTGCGGTGGGGGCGAAGGATCCGGGGCGGAACCTCTTGTACGAGTTGATGTTCGGGGCGTAGAGGAGGGAGAAGTCGCGCAGCGCGGCGAGCTGGCCGGCCAGGAAGTGCCGCATGACCTCGGACATGCCGGGTTCCGGGCCGGTGCCGTCGCCGGCCATGGCGTTGCGGCCGTCGGCGTCGGTGAGCGAGAGGTGGATGTGGCAGGAGTTGCCTTCGCGCTCGTCGAACTTGGCCATGAAGGTGAGCGAGACGCCTTCCTGGGCGGCGATCTCCTTGGCCCCGGTCTTGTAGACGGCGTGCTGGTCGCAGGTGACCAGGGCCTCGTCGTAGCGGAAGACGATCTCGTGCTGGCCGAGGTTGCACTCGCCCTTGGCGGACTCGACGGTGAGGCCGGCCGCCCGCATGTCGTTGCGGATGCGGCGGAGCAGCGGCTCGATGCGGCCGGTGCCGAGGACGGAGTAGTCGATGTTGTACTGGTTGGCCGGGGTCAGGCCGCGGTAGCCGGAGTTCCAGGCCTCTTCGTAGGTGTCGCGGAAGACCATGAACTCCAGCTCGGTGCCGACCTGGGCGGTGTAGCCGAGGGCGGCGAGCCGGTCGAGCTGGCGGCGCAGGATCTGCCGGGGGGCGGCGACCACGGGGGTGCCGTCGTGCCAGGCGAGGTCGGCCATGACCATCGCCGTGCCGGCGTTCCAGGGGACCCGGCGGAGGGTGGAGAGGTCGGGGTGCATGGCGAAGTCGCCGTAGCCGCGGTCCCAGGAGGACATCTCGTAGCCGTCGACGGTGTTCATGTCGGTGTCGACGGCCAGGAGGTAGTTGCACCCCTCGGTGCCGTGGCCCATGACCTCGTCCAGGAAGAACGGGGCGGCGAACCGCTTGCCCTGGAGCCGTCCCTGCATGTCGGGGAAGGCCAGGACGACGGTGTCGATCTCACCGCTGTCCACGAGGGCACGGAGCTCCTCGGGCGCCAGCGGCGGCTTGCGGTCTACCACGGGATTCTCTCCTTCGGTGAGCCGAGGACGCCTAAGGTATTGAACGGAACCATTACTTGGGAAGAGTCTTCGGGAACCTTTGAGAAGCTTCGGGGAACAGGGGAGGCGAACCACATGACGGCAGGTACGGCGGGTGCGGCCGGTACGGCGGGCGCAGCAGGTGCGGCAGGCGCAGCAGGTGCGGCAGGTGCCGCGGGCGCCGAGGGCGGGGCGGTCGAGCGGCTGAACCCAGTGCTCCGCCAGGTCCGGGCGGGAAACGGCTTCGAGGAGGCGCTGCAGCAGATCCTCCAGGTGGTCCGGCTGGGCCTGGTGCCGGCCGGCGAGCGGCTGCCGGCGGAACGGGAGCTGGCCGAGCGGATGGGCATCAGCCGGGTCACTCTTCGGGAGGTCCTGAAGGTGCTGCAGGACCAGGGGCTGGTGGAGGCCCGGCGCGGGCGGTACGGCGGAACGTTTGTCCTCCCCCGCCCCGACACCCCGGCCGGCGGCGCCGAGGAGGAGCTGCGCCGCCGGGTGGCGGGGGTGGACATCGAGGACGTACTGCGGTTCCGCGAGGTGCTCGAGGTGGGCGCGGCCGGACTGTGCGCCACCCAGGGGCTGAGCTCCGCGGCGGCGGCCCGGCTGCGGGGTGCGCTGGCCGCCACCCACGACGCACCGCTGGCCGAGTACCGGCGCCAGGACACCCTGTTCCACCTCACCCTGTGCGAGCTCGCCGGTTCCGCCACCCTGACGGCCCAGTACGCCGCCGTCCGGGCCACCGTCAACGACCTGCTGGACTGCATCCCCCTGCTGGTGCGCAACCTCGAACACTCCCAGCAGCAGCACAGCACCCTGGTCGAGGCGGTGCTGGAACGGGACGCCGAGGGGGCCCGCGAGGTCATGCGGGAGCACTGCTGCGGCACCGCGGCGCTGCTGCGCGGGTTCCTCGCCTGAGCCGGTCCGGGCTGCCGCGAACGGGGACGCGAACGGGTCACCGGAGCCCCACGAGGAGGCTTTCGTAACCGCTGTTTAACGCACGGGTCTTGCGCGCTCCCCTCCACTGACGCAAAGGTACGCCCCACAACCATTGCCCAGGCAGGAGCGCACATGGCCGACGACATCGCACCCGCGCCACCCGTAACCCCGGCCCCCTCCCCCGAATCCACCTATCTGGAGCGCCGCACGCTGCGGCGCGGCAGCGCCGGCTGGCTGCTGCTGACCGGTCTCGGCGTGGCGTACGTCGTCTCCGGCGACTTCTCCGGCTGGAACATCGGCCTGGCGAAAGGCGGCTTCGGCGGCCTGGCCATCGCCACCGTGCTGATGGGCACCATGTACGCCTGTCTGGTCTTCTCGCTCGCCGAACTCTCCGCCATCCTGCCCACGGCGGGCGGCGGCTACGGGTTCGCCCGGCGGGCGCTGGGCCCCTGGGGCGGCTTCCTCACCGGCACCGCCATCCTCATCGAGTACATCCTGGCCCCCGCCGCGATCGTCATCTTCATCGGCGACTACGTCGAATCCCTGGGCCTGTTCGGCCTCACCTCCGGCTGGCCGGTGTACCTCGGCTGCTTCGTGATCTTCATCGGGGTGCACCTCTGGGGCGTGGGCGAGGCCCTCCGCTTCTCCCTCGTCGTCACCGCGATAGCGGTCGCCGCGCTGCTGATCTTCGCGGTGGGCGCGTTCACCGAGTTCGACGCGAACGGGCTGGACGACATCGCGGTCGACACCGCCGCGGCCGGCTCCTCCTCCTGGCTGCCCTTCGGCATCCTCGGCATCTGGGCGGCGTTCCCCTTCGCCATGTGGTTCTTCCTCGGCGTCGAGGGGGTCCCGCTGGCCGCGGAGGAGGCCAAGGACCCGGTCCGGTCCATGCCGAAGGCGCTCGCCGTCTCCATGGGCGTCCTCGCCCTGCTCGCCCTGGTCACCTTCTTCGCGGCCACCGGAGCGCAGGGCGCGGACGCCATCAAGGCCGCCGGCAACCCGCTGGTCGTCGCCCTGGAAGGGGACGGCGGCCCCACCGCGCTCAGCCGGTTCGTCAACTACGCGGGCCTGGCCGGCCTGGTGGCCTCCTTCTTCTCCCTCATCTACGCCGGCTCCCGCCAGCTGTTCGCCCTCTCCCGGGCCGGCTACCTGCCGCAGTTCCTGTCGCTGACCTCCCGCCGGAAGGCCCCGTACCTGGGCCTGGTCATCCCCGGCGCGATCGGCTTCGCCCTGGCCGCGGCCAGCGGGAACGGCGCCCGGATGCTCAATATCGCGGTGTTCGGCGCGACCATCTCGTACGCGCTGATGGCGCTCTCGCACATCGTGCTGCGCCGCCGCGAGCCCGGCCTCGCCCGGCCGTACCGCACCCCCGGCGGTGTGCTGACCTCCGCCACGGCCCTGGTGCTCGCCCTGTCGGCGCTGGTCGCCACCTTCCTGGTGGACAAGGACGCGGCATTCATCGCACTGGCCGTGTACGCCGTCGCTCTGGCCTACTTCGCGATCTACAGTCGGCACCACCTGGTGGCCTCGGCTCCGGAGGAGGAGTTCGCGGCCCTGGCCGCGGCCGAGGCGGAACTCGCCCGCGACTGACGGTCCGCCAGTCCTGCCCCCGTCCCACCCCAGCTCACCCCTGTGGAGGTAACTACCGTGCCCAGGCCGCTCATCGGCATCACCACCTACGTGGAGCCGTCCACCCGCTTCGGCGTGTGGGACGTCTCCACGGTCCTCTCCCCGACCGGGTACCACCGTCTGGTCCAGGCGGCGGGCGGTGCGGCGGTGCTGTTGCCGCCGGACGCATCGGAGTCGGCGGCGGAGGTGCTGAGCCGGGTGGACGGCCTGGTCGTCGCGGGCGGCCCCGATCTGGATCCGGCCCGCTACGGGGCCCGGCGCGACCCGCGCACCGGCCCGGCCGTGCCGGAGCGGGACGAGTGGGAGCTCGCCCTGATCGGGGCGGCGGTGGCGAACGGGGTCCCGCTGCTCGGCATCTGCCGCGGCATGCAGGCGCTGAACGTGGCGCTGGGCGGCACGCTGATCCAGCACATCGACGGGCACTCGGCGGGCAACGGCGTGGTCACCCAGCACCCGGTACGCCCGGTCCCGGGCACCCGGTACGCGGAGCTGGTGCCGGAGGAGGCGGAGGTACCGACGTACCACCACCAGGCGGTGGACCGGCTCGGCCGCGATCTGGTGGTCTCGGCGCACGCCGTGGACGGCACGGTGGAAGCCATCGAAATGACGGGCGACCAGTGGGTGGTGGGCGTCCAGTGGCACCCGGAGCGCGGCACCGACACCCGGGTGATGGCCGGCCTGGTCCGGGCCGCGTCCCGGGTTCCGGCCTCCCGCGTTCCCGCCCCGGTGGGCTGACGCGCCTGTCGGCGCACACTCCTCGGCGCACCCGGACGGGCCGGGAGCCGGTCGGCTGTACGGCCCGCAGCCGGCGTCCCCGCCCGCGCACGGGGGCATGCCGGGAGGGCCGACTGCCCGGGTCCCGCACCCGTGGCGCGAACTGCGGCCGGCCTCAGCCCCGGGTGAGGGAGAGCAGGTCGCGGGCCGGCCCGGCGGGCCGGGACCCGGCCGGCCACACGGCACGCAGCGCCCGCTCCAGCCGGGCGTCCGCGACCGGCACCTCCACCAGCCGGCGCGAGGCCAGCTCCTCCACCAGCGCCAGCTCCGACAGCACGCACGCCCCGGCCCCGCTCAGCGCCGCCGCCTTCACCGCCGTGGTCGAGGCGAGCTCAAGCAGCGGCACCGCCAGTCCGCCCGCCCCGGCCAGCGCGGCGTCCAGCACCTGCCGGGTACCCGATCCGAATTCGCGCAGGATCAGCGGGGTCCCGGCCAGCTCCGCCGCGGGCACCGGAGCGCTGCGCCGGGCCCACGGGTGCGCAGGGGCGACTGCGACCACCAGCCGGTCGCGGGCGATGACCGCGGAGGCCAGCCCGTCCGGCACGGCCAGGCCCTCCACAAAGCCCAGGTCCGCCTCGTGGCCCAGCACCCGTTCCGCCACTGTCGCCGAATTGCCCGCCTGCAGCGACACCGCCGTGTCCGGCCGGGCCGCCCGCAGCGCGATCAGCCAGCCCGGCAGCAGGTACTCCGCGATCGTCATACTGGCGGCCACCCGCAGCCGCGAGTCCCGCTGTCCGCGCAGTGCCTGCGCCCCCGCGTCGAAGGCCTCGGCCGCCTCCACGATCCGCCGCGCCCAGTCCGTGACGAGTGCGCCCTCGGCCGTCAGGGTGGAGCCGCGCGGCGAGCGGTCCACCAGGGCCACCCCCAGCCGCACCTCCATGGCCCGGATACGGCTGCTGGCCGCCGGCTGGGTGATGCCCAGCTCGCGGGCCGCCCCGCCCAGGCTGCCCACCCTGGCCACCGCCAGCAGCAGCTCCAGTGCACCCAGGTCGGGCACCCGGTGCGACAGCGGGACCTGAGGACCCCGTGGACTCTCCACCCGTTCAGACATAAATACAGCTTATGGCCTCATAGGACGATGGCCTCTGCCGCCCCGCCCCGGTCCGTCAGACCCTTGATCCATGGCCACCATCGTGCAGCCGCACCACCCCCAGCGGCACCTCACCCTCCCCGCCCTCCGTCACCTCGGCCCCAACTGGTACGCCTCGGTGATGGGCACGGCGATCATCGCGAACGCGGGAGCGACCCTCCCCACGCAGCTGCCCGGCCAGCGGGTGGCCTGCCAGGTGGTCTGGGCGCTGTCCGCCCTGGTGCTCGCCGTGGTGCTGCTCGCCCGGTCCGGGCACTGGCTGCACCACCGCGACCAGGCCCGCGCGCACCTCCTCGACCCGGCCGTGGCCCCCTTCTACGGCTGTCTGTCGATGGCGCTGCTGGCCGTCGGCGCCGGCACCCTGATGGTCGGCAAGGACGTGATCGGGGAGCCCGCAGCCGTCGCCGTGGACGCGGTGCTGTTCACCGCCGGCACCGCCATAGGCCTGCTGATGGCCGTCGCCGTGCCCTACCTGATGGTCGTCCGCCACAAGGTGGAGGCCTCCCAGGCCACCCCGGTGTGGCTGCTGCCCCTGGTCGCCCCCATGGTCTCCGCCGCCGTCGGACCTCTGCTGATCCCCCACCTGCCGGCCGGCCAGGCCCAGGAATCCCTGCTGCTCGCCTGCTACGCGATGTTCGGGATCAGCCTGCTGGCCGTCCTGCTGATGCTGCCCCTGGTGTTCGGCCGGCTGATCGTCGGCGGGCCCCTGCCCCTGGCCCTGACCCCGACCCTGTTCCTGGTGCTCGGCCCCCTCGGCCAGTCCACCACCGCGGTCAACCAGCTCGCCGATGTGGCCCCCCAGGCCATCGGGGCCCCCTACGCGGGCGCCCTGGGTGCCTTCGCCGTGGTGTACGGGGTGCCCGTGATGGGGTTCGCCCTGCTGTGGCTGGCCCTGTCCGCCGCAATGCTGGTCCGGGCCGCCCGGAACGGCATGGGGTTCGCCATGACCTGGTGGGCCCTGACCTTCCCCCTGGGCACCTGTGTCACCGGCGCGGCCGGCCTGGCCCGGCACACCGGCCTGACCGCCTTCTCCTGGCTGGCCACCGCCCTGTTCGTGGCCCTGATCGTGGCCTGGCTCGCCGCCGCCGGCCACACCCTGCGCGGCCTGGCCGCCGGCCGGCTGCTGCCCCGCCAGGCCTGAGCCGGCTCCCGAGCACGGGTCGAGTGCCGGTCGAGTACGCGTCAACCGATCCGGAGCGCGTACTCGACCCGGATCCGGAGCGAGCCCAGGGTGCCCGTGAAGGCCAGGGTGTGCGGGCCCGGTGCCGGCGGGTCCAGCCGGGCCCAGAGTCCACAGGACTGGGTGGTGAAGGTACCGGCCTCCCGGGTGACGGGATTGCCCTCCGCACCGGTGACCCGGATCGGGGTCGGCCCGTAGCGCGCCAGCTCCACCGGCCGGCCGTCGAAGGTCGCCGAGCCCTCGGCCCGGGCGGCAGCCCCCGTGCATTCGGCCTGGGTGCCGGCGAAGGGGACGACGGGGAAGACGAGGGGCTTCCCGGCCGGCACCGAGCAGGTGCGGCGGCTTTCGCCGCCGAAGTTGCCGGCCAGGAACCAGACGTCGGCGGGCTGGTGCTCGGCGCAGAAGGTGCCGTCGGGGTCGCGGACCGGACTGGACCCCGCCGGACTCGCCGCGGCCCAGTTCCACCAGCGGCCCTGCACCTCGGCTGCCTCGGGCGTGGCCGCCCGGGAGGATTCCGCCGCAGGCCCGGGCGCGGTCGGCGCGGTCGGCTCGGCAGGCGCGGTCGCGGTACAGCCGACGGCCGGCAGCCCGGCCGTACAGGCGAGCAGTACCGCGGCGAAGGGTCGGCGGAGACGCATCCGTGCAGCGTACGAGAGGGCCGGTGCCGGTCTTCGGCCGCCCCGGGCCGACGGTCGCCGGCGGTCGCCGACGGTCAGTGTGCCGCGCGCAGGGCGGCGGCCAGGACCGCCGGGGCCTCGGCCAGCGAGGGTCCGTACCAGGTGAGGTGACGGCCGCTGACCAGGGCGGCGGGCAGCCCCGGGAAGGCCTCCGGCCCGTCCTGCGCGGTGAAGCGGTACGGCTCGTCGGGCAGCACCACGAGATCGCACCCGGCCGCGGCCAGCTCCTCGGCGGGCACCCGCGGGTACCGCTCCGCATGGCCCGCGTACACGTTCCGCACCCCCAGCCGCGCGAACAGGTCCCCCGCGAAGGTGTCCCGGCCCAGCACCATCCAGGGCCGCCGCCAGACCGGCACGAAGGCCCGCCACTCCCCCGCCGGCCCGAGCCCCGTCCAGGCCGCCTCGGCCGCGTCCAGCCAGCCGGGCCGGGCCAGCCCCAGGGCTCCCACCAGCAGCCGGTCCAGTTCCCGCAGGGCCTGCGGCAGGTCGCGGATCTCGGTCACCAGCACCTCCAGCCCGGCCGCGCGCAGCGCCGCCAGGTCGGGGGCCCGGTTCTCCTCCTCGTTGGCGAGGACCAGGTCGGGGCGGAGCGCGGTGATCGCCGCCACGTCCGGGTTCTTGGTGCCGCCCACCCGTACGAGGTCCAGCCCGGCCGGACGGGTGCACCAGTCGGTGGCCCCGACCAGCAGGCCGGGCCGGGTCTCCGCCACCGCCTCGGTCAGCGAGGGCACCAGCGACACCACCCGCTGCCCCATGGCTCAGTGCCCCGGCGAGGGCGGCTCGGCGGTGGCGTGGATGTGCTCGCCGACCGCGACCACCAGAATCCGGGTGTCCTCGGTGGTGGCCCGCCAGCGGTGCCGGACCCCGCCCGACAGGAACAGCGCGTCGCCGCTCTCGAGCCGGTAGGCCCGCCCCTCGGCCTCCACCTGGCAGGCGCCTGCCACCACGTACATCAGTTCGTCGTTGCGGTGCTGGTACTCGCGGCCGGCGTCCTGGTCGCCCGTGAACTCCAGCGCGTGCAGCTGGTGGTGGCCGCGGACCAGCGGCCGGACCCCCGCGACCGGTGCCAGGCCGCCGGCGTCGGCCGCCCGTACGAGATCCACCGTGCGTGCGCTGTCGGAGGCCGCCAGCAGTTCCACTGCGGTGGTCTCCAGTGCGTCCGCGACCCGCTCCAGGGACCGCATGCTGGGCCGGGCCCGCTCGTTCTCTATCTGGCTGAGGAAGGGAACCGAGAGTCCGCTGCGCCCCGATACGGCGGCGAGGGTGAGCTTGAGCGCGCGTCGCCGCTTGCGCACGGCCACACCCACCCGAAGCGTTTCCTTGGCGTCCTTTTCCTTTTCCCTGTCGTCCATTGCGGGGCTGCCCTCCCCTTGTCCGTCGCACATCGGTGTGCTGTAAGCACCTTACGCAGCATCGGCCCGCGGTTTCTCGTGCACGAGCGGACCGCACTCTCCCGGGGCCCGGCACGGGAGTGCGGCATCATCGGCCCCATGAACCCAGTGACACCGCGCCGTCTCATGCTCCTCGACACCGCTTCCCTGTACTACCGGGCCTACTTCGGCGTCCCGGACTCCGTGAAGGCCCCGGACGGCACTCCGGTGAACGCCGTACGCGGTCTGCTGGACATGATCGGACGGCTGGTCCACGACCACCGGCCGGACGATCTGGTGGCCTGTATGGACGCGGACTGGCGCCCGCACTGGCGGGTGGAGCTGATCCCCTCGTACAAGGCGCACCGGGTGGCCGTGGAGACGGAGACCGGGCCGGACGTGGAGGAGACCCCGGACACCCTGGCCCCGCAGGTTCCGATCATCGAGGCGGCCCTGGACGCGTTCGGGATCGCCCGGGTGGGGGTCGCGGGGTACGAGGCGGACGATGTGATCGGCACCCTGACGGCCCGGGCCACCGGCCCGGTGGACATCGTCACGGGCGACCGGGACCTGTACCAGCTGGTGGACGATGCGCGGCAGCGGCGCGTGCTGTACCCCGTGAAGGGGGTCGGCACGCTCCAGCTGACGGACGAGGCGGTGCTCCGCGAGAAGTACGGGGTGGACGGCTCCGGCTACGCCGATCTGGCGCTGCTGCGCGGGGACCCGAGCGACGGCCTGCCCGGGGTTCCGGGGATCGGCGAGAAGACGGCGGCGAAGCTGCTGGCCGTGTACGGGGACCTGGCCGGGATCATGGCGGCCGTCGAGGACCCGAAGTCGAAGCTGACCCCCACGCAGCGCAAGCGGCTGGACGAGGCGCGGCCGTACCTGGCGGTGGCGCCGAAGGTGGTCAGGGTGGCCGCGGACGTGCCCCTCCCGGCGTTCGAGCCGTCCTTGCCGACGGCTCCGGCGAATCCGGACATGGTCGACGCATTGGTCCACCGGTGGGGTCTTGGAGGAGCAGTTTCCCGTCTGAGCGCCTCCTTGCGCCAATGAGGTGCTAACTTAACTTAGGCAATCCTAAGTATCTGGGGAGTCAGGGGAGTACAGCCGTGGCATCAGGACCCGGCCGCACAGTCGGCACCGCAGTCGTCGTCCGCAGTGAGCGGCTGACCCCGCACATGGTGCGGATCGTTCTGGGTGGCGACGGGCTGTCCGGGTTCGGTGCGGGTGAGTACACCGACCACTACGTGAAGCTCCTGTTCGCCCCCGAGGGCGTCGAGTACGCCGAGCCGTGGGACCTGGAGCAGATCCGCGCCACGCACCCGCGGACGGAGTGGCCGCGGCAGCGGGCGTACACGGTACGCGCCTGGGACCCGGCCACCCAGGAGCTGACCATCGACTTCGTGGTGCACGGCGACGAGGGCCTGGCCGGGCCGTGGGCGGCCCGGGCGGTCCCCGGCGAGGCCGTGCACTTCCTCGGACCGGGCGGCGCGTACGCCCCGGCCCCGGCGGCCGGCTGGCACCTGCTGGCCGGCGACGAGAGCGCACTGCCGGCGATCGCGGCCTCGCTGGAGCGGGTCCCGCGGGGCGCGCGGGTGCACGCCTTCGTCGAGGTCGACGGCCCGGCCGACGAACAGTCGATCGCCACCCCGGACGGGGTCACCCCGGTCTGGCTGCACCGCGGCGGCCGGCCGGTCGGCGAGGCCCTGCTGGAGGCGATCACCTCCCTGGACTTCCCGTCCACGGACGTCCAGGCCTTCGTGCACGGCGAGGCAGGTGTGGTGAAGGAACTCCGCCGCCACCTCCGCGCGGACCGCGGCATCGCCCGCGAGCGCATGTCGATCTCGGGCTACTGGCGCCTGGGCGAAACGGACGAAAGCTGGCGCGCCATCAAGCGCGACTGGAACGCCCAGGTGGAAGCGGAACAGGAATCCCTCTCCCCGGCGTAGCCCTCCGGGGGTTGAACCGGCCGCACCACCACCCTGGCGGGGCTTTACGGGCGCAGCCCGGCAAGGGGCCGGGGCGCAGCCCCGGGGTCGCCCGGGCGCAGCCCGGCACCGGTCCGGGGCGGAGCCCCAGGGTCGCCCGGGCGGGGCGGAGCCCCGCAGGCGGTGGGCCGGCACCGGCGGGAGAATGGCCGCATGGATCGGAGGCTGCATGCGCTCACGGTCGCCGGGGCCGCGCTCCTGATGGCCGCCGGCACGGCGATGGCCGCGCCCAGTCCTCCGCCCCCGCCCGAGCCAAAGCTGAGCGATTCCCAAGTGGACACCGCGCTCGCCCGGCTGGACGCCGCCGTCGCCGACGGCATGGCCGAGACCGGAGTGCCCGGCGCCGCCGTGGCCGTGGTCCACCGGGACAAGGTGGTCTACCTCAAGGGCTTCGGCCTGCGGAAGGCCGGCCAGAGCGACCCCGTCGACCCGGACACCGTGTTCCAGATCGCCTCCCTGTCCAAGCCCGTCTCCTCCACCGTGGTCGCCGCCACCCTGGACGACCCCGCCGGCTGGGACCGCCCCACCGCCCGCACCAACCTCCCCGGGTTTGCCCTCAAGGACCCGTGGGTCACCGCGCACGTCACCACCGCCGACCTGTTCTCCCACCGCAGCGGCCTCCCCGACCACGCCGGCGACCTCCTCGAAGACCTCGGCTACGACCAGGCGTACATCCTCGGCCACCTCCGCGAGGAACCCCTCGCCCCGTTCCGTGCGAGCTACGCCTACACCAACTTCGGCCTCACGGCCGCCGCCGAGGCCGTCGCCCGTGCCCGGGGCGTCAGCTGGCAGAAGCTCAGCGAGGACACCCTCTTCAAACCGGCCGGGATGACCCGTACCGCCACCACCTTCGAGGCCTTCGAGAAGGCCTCGAACAAGGCCGTCACCCACATGCGCGCCGAGAACGGCACCTGGAGCGCCCGGTCCGTCCGCAACCCCGATGCCCAGGCCCCGGCCGGCGGAGTCAGTTCCACCGCCCGCGACCTGGCCCGCTGGCTGCGCCTCCAGCTCGGCACCGGCACCCTCGACGGCAAGCAGATCGTCAAGCCCGGCCCCCTCGCCCGTACCCACCTGCCCGAGATCGTGTCCCAGCCGCCGCGCTCCCCCGACGGCCGTGCCGGCTTCTACGGTCTCGGCTGGAACGTCTCCTACGACGACGCCGGCCGGCTGCGCCTGTCCCACACCGGCGCCTTCGCCCTGGGTGCCAACACCAACGTGACGATGCTCCCGCTGGAGCAGCTCGGGATCGTGGTCCTCACCAACGGCTCACCGGTCGGCCTGGCGGACGCCATCGCCCTCGACTTCTTCGACACCGCCGAACACGGCAAGCCCACCACCGACTGGCTGGCGCTGGCCGGCTCCCTGTACGCACAGGAGGAAGCCGCCGCCCGCTCCGCGACCGACTACTCCAAGCCGCCCGCCGACCCCCGGCCGGCCCGCGCGGACGGCGCCTACACCGGCACGTACGAGAACCCGTACTACGGCAGGCTCACCGTCACCGCGGCGCCCGGCGGCCAGGGCGGTCTCACCCTGGCCCTCGGCCCTGCCCCGATGCGGTTCCCGCTCACCCACTACAGCGGTGACACCTTCAGCTTCGAGACCACCGGCGAGAACGCGGTCGGCCGCACCGGGGTCACCTTCTCCCCGGACGGTACGGCCCGGGCCGGCACGGTCCGCGTCGAATACCTGGACGCCAACGGCCTGGGCACCTTCCGCCGCGGGTGAGGGGTTGCCCGTACCGCGGCCTAGGCTGGGGCCGAGATGAGACGCCGTACCCCCCTTCCGCCCTCCCCGCTCCCCCAGCGGTCCGGTATCGACCCGGTCCGGCTGCGCATGCCCACCGAGGCCGGGTACCCGACCGTCGGGGCCTTCCTGGCCGCCCACTACGCGGGCGGCGCCGGTGCCCCGGCCGTCGCCGAACTGCTGCGCACCGGCGGGGTGGTCGGGCCCGACGGCCGGAGCCTGCACGCGGCGGACCCGTACGTACCCGGCGGTCATCTGTGGTTCCACCGCGAGCTGCCGCCCGAGGTCCCGGTGCCCTTCGCGCCGGCCGTCGTGTACCGCGACGCGCACCTGCTGGTCGCGGACAAGCCGCATTTCCTGGCCACCACCCCGCGCGGCAGCCACATCACCCAGACCGCTCTCGCCCGGCTGCGGCACGAGCTGGAGCTGCCGGACCTCTCCCCCGCACACCGGCTGGACCGGCTGACCGCCGGCCTGGTGATCTTCAGCATCCGCCCCGAGGACCGCGGCGCCTACCAGCTGCTGTTCCAGCGGAAGGCGGTGTTCAAGGAGTACGAGGCGCTGGCCGGGTACGATCCGGCGGCCGGCTTCCCCCGTACGGTGCGCAGCCGGATCGAGAAGACCCGCGGGGTCATCGCCGCCGCCGAGGTCCCCGGCGAGCCCAATGCGCAGACCACGGTGGAGCTGCTGGAACACCGGTCCGGACTGGGCCGCTACCGGCTGACTCCGCACACCGGCCGCACCCACCAGCTGCGGGTGCACATGAACAGTCTCGGCCTGCCGATCCTGGGCGACCCGGTCTACCCGGAGGTCACCGACCCGGCGCCGGACGACTACCGCCGGCCGCTGCAACTCCTGGCCCGCAGACTGGGGTTCACCGACCCGGTGACCGGCCTGACGCACCGCTTCGAGAGCGGGCGGACGCTGCGGGCGTGGACGGACTACGAGGGGTGGGCGGAGGGCCGCGAGGCCTGAGGGCGGCTCACTCCCGCGATCCGCAGGGCGGCGTCCGCGGTCGCCTCGGCGAAGGTCTCCACCGACCGGTCCGGGGCGCAGCGGTGGATCAGGATGACCCCTTCGATGAGGCCGAAGACCAGGTCGTTGCGGAGGGACAGCCCGGCCGCGTCCCACGGCAGGCGTTCGGCAGCCGCCGCTTCGGCCAGCAACCGGCGGTAGACCCGCTTCAGTTCGGCCCGCATCCGGCGGAACGGGGCGAAGCGTTCGCCGCTCACCTCGGGCAGCAGGTAGAGCGCGCCCGGGTTGTGCGGTCCGCCGCACAGCAGCAGCACATCGGCACGGCACAGTTCCCAGAGCCGCAGCGCGGCGGGCCGGCCGGTGTCGGCGAGCAGCGTTCCGGCCAGCTCCAGGGAGGGTGCGACCGTGGATTCGAGGAGCTCGGCGAGGAGTTCCTCCTTGCCGGCGAAGTAGTGGTACATGGTGGCCTGGCGCAGGCCGGCCTGCCGGGCCACCGCCCGTGTGGTGGTGGCCGCGTACCCGTTGTGGGTGAAGAGCTCGGCCGCCGCGTCGAGGAGTTCCTCGCGCGGCGGCCGGCCGCTCTCCGGTCTTCGCCGGTCGGCCCGTGGACGCCCGACCCGTCTCCCTGGCTCGATCATGGCCAGATCGTCCCACAGCACAGGCTGAAATGATCATGGCAAGAGATCAGATCAGGACATCCTCGGATTCGGAGGAAGAAACGAATCCGGTCAGCCCACCGAGCTGTAGGCCACCACACCCCGCAGCAGGGCGTCCACGGCCTTGCGGGCATTGCGCGCCACCGTGCTGCCGCCTTCCGCCCCCGCCACCGAAGACCCCGCCGCCGGAGCCGCCGCCGCGATCTGCCCGAGCACATCGATGACCTGCTTGCACCAGCGGACGAAGTCCCCGGCCGGCATCTCCGCCTCGCGCAGCACCTCGTCCAGACTCTTGTCGGAGGCCCACTGGTACACCGGCCAGGCGAACCCGAGGTCCGGCTCCCGCTGGCCCACGCCCTCCGCCTGGTTGATCCGGTGCTCCTCCTCCAGCGCGTCCAGCCGGCCCCAGATCCGGACCATCTCGCCGAGCGCCGCCTTGGCCGCGCCACCCGGCACCTTCGGCGCCACGGCATCGTCGGACTGCCGCGCCTCGAACACCAGCGCCGAGACACAGGAGGCCAGTTCGGCCGGGCTCAGCCCCTCCCAGATGCCCGCCCGCAGACACTCCGAGGCCAGCAGGTCCAACTCCCCGTACAGCCGGGCCAGTCGTCGGCCGTGCTCGGTGACCTCGTCCTCGCGCAGGTAGTCCAGCTCCGTCAGCAGCGCATGGATCCGGTCGAAGGTACGGGCGATCGTGTTCGTCCGGCCCTCGATCCGGCGCTCCAGCTGCCGGGTGTCCCGCTTCAGCCGGAGGTACCGCTCCGCCCAACGGGCGTGGTCCTCCCGCTCGTCACAGCCGTGGCAGGGATGCGCCCGCAGCGCCGCCCGCAGCCGCGCGATCTCGCGGTCGTCGGCCGCCTCGGCCCGGCCACGCCGGTGCCGGTCCGGCGCGATGTGCCCGGCCTTGGTACGCAGCGCCGCGGCCAGGTCCCGGCGCGACTGCGGCGACCGCGGGTTGAAGGACTTGGGGATCCGCATCCGCTCGACGGGCTCCACCGGAACCGGGAAGTCGATCCCGGCCAGCCGCTTGACCTGCCGCTCGGCGGTCAGCACCAACGGCCGCGGCCCCTCCTGGTATTCGTGCCCGCGGTGCCCGTTGGACCGCCCGCCCGGCACGCCCGGATCCAGCACCAGCGCCAGCCCGGCGAACTTGCCGGTGGGCACATGGATGACGTCGCCCGGCTTCAGCCGCTCCAGGGAGGCAGCCGCCTGGGCGCGGCGCTGCGCCGCGCCCTGCTTGGCCAGATCCGTCTCCCGGTCCTTGAGATCGCGGCGCAGCTGCGCATACTCCTCGAAGTCCCCGAGATGGCAGGTCATGCCCTCGCGGTAGCCCTCCAGGCCCTCCTCGTTGCGCTGCACCTGCCGGGAGATCCCGACCACCGAACGGTCCGCCTGGAACTGCGCGAAAGAGGTCTCCAGCAGCTCGCGCGACCGGTGCCGGCCGAACTGCTGGACCAGGTTGACCGCCATGTTGTACGAGGGCCTGAAGCTGGACCGCAGCGGATACGTCCGGGTTCCCGCGAGGCCCGCCAGGGCTCCCGGGTCCATCCCGCGCTGCCACAGCACCACCGCGTGGCCCTCGACGTCGATCCCGCGCCGCCCGGCCCGGCCGGTCAGCTGGGTGTACTCACCCGGGGTGATGTCGGCGTGCTGCTCGCCGTTCCACTTGACCAGCTTCTCCAGGATGACCGTACGCGCGGGCATGTTGATGCCCAGCGCCAGCGTCTCGGTCGCGAACACGGCCTTCACCAGGCCCCGGACGAACAGCTCCTCCACGACCTCCTTGAAGGTCGGCAGCATGCCGGCATGGTGCGCGGCGATGCCCCGCTCCAGGCCCTCCAGCCATTCGTAGTAGCCGAGCACGTGCAGGTCCTCGGCGGGGATGGAGGCGGTCCGCTCCTCGACGATCTCGCGCACCTTCAGCCGCGCGGAGTCGTCGTTGAGCCGCAGGCCCGCGTACAGGCACTGCTGTACGGCGGCCTCGCAGCCGGCCCGGCTGAAGATGAAGGTGATGGCGGGCAGCAGGCCCTCGCGGTCGAGCCGCTCGATGACCTCGGGGCGGCCCGGGGTCCAGATCCGGTTGCGGGAACGCCGCTCCCGCTCGCGGTCGGCCTCCCGAACCATCTTGCCGCGCCGCCGCTCGCGCGGGTTGTACGTACGGCTGTTCTCCTCCCGCGCCATGCGCAGCAGGTCGGGGTTGACCTCGCGGCGGGCGGAGCCGCGGCCTCCGTGGTCGGACTCCTCCTCGAAGAGGTCGTAGATCCGCCGGCCGGCCATGACGTGCTGCCACAGCGGAACCGGCCGCTCCTCGGAGACGATCACCTCGGTGTCGCCGCGCACCGTGTCCAGCCAGTCGCCGAACTCCTCGGCATTGGACACCGTGGCCGACAGCGACACCAGGGTCACCGACTCGGGGAGGTGGATGATCACTTCTTCCCAGACGGCCCCGCGGAACCGGTCGGAGAGGTAGTGCACCTCGTCCATCACCACATACCCCAGGCCGAGCAGCGACTGCGAGCCCGCGTACAGCATGTTGCGGAGCACCTCGGTGGTCATGACCACGACCGGCGCCTCGGAATTGACGCTGTTGTCGCCGGTGAGCAGGCCGACCTTCTCGGCGCCGTAGCGCTTGACGAGGTCGGCGTACTTCTGGTTCGACAGGGCCTTGATGGGGGTGGTGTAGAAGCACTTGCGGCCCTGGGTCAGGGCGAGGTGGACGGCGAACTCGCCGACGATGGTCTTGCCGGAGCCGGTGGGGGCGGCGACCAGCACGCCCTTTCCGGCCTCCAGGGCCTTGCAGGCGTCGATCTGGAACGGGTCCAGGTCGAATTCGTACATCTCGCGGAAGGGGGCCAGGGCAGTGGCCTCCTCTGCGGCGCGGATCCGGGCAGCGGCGTACCGCTCGGCGGGAGAGAGGTCCTCGGTCATCTTGCAGTCGAGCCTACCCGCCCCCTCTGACAACAGTCGCGATCATTTACATGATCAGCTGCACTGCGCCCGGCACGCATTCGGCGGTCACCGGAAGCGGCCCCTGCGGCTCGCCGTCGGCGTACGCGGTGATCCCCGGCGCCGCCAGGGTGATCTTCGCGGCGCGGTGCACGGTCACCTTGGGGTGGGTGAGGTGGGTGCCCTTGTACACCTGCGGGAACACCTTCAGAAGCGTGGCCCGGGAGCAGTCGCCGACCACCGTGATGTCGAAGAGCCCGTCATCGGGGACCGCCTCCGCGCAGATCTGCATACCGCCGCCGTAGGAGGAGCCGTTGCCGACCGCGACCAGGGTGGCCTCGGTCTCGATCACCGGGCCGTCGTCCAGGGTGATCCGGTACGGGAAGGGCCGGAAGGCGGCCAGCTCGGCGATCATCGCCAGGTCGTATTTGAACCGCCCGGACGGCCACCGCATCCGGTTGCCCCGGTCGTTGACCCGCGAATCGAAGCCGGAGCAGAGCACGGTGCCGTACCAGCGCCCCGCGGGGTCCGCCGCGGAGGTGATCCGGCCCAGGTCGATCTCCCGGATCCGGCCCTCCTTGAGCGCCTCGGCGGCCATCCGGCCCGCCCGGGCCGGCTCCCGTACCGGCAGCCCGAGCGCCCGGGCGAAGTCGTTCCCGGTACCCACCGCGATCACCCCGAGCGGGGTCAGGGTCCCGGCCAGCGCCTGCAGGGCGAGGTGGACCACGCCGTCGCCGCCGACGGCGATCACCGCGCCCGTCCCCTCCCGTACGGCGGCCCGCAGCCGGGCCAGGGCGTCAACGGCGTCGGTACCGACGACCGTCCGCACCGAATAGCCGGCGGCCCGGAGCGCGGAAGCGGCCGGCTGCGCGGCGTGCGCGCCCCGGCCGCGTCCGGCGGTGGGATTGACGAAGAGGGTGATCTCGGCGCTCACGCACCGAAATGTACCTGTCAGGTCGCGTCGTCGTAACCGTTGATCCGATGCCGCGTCCCGTCGGCCTGCTCGGGCAGCGCGGCCGGGGCCGCCACCGGTTCGATCTCGCCGAGGGCGGCGGGGGTCAGATCCAGCTCCGCGGCCTCGTCGTCGCCGAGCCCGGCGTCCGGGTCCTTGCGCCGCCGCCGCTTGTCGTTGATCAGGCAGATGCCGAGCGCAATGAAGTAGAGGGCCACGATCGGGGCGGCCAGCGACAGCATGGTGAGCGGGTCACCGGTGGGGGTCGCAAAGGCCGAGAAGACCGTGATGCCGAGGACGAAGGCACGCCACCAGCCGGCCAGCCGCTTGGCGGTGAGCACTCCGGTGAAGTTCAGCAGGACCAGCAGCAGCGGCAGCTCGAAGGCCAGCCCGAAGACGATCACCATACGGGTGACCAGGTCGAGGTAGTCGTCGACCGGCAGCAGGTTGCGCGCGTGCTCGGGGGTGAAGTCGAGCAGGATCGTGGCGGTCTGCGGAAGGATCGTGTACGCGAGCACCGCGCCGGCCGCGAACAACGGCGCGCCGATCGCGACGAAGCTCATCGCGTACTTCTTCTCGTGGCTGTGCAGACCCGGGGCGGCGAACGCCCACAGCTGGTACAGCCACACCGGCGCGGACAGCACCACACCGGCCATCAGGGAGACCTTCAAGGCGATCGAGAACGGCGCGATGAGGCCGTTCACGGTCATGTCGGCGCAGGGCCGGCCGTTGCGCTGGGACACCACTCCGTCCGTACAGCCGACGGAGTCCAGCATCGGCTTCAGCAGGAAGTCGATGAGGTCCTTGTAGAAGAAGGCCGCGACGATCGTGATCACGAGGATCGCCAGGACCGACTTCATCAGTCGGTTTCTCAGCTCACGCAGGTGCTCGACAAGCGGCATGCGCCCTTCGGCGTCCCTGTCCTGCTTGCCTGGTTTCCCCTGCTTGCGGGCAGACTTGAGCAACCCACGTCCCTTGTCTCGTTGCAGCTGGCTGACGGTGCGTCCGGGGCGTCCGGCGGGGATCAGCCCTGCGTGGTGCGGTTGGGCTCGTTGACCGGACGCGCGCTGGTGACATCACCGGGCGCGGCCTGGATCGTACGCGGGGCAGCCTGCTGCGGGGCGTCGGCGGTGGGCGCGGCCGGCGTGGTGTCGGCCTGCGGGTCCTCGCCGTCCTTCTTCATGGCCTTGGCCTCGCTCTTGAGGATGCGGGCCGACTTGCCGAGGGAACGGGCCATCTCCGGCAGCTTCTTGGCACCGAACAGCAGCAGGATGACAGCGATGATCAGAATGATCTCGAGAGGCTTCAGATTGCCGATCATGTGTGACTTCCTTCTCACCGAAGCGGCTGGAGGGGGTGACGGGGCCGGACCGGATGGAAGTCCGGAGGCGGCACTGGAAAGGATCGTAACCCGCAGGGGTAAACGCCCGGCAATCCCCCGGGGTACCCCTGCTTGCCCGGAAGCGGGAGTATGAACGGCGTAAGAACGCCAGGCCACGAGTGACTACGGGCGCACGGAGTGGCCGGTTCGCGCCAGGTCCTCGGCGGCCCGCTCGAGATCGCCGGAGGCGTCGCCGATCCGCTGCGCCGACTCCGCGACCTGCCCGGACAGCCGTCTGACCTCGATGGCGACCTTCACGGCCGGCACGGCGAGGACGGCGAGCCCGAGGAACCCCAGGGCGATTGCGAGCATCGGCCACAGCATGGACCGAGCCTATGACACCGAGCGGATCAGATGCTGCGCAGGGTGCTCACGCCGCCGCCGGTGAGGAGCTCGACGATACGGTCCCCGGCGGGTTTGCGGACCGAGGCACCGCACTCGGGGCAGGTAAAGGAGTAGAAGGTGGTGCGGCGGCTGCCGCCGATGGCCAGGCGCAGTGCGCCGGCGGGGAGCTCGAAGCGGGCTCGGCAGTCGGGGCAGGCCGCCTTGAAGGTGACGCGCCCCGCGGCCGTGCCGGCGTGCCCGGCCGCCCCCGACCACCCGGAAGTCCCTGCCATCCCCGTCGCCCCCTCGCTCCCGCCGCCCTTGCCCGGCCCAACCATCCCACCCGACCCCCCACCCCCGCCGGACTTCCGCCGACCTCACCCCCCACAGAGACCCCCACCATGGCGTCCCCCCGCCCAACCCGGCCTCACCCCGGGCCCCGGCCCGGCCGCGCCCTGCGGCCGACCGCAGGGCAGTCGGGTCGGGGCCACGGCTCGAGCGCGGAACGCGCATGGCCCGAACCCGCCCCGCGGCTTCGCCCCGGCTACGCCCCGGCCGGAACCAGACCTGCCGGGGCGCAGCCCCCAGGCACCGGCCCCGCCGGACCCGGACCAGGACCCGACCGCGAACCGCGGCCGACCGGACGACGGCCGAGGCCGGGTCGCAGCCCGAGCGCGGAGCCCGCCTGGCCAGATCCCACCCACCGGCCTCGCCCCAGGCACCGACCCGGCCGGAACCAGACCTGCCGGGGCGCAGCCCCCAAGCACGGGCCCGGCCGCCGGGCCTGCCGGCACGGGCCGGGCCGGAGCCGGAGCCGGGCCGGCGCGGGCCGGGGGTCAGGCCTCCGGGCCGTAGTGGGCCAAGGCTTCCGTCGCCGCCTGCCTGGCGCTCTCCGCCAGGCCCTGCGGCGCCGTGATCCGCCCGTCCCGGCCCAGCCGCAGCGCCAGCCGCCGCAGGCTCGCCGGGTCCGGGGTGCGCAGGGTGATCCGCAGGCCGCCGTCCGGCAGCTCGGCCGCGCTGTCGTGCGGGTAGTACTCGGCCACCCAGCGACCGCCCGGCCCCACCTCGACCACGACCTCAGGGTCCTCCGCGGCCGGCTGCACCAGCCCCTCGGACAGGTCGCGCGGCTCGATCGCCGGCGGCTCGGCCCGCTCGTCCAGCAGCCGGATCTCGGCCACCCGGTCCAGCCGGAAGGTCCGCCGCGCCTCCGACAGATGGCACCAGCCCTCCAGGTAGGTGTGCCCCACCGCGAACAGCCGGATCGGGTCCACCGTCCGCTCGGTCAGCTCGTCCCGGGCCGGCGAGTAGTACCGCAGCCACAGCCGCCGCCCCTCCGTGATCGCCCGGTCGACGTCCGCGAAGACCCCGCCCTCCGATTCGAAGGTCACCGACAGCCTGGCGCTGGCCCCGGCCGCCTCTCCGGCCGCCGCCTCCAGCTTCGCCGTGGCCCGCAGCAGCGCGTCCCGGTCGCTCTCCCGGAGCCCCGGCAGGGTCGCCACCGCCCGCGCCGCCACCAGCAGGGCGGTCGCCTCGTCGGCGGCCAGCCGCAGCGGCTCCGCCGTGGACTCCCCCGACGCGTCCGGGTTGCGCCACCAGATGCGCTCCCCGTCGGTGTCGATGTCCAGCAGGTCCCCGCCCCGGAAACTCGTGCCGCACATCGGCAGCACGTCCAGGTCCGAGATCAGCTCGTCCTCGGTGATCCCGAAGGCCCGCGCCACATCGGCGATGTGCGCCCCCGGGCGCTCGCGCAGATACGTCACCAGGGACAGCATCCGGCGGGTCTGGTCAATCGCGTTCGCAGCCTTCGCAGCCATCGCGGTACGAATCCCCTCAGCCCTTGGCCACGGCACGCAGCCGGTCCACCACATCGGCCCGCAGATCAGCGGGTTCCACCACCACCACATCGGGCCCGAACTCCACCAGCCAGGCGTCCAGCCCGTGCCCGTACGGAATCTCCAGCTCGTCCCAGCCGTCGCCGCCCTCCCGCACCACGGTCGCACGCGCCCGCAGCGGATAGCCGGCCCCGGCCCGCAACCGGATCAGTGCCGTCCGGTCCGTGATGTCCCCGGCCCACTCGGCCACCGTCTCCCGTACGGTCACCACGTCCGGCACCTCGGCCGTGTACCGGCCGGCCCGGGAACGGACCTTCCCCGTGATGCGGGACAGCCGGAACACCCGCTCCGCACCGCGGTCGCGGTCGAAGCCCGCCAGATACCAGTGGCCGCGCCAGCACTCCAGCGCCCACGGCTCCACCTGACGCGACTCGGGGCGCGTCGCATTGGACTTGCGGTAGTCGAAGACCACCGGCCGCCGGTCCCGGCAGGCCAGCATCAGCGGCTCGAACGCCGCCTCGTGCACGGGAATCCGCGGCTCGATCGCGCTGTGCCGGGCCTCGTACGGGTCCTCGGCCTCCGGCATCCCGCCGGCCCGCAGCTTCTGCAGGGCGCCACTGGCCGCCCCGGCCAGCCTGGCCTGCTGCCACACCTTGGCGGCGAGGCCCAGCGCGGCGGCCTCCTCGGCGTCCAGCGAGACCGGGGGCAGGGTGTTGCTGTCCCGGCGGGCGAGATACCCGATCTCCCCGTCCAGGTTCTCCACCGTCTCGATCACCAGGCCGAGTTCCCGCAGATCGTCCTTGTCCCGCTCGAACATGCGGTTGAAGGACTCGTCGTTGCCGGCCTCCATGTACGCCTCGATGGAACTCCGCAGCTCGCGCTTGCTGAGCGGCCGGCGGGTCCCCAGCAGACACAGTGCCAGGTTCATCAGCCGCTCGGCCTTGGCAATCGCCATCGACGCCCGCCCCACCCTTCTCCGCACGTACAGAACAGAACCAGAACCAAACGCACCGGTCGTGACCGCTGACCGTACCGCCCCGGCGCGCCCGGGCAAAAGCGAGGGCCCCCGCCGCACGGCGGGGGCCCTCACAACCGATCGCGCAAGCGCGGATCAGGCGCCCATCAGGTCGCAGACGAAGATCAGCGTCTCGCCCGGGGCGATCGCGCTGCCCGCACCGCGGTCGCCGTAGGCGAGGTGCGCGGGGATCGTCAGCTTGCGACGGCCGCCGACCTTCATGCCCTGGACGCCCTGGTCCCAGCCCGCGATGACCTGGCCGACACCGAGCTGGAACTGCAGCGGCGCGCCGCGGTTCCAGGACGCGTCGAACTCCTCGCCGGTGGAGAAGGCCACGCCCACGTAGTGGACGGAGACCTTGGAACCGGCCTTGGCCTCGGCGCCCTCGCCCTCCCAGATGTCCTCGATGACAAGGTCCTTCGGGGCCTCGCCCTCGGGGAAGTCGATCTCGGGCTTCTCGAGCTTGTCGCTCACTGCACTGCTCCTCAGACGTACGAACCGGTCTACCGGGACAGTCTTACATTGCCCCGACGATGTCCACGACGAACACCAGCGTCGAGTTGGCCGGAAGCTCGGGCCCCTTGTCCTGGTCCTTGTACGCCTGCGCCGGCGGGATCACCAGCAGCACCCGGTCACCGACCTTCTTGCCGACCAGACCCTTGTCCCAGCCCTCGATGACCTGGCCCTGGCCGATCACCGTGGAGAACGGCGCGCCGGTCTTCCAGGAGGTGTCGAAGAGGGTGGCCTTGTCCTTGCCCTCGTTGACCTTCCAGGCGGCACCGCTGTACTGCATGTACACCGTCTGCCCGTTCTTGACCTCCGGGCCCTTGCCCTCGATCAGCACCTTGCTGACCAGCTCCTTGGGCGGGTCGTTCTTGGGGATCTTGATCTCGGCGGCCTCGTTCTTGTCCGCCTTGATCTGCGGCAGGTCGGCCGGAATCGACGCCTGCGTGCCCTCGGCCTTCTTCGGCATCAGCTCGGCGATGTCCAGTACGAACACCAGGTTGTCGGTCGGGGCGACACCCAGCTCCTGCTTGCCCTGCTCACCGAAGGCCGCGGACGGCGGCGCCACGACGAGCAGCCGGCTGCCGACCTTCTTGCCGGTCACGGACTCGCTGAACATCGGCAGCATGGTCGGCGCGCCCGCCGTCACCACCAGCGAGGTACCGCCCTGGTCATAGGAGCCCGGGGCCAGCTCCTTGTCGCTCTTCCACACCTTGCCGGTGTACTTCGTGACCACCAGGTCGTTCTTCTGCACCACCGGCCCCGTGCCCTCGGTGAGGGTGGCCACCACGAACTTGCCGCTCGGATCGCCCTTGGGCACGGTGATCGCCGGCTTCTTGCCCGGCTCACCCGCCACCGCCGGCATCGGGTCGGCCGCGGTGACCGGCTTGGGAACCTCGGGCACCTCGGGCGACTGCGACGCCGCGGCATCCTTCGTCTTCCCGGAATCGTCGCTCTCGCCGCAGGCCGCGGTGAGCATCAGGGCCGGCACGATGAGCGCGGCAGCAAGTCGGCGTCGCACAGTGGTCCTCGGGGTAGCAGGGGGTGATCAGTCGGTCCCGGCCACTCTACGGGCTGGTAGCCGACAGCCAAGCCCCCGGCAGCACACCGGCCCCGTGCAGCAGCTGCACGGGGCCGGGAAACACCGGTCTACGTCTACATTCCGGCGATGAGCTTCTCCACCCGGTCGTCCACCGACCGGAACGGGTCCTTGCACAGCACCGTGCGCTGCGCCTGGTCGTTCAGCTTCAGGTGCACCCAGTCCACCGTGAAGTCCCGGCGCTGCTCCTGCGCCCGCCGGATGAAGTCGCCGCGCAACCGCGCCCGGGTGGTCTGCGGGGGCACCGACTTGCCCTCGAAGATCTTCAGGTCATTGCAGATCCGCGCCGTCTGCCCCTTCCGCTCCAGCAGGTAGTACAGCCCCCGCCGACGGTGGATGTCGTGGTAGGCGAGGTCTATCTGCGCCACCCGCGGATTGGACATGGTCATGTTGTGCTTGGCCCGGTACCGCTCGATGAGCTTGTACTTGATCACCCAGTCGATCTCGGTCTCGATCCGGTCCAGGTCCTCCTGCTCGATCGCGTCGAGCGTACGGCCCCACAGCTCCAGCACCTGCTCCACCGTGCCGGTACGGATCCCCCGGCGCTCGGCGAAGTCCACGGCCTTGTCGTAGTACTCCCGCTGGATCTCCAGAGCCGAGGCCTCCCGGCCGCTCGCCAGCCGCACCTTCCGCTGACCGGTGATGTCGTGGCTGACCTCCCGGATCGCCCGGATCGGGTTCTCCAGAGTGAGGTCCCGCATCACCGTGCCCGCCTCGATCATGCGCAGCACCAGGTCGGTCGCCCCGACCTTGAGGAGCATGGTCGTCTCGGACATGTTCGAGTCACCGACGATCACATGCAGGCGCCGGTACCGCTCCGCATCCGCGTGCGGCTCGTCACGCGTGTTGATGATCGGCCTGGACCGGGTGGTCGCCGAGCTGACGCCCTCCCAGATGTGCTCCGCCCGCTGACTGACGCAGTAGACCGCGCCCCGCGGCGTCTGCAGCACCTTGCCGGCCCCACAGATCAGCTGCCGGGTGACCAGGAACGGAATCAGGATGTCCGCCAGACGGGAGAATTCCCCGTGCCGCGCCACCAGATAGTTCTCGTGGCAGCCGTAGGAGTTGCCCGCGGAGTCGGTGTTGTTCTTGAAGAGGTAGACGTCGCCCGCGATTCCCTCCTCGTGCAGGCGGCGTTCGGCGTCGACGAGCAGGCCTTCGAGAATGCGCTCGCCGGCCTTGTCGTGGGTGACCAGCTCGGTCACGTTGTCACATTCGGGAGTTGCATATTCCGGATGTGAACCCACGTCGAGGTACAGGCGGGCGCCGTTCCGCAGGAAGACATTGCTGCTGCGGCCCCATGACACAACACGGCGGAAGAGGTAGCGCGCCACTTCGTCAGGAGACAGTCGGCGCTGTCCCCTGAACGTGCACGTGACGCCGTACTCGTTCTCCAGCCCGAAAATGCGGCGGTCCATGACTGAACATTACGCCTTCTGCTGTCTTCTGAAACCGGGTTCGAGAGCGGCGTTCCGATCAGTTCTCGACGAGCACACCCGAAGAGCCCGCCACCGTACGCGCCCGGGCCGGAGCCGCCAGCACCCGCTGAGTGGCCATCAGGACCAGCAGCGCCAAGGCCCCGCCCACGCTCGCCACCCCGAAGCTCGCCGCCGTACCACCCAGTTCCACCGCCGGCCCGGCCACCGCCGTACCGATCGCCGCACCCACCCCGAAGAAGGTCACCAGCCAGGAGAACGCCTCCGTGACCGTACCCACCGGAGCATGCCGGTCCACCACGATGAACGCACACGCGATCGCCGGCGCCAGGAACACCCCCGCCACCGCCGCAAGAACCGTCATCGCCACCGGCCCCGGCGTCAGCATCAGCGGCAGATAGCACACGGCCAGCAGCGCCACCAGCGCCCGCAGCCGCCGCTCCGGCGCCCCCGCCCACTCCCGCGCCCCGTAGACCACCCCGCCGATCAGCGCACCCAGCCCCAGCGCGGCCATCAGCCACCCGTACACGGCCTCGTTCCCGTGATCGTCCGCATAGGCCACCCCGGCGACGGTGATCGACCCCAGCGCCGTCCCCACGAAGAAGAACGCACCCAGCAGCGCCAGCAGCCCGCCCGAGCGCAGCGCGCCCAGCCAGTGCGCCTCCCGCGGCTCCGACCGCCAGGTGCGGGAGGGCTCCGACACCACCACGGAGAGCGCCCCGAGCACGCCCACCGCATTGAGCACCAGCAGCGCCACACCCGCGTCCCACACCGCCACGCACAGCGTCACCAGCAGCGGACCGACCGTGAACATGACCTCCTGCGCCACCGCGTCCATGGCGTACGCCTTGTGCACCTGCTCCTCCCGGCCGCCGAGCACCTTCGGCCACAGCGCCCGCAGCCCGCCCTCCAGCGGCGGCGTGAACAGGCCGGCCACCACCACGGCGGCATACGCCGCCACCGGCGCACCCGTGCCCGCGGCCACCAGCCACACCATGCCGAGCGCGGACACCAGCGCGGCCGGCAGCTGCACCCGGGGCTGTCCGAAGAGGTCCACGGCCCGCCCCAGCAGCGGCTGGCCCACGGCGTTCGCCACGCCGTACACGGCGGCCAGCGCGCCCGCCAGGCTGTAGCTGCCGCCCTCCGCCCGGGTGAACAGCACGATCGCGATCGGGGCCGTGCCATTGGGCAGCCGGCCCACGAGGGTGCCTATGAGCAGCCTCGCCGCGTGCCGCGTTCTGAGCAGTTCCGCATATCCAGCGGCCATGGAACGCCCCTTTCCACCATTTCGCCCCGGAGCCTACTACCGAGGTAATACGTATAACGTGACGGGTCATACGTACCATGGGCACCACCCCCCGATCCACCCCGAGACCCCCCGCCCCACCCCTGACCTCGCACAACAGGAGCCAGATGTGACGAGACCCACCAGCCGGGACGTCGCCCGCCAGGCCGGCGTCTCCCAGGCCACCGTCTCCCTCGTCCTCGGCGACAAATGGCGCGGCCGGGTCTCCGAGCGCACCGCCGAACAAGTCCGCCAGGCCGCCACCGAACTCGGCTACCGCCCCAACCTCGCCGCCCGCAGCCTCCGCCTCGGCTCCACCCGCACCGCCCTCCTCGTCGTCCCCGCCCTCACCAACGAGTTCTTCGCCCGCGTCTACACCGGCGCCGCCCGCGTCGCCGCCGACCACGGCTTCAGCGTGGTCCTCTACCTCTCCCCCGACGGCACCGGACCCGCCCGCAACCCCTTCGCCTCCGCCAACACCGCCCTCGACGGAGTCATCGCCTCCTCCATGGCCGCCGACGCCCTCCAGGCCATCAGCGGAGCCGGCACCGAACTCCCCCTCGTCATGCTCGACAGCGACCCCTCCACCGGCGGAGCCGCCGCCTTCGTCAACCTCGCCCTCGCCGACGGAACCCGCCAGGCCACAGAGCACCTCCTCGGCCTCGGCCACCGCGACTTCCTCCACCTCGCCTCGGCCGTGGACTCCTGGACCTTCGACGTCCGCGCCAAAGCCCTCACCGAAGCCCTCCAAGCCGACAGCAGCCCCCACACCAGCCCCGACACCAGCCCCCACACCCGGCTGCGCACCGTCCGCTCCGCACTCGACGTCCCCGCCGCCACCGCCGCCATGGAAACCGCCCTCTCCGGCCCCGGCCCCCACCCCACCGCCGTCATCTGCGACGACGACATCCTCGCCGTCGGCGCCTGCAAGGCCGCCCGCCGGCTCGGCCTGCGCATCCCCGAAGACCTCTCCGTCACCGGCTTCGACGACCTCGCCCTGGCCACCGCCGTCGAACCCGAACTCACCACCGTCAGCCTCCCCGCCGAACGCGTCGGAGAACAGGGCATGAGCGCCCTCCTGGCCGTCCTGGACGGCCACCGATGGACCGCCCCCGACCTCCCGGTCCACCTGGTCGTCCGCGGCTCCACAGCCCCGCCCCCGGCCCCCTGAACACACAACTGCGCCCCGGCCCGCCGAACGGCGGACCGGGGCGCAAGGGCACTCCCGGAGAGCTGACCTACTCGGAATCCTCCGGCGCCTCGTCGTTCGAGACGGCATCGGCCTGCGCCGCCGGCGTCACCTCCGGCTCCAGCAGCCGCGCCAGCTGCCGGCCCCGGATCCGCTTGAACTTCCGCTGCTGGGTCCGGGTACGGTCCAGCACCGCGACCTCCAGCCGCTCCGCCGGAATCTCCCGGTCGGCGCCATTGGCCTGGCTGGACAGCGCCTGCACCGCCAGCTTCAGCGCCTCCGGCAGGGACATCCCGTCCCGGTGCCGCTGGTCCAGATAGCTGCTGATCTGCTCCGCATTGCCGCCGACCGCGACCGAACCGTGCTCGTCCACGATCGAACCGTCGTGCGGCAGCCGGTAGATCTGGTCACCCGAGGCGCTCTCGCCCACCTCGGCCACCACCAGCTCCACCTCGTACGGCTTCTCACCGGCCGAGGAGAAGATCGTGCCCAGCGTCTGGGCATAGACGTTGGCCAGCCCACGGGCCGTCACATCGTCCCGGTCATAGGTGTATCCGCGCAGATCGGCATAGCGCACACCGCCGATCCGCAGGTTCTCGTACTCGTTGTACTTGCCGGCCGCGGCAAAGCCGATCCGGTCGTAGATCTCGCTGAACTTGTGCAGCGCACGGGACGGGTTCTCACCGACGAACACGATGCCGTCGGCGTACTGGAGCACGACCAGGCTGCGACCGCGGGCAATGCCCTTGCGGGCGTACTCGGCCCGGTCGGCCATGGCCTGCTGAGGTGAGACGTAGAACGGAGTCGACACCGGCTATCCGCCCCTTTCTTCTTCTGGGCTGACGAGTGGTTACAGAAGGGCGGCACGCGGGCCGTCGGGCTCCTCCATGCGCCGCTCGGTGACCGAACGCGCCAGCGCCGAGGACTCCTCCTCGGAGAGCCGGCGGAAGCCTTCGTCGGTGATGACGGTGATGATCGGGAAGATCCGCCGGTACAGGTCCGGTCCACCGGTCGCCGAGTCGTCGTCGGCGGCGTCGTAGAGGGCCTGCACGACCAGGGTGGTCGCCTGCTCCTCCGTCAGATCACTGCGGTACAGCTTCTTCATGGAACCCCGGGCGAAGATCGACCCGGAGCCGGTGGCGGCGAATCCGTGCTCCTCGGAACGGCCGCCGGTGACGTCGTAGGAGAAGATCCGGCCCTTCTCCTTGCCCTCGTCCCAGCCGGCGAAGAGCGGGACCACGGCCAGGCCCTGCATGGCCATGCCGAGGTTGCTGCGGATCATGGTGGACAGCCGGTTGGCCTTGCCCTCCAGCGAAAGGGTCGTCCCCTCCACCTTCTCGAAGTGCTCCAGCTCCAGCTGGAACAGCTTCACCATCTCCACGGCGAGACCGGCGGTTCCGGCGATGCCGACCGCCGAGTACTCATCGGCGGGGAACACCTTCTCGATGTCCCGCTGCGCGATCATGTTCCCCATGGTCGCCCGCCGGTCACCGGCGAGCACGACCCCGCCGGGGAAGGTGGCGGCCACGATGGTCGTCCCGTGCGGCGCCTCGACGATCCCGTCCGGCAGCTTGCGGTTGCCGGGCAGCAGGTCCGGAGCATGGCTCCCCAGGAAGTCCATGAAGGACGAGGATCCCGGCGTCAGGAAGGCAGCAGGTAGACGCCCGGTGCTACGAGGATTGGCTTCCACGCGTTTCCCTCCAGATATGAGATGGCCCGACGCAGAGTGTCGGGATCGTCTCCCAACTTGCCGATGGCCGAGTTGCAGTTGAAGCACAGTACGCCTCGGACTTTACCCGTCTCGTGGCAATGATCCACATGCACGGGCGGGGCTTTCAGACAGATCACGCAGAGCCCGAACTGGGCCCGGAGAAGCTCTTCGCGCTCGGCTTCGGTGATGCCGTAGGCCCGCTTGAGATGGCCCGCACGGCCTTCGGCCGCCCGACACGCTTTGCAGCGCGTCGACAAACCATCGGACGCAGTCTTGTTCCGGTCCCACTCACTGTGGGGCTTGATCTCTCCACACTTGCGGCAATACTTGTGTCCCTCTGGAGCCGGCACCCGAGGGCGCACATTCTTGCCTTTGGCCTTCTGCCGCTCCTGGTGATAGTCGGCCGCGCACGGCCTGCAGTAAGCCTGCAGGCCGTCCCGCGCGGCCCGGTTGGCGGCGAACGCCTCACGCGCCTTGGTCTCCCCGCACCGCGGACACCGCTTCACCGTCTCCGACACTCACCCTCCCCGGGTCACTTCACCTTCGATTCGAAGGGAAAATCACTCTCCACCCTTCTGAACGAAGGAGCGCACGAAGTCCTCGGCGTTCTCCTCGAGCACATCATCGATTTCGTCGAGTACCGAGTCCACGTCGTCTGACAGCTTTTCCTGTCGTTCCTTGAGGTCGGAGCTCGCCTCGGCAGCCGTCTCCTCGACCTCCTCGGTCGAGCGCGTCGCCTTCTGCTGTCCGCCGCCGGTGTCCTTGGTCGCCATGTCTACCTCACCCCGCTCGGTTCGCACGCTCACGATGAGAGACCCCGGATCGGGATCTCTCAAGATCAGACCTTAAGCCGGACCTTACAAGGAGGGTCCGACGTACGTCCCCGCACTTTCATAACGTCCGGGTTCCTTCATGATTCCCGGCCGCGCGCCCTTTCAGCCGCGATCAGCCCCCCGAAAGAACCCGCACCAGGTCCTCCGCCGTACGGCAGCGGTCCAGGAGCTCCTTCACGTGGTTCCGGGTACCCCGCAGGGGTTCCAGGGTCGGGACCCGCTGGAGCGAGTCGCGGCCCGGGAGGTCGAAGATCACCGAGTCCCAGCTGGCCGCGGCCACATCGTCCGCGTACTGCTCCAGGCACCGGCCCCGGAAATACGCCCGGGTGTCCTCCGGAGGCTTGCTCTGGGCCCGTTCCACCGCCGGCTCCTCCAGCAGCCGCTTCATCTTGCCGCGGGCGGCCAGGCGGTTGTACAGGCCCTTGTCCTGGCGTACGTCGGAGTACTGGAGGTCGACCAGGTGCAGCCGGGCCGCGTCCCAGCCCAGGCCGTCACGGCGCCGGTAGCCCTCCAGGATCTCCCGTTTGGCGATCCAGTCCAGTTCGCCCGCCAGGCTCATCGGGTCGCTCTCCAGCCGGCCCAGCACGTCCTCCCAGCGCGAGAGGACGTCCTTGGTCTGCTCGTCGGCATCCGCGCCGAACCGCTCCTCCACGTACTTCCGGGCCAGCTCGAAGTACTCCATCTGGAGTTGTACGGCGGTCAGGGTGCGCCCGCTGCGCAGGGTGATCAGGTGCTGGAGGTCCGGGTCGTGGGAGACCTGGTGCAGGGTGCGCACCGGCTGGTCCACGGCCAGGTCCACGTTGATGAAGCCGTCCTCGATCATGGACAGCACCAGGGCCGTGGTGCCGAGCTTCAGGTAGGTCGAGATCTCGGAGAGGTTCGCATCGCCGATGATCACGTGCAGCCGGCGGTATTTCTCCGCGTCCGAGTGGGGCTCGTCCCGAGTGTTGATGATGGGCCGCTTCAAGGTGGTCTCGAGGCCGACCTCGACCTCGAAGTAGTCCGCGCGCTGGCTGATCTGGAAGCCGTGCTCGCGGCCGTCCTGGCCGATACCGACCCGGCCGGCGCCGGTCACCACCTGGCGGCTGACGAAGAACGGGGTCAGGTGCCGCACGATGTCCGAGAAGGGGGTCTCCCGCTTCATCAGGTAGTTCTCGTGCGTGCCGTAGGAGGCGCCCTTGTTGTCGGTGTTGTTCTTGTAGAGGTGGATCGGCTGGGCGCCGGGCAGCTGGGCGGCCCGTTCGGCCGCCTCGGCCATGATCCGCTCGCCGGCCTTGTCCCAGAGGACGGCGTCGCGCGGGTTGGTGACCTCCGGTGAGCTGTACTCCGGGTGGGCGTGGTCGACGTAGAGCCGGGCGCCGTTGGTGAGGATGACATTGGCCAGGCCGATGTCCTCGTCCGTCAGCTGGCTGCTGTCGGCGGCCTCGCGGGCGAGGTCGAAGCCGCGGGCGTCCCGCAGCGGGTTCTCCTCCTCGAAGTCCCAGCGGGCGCGTCGCGCCCGGTGCATCGCCGCCGCGTACGCATTGACGATCTGGGACGAGGTGAGCATGGCATTGGCGTTCGGGTGACCGGGGACGGAGATCCCGTACTCCGTCTCGATCCCCATTACGCGCCGTACGGTCATGCGGCCCTCCTTGCCCGGCGGCGCTCCCGACCGGGAGCGGTACGGAAGAGCCTAGAGCGGCTCCGCGCTGGTGGGGAGATCATTTCTGTCATTGAATTGTGGTCCGGGCGGCTGAAAAGCAGGCGGCTGCGGTCGCCCCTTTCAGGGCATCCGCAGCCGCCCCGTTCCGGTCGGTCAGAGGTACTGACCGGTGTTGGCCACCGTGTCGATGGAGCGTCCGGTGTCTGCGCCCTGCTTTCCGGTGACGAGGGTGCGGATGAAGACGATCCGCTCGCCCTTCTTTCCGGAGATCCGGGCCCAGTCGTCGGGGTTGGTGGTGTTCGGCAGGTCCTCGTTCTCCTTGAACTCGTCCACGCATGCCTGGAGGAGGTGGGAGACGCGGAGGCCCTTCTGGTTGTGCTCGAGGAAGGCCTTGATGGCCATCTTCTTGGCACGGTCGACGATGTTCTGGATCATGGCGCCGGAGTTGAAGTCCTTGAAGTAAAGGACTTCCTTGTCGCCATTGGCGTACGTGACCTCGAGGAAGCGGTTCTCCTCGGTTTCGGCGTACATCTGCTCCACAACGGTCTGGATCATGCTGTGGACCGCGACCTCGGCGGATCCCTGGTGTTCGGAGAGGTCCTCCGTGTGCAGGGGCAGCGAGGCCTTGAGGTACTTGGCGAAGATGTCCCGGGCCGCCTCGGCGTCCGGGCGCTCGATCTTGATCTTCACGTCGAGCCGGCCGGGGCGCAGGATGGCCGGGTCGATCATGTCCTCGCGGTTGGAGGCGCCGATGACGATGACGTTCTCCAGGCCTTCCACGCCGTCGATCTCGGCGAGCAGCTGGGGGACGATGGTGTTCTCCACGTCCGAGCTGACGCCGGATCCGCGGGTGCGGAAGAGGGACTCCATCTCGTCGAAGAAGACGATGACGGGGGTGCCTTCGCTCGCCTTCTCGCGGGCACGCTGGAAGACGAGGCGGATGTGCCGCTCGGTCTCGCCGACGTACTTGTTGAGGAGTTCGGGTCCCTTGATGTTGAGGAAGTAGGACTTTCCGGCGGGCTGGCCGGTCACCTCGGCGACCTTCTTGGCAAGGGAGTTGGCCACCGCCTTGGCGATGAGCGTCTTGCCGCATCCGGGGGGACCGTAGAGCAGGATGCCCTTCGGCGGCCGGAGTTCGTGCTCCTTGAAGAGGTCGGGGTAGAGGTAGGGGAGCTCGACGGCGTCGCGGATCAGCTCGATCTGGTCGCCCAGGCCGCCGATCTTGTCGTAGTCGATGTCCGGGACCTCTTCGAGGACGAGTTCCTCGACCTCGCTCTTGGGGACCACTTCGTAGACGTAGCCGGAGCGGGGTTCGAGCAGGAGGGCGTCGCCGGGGCGGATGGTGATGTCCAGGAGCGGCTCGGCGAGCCTCACCACCCTTTCCTCGTCGGTGTGCCCGACGACCAGGGCGCGCTCGCCGTCCTCGAGGATTTCCTTGAGGGTGACGATGTCCCCGGCCCGCTCGAATTCCATGGCCTCGACCACGTTGAGCGCTTCGTTGAGCATGACCTCCTGGCCGCGCCGGAGGTCTTCCGGGTCGACGCTGGGGCTGACGTTCACGCGGAGCTTTCGGCCGCCGGTGAAGATGTCGACGGTGCCGTCTTCGTTCGCCTGAAGGAAGACACCGAAGCCGGCCGGCGGCTGGGCGAGCCGGTCGACTTCCTCCTTGAGTGCCACGATCTGGTCGCGGGCCTCACGGAGGGTATTGGCCAGCCGCTCGTTTTGTGCGGAGACGCCGGCCAGGTTTGTCTGGAGCTCGACGATCCGCTCTTCGAGAATCCTCGTGTGTCGCGGAGAGTCGGCGAGCTTACGTCGCAGGACGGCGATTTCCTGCTCGAGATAGGCAACCTGACCGGCGGGGTCATCGGACCCCCGCCCCGGCCGGATGCCGCGGTTGATGTCGTCGTCGTGGGCTGCCACGGTCCTCACCTCCTCCAAGGGGAGCTGGACGCTTCCTGACCCTACCTGGGCTGGTGGTGATTGAAACCCCTAGATCACAAAGACGGTAGGGGCGTGTCCGATCTTCACCCTTGCGTATCCCCTCACGCCAGGTGAATACCCACCCATCAACATCGGAAAGCGGCCAGTTGTAAGGTCGAAGCGTTCAACACCCGCGCACAGCACAAGGGGACGGCAGAGGATATGACCGTGCAGCAGGAGGCTCCGGCCGACGGAACCGCAGGATCCGGGGGCGCCGGAGAGCCGCTGGAGGTCTGGATCGACCAGGACCTGTGCACCGGCGACGGCATCTGCGTCCAGTACGCGCCGGAGGTGTTCGAGCTGGACATCGACGGTCTGGCGTACGTGAAGAGTGCGGAGGACGAGCTGCTGCAGGAGCCGGGGGCGACCACTCCGGTTCCGCTGGAGCTGCTCTCGGACGTGGTGGACTCGGCCAAGGAGTGCCCGGGCGACTGCATCCACGTACGGCGGGTTTCGGACCGGGTCGAGGTGTTCGGGCCGGACGCCGAGTAGCGGTTCAGGCACTCCGCGCTTCGGCGGTTGTCAGCTCCTGGCTGAATTTTCCGGCGGTCCATACCCACTTGGCGAGCTCGCGGGTGTCGGGGCAGCAGCGCGGGACCTCGGGGCCGGAGTAGCCGAGGAGGGTGGCGGTGACGGCTCCGTCACGTACGGCGAGCTCGGTGACGTGGCGGCGCTGCTCGGCCGGGAGCAGGGTGGCGACGACCCGGGCGCGGGTGGTGTCGGCGGGGTCGGGGGCGAGGACGTAGAGGGCGTTGGGCGGGGTTCCCAGGCCTGCTTCGCAGCGGACGGCGACCACGGTGTCGGGGTGTCCGTCGCGGTCGAGGTCGCCTTGGGCGGTGCCGGTGATCTGGTGGGGTCCGCCTCGGCAGTCCAGGGGGTATGCGGCGGTTTTGGGGTCGGGTGCGGGGGTCTGGGGGCCGGGAGCCTGGGCTCCGGGGCCCTGTGGCCCGGGTGCGGCGGCCGTCTGGGGGCCGGGGGTGCGGGCGCCGGCTGCGGGGGTGGGCTGGAGGAGTCCCGCTGCGGCGATGACGGCGGCCATGGCGGCGGCGGTGGTGAGCCAGTGCAGGGGCCGGGCGTGGGTGTGCGGGAGGGCGGGCTCGGCGGGGTTGTGCACGGGGGCGTCTCCTGCGCGGGGGATGACGGGGAGCCAGCATCGTGCCATACCGCTGCGCTCGGCGATGGGGGTCCCCCCTGTTCGAGCGAAGTCGAGAACTTGGGGGAGGGTGGGTCCGGGCGGGTTCGGGCGGCCGGGGCCTTGGTGCCGTGTGCCCACCCTCCCCCAAGCTCTCGGCTGCGCTCGAGCAGGGGGAACCCCCATCGCCCTGCGGACGATTGCCCACACGGCGGGCGGGGGGCAACGCGGAGGCGCCGTGCCGCAGTTCCCCCGGGTGGTGGGGGAACTACGGCACGGCGCCTTGTGGTTGTGGTGGGCGGCTAGCCGCGGCCGGAGCCGCTGCCGGGGCCCTCGTAGTCCTCGCCGTAGGCGCCCTTGGCGGGGCGGCGGCGGCGCAGCGGGGGCTCGACGCCGTCGGCGAGGCGCCGGGCGGTGACGAGGAAGCCGGTGTGGCCGATCATCCGGTGGTCGGGGCGGACGGCGAGGCCTTCCACGTGCCAGTTGCGGATCATCGATTCCCAGGGCTGCGGTTCGGCGAAGCAGCCGATCTCGCGGATGGACTCGACGGTCTTGGAGAGCTGGGTGGTGGTGGCCACGTAGCAGCAGAGGATGCCGCCGGGGACCAGGGCCTTCTTGACCGCTTCGAGGCATTCCCAGGGGGCGAGCATGTCGAGGATCACGCGGTCGACGTCGGTGTCGGACAGGTTGTCCTGGAGGTCGCCCACGGTCAGCTGCCACGCGGGGTGCGGGCCGCCGAAGTAGCGCTCGACGTTGTCCTTGGCGATCTCGGCGAAGTCTGCGCGCCGCTCGTAGCTGTGGAGCATGCCCTGGTCGCCGATGGCGCGCAGCAGGAAGCTGCTGAGGGAGCCGGAGCCCACGCCCGCTTCCACGACGCGGGCGCCGGGGAAGATGTCGGCGAAGGCCAGGATCTGGCCCGCGTCCTTGGGGTAGACCACGGCGGCGCCGCGGGGCATGGACAGGACGTAGTCGGGGAGCAGGGGTCGCAGCGCGAGGTACGCGACGTTCCCCGTGGTACGGACAACACTGCCCTCGGGAGCGCCGATCAGCTCGTCGTGCGGGAAGGAACCCTTGTGGGTGTGGAAATTCTTCCCGGCTTCGAGCGTGAACGTGTAGTGGCGTCCCTTGGGGTCGGTGAGCTGGACCTGGTCCCCGACCTTGAAGGGCCCGCGTCGGCGGGCGGCACCGGTCGGTTCGGACATGTGACCAGTGTATTGGCTTCAGGAGTGGGGCCGTGCCATGGCCTTGAAGAAGGCTTTTTCGACGTCGAGGGTGGACAGGACGCCGTAGATGGAGCCGTCGGGCTGGAGGACCAGGTATTCGGTGGCGGGGGTGGCGCGGAGGTGGTCGAGGAGTTCTTCGCCGGCGAGGTCCGCGGAAACCTTCATGCCTTCGTCGAGGTCCTGGGCGAGGGCGCTGACGGCGACCCAGGGGCGGCGGTGTTCGGGGACGGAGGCGATGGAGGTTTCGCGGACGATGGCGGTGGGTTCGCCGTGGCCGTCGGTGATGACCAGGGCGCGGGCGCCGGCTTCGTTGGCGCGGCGGAGGGCTTCGGAGAGGGGGGTGGCGGCTTCGATGGGGATGGCGCGGCGGGTGAGGGCGTGGGCGCGGAGTTCGGGGAGGTGTTCGCGGAGCCGGGCCATGCGGAGGCTGTTGCCGGCGCCGGTCCACATGATCGCCGCGAGGATGGCGGCGAGCAGGGCGTTCATGACGGTGTCCATGCCGCCGGCCTCGTCGTTGCCGGAGCCGATGACGCCGGTTTCGGTGAGGAGGGGGAGGCCGAGGAGGACGGCGACGGCGATGGCGCGGCCGACCCAGGCGGCGGCGACGGTGCCGGACATGGCGCGGCCGGTGATGCCCCAGATGACGGCGCGGAGCATTCGGCCGCCGTCGAGGGGGAGGCCGGGGAGCAGGTTGAAGACGGCGACGATCAGGTTGGCGATCATGAGGCCGGCCAGCAGGACGCCGGGGACGGTGCCGGGTTCGACGGCGGTCATGCCGAGGTAGAAGGCGCCGGCCAGGAGGAGGGAGAGCAGGGGGCCGACGCCGGCGAGGACGAATTCGCGGCCGGGGGTGCCGGCCTCGTCGACGTGGGTGGCGCCGCCGACGAACTGGAGCTGGATGCGGCGGACGGTGAGCTTGAAGCGGAGTCCGGCGATGGCGTGGGCGAGTTCGTGGACGAGTACGGAGGCGTAGAAGGCGATGGCGAAGAAGAGGGCGATCAGGTAGCGGACGGCTCCGAGGCCGGGCAGTACCTGGCCGAGGCGGTCGCCGAAGATCCAGGTGATGAGGGCGGCGACCACGAACCAGCTGGGCGAGACGTAGACGGGTACGCCGAAGGGGCGGCCCATGAGGAGTCCGCCGCCCGGTTCGGAGCGCCTGCCTGGGCGCTCGCCGGTTTCGTCGGTGTCTGCCACGGCTGTCCTTCGTTCGGTGAGCTTGGGCCGGTGCGGTGGCCGCTGTGTCCGGGGCCCCGCCGTTGCACGGGGTGATGCTCCGATCATGCAGTGCGAGGGGTGCCGCCGTCGATGGTATGCGCGTGCTGTCGGTCGCGGGTCGTAGGGTCTTGGACATGACGACGAGTTCCGGTGCGGTGCCAGGTGCCGCGGAAGCCGATGCCGCGCCGGTTGCTGTCCGGCCCAGTTCGCTGTCCCCGTCGCGGGCGAGCGATTTCATGCAGTGTCCGCTGCTGTACCGGTTCCGGGTGATCGACAAGCTGCCGGAGAAGCCGAGTGCGGCGGCGACGCGGGGGACGCTGGTGCATGCGGTGCTGGAGCGGCTCTTCGACCATCCTGCGGACGAGCGTACGGCGCCGCGGGCCAAGGCGCTGGTGCCGGGGCAGTGGGACCGGCTGCTGGAGTCGAGGCCGGAGCTGGCGCAGCTGTTCCCGGAGGATGACGGGGGTGCGGGGCTGGCGCGGTGGCTGACGGAGGCCGAGGCGCTGGTGGAGCGCTGGTTCACGCTGGAGGACCCGACGCGGCTGGAGCCGGTGGAGCGGGAGTTCTTCGTGGAGGCGGAGCTGGAGTCGGGGCTGCGGCTGCGCGGGATCATCGACCGGGTGGATGTGGCGCCGACGGGTGAGGTGCGGATCGTCGATTACAAGACGGGGAAGGCGCCGCGTCCGGAGTATGCCGAGGGTGCGCTGTTCCAGATGAAGTTCTATGCGCTGGTGGTGTGGCGGCTGAAGCGGGTGGTGCCGCGGCGGCTGCAGCTGGTGTATCTGGGCAGTGGGGATGTGCTGACGTACGACCCGGTGATCGCGGATCTGGAGCGGGTGGAGCGGAAGCTGCATGCGCTGTGGGAGGCGATCAAGGAGGCGACGGAGTCGGGTGACTGGCGGCCTCGGCCGACGAAGCTGTGCGGCTGGTGCGATCACCAGGCGGTGTGTCCGGAATTCGGTGGCACTCCCCCGGCCTATCCGTTGACGATCATCCCCAGGTCCGATGTGGCGGGGGGCGGCCCGGAGGAATCCTGATCGTCCGATGAGGGCAGAATGGGCGGCGCCGGTGTCCGTCGGAGCCGGTGTTGCCGCCGAAGCCGCCGAAGCTGCCGAAGCCGCCTTTACGACAATTCCTGGGGAGATCCTGTGGCGATCCGCGTCCTTCTGGTCGACGACCAGCCGCTGCTGCGTACCGGGTTCCGGATGATTCTGGAGGCCGAGCAGGACCTTGCGGTCGTCGGCGAGGCCGGGGACGGTCTGCAGGCGCTGGACCAGGTGCGTGCGCTGCAGCCGGACGTGGTGCTGATGGACATCCGGATGCCGCGGATGGACGGGGTGGAGGCGACCCGGCAGATCACCGGGCCGGGCCGGGACGGTCCGGCGAAGGTGCTGGTGCTGACCACGTTCGATCTGGACGAGTACGTGGTGGAGGCGCTGCGGGCGGGTGCGAGCGGGTTCCTGCTGAAGGATGCGCCGGCCAATGAGCTGGTGCAGGCGATCCGGGTGGTGGCGGGGGGCGAGGCGATGCTCGCGCCGTCGATCACGCGGCGGCTGCTGGACAAGTACGCGGGGCACCTGCCGTCCGGTGAGGAGAGCCTTCCGGACACGCTGGGCACGTTGACCGAGCGTGAGGTCGAGGTGTTGAAGCTGGTGGCCCGGGGGCTGTCGAACGCGGAGATCGCGGCGGATCTGTTCGTCAGCGAGACGACGGTGAAGACGCATGTGGGTCATGTGCTGACGAAGCTGGGCCTGCGGGACCGGGTGCAGGCGGCGGTGTACGCGTATGAGAGCGGGCTGGTGCGGCCGGGCGCGCAGTAGCTGCGTGCCCGGCCGGCTTGGGCTCAGCCCTTGCTGATCTCCCAGAAGCGGAAGACGGTGGAGGCGTCCAGGGACCACTGGAGGCCGGTGACGTTCGGGCGTGCCACCGCGTACTGCTTGCTCTGCCAGAGGGGGAGGATCGGCAGCTCGTCGGCCACGATGTCCTGGAGGCGGGCGTAGTCGGTGGAGGTGGCGGTGCGGTCGGAGAGGGCCGAGGTGGCCGGGATGATCCGCTCGCTGATTTCCTTGTTGAGGTAGTTGTTCTTCAGGACGTTGTCCTTGCCGAAGAACGGCTGGGTGAAGTTGTCGGCGTCCGGGTAGTCCGGGACCCAGCCCTTGACGTAGATGCCGTACTTGCCGGCCTCGATGTCCTTCTCGTACTGGTCGAACTCGACCGACTTGACGTCGGCCTGGAAGAGCCCGCTGTCGTTGAGCTGCTTGGCTATGACCTGGAACTGCTGGTCGGTGGCCGGGCCGTAGCGGGTGGGGGTGGACCAGAGGGTCACCTTGACCTTGCTCTTGATCCCGCCCTTCTCCAGGACCTCCTTGGCCTTGTCGGGCTGCGGGGAGGAGCCGTACTTGTCGAAGAAGGAGGTGGTGTGGCCGCTGATACCGGCCGGGACCATCGAGTAGAGCGGGGTGGCGGTGCCCTGGTAGACGGTCTTGGTGAGGGCTTCGCGGTCCAGCAGGTAGGCGATGGCCTTGCGGACGGGGAGCTTGCCGGCGATGGGGTCGTTCATGTTGAAGACGAGGTGTTCGACCTCGGCGCCGGTGCCCTGGACGGCGGAGGGCTTGCCGTCGGAGCCGTTGGAGGCGGCGGGCGCGGGGATGTCCTGGGGGGCCAGGCCGCGGAAGGCGAAGTCGACTCCGCCGTCGTCGAGGGCCTTCTTCAGGGCGGCCTGGTCCTCGTTGAAGAACTTGATGGTGACGCCGGTGTTCTTGGGCTTGGCCTGGCCCTTGTAGGAGTCGTTGACGGAGAGGCTGGCGCTCTTCTCGCCGAAGGAGTCCAGCTTGTAGACACCGGAGCCGACGGCCTTGCCGTCGGTGCGGAGCTTGTCGGCCGGGTATTCGCGGTGGTCGACGATGGAGCCCGCACCGGATGCGATCTTGCTGGGGAAGGTCGCGTCGGAGGTCTTGAGGCGGAAGACGACGGTCTTCTCGTCGGGGGTGTCGATGCCGGCGATCGACGAGAGCATCACGGCCGGGCCGTTCTCGTCGTTGATCTTCAGGGTGCGCTCGAAGGAGTACTTGACGTCCTTGGAGGTGAGGGCGTTGCCGTTGCTGAACTTCAGCCCGTCGCGCAGGGTGCAGGAGAACCGCTTGCTGTCGCTGCCGTCGAAGCCGCAGGTCTCGGCGGCCTCGGGGGACGGGGTGGTGGATCCCTTGGGGAAGTGCAGCAGGGACTGGAAGACGTTGTTGAACAGCAGCCAGGAGCCCGGGTCGTAGCCCGACGCGGGGTCGGTCGCCTTCACCTCGTCGGACATTCCCATGGTCACCGACTGGTTGCCGGCCCCGGTGCTCTCCTGCGCGCCGCAACCGCTGAGCAGCGCCGCTGCGGTGACCGCGCCGAGCGGGGCCACCAACCACTGGTTACGAATCTTCACGGAAATGTCCTTCACAGTCTTGTACGCCTTGATCGCCGGCCGCGACGCCCGCTGCCGGTTGCCGCAGGTTTCAGCCGCTGACGCCGCGGCCGAGTTCCCAGAGCTGGAGGTCGGAGATGGAGTTCACGGACCACTCCACCCCGGTGATGCCGTCGCGCGCGGCGACGTACTGCTTGCCCTGCCAGAGCGGCAGGACGGGCACGTCCTCGGCGACGATGTCCTGCATCTCCCCGATGGCGGAGGCGGCGTGGTTTCGGTCGGCCGCGCGCCGGGATTCGGGGATCAGCTTGGTGCGCACCGTGCTGTTCGCGTACGGCGTGCCCAGGAAGTTGTCCTGCTCCAGGAAGGGAGCGAGGAAGTTGTCGGCGTCCGCGTAGTCGGGGAACCAGCCGAGCCCGTAGGCGGCGTAGTCGCCCTTCTTCTGGGCCGGCCGGAAGTCGGCCCAGTCGGTGCCCTGGACGGTCACGTCGAACAGCTTGGTGGCGTTGAGCTGGGCCTTGATGGCCTCGAACTCGGCGGCCGTGCCGTCGCCGTAGTGGTCCTTGGTGTAGTTGAGGGTGAGCTTGACGGGGGTCTTGATGCCGGCCTGGCGCAGCAGGTTCGCGGCGGTCTGCGGGTCTCCGTCGCCGTACTTGTTGTAGAAGGAGTTGACGTGCCCGGAGACGCTGCTGGGGACGAGTGAGTAGAGGGGCTGGGCGCTCTTGCCGTAGACCTTGCCGATGAGCTTGCCGCGGTCGATGGAGGCGGCCAGGGCCTGGCGGACGGCCTTGTCCTTGACGACGGGGGCTTCGGTGTTGAAGCCGAGGTAGCGGATTTCCAGGCCGGGCAGCGGGACCAGCTTGACGCCCTTGGGCGGGGTGGCCGAGAACTGCTGGATCTGGGCGGGCGACAGGGTGCGGGAGACCATGTGGATGGACCCGTCGGTGAGTGCCTTGCCCATGGACTCGGAGTCCTCGAACATGCGCAGTTCGACCTTGTCGTTCTGCGGCTTGAGGTCGCCCTTGTAGTGGGTGTTGCGGCTGAAGACGGCCCGGACCAGCTGGTTGTCCTTGACTTCGGCCTTCATCGTGTACGGGCCGGAGCCGTCGACCTCGAAGCCCTCGCGGAGCTTCCTGGCGTCGTACGTCTTGCTGTTGACGATGCCGGTGGCGGGGGTGGCCAGCTTGTGCGGGAAGGTCGCGTCGGGCGTCTTGAGGTGGAAGACCACCGTGTCCTCGCCCTTGGTCTCGATCTTGTCGAGGGTGGAGAGGAGGCTTGCGGGGCCGTTCTCGTCCTTGATGGCCAGGACCCGGTCGATGGAGAACTTGACGTCCTCGGGGCCGAGCGGGTCGCCGTTGGCGAAGGTGAGGCCGGGCCGCAGGGTGCAGCGGTAGGTCTGGTTGGTGGTGTCGGTGAACCGGCAGTCCGAGGCGGCCTCGGGGACGGGCTGGCCGCCGCCGCGGGGAGTGTGCATCAGGGTCTGGACGGTCTGGCGGAGCACGTTCCAGGCGCCGGCGTCGTAGGCGTAGGCCGGGTCGAAGGGTGCGGGGGCGAATGCGGCGGCCTCGAACCGGTCGGTGGTTCCGACGACGATCGCTCCGGATCCTGCTCCTCCGCCGCCGGCGCTGCCGCATGCGGTCAGCGCGGGGGTGAGCAGTCCGGCCGCGGCCGTCAGCACCATGGTCTTGCGGTTCATCCTGGAAGTTCTCCCTCAACCGGCACTTGTTCACAGCGGTACAGAGGGCGCGTCGCGGCGGTCGCCCGTTCTGGGCGGAACGATCGGGCCGGTGTAAAGACGATCGGTCCAGGCGGTCCCGGCACGTGGGTGTGTGTCCGGGGCGGCTGAGGTGCGGCGAGGTGCCCGCGACGACATTAGTGGCCTGGGACGGGATGGCTGGAACTGGCCGGACTTGGGGTGTAATCGCACCGTGATGGGAGGGAACTGCCTGGTCACCCCCGGGCCCCGGTGGATTCGGTCAGGAGCTGATCAATCCGGACACAAGGGAAGGGTATGGGGGGCCCAAAGGGGCTTCCGGGCGGTTGCACGGGTGACCAAGGTCACCCTGAGCAACTCTCCGGGCAAGGATGGAATTTCGGCCTCCGGTGCCTCGTACAAGAGATCCTTCCGCGGGACCGGGGGCCGGGCGGTGTTCCGTTCGGCTACGGGCTGGTACGCCGTGTGCGCGGTCAGTTCACGCGGTCAGTTCACGCGTCAGTTCAGCCGGGTGATGAGGGAGCGCAGGAAGGGGAGGTCCACGTCCTCCAGCGAGCCGACGACGGTCCGGCCGGGGGCGGGGTCGATCAGGCCGACCGAGGGTACGGCCACGACGCGGCAGCCGGCGGCCTCGGCGGCGGCGACTCCGGTGGCGGTGTCCTCGACCACGGCGCAGCGCGAGGGGTGGGCGCCCAGGGCCCGGGCGGCGAACAGGTAGGGGTCGGGGTGCGGCTTGGTGCGCGGCACCTCGTCGCCGGCGACGGTGAAGGCGAACCGGTCGGGGCCCAGGGACTGCAGGATGCGGTCGATGACCCGGCGGTGGGAGGCGGAGACCAGGGCGGTGGGTACGTTGTTCCGGGCCAGCTCGGACAGCAGCCGCTCGGCGCCGGGCATCAGCGGTACCTGGTCGGCGATCCGCGCCTCGAAGCGCTCGTTGAGCAGCACGCTCAGTTCGCCGACGGAGATGTCGGCTCCGGTGGAGTCGATGAGGAAGCGGGCGCTGCGGGTCATCGGGCCGCCGACCACGATGGACCGCCAGGACTCGTTGAGGCGGTGGCCGAGCTCTCCGAAGACCGCCACCTCGGCGTCCCACCAGAAGTCCTCCGTGTCGACGAGGGTGCCGTCCATGTCCAGCAGCACCGCCTGGAGGGCCGAGCCGTCTGCCGTGCGGGCGACGGGGGCGGGAACGGTGCTGGTCATGCGCACGACCTCTCGGAAGGGACGAGAAGGCCGGTCACCTCTCTCCCCTGGGCGTGCCCGGGAAAGACAGGCGACCGGCCTGTATGGGACCGACAAGTGTACGTCGATCCGTCTCAGCGTGCGTTGAAATACTTCGCTTCGGGGTGGTGGATCACGATCGCGTCGGTCGACTGCTCGGGGTGGAGCTGGAACTCCTCCGAGAGGTGGACCCCGATCCGCTCCGGCTGGAGCAGGTCGGCGATCTTGGCGCGGTCCTCCAGGTCGGGGCAGGCCCCGTAGCCGAGGGAGAAGCGGGCGCCCCGGTACTTGAGCGCGAACATGTCCTCGACGTCGGCGGGGTCCTCGCCGGCGAAGCCGAGCTCGGAGCGGACCCGGGCGTGCCAGTACTCGGCCATGGCCTCGGCGAGCTGGACGGAGAGGCCGTGCAGCTCCATGTACTCGCGGTAGGCGTTGTCGGCGAAGAGCCGGGCGGTGGCCTCGCCGATCCTGGAGCCGACGGTGACCACCTGGAGGCCGACGACGTCGGTCTCGCCGGACTCCTCCGGGCGGAAGAAGTCGGCGAGGCAGAGGCGGCGCCCGCGGCGCTGGCGGGGGAAGGTGAACCGGGTCCGCTCGTTGCCCTGGTCGTCGAGGATGATCAGGTCCTCGCCCTTGGAGACGCAGGGGAAGTAGCCGTAGACCACGGCGGCTTCCAGCAGGTTCTCGGTGTGCAGCTTCTCCAGCAGGCCGCGCAGCCGGGGCCGGCCCTCGGTTTCGACGAGCTCCTCGTACGTGGCGCCGCCGGCGCGGGCCTGCTTGAGGCCCCACTGGCCCTTGAACAGGGCGCCCTCGTCCAGCCAGGAGGCGTAGTCCTTGAGCGGGATGCCCTTGACCACGCGGGTGCCCCAGAACGGCGGGGTGGGGACCGGGTTGTCCACGGCCACGTCGGACCGGCCGCCCGGCTCCGGCTCCTCCACGTCCAGGACCGGGACGTCGCGCTTGGCGACCCGGCGCTGCTTGAGCTCGGGCAGGGTGGCGCCGGGGACGCCGCGCTTGACGGCGATCAGGGCGTCCATCAGGCGCAGGCCCTCGAAGGCGTCGCGGGCGTAGCGGACCTCGCCCTCGTAGATCTCGTGGAGGTCCTGTTCGACGTAGGCGCGGGTGAGGGCGGCACCGCCGAGGATGACCGGGTAGTCGGCGGCCATCTTGCGCTGGTTGAGCTCCTCCAGGTTCTCCTTCATGATCACGGTGGACTTCACCAGCAGGCCGGACATGCCGATGACATCGGCCTTGTGTTCCTCGGCGGCTTCCAGGATCGCGGAGACGGGCTGCTTGATGCCCAGGTTGACGACGTTGTAGCCGTTGTTGGAGAGGATGATGTCCACGAGGTTCTTGCCGATGTCGTGGACGTCGCCGCGGACGGTGGCGAGCACGATGGTGCCCTTGCCCTCCGCGTCGGACTTCTCCATGTGCGGTTCGAGGTAGGCCACGGCGGTCTTCATGACCTCGGCGGACTGGAGCACGAACGGCAGCTGCATCTGGCCGGAGCCGAAGAGCTCGCCGACCACCTTCATGCCTTCGAGGAGGGTGTCGTTGACGATGTCGAGGGCGGGGCGGGTCTGGAGGGCCTCGTCCAGGTCGGATTCCAGGCCGTTCTTCTCGCCGTCGATGATGCGGCGCTGGAGGCGCTCCTCCAGCGGCAGGGCGAGGAGTTCCTCGGCGCGGCCCGCCTTCAGCGACTTGGTGTTGACGCCCTCGAAGAGCGCCATCAGCTTCTGCAGGGGGTCGTAGGCCGGTTCGTCCCCCTGCTGGGGGCGCCGCCGGTCGTAGATCAGGTCGAGGGCGGTGGTGACCTGCTCCTCGTCGAACCGGGCGATCGGCAGGATCTTGGAGGCGTGCACGATCGCCGAGTCCAGGCCGGCCTTGACGCACTCGTCGAGGAAGACGGAGTTCAGCAGGACGCGGGCGGCCGGGTTGAGGCCGAAGGAGATGTTGGACAGGCCGAGGGTGGTCTGGACGTCCGGGTGGCGGCGCTTGAGCTCGCGGATCGCCTCGATCGTCGCGATGCCGTCCTTGCGGGACTCCTCCTGGCCGGTGCAGATGGTGAAGGTGAGGGTGTCGATGAGGATGTCCGACTCGCGGATGCCCCAGTTCCCGGTCAGGTCCTCGATGAGCCGTTCGGCAATGGCGACCTTGTGCTCGACGGTGCGGGCCTGGCCGTCCTCGTCGATGGTGAGGGCGATCAGCGCGGCGCCGTGTTCCTGGGCCAGTCGGGTGACCTGGGCGAACCGGGAGTCGGGGCCGTCGCCGTCCTCGTAGTTGACGGAGTTGATGACGGCACGGCCGCCGAGCTTCTCCAGGCCGGCCCGGATGACGCCGACCTCGGTGGAGTCCAGCACGATCGGCAGGGTGGAGGCGGTCGCGAAGCGGCCGGCCAGCTCCTCCATGTCGGCGACGCCGTCGCGGCCGACGTAGTCCACGCACAGGTCCAGCATGTGCGCGCCCTCGCGGATCTGGTCCCGGGCCATCTCCACGCAGTCGTCCCAGCGGGCCTCCAGCATGGCCTCGCGGAACTTCTTCGAGCCGTTGGCGTTCGTCCGCTCGCCGATCGCCATGTACGAGGTGTCCTGGCGGAACGGAACGGTCTGGTAGAGGGAGGAGGCGCCCGGCTCGGGGCGGGGCTCGCGGACCGCGGGGGCGAGCTGGTGGACCCGCTCGGCGACCTGGCGCAGGTGCTCGGGGGTGGTGCCGCAGCAGCCGCCGACCAGCGACAGGCCGTACTCGCGGACGAAGGTCTCCTGGGCGTCGGCGAGCTCGCTCGCGGAGAGCGGGTAGTGCGCGCCGTCCTTGCCGAGGACGGGCAGGCCGGCGTTGGGCATGCAGGAGAGCGGGATGCGGGAGTGCCGGGCGAGGTAGCGCAGGTGCTCGCTCATCTCGGCGGGGCCGGTGGCGCAGTTCAGGCCGATCATGTCGATGCCGAGCGGTTCCAGCGAGGTGAGGGCCGCGCCGATCTCGGAGCCGAGCAGCATGGTGCCGGTGGTCTCGACGGTCACCGAGCAGATCAGCGGGATGTTCACGCCGAGGGCCTCCATGGCGCGGCGGGCGCCGATGATGGAGGACTTGGTCTGGAGCAGGTCCTGGGTGGTCTCCACCAGGAGGGCGTCGGCGCCGCCGCTGATCAGGCCTTCGGCGTTGATCTGGTAGGCGTCGCGGATGGTGCCGTACGAGATGTGGCCGAGGGTGGGCAGCTTGGTGCCGGGGCCCATGGAGCCGAGCACCCAGCGCTGGCGGCCGGTTTCGGCGGTGAAGCGGTCGGCGACCTCGCGGGCGATGCGGGCGCCGGCCTCCGACAGCTCGAAGTTGCGTTCGACGATCTCGTACTCGGCCAGGGCCGCGTAGTTGGTGCCGAAGGTGTTGGTCTCGACGCAGTCGACGCCTGCGCCGAAGTAGGCCTCGTGGACCGAGCTCACGATGTCCGGGCGGGTGACGTTGAGGATTTCGTTGCAGCCTTCGAGCTGCTCGAAGTCCTCCATCGTCGGGTCCTGCGCCTGGAGCATGGTTCCCATGGCCCCGTCGGCCACGACCACGCGGGTGGCGAGCGCCTCTCGGAGGGCGTCGGCCCGGGTCTGGGTGTCGGCGGGCGGGTTCGGCAGCGAGGCCATGGTGTTGCTCCCTGGGATGCGACGGCTGTCGGCTTTGCGTCTTCGTACTCATCGAAGGCGCACGCGGTCAGGGTAACCGCGCCGGGCACGGCCCGGTTAGGGCGTCCCACGGGCCGGACTGCATTCTGTGCGCGGGGGGCTGTCCTCGTCGACGCGGCCTTGACAGACTTTGTCAACAGTGCGCGAGGTCGGCATCGACCGATAGTGTTCAGCATTGTCGAACTACGTGAGCAGGAGGAGGCTGCCCGATGGCACGGAACATCCAGTCGCTCGAACGAGCCGCTGCGATGCTGCGGCTGCTGGCCGGCGGGGAGCGCCGGCTGGGGCTGTCCGACGTGGCGTCCTCGCTGGGGCTGGCCAAGGGGACGGCGCACGGGATCCTGCGCACGCTGCAGGCCGAGGGCTTCGTCGAGCAGGACCCGGCGTCCGGCCGGTACCAGCTGGGCGCCGAGCTGCTGCGGCTCGGCAACAGCTATCTGGACGTGCACGAGCTGCGGGCCCGCGCCCTGGTGTGGACCGACGACCTGGCCCGGGCCAGCGGGGAGAGCGTGTACGTGGGGGTGCTGCACCAGAGCGGGGTGCTGATCATGCACCACGTGTTCCGGCCGGACGACAGCCGCCAGGTGCTGGAGGTGGGGGCCATGCAGCCCTTGCACTGCACGGCCCTGGGCAAGGTGCTCTCGGCCTGGGACCCGGTGGCGCACAGCCAGGCCCTGGAGGCCGAGCGGGAGGCGTTCACGCCCCGGACGGTGACCGATCCGGAGGGCTTCGAATCGGAGCTGGCGCTGACCCGGGCGCGCGGCTGGGCCGCGGACGTCGAGGAGACCTGGGACGGCATCGCCTCGGTGGCTGCCCCGATCCACGACCGGCGCCGGATGCCGGTCGGCGCGGTGGCCGTGGCAGGTGCCGTGGAGCGGGTCTGCGGGGCCCCCGGAGAGCCCGGAGAGCCGCGGCCGGCCCTGGTGGCGGCGGTCCGGGATTGCGCAAGGGCGGTTTCCCGCGATCTCGGCGCAGGCCGGTTCTGACCTTCCCCCCATACGCCCAGAGGCCACCTTGTGGCCTCTTTTGGCGTTTTTTCGGCCTGTTCTCGTCGGGTTACGACCACCAGATGGCCTGATTTGGGCGATCGTACCTAGTGGTAACGATCCGGCAATCTGACCTGACCGGGTCTTGACGCGTTCTTCACCTGGCCGGAAAACTGCCGTTCACCGGTCGGCATTGTCGAACACCTAACGGCAATACACGCTAGGGTGTAGCGAGGCCAGGACCGGTGAAGCACTCACCGAGTGCGGCGGACGACCGGGCGGGACCGGTCTCCAACCCACCCTCTGGACGTAGGACAAAGGAGTCGCGGGTGTCCACCTCCGACATCTTCATCGGCGAGACCATCGGTACCGCCCTGCTCACTCTGCTCGGCGGTGGCGTCTGCGCCGCGCTGACCCTCAAGAGCTCGAAGGCCCGTAACGCGGGCTGGCTCGCGATCACCTTCGGATGGGGTTTCGCCGTCCTGATCGCGGCTTACGTGTCCGCGCCGCTCTCCGGCGCACACCTGAACCCCGCCGTCACCGTCGGCATCGCCGTCAAGGACGGGGTCTGGAACGACGTCCCCGTCTACCTGGCCGGCCAGATGCTCGGCGCCATGCTCGGCTCCGTCCTGATGTGGATCGCTTACTACGGCCAGTTCCAGGTGCACCTGGCGGACCCGGAGAACATCCGCGACGCCAAGCTCGGCCCCGAGGACCCGCACCCGCACGACCAGGCCGGCCCGGTGCTCGGCATCTTCTCCACCGGTCCGGAAATCCGTCACGTCGTGCAGAACCTGGCCACCGAGATCATCGGAACCTTCGTTCTGATCATTGCAATCCTCACCCAGGGCCTTCAGGGTGACGGCAAGGGCCTCGGCGTCATCGGCGTCCTCATCACCTCCTTCGTCGTCGTCGGCATCGGCCTCTCGCTCGGCGGTCCGACCGGCTACGCCATCAACCCGGCCCGTGACCTCGGTCCGCGCATCGTGCACGCTCTGCTCCCGCTGTCCAACAAGGGCGGCTCGGACTGGGGATACTCCTGGATCCCGGTGGTCGGCCCGCTCGTCGGTGCCGTCCTCGCCGGCGGTCTGTACAACATCGCGTTCGCCTGATCAGCCCCCGCGTCAGCATCAGCCACTCACGAGACTTGTCAGGAGCAGCCACCATGACCAGCAGCACCGGCCCCTTCATCGCCGCCATCGACCAGGGCACCACTTCCTCCCGCTGCATCGTGTTCGACCGCGACGGCCGCATCGTCGCCGTCGACCAGAAGGAGCACGAGCAGATCTTCCCGAAGCCCGGCTGGGTCGAGCACGACGCCATGGAGATCTGGACCAACGTCCAGGAGGTCGTGGCCGGCGCCATCGCCAAGGCCGAGATCACCTCCGCCGACGTCAAGGCGGTCGGCATCACCAACCAGCGCGAGACCACCGTCCTGTGGGACAAGAACACCGGTGAGCCGGTGCACAACGCGCTGGTCTGGCAGGACACCCGTACCGACGCCCTCTGCAAGGAGCTCGGCCGCAACGTCGGCCAGGACCGCTTCCGCCGCGAGACCGGCCTGCCGCTGGCCAGCTACTTCGCCGGCCCGAAGGCCCGCTGGCTGCTCGACAACGTCGAGGGCCTGCGCGAGCGCGCCGCGGCGGGCGACATCCTCTTCGGCACCATGGACTCCTGGGTCATCTGGAACCTCACCGGCGGTGTCAACGGCGGCGTGCACGTCACCGACGTCACCAATGCCTCCCGCACCATGCTGATGAACCTCCACACCCTGGCCTGGGACGAGAAGATCGCGGAGTCCATGGACGTCCCGGTCGGCATCCTGCCCGAGATCAAGTCCTCCGCCGAGGTCTACGGCGAGGTCAAGGAGGGCGTCCTCGCGGGCGTGCCGGTGGCCTCCGCGCTCGGCGACCAGCAGGCCGCCCTGTTCGGCCAGACCTGTTTCGCCGAGGGCGAGGCCAAGTCCACGTACGGCACCGGAACGTTCATGCTGATGAACACCGGCGACAAGATCATCAACTCCTACAGCGGCCTGCTGACCACGGTCGGCTACCAGATCGGCGACCAGAAGCCGGTCTACGCCCTGGAGGGCTCCATCGCCGTCACCGGCTCGCTCGTCCAGTGGATGCGCGACCAGATGGGCCTGATCAAGTCCGCGGCCGAGATCGAGACCCTGGCCTCCTCCGTCGAGGACAACGGCGGCGCCTACTTCGTGCCCGCCTTCTCCGGCCTGTTCGCCCCGTACTGGCGCTCCGACGCCCGCGGTGTGATCGCCGGCCTCACCCGGTACGTCACCAAGGCGCACATCGCCCGTGCCGTGCTGGAGGCCACCGCCTGGCAGACCCGTGAGATCACCGACGCCATGACCAAGGACTCGGGCGTCGAGCTCGCCGCCCTCAAGGTCGACGGCGGCATGACCTCCAACAACCTGCTGATGCAGACCCTCTCGGACTTCCTGGACGCCCCCGTGGTCCGTCCCATGGTCGCCGAGACCACCTGCCTCGGTGCCGCCTACGCCGCCGGCCTGGCCGTCGGCTTCTGGCCCGACACCGACGCGCTGCGCGCCAACTGGCGCCGGGCCGCGGAGTGGACCCCGCGGATGCCCGCCGACCAGCGGGAGCGCGAGTACAAGAGCTGGCTCAAGGCCGTTGAGCGGACCATGGGCTGGGTCGACGACGAAGACGCCAGCTGACCGCTGCACTGGTTGAGCTGACGCAAGCGACGACGAGGAGCTAAGACAATGAGCAGCCTGCAGAGCGTGCCCGCCCTGGGCACGCACCCGACCGCCGGTTCGAACGCGAGCCGCGCCGAGACCCGTGAGCAGCTGGCGAAGGCCACGTACGACCTGCTGGTCATCGGCGGTGGAATCCTGGGCACCTCGGTGGCCTGGCACGCCGCGCAGTCGGGTCTGCGGGTCGCCATGGTGGACGCCGGCGACTTCGCCGGCGCCACCTCCTCGGCCTCCTCCAAGCTGGTCCACGGCGGTCTGCGCTACCTGCAGACCGGCGCGGTCAAGCTGGTCGCCGAGAACCACCACGAGCGCCGGGTGCTGGCCAAGGACGTGGCCCCGCACCTGGTCAACCCGCTCACCTTCTACCTGCCGGTCTACAAGGGCGGACCGGTCGGCGCTGCCAAGCTGGGCGCGGGCGTGTTCGCCTACTCCGCCCTCTCGGCCTTCGGCGACGGCATCGGCAAGGTGATATCCCCCGCCCGGGCCGCCGCCGACAACCCGGGCCTGCGCACGGACAACCTGAAGGCCGTCGCGGTCTACTACGACCACCAGATGAACGACTCCCGGGTTGCCGTGATGACGGTCCGCGCGGCCGTCGAGTCCGGCGCGGTGGTCCTCAACCACGCCGAGGTCACCGGGCTGCGGATGACCCAGGGCCGGGTCTCCGGCGCCGAGCTCAAGGACCGCCTGGACGGCACCGAGTTCGGGATCGACGCGCGCGTCGTGCTCAACGCCACCGGCCCGTGGGTGGACCACCTGCGGCGCATGGAAGACAAGCACTCCATGCCGTCGATCCGCCTCTCCAAGGGCGCGCACATCGTGATGAAGCGGAAGTCGCCGTGGAAGGCCGCCATGGCCACCCCGATCGACAAGTACCGCATCACCTTCGCCCTGCCGTGGGAGGACCAGCTGCTGCTGGGCACCACCGACGAGAAGTACGAGGGCGACCCGGCGGACGTGCGCGCCACCGAGTCCGACATCGCGCAGATCCTCGACGAGGCCGCGTTCTCGGTGAAGGACGCCGACCTGGACCGGTCCCTGATGACCTACGCCTTCGCCGGCCTGCGGGTGCTGCCCGGCGGCCCCGGCGGCGTGGAAAAGGCCAAGCGCGAGACCGTGGTCTCCGAGGGCAAGGGCGGCATGCTGTCGGTCGCCGGCGGCAAGTGGACCACGTACCGCCACATCGGCCGCGTGGTGATGGACAAGCTGGCCAAGCTCCCGGGCAGCCCGCTGACCGAGGACATGGAGCCGGTGAAGTCCCTGGTCCGCCGGGTCCCGCTGCCCGGTGTCGCCAACCCGAACGCGGTCGCGCACCGGCTGCTGGTGGACCGCGAGCCCGGTATGCGGATGGACCCGCTGACCGCGCGCCACCTGGCCTCCCACTACGGTTCGCTGGCCTTCGACATCGCCCGCATGGTCAACGAGCGCCCGGAGCTGGGCGAGCGGATCCACGAGGACGGCCCGGAGATCTGGGCGCAGGTCGCCTACGCCCGCGACTTCGAGTGGGCGGAGACCGTCGACGACGTGCTGCGCCGGCGCACCACGGTGACGGTCCGCGGCCTGGACGACGACGCCGTCCGGACGCGGGTCGAGGAGATGCTCGCCGCCCGCAAGGCGTAGGGCTCCCGCAGGGCGGTGGAGGGGCGGTCCCGGACGGGGCCGCCCCTTCGGCGTGGGCTCCCGCGGGCTGTAACAGGCGTCGTTCCAAGGCATAGGCTGGCCCTCGTACACGAGGAACTTCGGAAGGAGACCTGGGTGATCGAGCTGGAGGGCATGCCCGAGCTGATCGACCCGGTCATGGTGGCCGCGTTCGAGGGATGGAACGACGCGGGCGACGCGGCCTCCGGTGCGGTGGCGCACCTGGACCGGGAATGGAAGGGCGAGGTCTTCGCGGCGCTGGACGCCGAGGACTACTACGACTTCCAGGTCAACCGGCCGACGGTGTGGCTGGACAACGGGGTACGGAAGATCACCTGGCCGACGACCCGGCTGTCGGTGGTGCGGATCGGCGGGGCCAAGCCGCGGGACCTGGTCCTGGTGCGCGGAATCGAGCCGTCCATGCGGTGGCGGTCGTTCTGCAATGAAATCCTCGGATTCGCCCATGAGTTGGGCGTGGAGATGGTGGTCATCCTGGGCGCCCTGCTGGGCGACACCCCGCACACCCGGCCGGTGCCGGTGTCCGGGGTGACCTCGGACCCGGATCTGGCGCGGACCATGGACCTGGAGGAGACCCGGTACGAGGGCCCGACGGGCATCGTCGGCATCCTCCAGGAGGCCTGTACGCACGCAGGCGTGCCGGCGGTCTCCCTCTGGGCGGCCGTCCCCCACTACGTGTCGCAGCCGCCCAACCCGAAGGCGACGCTGGCGCTGCTGAACCGGCTGGAGGACCTGATCGACATCAGGATCCCGCTGGGTGAACTGCCGGAGGACGCACGGGCCTGGCAGCTGGGCGTGGACCAACTGGCCGCGGAGGACAGCGAGGTGGCCGAGTACGTCCAGACGCTGGAGGAGGCGCGGGACACGGCCGACCTGCCGGAGGCCTCGGGCGAGGCGATCGCCCGCGAGTTCGAGCGGTATCTGCGGCGCCGGGACCCCGCCGCCGGGCCCGGGCCGGAGCCCACGGACGGCTCGTACTTCCGTGACCCGTCGAGCGGGCGGGGGGCGCAGCCGCCGCTCCGCCGTCCGGAAGACCCGGGCGACCTCCCCGGCCCGGAGACCCCCGACACCCCGGAGTCCTGACCGGCTCCGCCCCGGCGGGTTCCGGGGCAGAGCCCCGAAACGGGGTGCCCAGGCGAAGCCGGGCACCCCGCGGCAGTCCGGGGCCGAGCCCCGGTTTCGGGATGGGGGTCCCCCCGCGAAGCGAGGGGGAGGGCGGGGAGGGCAAACGCGCCGCAGGCCGGGCCCGGTCGGGCCCGGCCTGCGGGGGTTCCGCGCAACGGAGCGGTGGTTAGAGGGCGACGCCCAGGAGGGCGTCCACCGTGCGGGACACCAGGCCCGGGGCCGACTCGTCCTCGCCGCCCGTGGCGAGCTGGCGCTCGACCCAGTGGTCCACGGCCGCCAGCGCGGCCGGCGCGTTCAGGTCGTCGGCGAGGGCCTCCCGGACCTCCTCGAGCAGCGCGTCCGCCGGGATGCCGTCCGGCCGGGACACGGCTGCCCGCCAGCGGTCCAGCCGGTCCACGGCCTCGGCGAGGACCTCGTCCGTCCACTCCCAGTCCGCCCGGTAGTGGCGGGACAGCAGGGCGAGGCGGATCGCGACCGGGTCCACGCCCTCACGCCGGAGCGCGGAGACGAAGACCAGGTTGCCCTTGGACTTCGACATCTTCTCGCCGTGCAGGGCGACCATGCCGGCGTGTACGTACGCCTTGGCCATCGGGAACTCGCCGGTCAGCACCTGGGCGTGCGAGGCGCCCATCTCGTGGTGCGGGAAGGCCAGGTCGGAGCCGCCGCCCTGGATGTCGAAGCCCATGCCCAGGTGGTCCAGGGCGATGGCCACGCACTCGATGTGCCAGCCGGGCCGGCCGCGGCCCAGCGAGCCGCCGTCCCAGCTCGGCTCGCCGTCACGGGCGGCCATCCACAGCATCGGGTCGAGGGGGTTCTTCTTGCCGGGGCGCTCGGGGTCGCCGCCGCGCTCCGCGGACAGCAGCCGCATCGCCTCCGCGTCGAGGCCGGAGACCCCGCCGAAGTGGGGGTCGGACTCCACCGAGAAGTAGATGTCGCCTTCGAGCTCGTACGCGGCGCCCGCCTCCCGGAGCCGCTCCACCAGCGGCACGATGCCCGGTATGGCCTCGACCGCGCCGATGTAGTGCTGCGGCGGCAGCATCCGCAGGGCGGTCATGTCCTCGCGGAAGAGCGCGGTCTCGCGTTCGGCGAGCTCGGTCCAGTCGTGGCCGTCGCGCAGGGCCCGCTCCAGCAGCGGGTCGTCCACGTCCGTGACGTTCTGGACGTAGTGGACCTGCCGCTTGGTGTCGAGCCACACGCGCTGTACGAGGTCGAACGCGTTGTAGGTCGCCGCGTGACCCAGGTGGGTCGCGTCGTACGGGGTGATGCCGCAGACGTAGATACGGGCGACGGGACCGGGGGAAAGGGTGACCTTCCCGCGGGTCGCGGTGTCGTGGATCTGGAGGTCGCGGCCCTTGCCGGGCAGGGCGGGAACCTCAGAAGCGGGCCAGGCATGCATGTCTTGAGCCTAACCGGACGGATGTTCCGGAAACGAACCGGATCCGCACTGTTGACCTGATCGGCGCTCTTGCGTTCCCCCCGGTTCTGTGCATGGGCAGCTGCCCAGGTCAGACGGGTGGCCAGGGAATGGAGGGCCACTGCCCGGAGGGGCTCGGGTGCGTCCGTGTACGCAGCAGTCCGGCCACTCGCTCCCGTACGGCGGTCAGCTCGGCGGCGGTGATCAGCTCGGCCAGCCGGGTGGCGAGCGGGGCCCCCTCGGCGAGCTGCCCGGCCAGCGAGCCGAGCACGCCGAGGGCCTCCTCGGTGAGCGGCTCCCCCGCCCAGCCCCACAGCAGGGTCCGGAGTTTGTCCTCGGCGTGGAAGGTGACTCCGTGGTCGATGCCGTACAGCCGTCCGCCCGGGGCGGGCAGCAGGTGCCCGCCCTTGCGGTCGCCGTTGTTGATCACGGCGTCGAGGACGGCGAGCCGCCGCAGCCGCTCGTCGTCGGCGTGCACCAGCAGCGCGGTGCGCCCCTCGCCGACCTCGGCGAAGGCGACCGGTTTCCAGCCCTCGCCCGCCTCCTCGCCCTCGACCAGGGCGAGCAGGGTGCCTTCCGGGGACTGTTCCTCGGCGCCCTCGATCCAGTGCTGGACCATGCCCTCGCCGTAGGGGCCGTCGCGCAGCACGGTGGGCGGGATGAGCTCCCACCCGGTCGCCCGGGAGACCAGGTACGCGGCCACCTCGCGCTGGGCGAGGGTGCCGTCGGGGAAGTCCCACAGCGGTCGCTCGCCCTTGACCGGCTTGTACACGCACGTGGCACTTGTGCCGTCGTGGCGGACCGTGCACAGCAGGACGGCGTTGGAGGCCTCGGCGATCCGGCCGCGGACGGTCAGCTCACCGCGGGTGAGCAGCTCCTCGATCGAGGTCACGGTCGTCACACCTGACGCCGGTACCCGTTCTGGCGCGGACACACGTGTCCTTCCGGGTCCAGGGGCAGGCTGCACAGCGGGCACGGGGGCCGGCCGGCGTTGACCACGTCCAGGGCCCGCTTGGCGAAGGCGCGGGCCTGCGCCCCGGTGAGGCGGACCCGGAGCATCGGCGGGCCGTTCTCCTCGTCCTGGAGCAGCCGCTCCTCGGCCTCGGCGAGGTCTTCCTCCGAGTCCGCGTCGAGTTCGACCAGGGCCTGCGCCTCGACGATCATGCGCTGTTCCTCGCCGTCCCAGGCCAGGGCCATGGTGCCGACGCGGAATTCCTCGTCCACCGGCACGTCCAGCGGGGCCGTGTCGGCCGCCTCGGCGGGGGCGACGGCCGGGACCGGCGCATTGCCGCCGGTGCGGCGTACGACCTCGTCGAGCAGCTCGTCCATGCGTTCGGCCAGCGCGGCGACCTGGGTCTTCTCCAGCGAGACGCTGGTGACGCGGGGGCCGGAGGAGGCCTGCAGGAAGAACGTACGGCGTCCAGGCAGCCCGACCGTTCCCGCCACGAAGCGGTCCGGCGGGTCGTAGAGGAACACCTGACGGGGCACGTCCAGTCTCCAAGTCTCGGCAGCGGGGGCCAGGCGCAGGGCCGGCCTGGAAGTGGCGCCGGCGGCAGGTCTGCGTACGCGGTCGGTCAGTCCACCCTACTGCGCCGTTCGATCACCCGGCGCCCGCGCCGCCGCCCACGACTGCGTTCCCGCCGTCTTCTACGGCTTTGTCCGCGTTGCTCTCGCGCGGGGCGAAGGAGTCGAAGTCCCCGGTGTCACCGAGCCGGAGGAGGAACGGGCGGGAGGGGGTGTAGCGGATGGCGGTGACCGAGCAGGGGTCGACGTGGATGCGCTGGAACAGGTCGAGGTGCATGCCGAGGGCGTCGGCGACGAGCGACTTGATGATGTCGCCGTGCGAACACATCAGGTAGACGGCGTCATGGCCGTGTTCCTCGTCCATGCGGGCGTTCCAGTCGCGGACCGCGTCCACGGCGCGGGCCTGCATGGCGCGCATGGATTCGCCGCCGGGGAAGGCGGCTGCGGACGGGTGCTGCTGGACGATCTTCATCAGCGGTTCGTCGGCGAGTTCGGAGAGTTTGCGGCCGGACCAGTCGCCGTAGTGGCACTCGCCGATCCGGTCGTCGGTGTGCAGGGCGAGTCCGGGCCGGGCGGCGAGCAGGGGTTCCAGGGTCTGCCGGCAGCGCTCCAGCGGACTGGTCACGGCAGCCGCCAGCGGCAGCCCGGCGAGCCGTGCCGGCAGTGCGGCGGCCTGCCCGGCGCCCCGTGCGTCGAGCACCACGCCGGGGGTCCACCCGGCGAGCAGCCCTGCGGTGTTGGCGGTGGACCGCCCGTGTCGTACGAGGATCAGCGTGGCCATGCGGCCAAGGGTAGGTGGTGGGCCCGGGATGCGGGGCCGGGCGGGGCAGGGAAGAATGCCCCGCGTGATTGTGGACTGCGCGATTTACCGGAACGGCCGGCGGACGGAAGGGCCGGAGGATTTCTCCGATGCCCTGGCCGAGGCACGGGCAGCGGGTGACGCGTTCCTGTGGGTGGGCATGTACGAGCCCACCGAGAAGGAGTTCGACCATGTGAGCCGGGAGTTCGGGCTGCACCCGCTGGCGGTGGAGGACGCGCTGACCGCACACCAGCGTCCGAAGCTGGAGGTGTACGACGACTCGATGTTCGTGGTCCTCAAGCCGGTCCTGTACGACGACGCCACGGACACGGTGACCGCCGGCGAGCTGATGCTGTTCGTCGGCGACTGCTTCGTGGTGACCGTGCGGCACGGTGAGGGCGGGGCGCTGAAGGCCGTGCGGAAGCGGCTGGAGCAGGAGCAGACGGTGCTGCGGCACGGGCCGACCGCGGTGCTGTACGCGGTGAGCGACGCGGTGGTGGACCACTACATCGAGGTGGCGGCGGAGCTCCAGGCGGATCTGGAGGAGCTGGAGGCGGAGGTGTTCGCCCCGAACCCGACCGATGCGAAGACGATCGCGGGGCGGATCTACGGTTTCAAGCGGCAGGTGCTGGAGTTCCGGCGGGCGACCAGTCCGCTGCTCCAGCCGATGAACCGGCTGGCCTTCGGCAGCGTGCCGTTCGTCGACGACCATTCGCGGCCGTTCTTCCGGGATGTCGCGGACCATCTGACCAAGGCCAACGAGTACATCGAGGGCCTGGACCGGTTGCTGTCGGACGCGCTGGCGGCGCATCTGGCGCAGATGGGGGTCCGGCAGAACGACGACGTGCGGAAGATCTCGGCCTGGGCGGCGATGGCGGCCGTCCCGACGATGGTCGCGGGGATCTACGGGATGAACTTCGAGCACATGCCGGAGCTCGGGCAGTGGTGGGGTTATCCGGCCGTGCTGCTGGTGATGGCGGGGATCTGCGTCGGCCTGCACCGGATGTTCAAGCGCCGCGGCTGGCTGTAGGCGACGCGGCTGCGGCCGGTCGGGGCTCTCAGGCGAACTCGGGGGCGGTGGTGACCGGTCCGCCCAGCGCGTCGAGCCGCTCCGGCATCCGCAGGCCGACCATCCGGTGCCAGCCGCTGAACCGTTCGTACGCGTACATGCCCCGGATGCCGGCGGCCAGGGCGGCGGCCTTCGGCCTCGGCCAGTTCAGGATGCGGCCCATGTGGTCCATGACGGCCAGGCTCACGTCCCGGTAGACGGCGATCTCGGTGAGGGCGCTCTCCCGGAGTACCCGATGGATGGTCCGGCCGTGGCCCTGCCGGGCGAGCCGGAGCAATTCCTCGTGGCAGTAGGCGAGGTGGTTGTCCTCGTCGTGGCTGATCATGCGGATGGCCCTGCCGAGCTCGGGGTCCTCGCCGAAGTGGTTGACCAGCATCTCCATCTGGTCGGCGGCGCGTTGCTCGGTGACCCGGCTGTGCGCGAGGTAGACGACGACGTCCTGCTCGGTGAGCGGCTCGTCGCCGCGCAGCTTGGAGTGGGCGAGGCCGATGCCGCGCCGCTCCAGCAGCATGGTGTAGTCCGTCTCCGGCGGTACCGGGACCGGCGGCAGCCCGCGTTTGCGCAGCAGCGCGTTGAAGATCCGGCCGTGCTTGTCCTCGTCGGCGCCGTGCCGGGTGATCTTGGGGGCCATGGCGCGCATGCCGTCCGGCACCAGGGCGGCGATCCGGGCGTTCTCCCAGCCGCCCTGGGTCTCACCGCTGGCGGCGATGGAGCAGAACAGCTGGAAGGAGTCGTCATGGTCGACGATCTCCTGGAACAGGCTGCGGGCTGAGAGCACGGTCCACCTCCGGGCGTGAACACCCCCTGGAGGTTCACTCAAATCCCGATCGGACGACCGGGCAACCGGATACGTCGCACTACTCGGCCGAACGAAGGACCCGAAGGGGTTCGGGCGGGGGCGTAACCCGGCGGGCGGGCCGCGCGTTGATGGGGGTGACGGCCGTGGCGGGGAAGACCCCCGAGCCCCCACCACGGCCGCGGCGCTTCTGACCCGATCGGATCGATCGGACGGACGAGTGGCTAGGCCAGCCCGGCCCGCTCCATGGCCTCGGTGCCGGCCCGCAGGGCGGTGAGGCGCTCGTCGAGAGTGAAACCGGCCGGGGCGAGGGTGAGGGTGGTGACCCCGGCCTCCGCGTAGGCCCGCATCCCGTCGGCGATCCGCTCCACCGGTCCGAGCAGGGTGGTGGAGTCGATCAGCGAGTGCGGGACGGCGGCGGCGGCGCCCTGCTTGTCGCCGGCCAGGTACTTGTCCTGGATCTCGGCGGCTTCCTTCTCGTAGCCCATGCGCTGGGCGAGCTGGTTGTAGAAGTTCTGCTTCCGGCTGCCCATGCCACCGACGTACAGGGCGGTGTACGGGCGGAACATGTCGGCCAGGCCGGTCACGTCCTCGCCGACGGCCAGCGGCACGGTCGGGCAGACGTCGAAGCCGTCCATGGTCAGCCCGGCCTTCGCGCGGCCCGCCCGGATGTGGGTGAGCGCGGTGGCCTCCAGGTGCTCCGCCGCCGGGAAGATCAGCAGGGCGCCGTCGGCGATCTCGCCGGTCTGCTCCAGGTTCTTCGGGCCGATCGCGGCGATGTAGAGCGGGATGTGCTCGCGCTCCGGGTGCACCGTCAGCTTGATCGGCTTGCCGGGGCCGCCGGGCAGCGGCAGGGTCCAGTGCTCGCCGTCGTGGGTGAGCCGCTCGCGGCTCATCGCCTTGCGGACGATCTCCACGTACTCGCGGGTGCGGGACAGCGGCTTGTCGAACTTCACGCCGTACCAGCCCTCCGAGACCTGCGGGCCGGAGACGCCGAGGCCGAGCCGGAACCGCCCCCCGGAGAGCGAGTCGAGGGTGGCGGCCGTCATCGCGGTCATGGCGGGCTGGCGGGCCGGGATCTGCATGATCGCGGACCCGACGTCGATCCGCTCGGTCTGGGCGGCGACCCAGGCCAGTACGGTCGGCGCGTCGGAGCCGTAGGCCTCGGCGGCCCAGCACACGTCGTAGCCGAGGCGGTCCGCCTCCCGGGCGACGGCCAGGTTGTCGGCGTCCATGCCCGCACCCCAGTAGCCGAGATTGATGCCGAGCCGCATAGGTCGTCCCCTTACCGGTTTACCGATCAGTAACGTTGGTCTGCGGGGGACTGTAGCGCGCCGGAGTGCCGCGCGTCAGTGCCCCAGTAGTCTCAGCGCTCATGGAGCAGAGGCATCTCGGCCGCACCGGCCTGCGCGTGTCCCGGATCGGCCTCGGCACGCTGACCTGGGGACGGGACACCGGTGACCAGGCCGCCGCCGACCAGTTGAAGACCTTCTGGGAGGCGGGCGGCACGCTCGTCGACACCGCCGACGCGTATGGCGGCGGGGAGGCGGAGTACCTGCTGGGACAGCTGGTGGGCGGGCTGGTCCCGCGCCAGGACCTGGTGATCGCCACCAAGGCGGGCTCGGTGCGGGACCCCGACCGCCGGATCGACGCCTCGCGCGGGCACCTGCTGGCGGCGCTGGACGATTCGCTGGCCCGGCTGGGCACGGATTACGTGGACCTGTGGCAGGTCCACGCGTTCGACCCGGGGACCCCGCTGGAGGAGACCCTCCAGGCGCTCGACCTCGCGGTGAGCAGCGGCCGGGCCCGGTACGCCGGGCTGGCGGGCTTCTGCGGCTGGCAGCTGGCCAAGGCGGCGACCTGGCAGCTGGCGGCGCCGGGGGTACGGACCCGGCTCGCCTCGACGCAGATGGAGTACTCCCTGCTCCAGCGGGGCGTGGAGCGCGAGGTGCTGCCGGCCGCGCTGGACCTGGGGGTGGGGCTGCTGCCGTCCTCCCCGCTGGGCCGGGGGGTCCTCACCGGCAAGTACCGCTCGGGGGTGCCGGCGGACTCCCGGGGCGCCTCGGAGACGCTGGCGGCCTTTGTCGAGCCGTACCTGGACGATACGGCGAGCGGGATCGTGGACGCGGTGGCGACGGCTGCGCACGGGCTGGCCGTGACGCCGCTCCAGGTGGCCCTGGCATGGGTCCGGGACCGGCCGGGGGTGGCCGCGCCGATCGTGGGCGCGCGGACATCGACGCAGCTCAGCGAGGCTTTGTCAGCGGAGCCGCTTACCCTTCCGGAGGAGATCCGCCAGGCACTGGACGACGTTTCGGCCCCGGTGCACCGCTACCCCGACCAGGACTGGAGCACACTGTGACCACGGACCCGTCCCCCACCCCCACCGCCCCACCCCCCGGGGCCCAGCCCCCGGCCCGGGCGGCCCTCGGGACGGAACCCCAGCAGCCGGAGGCCACGCCGCAGCCCGGCGACGCGGGCCTCGGGGCGGAGGCCGGCGCCCAGCCCCGCGACGGGCAGCGTGGGCCGGAGGCCCACCACGGGGAGCCCGGGCCGGAGGCCCGCGACGAGGAACGGGGGGCGGAGCCCCAGGACCAGCGGCCGAAGGCCGGAACGCAGCCCGGGGCGGAGCCCCGGGACGGGGAGCCGGGGGCGGAGCCCCAGGAGCCGGGGGGCGGGGCACAGCCCCGCGACGGCAAGCCCGGGCCGGAGGCCCACCACGGGGAGCCCGGGCCGGAGGCCCGCGACGGGGAACCGGGGGCGGAGCCCCAGGAGCCGGGGGCCGGGGCACAGCCCCGCGACGGCGGGGCCGGGGCGGAGGTCCCGGATGGGGGGCGGGGGCGGAGCCCTTGGTTTCGGGAAGGGGCGGGGTGGGGGATGGCGCCGCAGGCAGCGAGGCCGAGCCGGCACCCACCCGCACCGAAGCCGAAGCCGAGCTCGCCGCGCAGAAGATCGAGCGCGACCGCATCGCCCGCCGCAAGGCGGAGCGGTCCGCTCCGATCGACGCCGGCGCCGCCCTCAGCGGCAAGGCCGCCGACCTGCTGGCCGCCGTCCGCGCCGTGGAGAGCGGCGAGAAGCCCGCACCCCGGTACTTCGACGACGCACCGACCGTGCCGCGCCGGACGACCCCAACCCCCACCACCCCTCCCCCGGCACCCGCACCCGCACCCGCAGGCCCCGCCCCGGAAACCATCGCCGCGGTCCGCGCACTGCTCGCCCGGGCCGGCGCCCCCGAAACGGCCGCCGCCCGGGCCGCCGAGGTGCTCGGCGAGACCGCGGCCGACCGGCTCGCCGAAGACCCCTGGCAGCTGCTCGCCGTCACCGGCATCCGTCCCTCCCAGGCGGACGCCTTCGCCCGTTCCCTGCTCGGCCCCGAGTGCGGCCCCGGCGACGAGCGCCGGACCACCGCCCTGGTGGGCTGGCTGCTGGAACAGGCCGCCCTCAAGGGCCACACCGTGCTGGACGCCCCGGTCCTGCAGTCCGCGCTGGCCCAGTACGCCGTCCCCGACCCGGCCGCCGCCCTGGAGCCGGCGATCGCCGAAGGGACCGTACTGGTCTTCCAGGAGCCGGTCGGGGAACCCCCCGCGGAAGGCGAGGGCGAGGAGCAGCCGGTCCGGGTCCTGGTGGGCCTGGAGGGCTGCGCCCTGGCGGAGGAGAGCCTGGCGGACGGCCTGGCCCGCCTGATCAACACCTTCGGCACCGGCGGCGAGGCGGAAACTTCGCCCGACGCCTGGCAGGCAGCCGCCACCGCAGCCCCCAGCCCCTCCGCAGCGGAGCTGATCCGCGCGGCGGCACAGCACGGCCTGGTCGCCCACACCGGCGGCGAGGCGGCCCGCGCGGAACCGCTCGCCCTGCTCGCCGCCGCCCATGGCCTCGGGCTCCGCGCCTGGGCGGCCACCTGGGCAGCCGCCCGCACCCCGGCGCCCGGGGTGGTGACCGTCGCCGACCTCCTGGCCGGGACCGAGGGCCCGGCCCGGGACGCGGACGGCCAGTGGGAACTGGACCTGCTGATCGTGCTGGACGCGCCCCAGCTGGACGTGGAAAGCGGGGCCGCGCTGGTCGAGTCGGTGCCGGACGGCGCCCGGCTGGTGCTGTCCGGCGACCCCGGGGTGCTCGGATCGGCGGGCCCCGGCCGGGTGTTCGCGGACCTCCTGGCCGCCCGCGCCTGCCCGCAAGCGGTCTCCCGGACGCCGGACCCCGGCCCCCTCGGCGAGCTGGTCTCGGGCATCGGCATCGGGGAGCTGAACCAGGTCGACGCCCCGGGCAAGGAGGTCGTGATCGTGCCGGTGCGGGACGCCGGCGAGGCCGTGCACCGGACGGTGCAGCTGGTGGCCGAGTCCGTGCCCCGAGCCTTCGGCATCCAGCCCGACGGCGTCCAGGTGATCACCCCCGGGCACGGCGGCCCGTCCGGGACCCGGGCCCTCAACACGGCCCTGAAGGAACGCCTGAACCCCGGCCCCGGCCGGTTCGGCGGCTTCGACCCGGACGACCGGGTCGTCCATGTCCCCGTCCCCGGCCGGGCCGTGCCATGCCGGGTGCACTCGGCCGACGCCGAGGGGCTCCACCTGGACTGCGGCCCCGCGGGCGGCCGGATCACCGTACCGAAGGACCGGGTCGAGGCGGAGGTCCGGCACGGCTGGGCGGTGACCGCGCACCAGGCGGTGGGCGCCCGCTGGCCGGCCGTGGTCGTGGTGCTGCCGGGCGATGCGGCGGACGCACTGTCCCGGGACTGGGTGTACACGGCCTTCGGAAGGGCCGAACGGCACCTGTCCGTGGTGCACGGGGTGGACCAGGCGCTCCCGAAGGCGGTGGCGGAGGTCTTGCCGAAGCCGCGCACCACCCGGCTGACCGGGCTGCTGCGCACGCTGATCGCCTCGGCGGCGCCCGCGGAATGATGCGCGCCGCCCGTCGGCGGGCCGGTGACCGGCAGTGGTCCCCGGTCACCGGCCCGCCAACGGCGGCTGTCAGCGGAGGGGTTCGAGTTCCGCGTCGTCCTCGTCGTCGAGTTCGTCGTCGAAGACGGAACTGACGTCGAAGCGGTGCAGTACGTGCTCCGGATCGGCATGGTCGAAGGGCGCGGCGAGCCACTCGCCGGGCTCGGGAACCACCCCGCCGGCCGTGATCCACAGTGTGGAGTCGCCCTCCTCCAGCCCGAACTCCTTGTAGCGGGAGGCGATCTCGTCCGGCTCGTACTCCCCGAAGAGCACGCCGAGTGCGCCCGCCGTCCCGGCGCCCTCGACGAGATCGGCGTCTCTGTCGTGTGCGGCGACCCGTTCCGCCTGGGCGACCAGCCGCTGCGGCTCGGCCACGGCGTAGTCGCGGCGGATCAGCACGCTGAAGGCGGTCGGCTCGGCCGGACCGCCGTACGGGACCCCGTCCTCGGTGGCCGGGATTTCGAACGGGGTGACCTCGTCGTAGCGTTCGTAGAGCAGCTCGTCGTACTCCTCGGCCGCAGCGGCGAGTTCGTTGAACGCGACGTAGACCTCCGGATCTTCGTCCCCTGACCTGCGCTCGACCGCCGCGAGGTGACGGTCCAACGCAGCTTTGACCGCCTCGGCGGCGGCGCGTACCTCGGCAACGGTGGGCAGAGCGGCATCAGACATAGTGCAGACGCTATCCGTACCGGGCCGCTGCCCGCACAATAGATGCGATGCCGGAATACGAATTTGTCGACGTGTACGTGCCGCGAGGTGTCTCCCGCAAGGATGCGACGCGGCTACTGACCGACCACGCAGAGTACGGACACTGGGAATTGGACCGGCTGACGCTGCTCCGGGACGGCAGCCGCAGAGTGCGGTTGCGGCGCCGGATCATCCGTCAGGTCCGCGCCACGTGGTGACGCGGGCCCCGGATCGTCGTCCGGGACCCGCGTCGTGTGACGTCGCCCGCGCCGCTAGGCGGAGGTGCGGGCGCGCCGGTAGAGCACGGCTCCGGCCAGCAGCAGCCCGCCGGCGAGCGGCACCCCGGCACTGAGCGCACCGCCGGCCCCGGTCTCGGCAAGCCCGCCGCCCTCGCCCCCGTGAGCCCCGGGCCCACCGGGACCACCCGGCCCGCCGGGGTTCCCTGGCGTGCCAGGAGTGGCCGGACCACCCGGATTGCCCCCGTTACCGGGCCCCTCCGGGTTCCCCGGAGTGCCGGGCCCACCAGGGTTCCCGGGGTTACCCGGAGTGCCGGGACCACCCGGGTTGCCGGGGTTACCGGGGTTCCCGGGACCACCGGGGTTCCCCGGACCACCCGGATTCCCCGGACCACCCGGATTCCCAGGCCCGCCGGGGTTGCCCGGCCCACCCGGATTCCCAGGCCCGCCCGGGTTCCCGGGACCACCAGGGTTCCCCGGACCACCGGGGTTGCCCGGACCACCGGGGTTGCCCGGACCACCGGGGTTGCCCGGACCACCGGGGTTGCCCGGACCACCAGGATTCCCCGGACCACCCGGATTCCCCGGACCACCAGGGTTCCCCGGCCCACCAGGGTTCCCCGGCCCACCGGGATGGCCCGGATGGCCGGGCTCGCACGGCTCGTCCGGTCCGCCGGGACCGCCCGGGTGCCCAGGATGGCCCGGGTGCCCAGGGTGGCCCGGCCTTGGCTTCGGCTTTGGCTTCGGCTTCGGCTTCGCCGAGACGTTCGCGCAGTGGTTGCCGAACGCCGGGTTCAGGCCGCCCACCACCGTCACGGTGTTGCCACACGCGTTCAGCGGCACATGCACGGGCGCCTGCACGTTGTTCCCCGACAGGACGCCCGGGGAGTTGGCGGCCCGGCCGGTCGCGCCGGCGTCCGCCTGCGCGTACCCCCCGCCCAGCGCGAGCATCCCGCCCGCAGCCGCCACGGTGATCAGCGTCCTCTTCGCGCTCGCGGCCGTCGTCGCGGGCGTGGCCGCATGTCGCTTTTGCACTCGTCCCCCTGCTGTTCCTTGAGATGAAACCCAGCGGCCCCGGAGCGCTGGAATGCGCCCCGGGGCCCGGTACTTCCGACGTCACTAAGCCTCAGGCTCAGGCTCAGTTGTTGACGCAGACGTTGCCGAAGGCCGGGTTCAGCAGGCCGATCACGTTGACCGTGTTGCCGCACACGTTCACCGGGATGTGGATCGGGACCTGGACGACGTTGCCGGACAGGACGCCGGGGGAGCCGACAGCGGCACCCTGCGCGCCGGCGTCGGCGACGGCCATGCCCGCACCCGCGAGAACCAGGCCACCGGTGGCAGCCGCAGCAGCGACAACCTTCTTGATCATCATTCCTCCTAGTAGGCAATGCGGTCCCAGCCGCGGACCGCACCACCTGTAACGAGGAGTTCCCACCGGGGCTACGAGCGTATGAGCCCATTCACTCTTCTCAGTGAGATGCGCACACCTTCCCGATTCCCCGGCGTTGAGGGTCGTTTCAGCAGTTGTCGATGAACCGGTCGAGCACCCGGACCCCGAACTTCAGACCGTCCACCGGCACCCGCTCGTCCACCCCGTGGAACATCCCGGCGAAGTCCAGCTCGGGCGGCAGCTGGAGCGGCGCGAAGCCGAAGCAGCGGATGCCGAGGTCGTCGAAGGACTTGGCGTCGGTGCCGCCCGACAGCATGTACGGGACCGCCCGCGCGATGGGGTCCTCGGCCTTCAGGGCGCCCTGCATGGCGTCGACCAGACGCCCGTCGAAGTCCGTCTCCAGCGCCCGGTCCCCGTGTACGTCCTCGCGCTTGACCCGCGGGCCCAGGATGCGGTCGAGGTCGGCGAGGAACTCGTCCTCGTAACCGGGCAGGAAGCGGCCGTCCACATGGGCCACCGCCTGGCCCGGAATGACGTTGACCTTGTAGCCGGCCCCCAGCATGGTCGGCTGGGCCGTGTTCCGCAGGGTGGCCCCGATGATCTTCGCGATGCCGCCCAGCTTCGCCAGGGTGGCGTCCATGTCCTCCGGGTCCAGCGGGGTGCCGAGCGCGTCCGAGAGCTCGTCCAGGAAGGACCGTACGGTCTTGGTGACCCGCACCGGGAACTGGTGGCGGCCCAGCCGGCCCACCGCCTCGCACAACTCGGTGATCGCGTTGTCGTTGTTGGTCATGGAGCCGTGGCCGGCCGTGCCGTCCACGGTGAGCCGCATCCAGTGCATGCCCTTCTGGGCGGTCTCGATCAGATACAGCCGCAGGTTCTCGTTGACGGTGAAGGAGAAGCCGCCGACCTCGCCGATGGCCTCCGTCACGCCCTCGAAGAGACCGGGGTGCTTGTCGACCAGATGGCGGGCCCCGTAGATGCCGCCGGCCTCCTCGTCGGCGAGGAAGGCCAGCACGATGTCGCGGGGCGGCTTGCGTCCGCTGCGCAGCCGGTCGCGTACGACCGCCAGGGTCATCGCGTCCATGTCCTTCATGTCGACCGCGCCCCGGCCCCACACGCAGCCGTCGGCGATCTCACCCGCGAAGGGGTCGTACGTCCAGTCGGCCGCATTGGCCGGAACCACGTCCGTGTGCCCGTGGATCAGCAGGGCCGGGCGGGAGGGGTCCTCGCCTTCGATCCGGGCCACCGTCGAGGCGCGACCCTTGTGCGACTCGAAGATCTGCGGCTCCAGGCCCACCTCGGCGAGCTTCTCGGCCACCCATTCGGCAGCCTTGCGTTCGCCGGGGCCGGAGTGGTCGCCGTAGTTGCTGGTGTCGATCCGGATGAGGTCCCGGCAGAGGTCGACTACCTCGTCCTCGCCGGAGACGGTCCTGCCCGCGCTCGACTCGCTCACGCTGCTTCCTCCCACTGATCGGATGTACCTCCCACATCCTCCCGCTCCGGCTGCCGGTCCCCAAGGGGGTTCCCCGCCGACCGGCAGGTGATCGGGGCACTCCGAATCCCTGGTAATGTTCTCTTCGTCGGAACGGCCCGCGAGGGACGCGAGACAGACACCTTGTCCGGGTGGCGGAATGGCAGACGCGCTAGCTTGAGGTGCTAGTGCCCTTTATCGGGCGTGGGGGTTCAAGTCCCCCCTCGGACACAGAAGAGAAGGACCCCGCTTCGGCGGGGTCCTTCTTCGTTGTCGGGGCGTTGTCGGGGCGTTGCCGGGGCCGAACAGCCGTGCCGCCCGAGAGGGCCCCGGGCAGCGGGGCCCTCTCGGGCGGGACCGGTCCGGGTGCGTCAGCCGCGGGCGGCGGCGATGCGGGCCACCCGCTTGCGGATGCAGAACCAGCCGATGACCAGGGCCGCGGCGATCACCGGGACCAGGCTGACCGTCCAGCGGCCGACGCCGCCGTCGCAGAACATCAGCACCAGGACGGTGACCAGGAAGCCCAGGGTCACGATCTGGGTGTACGGGGCCCAGGGCAGCCGGTAGGAGGGCCGCTCGACCAGGCCGGCCTTGGACCGGCGCCAGAAGTACAGCGAACAGATCATGACCATGCCCCAGGTCCCCAGGATGCCGAGGGAGGCGAGGTTGAGGACGATCTCGAAGGCCTCGCCGGGCATGAACTTGTTCAGGACCACGCCCGCGATACCGAAGGCGGCGGTGAAGAGGACGCCGCCGTAGGGGACCTTGCCCTTGTTCATCCGGGCGGTGAACTTCGGCGCGGAGCCGGTCATCGCCATGGACCGCAGGATGCGACCGGTGGAGTAGAGGCCCGAGTTGAGCGAGGAGAGGGCGGCGGTCAGCACCACCAGGTTCATGATCCCGGCCGCGCCCGGGATGCCGAGGTGCTCGAAGACCGTGACGAAGGGGCTCTGCTTGGCGCCGTACGCGGAGTACGGGAGGAGCAGGGCGAGCAGGACGACCGAGCCGACGTAGAAGATGCCGACCCGCCACATGATCGAGTTGATCGCCTTCGGCATGATCTTCTCGGGGTTCTCGGTCTCGCCGGCCGCGACGCCGCACAGCTCGACGGAGGCGTAGGCGAAGACCACGCCCTGGATCACCAGGAGCATGGGCAGCATGCCGGCCGGGAAGATGCCGCCGTTGTCCGTGATGGTGGACAGGCCCGGGGTGTGGTCGCCGACCTTGTGGCTGGTGGCCACCAGGTAGATGCCGATCAGCATGAAGAGGGTCAGGGCGCCGACCTTGACGATGGAGAACCAGAACTCCATCTCGCCGAAGTACTTCACCGAGATCAGGTTGGCGGTGAGCACGATGGTCAGGGCGATCAGCGCGAGGATCCACTGCGGGATGTCGCTGAACGCGGACCAGTACTGGGCGAAGACCGCGGCTGCCGTGATGTCGGCCACAGTGGTGGTGGACCAGTTCAGGAAGTAGAGCCAGCCGGCCGTGTAGGCGCCCTTCTCGCCCATGAACTCGCGCGCGTAGGAGACGAAGGCGCCGGAGGACGGACGGTAGAGGACCAGCTCACCCAGGGCCCGGACGACGAAGAACGCGAAGATTCCGCACACCGCGTACGCGATCGCCAGCGACGGTCCGGCATCGGCCAGCCGGCCGCCCGCGCCGAGGAACAGGCCGGTGCCTATCGCCCCGCCGATCGCGATCATGTTGATGTGGCGGGACTTGAGGTCCTTGCTGTAGCCCTCGTCGCCGGCGTCGACATGCCGGGAGCTCGACGGGTCCGGGGCTGTGGGGGAGGCCGGCGAGGCCTTCGTCAGGGTGCGGTCACTCATGTACGACTTCGCCTTCGTGGGTGGGACAGGCAGGCTGGGGGGTGGGCGCAGGGGAGCTGGGTGGTGTCCCCTGTGCCGCCTTCCGGTTCGTTTCTGGCTATTGGTCGCCCCAGGAGACCACGCATGGCTGTGGGTGCCAAAACCGGGCTTCGGTCCACCTTCGAATGCGAACGCCCCCGGAACCCTTAGAAAAGGGTGCCGGGGGCGTCGGTAAGGCTGGGAGTGAGGCCTGCGTGGAGGTCAGTCGCGGCGCGTGGCCTCGGCCGCCTGGTCGAGGCGGAAGGCCTCGTTCCCGAGGCCGATCCGGGCGTGGGTCTCGGGGCGCCTGGCGCGCAGGACCAGGCCGTAGCCGAGGCCGATGACCACGGCGGCGCCGATGATTCCGGGCAGCACCCAGCCGAGCGCGGAGCCCTCGGCGGCGCCGACCAGGACGCCGAAGTCCTTGACGGTGTATCCGGCGATGCCGAGCAGGGCGACGCCTGCGGTGCCGGCGGCGGTGAGCCGCCAGATCTGGGCGCCGGCGGTGCCGCGGCGGACGAAGAAGGCGATCACGGCGAACGAGGCGGCGGCCATGAGCAGGGTCACACCGAGGGCGCCGACGCTGCCCATCCAGGTGAAGAGGTGCAGTACGGGTGCGGTGGGGTCGCCGGCCGGCTTGTCGTCGGTGAGGGCGAAGGCGAGGACGACGAGGGTGGCCACGCCGGTCTGGAGGAGGGAGCCGGTGGCGGGGGCGCCGGTGCCGGAGTTGGTACGGCCGAAGGCGCCCGGCAGCAGGCCCTCGCGGCCCATGGCGAAGGCGTAGCGGGCGACCACGTTGTGGAAGCTGAGCATGGCCGCGAACATGCCGGTGACGAAGAGCACGTGCAGGACGTCGGTGAAGGTGCTGCCGAGCCGGGCCTCGGTGAGGAAGAAGAGGAGGCCGGAGCCGTGCTCGGCGGAGGTCCCGACGACCGCCGAGGGGCCGGTGGCGACGGTGATCGCCCAGGCGCTGAAGGCGAAGAAGAGGGCGACGAAGCCGATGGCGAGGAACATCACCCGGGAGACGACGATGTGCGGCTTGCTGGTCTCCTCGGCATAGACCGGGGACTGCTCGAAGCCGACGAAGGCGGCGATGCAGAAGCAGAGCGCGGTGCCGAGGCCGGCTCCGCTGAGGGTCTCCGGGTTGAAGGCGTGCAGGGAGAGGCCCTCCCTGCCGGGTTCGGCGAGGGCGGCGATGTCGAAGACCAGGACGAGGCCGCACTCGATCAGGAGGAGGACGCCGAGCACCTTGGCGTTCAGGTCGATCTTGAGCCAGCCGAGGGCGCCGGTGGCGGCGACGGCGAACAGGGCGGGGATCCACCAGGCGACTTCGATCTCCAGGTAGGTGGCGAACAGGCCGGAGATCTCGAAGCCGAGGATGCCGTAGACGGCGACCTGCATGGCGCTGTAGGCGACCAGGGCGACCAGGGAGGCGCCGACCCCGGCGGTGGGTCCGAGGCCGCGGGCTATGTACGCGTAGAGGGCGCCGGCGTTGTGGACGTGCCGGCTCATCTCGGCGTAGCCGATGCCGAAGAGGGCGAGGACGATACCGAGGATGACGAACAGCAGGGGCTGGCCCGCGATGCCCATGAGGCCGAAGGTGGTGGGCATCACACCGGCCACCACCAGGAGGGGGGCGCTGGCGGCGAGGACGGAGAGCAACAGGCCGGCGGTGCCGAGGCGGTCCGCGCGCAGGGCCCGGTCCTGGCCCTTGTACGTGCGGATCTCGGCCGCGGGGTGGAGCGTGCTGGAACTGCCCGTCGCCATGGCGGGTCGTCCTTTCCGGGGGCAAGAGGTTCAGGCGGAGCCGAGCGCGGCACTGCGCGCGGCGAGGAAGGCCTTGTGGGGGTCCAGGTCGGGGTAGGACCAGGGGGCGTGCGTGGCGTGCCGGCCGATCCGGTGGAAGAGGGCGGCGGCCTCTGCGGGGCGGCCTTCGCAGAGCTTGGCGTGTGCGAGGAAGTTGAGGTCGACCCGGTTGCGGGGGTGGTCCTCGCGTTCCCATTCCAGCCACCAGTCGAAGGCGGCGCGCAGGACCTGGCGGGCGCGCCGGCCGGACCAGTGCTGGGCGGCGTTGTCGAAGGTGTGGCCGTGCTGGGTGGCGAGCACCCGGTACCGCTCGGCGTGGGCGATGACCGGGAGGACGGCGAGCGGGGAGTCGGCCGGGGCCTCCTCGGCGGCCCAGGCGGCGAAGTCGTAGACCTCGTGGAGCGGGTCGTGGCCGGTTCCGGGGGTGCGTTCGGCGAGCCGGGCGACCATCAGGTGGTGGGCGTGGTGGTGCTCGCGGTGGCGGGCCCGGACCTGGTCGAAGTGCCGGCTGAACTCTTCCTCGTTGCCGAAGGCGCGGCTGAGCATGAGGAGGCCGAGCCAGGGGGTGGGGTCGGCGGGGAGCAGGGCGGCGGCGCGGCGGCAGGCCTCGTCGGCGGCCTCGGGGGTGCCCTTGCGGCGCAGCGCGGCGAAGACGGCCGCGCAGGCGTGCAGGGTGAGGGCGTCGGCGCTGTCGGGTTCGGCGAGCAGCCACTCACCGGCCCAGGCTCCGGCGGCGGGGGTCTGGGCGAGGACGACCAGGCGGTGGCCGCGGCGGTCCCAGTCGTCACCGGTGGCGGCGAGCAGGGCGCGGACGCTGGACCACCGGCCCTGGGTGAACCGGGCGCGGACGTCGACGAGTTCGGCATCGCAGAGGGCCGGGTCGAAGAGCTGGGCGTCCCGCTTGCGGGAGCGGCCGAGGGGCGGCGGAGGCGGGGACATCCGCGGATTTCCCTCCAGGACGCGAGCTTCGGTCGGACTGCGGTGCCGGACGTCATGTTGAATGATCACGCACAGCAAAGCGGTAGGCACAGCTCCGCGTCAAGGTCCGGACTTGCGGGTGGCGCGTTTCAACTGGTGCGATTCGTGGGTAAGTTGGGTTGGTTGTGCGGGTTCGCGGGGTGAGCGCGCGATGGTGGCGGGCCGGGCTGCGGGGCGGATTACGGTGGGCTCCATGACCTCGAATGAAGATCTTCCGCCCTACTTGCTGGGCTTTCCCGGACCGTTGCGCGATCAGCTCGTCGAAGCGGTCCTGACCGGCCGGAAGACCACGACCACCGGGCTGTTGGCCGGGTACGAGGCCGAGCGGGAGCCACTGCCGGCGGCCGGGGAACGGTACGCGCTGGTGGACTCGGCGGAGCGTCCGGTGGCCGTCCTGGAGATCACTCGGGTGCGGGTGGTCCGGCTGGCGGAGGTCGACCTGACACACGCGCAGGATGAGGGCGAGGGATACGCGTCCGTGGCCGAATGGCGTGCCTCGCACGAGGACTTCTGGCACGGGGCGGAGTCGCGGGCGGCGCTGGGGGACCCTGCGTATGCCGTGGACGACGACACGCGGGTGGTGCTGGAGCGGTTCCGCGTGGTGCGGGCCGGCGCCGCCGGCTGACCGGGGCGGGGCCGGGGCCCGCCCCACCCGCCGGGCGACGCCCCGGCCCCGTCCGACGCCCGGGCGTGTCAGGCCGTGGCTGCGGCTGCTGCGCGGCCTGCCGCGCGGCCGGAGAAGATGCAGCCGCCCAGGAACGTGCCCTCCAGGGCGCGGTAGCCGTGGACCCCGCCGCCGCCGAAGCCCGCCGCCTCGCCGGCCGCGTAGACGCCCGGCAGCGGATCACCCGCCGGGGTCAGCACCTGCGAGGACAGGTCGGTCTCCAGGCCGCCGAGGGACTTGCGGGTGAGGATGGAGAGCCGGACCGCGATCAGCGGGCCCGCCTTAGGGTCGAGGATCCGGTGCGGTGCAGCGGTCCGGATCAGCCGGTCGCCGAGGTACCTGCGGGCCCCGTGGATGGCCGTCACCTGGAGGTCCTTGGTGAACGGGTTGGCGATCTCCCGGTCCCGGGCGGTGATTTCACGCCGCAGGGCCGTCTCGTCGATCAGGTCCTCCTTCGTCAGCTCGTTCATCCGGCGCACCAGGGCCGGCAGTTCGCGCTCCACGATGAAGTCCGCGCCGCGGTCCATGAACGCCTGGACCGGGCCGGGGACCGCCTGCCGGGCCCGGTCGATGACGTCCCGTACGGACTTGCCGGTGAGATCCGGGTTCTGCTCGGAGCCGGAGAGGCCGAATTCCTTGCCGATGATGCGCTGGTTGAGCACGAACCAGGTGTGGTCGTAGCCGGTCTTCATGATGTGGTCGAGGGTGCCCAGGGTGTCGAAGCCCGGGAAGAGCGGCACCGGGAGGCGCCGGCCGGTGGCATCCAGCCAGAGGGAGGACGGGCCGGGGAGGATGCGGATGCCGTGCCGGGCCCAGATCGGGTCCCAGTTCTCGATGCCCTCGGTGTAGTGCCACATCCGGTCCTTGTTGATGTGGCTGGCGCCCGCCCGCTCGGTGATGCCCAGCATCAGCCCGTCCACATGGGCCGGGACCCCGGACAGCATCCGGGCCGGCGGGGTGCCGAGCCGGTCCGGCCACTGGGACCGGACCAGCTCGTGGTTGCCGCCGATACCGCCGGAGGTCACGATCACCGCCTGCGCGCGCAGCGAGAACGCGCCGGTGGCCTCGCGGCTGCTGGCGGTTCCCCGTACGGCCTCCGAGGGCGCCAGCACCTCCCCGGTGACGGTGTCCACCACGCCCGCCGTACGGTCCAGTCCGGTCACCCGGTGCCGGAACCGCAGCTGGACCAGGCCCCGGGCCACTCCGGCCCGGACCCGCCGCTCGAAGGGTTCGACCAGGCCCGGTCCGGTGCCCCAGGTGATGTGGAAGCGGGGGACGGAGTTGCCGTGCCCGGTGGCGTCATAGCCGCCGCGCTCGGCCCAGCCGACCACCGGGAAGAACCGCACCCCCTGCCCGTGCAGCCAGGACCGCTTCTCCCCCGCCGCGAAGTCGACGTACGCCTCGGCCCAACGGCGGGGCCAGGCGTCCTCCGGACGGTCGAAGCCGGCCGTGCCCAGCCAGTCCTGCAGGGCCAGCTCCGGGCTGTCCTTGATCCGCAGCCGGCGCTGTTCGGGGGAATCCACGAAGAACAGCCCGCCGAAGGACCAGTGGGCCTGCCCGCCGAGGGACTGCTCGGGCTCCTGGTCGAGCAGGATGACCTTGCGTCCCGCGTCGACGAGCTCGGCGGTGGCCACCAGACCCGCGAGACCGGCCCCGATCACGATCACGTCTGCGTCGTACGTCATGCGCAGATCCTGGCTACGCGGCGGTAACCCGTCAACAGTCCTGCTTGGATGAATCCGTGAGTGCATCGGATGAGGTACTGGACGTGGTGGACCGCGAGGACCGGGTGGTCGGGCAGGCCCGACGGGCCGAGGTCTATGCGGAGGGTCTGATCCACCGCTGTGTGTTCGTCCTGGCCCGGGACGAGCGGGGCCGGGTGTTCGTCCACCGCCGGACCGGCTCGAAGCTCGTCTTCCCGTCCCACTACGACATGTTCGTGGGCGGGGTGCTGGGTACCGGCGAGGGCTACGCGGAGGCCGCCCTGCGGGAGGCCGGGGAGGAGCTGGGCGTGGCCGGGCTGCCGAGTCCGGAGCCGCTGTTCAAGTTCCTGTACGAGGGGCCGGGCGGGGCCTGGTGGTCGTACGTGCACGAGGTGCGGTGCCCGGCGGCGGCCGTGCAACCTCAGGTGTCCGAGGTGGCCTGGCACACCTTCCTGCCGGAGGAGGAGCTGGACCGGCGCGTCGAGGAGGGCGGCTGGCCCTGGGTGCCGGACGGGCTGGAGGCCTACCGGCGGCTGCGGGAGTTCCGCAGCCGTGCGTAGATTGCCCGTGTGATCGACTTCGTCAAAGACGCGCGCCTCTGGTTCGCGCCGCAGCGGGTCCGGGACGAGGGCGAGACGCCCGACTACCGGTTCTCGCTGGCCAATGAACGTACCTTCCTGGCCTGGATCCGGACCGCGCTGGCCCTGGTGGGCGGCGGGTTCGCGGTGGACCAGTTCCTGCCGGACCTGCGGTGGGGCGTCCGGATCGGGATGGCGGTGGCCCTGCTGCTGGTGGGCATGGCGTGTGCGTTGCGCGCGGTGAACCACTGGGTGCGGTGCGAGCGGGCGATGCGGCGCGGCGAGGACCTGCCGGTGTCGCGGTTCCCGGTGCTGCTCAGCCTGGGGGTGGGGCTGGTCGCGGTGGCGATGATCTTGGTGGTGCTGATGGGCTGGACGAAGAGCCCGTGAGCGGCGTCGGCAGGGCCGCCGGTGCGGGCGGGGCCGCTCGTGCGGGCGGGGCCGCCGAGGGGCGCGATCCCGGGCTCCAGCCCGAACGCACCCGGCTGGCGTGGCGGCGTACGACGCTGACCTGCACGGTCACCGCCGTGCTCGCGATGCGGCAGGCGCTGCGCGGCACCGGGTCGGCCGTGGAGATCACCGGGACGGCCGTCACCGCGCTGGTGTGGCTGGTCTTCACGGGGCTGGCCCATCGGCGGATCCGGGAGCTGGCGACGGTGCGGCCGGCCGGACTCGCCCCGCGCGCGGCCCTGGCGGCCACGCTGTGCACCGTGGCACTGGCGGTGTTCGCGCTCGCGGTGATCATCTGAGCCGTGCACACCCGTGACGGCGCGGCAAAACGGGCGATATCGCCACGACCTCACTAGCCTCGGAACCATGACCACCATGCACCAGGAACACCCCACGCACGAGCACGCTCACGGTCCCGGCTGCGGGCACACCGAGGTCGCCCACGGGGACCACGTCGACTACGCGCACGACGGCCATCTGCACCGGCAGCACGAGGGGCACTGGGACGAGTGCGAACCCGGCGGGCACGTCACCCACGAGGGCCACGAGCACGCGCACGGCAGCGACTGCGGCCACGAGGCCGTCCCGCACGGGGACCACCTGGACTACCTGCACGGCGGCCACCGGCACGCCGAGCACCAGGGCCACTACGACGACCACTGACCACCCGCCAGGCCCCTCAGACCCCCCTCTCCCCGGGCCGTGCTGCGGCTGACAGGATGCATGCGCCTGACAACGCGACCCGGGGAGAGCGCAGATGACCGCCGACAAGCCCTACCTCGTCCGGCCGGCGGCCGGCGTGCACGCCTACATCCAGCCGGACGGCGGCTGGTGCCTGAACAACGCGGGCTTCGTCTCGGACGGGGGCCAGACCCTGCTCGTGGACACCGCCGCCACCGAGCGCCGGGCACTGGCGCTGCGCGATGCGGTCACGGCGGCCGGGGCCCCGCTGCCGCGCACCGTGGTGAACACCCACCACCACGGCGACCACACCTACGGCAACGGGGTGTTCACCCCCGAGGCGCTCGTCCTCGGCCACGACAACGCGCGCGCCGAGCAGCTCGCCGCCGGGCACCAGCTGGAGATGATCTGGCCCACGACCGACTTCGGCGCCGTCGAGATCACACCGCCGACCCTCACCTACAGCGACCGGATGACCCTGTACGTGGGCGGGACCGAGGTCCGGGTGATCCACCCCGGCGTCGCGCACACCACCGGGGACTCGGTGGTGTGGCTGCCGCGGCAGCGGGTCGTCTTCACCGGGGACCTGGTCTTCGCCGAGGGCACCCCGTTCCTGGCCATGGGCTCGCTGGAGGGGTCGTTGCGGGCGCTGGAGCTGCTGCGCTCGCTGGACGCCGAGACCGTCGTACCCGGGCACGGTCCGCTGACGGACCCGTCGGCGTACGAGGCCACGGAACGCTATCTCCGGTACGTGGACGAGCTGGCCCGGGAGGGCCGGGCGAAGGGCCGGAGCCCGCTGGAGACGGCCCGGGGCGCGGACCTGGGCGAGTTCGCGGCCTGGCGGGAGAGCGAGCGACTGGTGGCGAACCTGCACCGGGCGTACTCGGAGCAGGAGGGCGAGCCGGCCGGGGCGCCGCTGGACATCGCGGCGGTGCTGCGGGACATGACGGTGATGAACGGGGGCGTACCGGTGGCCTGCCATGCCTGAGGGCGGCGCCGGCCGGACGGGGTGACGGGCCCGGCCCGGAGCGGCGCCGCGGTCGGGCCGCGGCCACACCTCGGCCGGACCGGCGGTCGGCTGGCCGGGCCGAGCTCCGCCCGCCTGGGCCGGCGCCGGGCGGGGGCCCGGGTCAGGGGGCCGGCCCGGGTCGGGGGGTGGACGGCATACCGACTGGTCGGCATGATGGGGCGGACGACATCGCATCGACTCCGTACGGAGGTGCGCACCATGACCTCAGCCGATCCCGGCCCCCGGGGCCTCGACCTGGAGCGGCTGCGCGGCCATCTGGACCGCGCCCGGCCCGGGCTCGTGGCCGGGCCGCTGAGCGGCCGGCTCATCGAGGGGGGCCGTTCCAACCTCACGTACGCGGTCACCGACGGCACCGGCCGCTGGGTGGTACGCCGCCCTCCGCTCGGCCATGTGCTGGCCACCGCCCACGACATGCGGCGCGAGCACCGGGTGATCGCGGCCCTGCACGGCACGGCGGTCCCGGTGCCCGAGCCGCTGCTGCTGTGCGAGGACGAGGAGGTGCTGGGCGCGCCGTTCTACGTGATGGAGTACGTGGACGGGGTGCCGTACCGGACGGCCGCGCAGCTGGCCGGACTCGGTCCGGAGCGGACCCGGCAGGCGGTGCTGCACCTGGTCGACACCCTGGTCGACCTGCACGCGGTGGACCCCGCGGCAGTGGGGCTCGCGGACTTCGGCCGGCCGGAGGGCTTCCTCGACCGGCAGCTGCGCCGCTGGGGCAAGCAGCTGGACGCCTCCCGCAACCGGGACCTGCCGGGGATCGACGAGCTGCACGGCGCCCTGGGCCGGGCCCTGCCGGACTCCCCCGCCCCCACGGTGGTACACGGCGACTTCCGCCTCGACAACGTCCTGATCGGCGGCACGGACGACCGGATCCGCGCCGTGCTGGACTGGGAGATGTCCACCCTCGGCGATCCGCTCACCGACCTCGGCCTGCTGGTGATGTACAGCTCGGACCTGGGGCTGACCGAGTCCCCGGTCAGTACGACCAGCAGCGCGCCGGGGCATCCGGCGCCGGCCGAGCTGATCGAGCGGTACGCGGCCCGGTCGGGCCGGGACACCGGGGCGATCGCCTGGTACACGGCCTTCGCCTGGTTCAAGCTCGCGGTGATCCTCGAAGGAATCCACTACCGCTACACGCTCGGCCAGACCGTCGGCGCCGGCTTCGACCGGATCGGCGAGCTGGTCCCGGTCTTCATCGAACACGGTCTGACCACCCTCCAGGAAGGCTGAGGAGCCGATCAGCATGGACTTCGCATTCGACGCCCGGACCGAGGAACTCCGCGAGCGGCTGCTCGCGTTCATGGAGGAGCACGTGTACCCGGCGGAGCCCGTCGCCGCCGCGCAGCGGGCCGCCCTGCCCTCGCCCTGGGACACCCCCGCCGTCTTCGGGAAGCTGCGGGCCGAGGCCCGCCGGCAGGGGCTGTGGAATCTCTTCCTGCCGGATTCCGAGCACGGTGCCGGGCTGACCAACCTCCAGTACGCCCCGCTGGCGGAGATCACCGGGCGCAGCCCGCACCTGGCGCCGATGGCGCTCAACTGCGCCGCCCCGGACACCGGGAACATGGAGCTGCTCGCACAGTTCGCGAGCGAGGAGCAGCAGAAGCAGTGGCTGGAGCCGCTGCTGACCGCCGAGATCCGGTCGGCGTTCGCGATGACCGAGCCGGAGGTGGCCTCCTCGGACGCGACGAACGTCGAGACCCGGATCGAGCGGTCGGCGGACGGCTCCGAGTATGTGGTCACCGGCCGGAAGTGGTTCATCTCCGGGGCGATGAGCCCGGACTGCAAGGTCTTCATCGTGATGGGCAAGACCGACCCGGAGGGTGCGGACCCGCGCCGTCAGCAGTCGATGATCCTGGTGCCGCGCGACACCCCGGGGGTGGAGGTGCGGCGGGCGATGACCGTGTACGGGTACGAGGACCACGACCACGGCGGCCATGCCGAGGTGGTCTTCGACGGCGTACGGGTGCCTGCCGCCCATCTGATCGGCGAGGAGGGCTCCGGCTTCGCCATCGCCCAGGCGCGGCTCGGGCCGGGCCGGATCCACCACTGCATGCGGCTGATCGGGATGGCGGAGCGGGCGATCGAGCTGATGTGCCGGCGGGCGGTGGGGCGTACGGCCTTCGGCAAGCCGCTGGCCGCGCAGGGCGTGGTGCAGAACTGGATCGCGGACGCCCGGGTCACCGTGGAGCAGCTGCGGCTGCTGGTGCTGAAGACGGCGTGGCTGATGGACACGGTGGGCAACCGCGGGGCGCACACCGAGATCCAGGCGATCAAGATCGCGACCCCGCGGGCGGTGGTGCGCATCCTCGACAACGCGGTCCAGCTGCACGGCGCGGGCGGGGTCAGCCAGGACTTCCCGCTGGCCGAACTGTGGGCGGCGGCGCGGACGCTGCGGCTGGCGGACGGGCCGGACGAGGTACACCAGCGGTCGCTGGCGCGGCGGGAGCTGAAGCGGTACCAGTAGCCCCCGGCGAGCGGGCGGGTGGGCCGGGGCGGGGCGGGGCCGGGGCGGTGAACCCCGCGGACGGGGGCCGGGCGGGGACCGGAGCCGTGAACCGGCGCCCGCCCCGGCCGACCGGCCGGGGCGGGCCCGGGCTGGGCAGCGGCCCTGCCGCAAGGCGGCGCCGGGTTCCGGGCAGCGGCCCCGGGCCTGTTCCCCGCGCCCCGTCAGGGGCGCAGTGCGCGCAGCAGCAGGTCGGCGAGGTGGTCGGCGACCTGCTGGGGGGTGAGCGGTCCGTCCGTGCGGTACCAGGTGGACAGGTGGTGGACCGACCCGAAGTGGTAGTCCACGACCAGGTCGGCCGGGGTGGCGGTGGAGAACACCCCGGACTGCTGGCCCTCTTCGATCAGGGCCCGGAACCGCTCGTGGTAGCGCCGCCGCTCGGCCCTGACCTGCTTGAACTTCTCCGGGCTCAGCTGGTGCATCGACCGGAAGAAGATCATCGCGTCGTCGAGGTTCTCGATGGTGGTCACCACCACGTCGGCGGCTGCGGCCCGCAGCCGCTCCTCCACCGGGGCATCGGAATCGGCCACCGCGTCCAGCCGCTGCTGCTGGAGCCGCAGCATGCGCGCGTACACCTCGTGCAGCAGATCGTCCTTGGACCCGAAGTAGTGGTAGAGCGCCCCCTTGGTGACCCCGGCCGCCTCCACGATCTCCTGGACGGAGGTGCGGTCGTACCCGCGCTCCGCGAACAGACGGGTGGCCACGGCGAGCAGTCGCTGCGGTACCGGGGTGTCGGTGCCTGTGTCCGTGCCGCTCCTCACGGGTGGCGTGGTCCTGGCAGCCATGGCCGTTCCCTTCGTATGGTTCTCCGGCTGTTTTCAGCCGCGTGCGCGCAGTTCTCGTCGCAGGATCTTGCCACTGGTCGTCTTGGGAAGAACAGCCAGGATCTCGACCTCGCGCGGGTACTTGTAGGCGGCGATCCGCTCGGCACAGTAGGCGGAGAGCTCGGCGGACTCGGCCGAGGTGCCCGGGCGCAGGCTCACGTACGCCTTCACGGTCTCGCCGCGGTAGGGATCCGGGACCCCGACCACGGCGGCCTCACGGACCGCGGGGTGGGTGTAGAGGACGTCCTCGACCTCCCTCGGCCAGACCTTGAACCCGGACGCGCTGATCATGTCCTTCTTCCGGTCGACCACGTACAGCCAGCCGTCCCGGTCCATGAACCCGACGTCCCCGGTGCGCAGTTCACCGCCGGGGAAGGCCTTGGCGGTGTCCTCGGGCAGCTTCCAGTAGCCGGGCACCACCTGGGGGCCGCGGACCGCGATCTCGCCGGTCTCGCCGAACGGCAGCTCGCGGCCCCGCTCGTCGAGGATGCGTACGACGGTCTCGGCGCCCGGCACCCCGACGGAGAGGGTGCCGGTCGCCGGGTCGACGGGGGCTTCGAGGTGGGCGGGGACGGCGGACACGGCGCCGGTGGACTCGGTGAGGCCGTAGCCGTTGCGCAGGTCACAGCCGAGGGTGGTGCGCAGCCGCGCGACGAGGGCGGGCGGCAGCGGGGCGCCACCGGAGGAGACGATCCGGAACGAGGCGAAATGGTCCCGGGTGACCGCGGGGTGCGCGGCGAGGGCCATGAAGGCGGTGGCCGGGCCGATGGTGTAGGCGGGGCGGTGTTCCAGGAAGGCGTCCAGCACCACGCCCGCGTCGAAGCGGTGGGCGAGGGCGAGGGTGCCGGCGTTGACGAAGCAGGCGGTGAGCTCGCAGACCATGCCGGTGATGTGGAAGAGGGGGGCCAGGGCGAAGTAGCCGGCGCCCTCGGCTATCGGGTGGCCGGCGACCTGGCGGGCGGCGTTGTGGGTGAGCGCGCCGTGCGGGTTGAGGGCGCCCTTGGGGGTGCCGCTGGTGCCGGAGGTATAGCTGATCAGGGCGGTGTCGGCGGCTGCGGGTTCGGGAACGGCGGGGGCGGGGTGGCCCCGGCGGGCCACGGCTGCCAGGTCGGCGGGGGCGGGGCTGGGGCCGGTCGGCTCCGGGGCCGGGGGCGGGATCGTGGCGCGGGCCGGGGCGTGGGCCGGGGCCGGCTCCGGGGCGTGGGCCGGGAAGATGCGCGGGTCGTTGCGGGTCTGGAAGTCCCGGTCGTCCGCGGTCAGCACGGCGCGCACCGCACTCCCCCGCGCCGCCTCCTCCAGGTACGCCGACCAGGCACCGGCCGCGCACACCAGCGCGCCGGCACCGGAGTCGGCGAGCACATGGCGCACCTCCGCGGCCTTGTACATCGGGTTGAGCGGGACGACGACCGCGCCCGCCTTCCAGGCGGCCAGGACCGCCAGCACCAGGTGCGGGGTGTTCTGCAGCATGACCGCGACCCGGTCTCCGGGCCGTACGCCGTGGGCGGCGAGGTGGCCGGCCAGTGAGTCGGAGAGCGCGTCGGTCTCGGCGTAGTCCAGCCGGCCGTCGAAGTAGGCGAGCGCGGTGCGTTCCGGTGCCCGGGCCACGGCCGACCGGAAGGCGTGCAACACGGTGGGCGGCGGCGCGACGGGGGCCAGTTGGGCCGGGCTGAGCCGGCCCAGCCAGGGCCGGACGGCGGAGGGCAGCCCGGTCACGCACCCTCCCAGGTCCGCTGGAGATGGTTCATGCCGCTCAGCCAGCGGTCGGGGTCCGTGGCGCGCGCCGTGTAGTACCCGGCGACCTCCGGGTGCGGGAGGATCATGAAGGTGCCCTTCGCCATACCGTCGAACAATGCGTCCGCGACCGTGTCCGGTTCGATCGCGGTCGGGGCGAGGACCAGCTCGCCGGCCGAGCCGGCGGCGGTCAGCATGTCCGTCCGCACCCCCTGCGGGCAGATGGCGTGGACCTGGATGCCGCGGTGGCGGTAGGTCAGCGAGAGCCACTCCGCGAAGGCGAGCGCACCGTGCTTGGTGACACTGTACGGGGCCGCTCCGATCATGGTCAGCAGCCCGGCGGCGGAGACGGTGGAGACGAACCGGCCGCTGCCCCGCTCCAGCCAGTCCGGCAGCAGCAGGCGGGCGGCGCGGACGTGCGCCATCACATTGGTCTGCCAGGCCGCGTCCCATACGTCCTCGTCGGCGAAGGCGTCGCCGCCCGCGGCGATTCCGGCGTTGGCGCAGTAGATGTCCACGGTGCCGCCCAGCGCCTCCCGGGCCTCCGCCACGACGGTGGAGGCGTCGCCGGGCACGGCGAGGGCTCGGCCGCCGATCCGGTCGGCGACCGCGGCGGCCCGGTCCGGGTCGAGGTCGTTGACGACGACCCTGGCGCCCTCGGCGGCGAAACGGTGCGCGAGGGCCGCGCCGATGCCGCCGCCCGCTCCGGTGACGACGACTCGAGTGTCCTGGTACGCGCCCATGGGGATCACCTTTCGTAGCGGCTGTTGCAGCGGCGGTTGCGGCGGCGGTTGCGGGCGACAGACTAACCAGTCGGTATGTCGGGGCGGAAGGGGCCGCGGGCCTAGCGTGGCGGGATGAGCCTGTCGAGACGCGGACTGCTGGGACTGGCGGGGGCCACCGTGGGAGCCACCGGTGCGGCGGGTGTGGTGGGGGCTGCCGGGACGGCGGGGGCCGGCGGGCGGGTGCGGACCGGTTTCGAGGAACTGGCGGCGGACGGGTACCGGCTGCTGGCCGGGCTGCGGGTGGGGGTGGTCACCAACCCCACCGGGATCACCGCCGACGCCCGCCACCTGGTCGACGTCCTGCACGCGGACGACCGCGTGAACCTGGTCGCGGTCTTCGGGCCGGAACACGGATTCCGGGGGACGGCCCAGGCGGGCGGATCCGAGGGCCGGAGCCAGGACCCGGCGACCGGGCTGCCGGTCCACGACACGTACGGCAAGAGCGGCCAGGCCCTCGCGGACGTGTTCACCGCCGCCGGCGTGGACACCGTCCTCTTCGACATCCAGGACGTCGGAGCCCGCTTCTACACCTACATCTGGACCCTGTACGACTGCATGCGCGCAGCCGCGGCGGCCGGGAAGGCGGTGGTGGTGCTGGACCGGCCCAACCCGGTGGGCGGGCGGCGGGCGCTGGGCCCGGTGCTGGAGCGGCCGTACGCCAGTTTCGTCGGGCGGGAGCCGATCGCGCTGGCGCACGGGATGACGGCGGCGGAGCTGGCCCGCCTGTTCAACGGGGAGTTCCTGGCCGGGCGGCCGGTCCGGCTGGAGACCGTACGGATGTCGGGGTGGCGGCGCGGTTCGTTCTTCGGGGCGACCGGGCTGCCCTGGGTGCCGCCCAGCCCGAACATGCCGACCCCGGACACCGCCCTGGCCTATGCCGGGACCTGCCTGTTCGAGGGGACCAACCTCTCCGAGGGGCGGGGTACCACCACCCCGTTCGAGCTGGTGGGCGCGGAGGGCATGGACCGGCGGTGGGCGGAGGCCGCGAATGCGCTGGAGCTGCCCGGGGTGTGGTTCCGGGAGGCCTGGTTCACCCCCGCCTTCTCCAAGTTCGCGGGGCGGACCTGTGGCGGCGTACGGATCATGGTGCACGACCGGGAGGCCTTCGACCCGGTGCGGGCCGGGATCGGGCTGCTGGTGACGGCGCGGCGGACCTGGAGCGGTTTCGCCTGGCGGTCCGACCACTGGATCGACCGGCTGACCGGCTCGGACCGGGTGCGGCGGCTGGTCGACGCGGGCGCGGGGGTGGAGGAGATCGCGGCGGACTGGGCGGCCGGGCTGGCCCGGTTCTCGGCGGTACGGGAGGCCTACCTGCTGTATCCGTGAGGGGCCTGGGGCGAGGGGGCGCGGGCCGGCGCACCCGGTGCGCCCCGGGTCGTGCCGGGTGTGCAAGGGGGCTGGCCGGATGCACGGTACGGCGGGATGCTGGAGCGCACGGGCGGGCGCGGCGGAGGGGGACCTCGTGTCGGATGCGGGACTGGGCGTGGGGCCGTACGCGGAGCTGCGGTTCGACGCCGAAGGGGACGTGGATCCGGCGGGCCGGGCTGCGGTGGCCCGGCTGAACGCGACGGACCTGCTGGTGTTCTCGCACGGATGGAACAGCGAGCGGTCGACGGCGACGCGGCTCTACGACCGGTTCTTCGCCCCGTTCCCGGGGCTGGTCGGGCCGTCGGTGCGGCTGGGGTACGTGGGTGTGGTGTGGCCCTCGATCCGGTTCGCGGACGAGCCGATCCCGGATTTCGACCTGCGCGGGATCGGCGGCGCGGGCGAGGGGCCGGGGCTGGATGCCGAAACCCGGCGGGCTCTCGGGGAGTTCTGGCCGGGCCACGAGGCAGAGCTGGACCGGATCGCCGAACTGCTGTCGCAGCAGCCGGAGTCGGCTGCCGCGATCACCGAATTCGGCGTGCTGGTAAGGGCTTTGGCCGGGCTGGACGGGATGGACTCCGAGGAACCGGTGCCGGCCCTGTTCGCCGGGGATGCCGTGGACAGCTGCCGCGCGCTCGGCCACGGACTGGCCGAAGCGGGCCGGGAGGAAGGCCCGGGCGCACTGTGGGACGGCGGCAGGGAACTGCTGCGGCAGGCCACCTACCACCGGATGAAGAAGCGGGCCGGGGTGGTGGGCGAGCGCGGACTGGGACCCGTACTGACCGACCTGGCGCGCGGCCGTCCGGAGCTGCGGGTGCATCTGATCGGGCACAGCTTCGGGGCCCGGGTGGTGGCCTTCGCCTTGCGGGCGGTGCCGGACGGCTGGGACTTCATCCGTTCCCTGATACTCCTTCAGGGAGCCTTCTCCCACTACGCGTTCGCCGATCGGCTGCCCCACGATCAGGGCCGGGGCGGGGCGCTCGCCGGGTTGCAGCGGAGGGTCCGCGGGCCGGTGGTGTCCTGCTACTCGCGGCACGACTCGGCGCTGAAGGTGTTCTATCCGCTGGCCTCCCGGATGGCGGGTGATTCGGCCGGATTCGCGGGCTTCGACGCGCGGTGGGGCGCAATGGGCCACGACGGTGTCCAGGCGGTGCCGGGCGCGGCCCGCATCACCCTGGACACGGCCCTGCGGGGCGGCCTGCCGGAGGCCGGATGTGTGAGCGTGGACGCGGCGGCGGTGGTCCGGCGGGGCGGGGCGCCCTCGGGGGCGCACAGTGACATCTGCCATGAGGAGCTGGCCCGGGTGGTGGTCGCAGCGGGCCGGATGGGGCGCTGAGTTCCGGCCATGTGCCACCCGTACGCCTCGACCGCCCCCGCATGCGCCCACATCCGGAAGGGCATGTTGGCCCACGGAGGTGAGACGTGATGGCGGGATTCCGGAGTCTGGCGGTCCAAGTGCGCGACGCGCGCAACGACCGGGCCCTGCGGCGGCATTCGCTGCGCCGCTGCCTGGAGAGATTCGCGCCGTACGGGCACCGGGCCACCTGGTGGCACCTGTGCGACCGGCACGGGATCGCCCCCGAGGACCGGGCGGCCGACCCCCAGCGGCTGGTGGCGGCGCTGGAGGAACTGGAGGAGGCCAGGGCGGTCTGGCTGGAGTACGAACGGCACTTCGCCGAGCGCAGGCGCCGCGAGAAGCACCACGGGCTGCGCCGGCCGGAGTGGGCGTGGGGCGGGGCGGCGGTGGTGGTGCGCTGCGCCGACCCGGGGGTGCGGCCGGACGGGCCGCTGGGCGAAGTGCTGCGGCGGCTGGTGAAGGCGCTGGAATCGGAGCCGGGGACGGCCTGCCCGGTCTGCGGGGCGCAGGAGCTGCGGTGGGGGGCGCCGCGATTCGGCGTGGCCGGGGCCGCCGGGGCCGTCGGGGCCGGAGCCGGTTTCGCCGGGGCCGGGGGTGCCGGGGCGGTTGCCACCGGGGTGGTCGCGGCCGTGGGTGCCGATGTCCGGGGGCCGTGGGACGGGCCGGTGTGCGCGGGGTGCGGCATCGTCGTGCCGCGGCCGGCGCTGGCGGACACGGCATGATGCCCGCATGGTCCAGGTATCGCTGAACGGGTCCCGGACGGCGGCGGACGGTGCGGCCGTGCCGATGTCGCCGGAGGCGCTGGTGGAGGCGGCGGTCGGGTCGGTGGCGGCGGGGGCCGCCGAGATCCTGGTGCATCCGCGGACGCCGTGCGGCCGGGAGAGCCTGTCCCCGCGGGTGGCCGGCCCGCTGCTCGCCGCGCTGCGGGCGGCGGTCGCGGTCCCGCTGGCGGTCTCCGCGACCGTTCCGGGCGAGCCGGATCCGGTGGGCCGGATCCACGCCTGGGAGATCCTCCCGGACCGCGCGACGGTGGACCTGGCGGAACCGGGCGCGGCGGCCGTGGCGGCGGCGCTCGCCGAACGCGGCATTGCGGTGGACGGGGTGCTGCGGCCGGGCCCGGGGGGCGGGCCGGCGCCGGAGATTCCGTACGCGCGGCTGGTGGTCGAGCTGACCGCAGCCGATCCGGCGCTGCTGCGCGGGCCCGGCGGGACGGTGGTGTACGGGCGCGGGGCGGCGGCCTGGCCGGTGTTCCGGATGGCGGTGGCCGCCGGCTATTCCTGCCGGACCGGCATCGGAGACGTCCTCCACCTCCCGGACGGCCGCCCGGCCCGCTCGAACGCGGAACTGGTCTCCGCGGCCACCGCCCTGGCGACCGGCCTAGGGGGGTGTCCGGCGGATCAGGGCCGGGCCCGGCCCGCCTGATACCGCCTAGAGGCGGGAGCCGGTGAGGCGGTCGCCGAACATGTCGTCCGGGTTGGACAGCACGCAGCTCTCCAAGGACAGGCAGCCGCAGCCGATGCAATCCGTCAGGTGGTCGCGGAGCCGACCCAACCGCTTGATGCGGGCGTCGAGTTCGGAGCGCCAGGCCTCGGACAGCCGCGCCCAGTCCTCGCGGTTGGGGGTGCGTTCCTCCGGGAGCTGCGCCAGGGCCTCCCGGATGGTGACCAGCGGGATGCCGACCCGCTGCGCGGCCCGGACGAAGGCCACCCGGCGCAGCGCGTCCCTCGAGTAGCGGCGCTGGTTGCCCGAGGTGCGGCGGCTCTTGATGAGCCCCTTGGCCTCGTAGAAGTGGAGCGCGGACACCGCCGCTCCGCTGCGCGCGGACAGCTGGCCGACGGTCAGTTCATGGACATTCTCGGGAATCTGCGGCACCCGGCCGAGCCTAGGCGATGTCCGGCGCACCGCCGGTCCGCACATGGTCCACAACCATGCTGAGCAAGCGCTTGTTCCGACTGGGAGAGCTGGGAGAGGGAGACGCATGGCCGAGCCGAGGATCTTCACGTCCGCCGAGGAACTGCACGCCGGGACCGGTGCACCGCTGGGGCCCAGCGACTGGCTGGAGGTCGACCAGAAACGGATCGACCTGTTCGCGGACGCGACCGGCGACCACCAGTGGATCCACGTCGACCCCGAGCGCGCCGCCTCCGGCCCCTTCGGCTCCACCATTGCGCACGGCTATCTGACCCTGTCCCTGCTGCCCAGCCTGGTGCCGCAGATCATGCGGGTCGAAGGCATGCGGATGGGCATCAACTACGGGGTGAACAAGGTCCGTTTCCCCGCGCCGGTGCCGGTCGGTTCGCGGCTGCGCGCGACCGCCGTGATCACGGAGGTCGGCGAGGCGGGCGGCGGGGTGCAGGTCGCCGCGACCGTCACGGTGGAGCGCGAGGGCGGCGACAAGCCGGTGTGCGTGGCGGAGACGGTGTCCCGCTACTACTTCTGAGCCGCACCCACCATACGGAGCACGAGGTCGGCGTAGAGCGCGCCGACCTCGTCGGGGGTGCGGTTCCCGGCAGTGCTGAACCAGCGGGCCACGTCGATGCAGAGCGAGAGCACGGCCAGGGTGGTGCCGGACACGTCGGGGACGTCGAACTCCCCCGCCGCGACCCCGTCGGCGAGGATTCCGCGGACGGCGGCATCGCTCTGCCGGCGCAGTGCCACGATTTCGGAGCGGTGCTCCGGACCGAGAGCATCGAGCTCGTACTGGACCACCCGCGCGGTGGTGTGGTGGGCGGCGTGCCAGCGCACGAAGGACCGTACGGCCGCATCGAGCCGCTCGGCGGCGGTGCCCGGACCCTCGGCCGCCGTCGTGAGGATCTCCAGCGCCTTGTCGTGACCGATCCGGCTGATCCGGTGGAGCAGCTCTTCCTTGGTCTTGTAATGGATGTAGAGGGCGGCCGGGCTCATCCCGGCGCGCTGCGCGATGTCCCGGGTGGTCGTGGCGTGGTACCCGCGCGCGGCGAAGGCCTCCACCGCCGCGATCAGCAGTCGCCGGGCCGCATCGGGAGCGACCTCCGACCACGGCACGTATCCGTCGCCGCTGCCGCCGGTCTCCGCCGCGCTGTCCGCGCTGTCCATCGCTCGCTCACCTCTCCGCCCTGTGGAAGTGAACACCCTACCGGAGGGTGAGCAAGCGCTTAGGGCTTCGGTGCCTTCGGGTGGAAGGGGTCGTACTCCGTCATGATCTTCTCCATCCGGGCCTGGTCCACCCGGCTGACGATCTGGTCGGCCTCCTGCCGGTCCCGGATCACCTTGGCGAGGGTGAAGGCGGAGGTGGTCAGGTACAGGACCGCGATCCCCATGAAGGCCCGCACCCAGGCGCCCGTGTCCATGTTGTAGATGCCGACCGCGACCGCACCGAGGGCGATGGCGAAGGACGCGACGGCCTGGCCGTAGTACGCCCCCGTGTTCTGCTGCTTGACCGGTGTCTCGTTCATGGGTCCACCATCGCCGCGCCCCGGCCGGAGCGGCATCCGCTCGGCTACTCAGTTGCCGGGCCGGGTACTCAGAACGCCGAAACCCCCGTGAGGGCACGGCCGATGAGCAGTTTCTGGATCTGGCTGGTGCCCTCGTAAAGGGTCATCACGCGGGCGTCGCGCAGCAGCTTCCCGGCCGGGTATTCGTCGATGTATCCGTAACCGCCGTGCACCTGGAGGGAGTTGCTCGCCGCGCGGACGGCCGCCTCGGAGGCGAAGAGCTTCGCCGTGGCCGATTCGACGGCGAACGGCCGCCCCCGGTCGATGAGATCGGCAACCCGCCAGGTGAGCAGCCGGGCCGCGTCCACGTCCACCGAGATGTCCGCGATGAGCTCCTGCACCAGCTGGTGGTGGGCGATGGGCTTGCCGAACTGTTCGCGCTCGGCGGCGTAGGCGACGGCCGCGTCCAGCGCCGCCTGGGCCAGACCCACACAGCCGGCGGCCACCGACATCCGGCCCTTGGCGAGCGCCGACATTGCCACGGTGAACCCCTTGCCCTCCGGGCCGAGCAGGGCGGAGGCGGGCACCGCGACGTCCTCCAGGACCAGCTCGGCGGTGGCCTGGCCGCGCAGGCCGAGCTTGCCGTGGATCTCGCGGCGGGTCAGACCGGGTGTGTCGGCGGGCACGAGGAAGGCGGAGACCCCGCGGTGGCCGGGCTCGCCCGGGTCGGTGCGGGCGAAGAGCAGCACCACATCGGCCCAGGTGCCGTTGGTGATGAACATCTTGCTGCCGTTGAGGACGTACGTACCGCCGGACCGGACGGCGCGGGTGGTGAGGCTGCCGGCGTCGGAACCGGTGCCGGGTTCGGTCAGCCCGAAGCAGCCGAGGGCGTCGCCCGAGCAGAGCCGGGGCAGCCACTCCCGCTTCTGCTCCTCGCTCCCCCAGGCGGCGATGGTCTTGGCGACCAGGCCGAGGGAGACGGAGACGATGCCGCGCACCGCGGAGTCGCCGCGCCCGAGCTCCTCGGTGACCAGGGCGTAGGAGAGGTGGTCGCCGCCGGAACCGCCGTACTCCTCCGGCACGGTGAGCCCGAGGAAGCCGACCGCGCCGAGCTTCTTGACGATGGCGCGGTCGACGCTCTCGGCGCGGTCCCAGGCCGCGGCGTACGGGGCGATCTCGCGCTCGGTGAACTCGCGGGCCAGCCGCCGTACGGCGGCCTGCTCCTCGCTCGGCTCCAGGTTCATGGCCACCCCTCGGGCGATGCGTTAACTAGCAGCGGTAGTTTTTGGCACGCTTACTATGTGGCGCATGGCCAGACCGCGCAAGCCCCTTCTGAACCGAGAACGCATCGTCGAGGCGGCGGGGGTCCTGGTCGACCGGGAAGGGCTGGAGGCGGTGTCGACGCGGCGGCTGGCCGCCGCGCTCGGGGTCAGCGGGCCCTCCCTGTACAACCACTTCCGCACCAAGGACGAGATCCTGGAGGCGGTGGCCGACGCGGTGAGCGCGCGGGTGGACCTCTCGATGTTCGGGGCGGACGATCCACGGGACTGGCGGACCGCGCTGCGTGACTGGGCGCACTCCTACCGGGGCGCGCTGGCCGACCATCCGAACATCGTGCCGGTGCTGGCACGCGGCCCGGGCCGCCGGCCGTCCGGTCTGCGGGTGGCGGACGCGGTGTTCGGCGCCATGACGGCGGCGGGCTGGCCGCCTGCCCAGGCCACCAGGATCGGCGCGCTGATGCGGTACTTCATCCTGGGCTCGGCGGTGGGCTCGTTCGCCCGCGGGTTCGTGGACGACGAGGCGGCGTACGACCCGGCGGACTATCCGCACCTGGGGCAGGCCCATCTGCTCGCCGAGCGGCAGCGGGAGGTCGACGAAGGAGCCTTCGACGCGGGCCTGACGGCCCTCCTGGACGGCCTGGCCCTGCAGTACGAGGCCCTCGGCCTGAGCCGGGGCGAAGCCCTGGCCTGAACCGGGGCGAAGCCCTAGCCTGAACCGGGGCGAAGCCCTGGCCTGAACCGGGGCGAAGCCCTGGCCTGAGCCGGGGCGAAGCCCTGGCCTGATCGGGGTGCGGGCTCAGACTCCGCCGCCGCAGCCCCCGCCGCAACCCGCGCCGCAGCCGCCCGCCGGGCCCCCGACGCCCTTCGAGGCCCAGCCACCGCCACCGCCCCGGCCCCGGCGCGCGGGCGCCGGCAACCGTGGGAGTACCGCGCCGGGCGGCAGGCAGCCCAGTCCGGTCAGGGCCACCTTCATCAGCTTCGCCTCGGTCCGATCCCCCGTCGGGTCCGCCGCCCGGAGCCGGCGGCGCAGCGCGCGGCGGGCCGCCCGGCCCGCGAGGGTCGGCGGGCGCCAGCCCCAGGACGCGTGGCGCCGGGCCGTGGAGACCAGGCCGTCCGCGGCCAGCCGCCCGGCGAGCGCGGCCACGGCGGGGTGGCCGGCCGTCTCGCTCAGCACCTCCCGTGCGACCCGGCTGTCCGCGCCGCAGGTACGCCGCTTCATAGCGGGTGAGCCGCCTCCGCGACCCGCGCAGCAACAGGGGCAAGTATTTCGGCATGGTGCGCGAATTGTCCGCCCGGAACGTCGGTCCTAGAAGACCACCAGGGAGCGACCGCCCTTGCCGGCGAGCATCGCGTCGAACGCGGCCGGGATGCCCTCCAGACCTATCCGGTCGGTGACCAGCGCGCCGAGGTCGAGCCGGCCGGCCAGGACGTGTCCGGCGAGCACCGGGAGGTCGCGGGCGGGATCGCTGTTTCCGTAGACACAGCCGGTGAGGGTGCGGGCGAAGTGGAATATCTCCAGGGCGTGGAAGGCCACCTGCTGGTCCTTGCCGCCGATGCCGACGACCGTGGTGCGTCCGCCGCGCCGGGTGGACTCCCAGGCGGTGCGGATGGTGTCGGCGCGGCCGACGCATTCGACGGCCACGTCGGCGCCCTGGCCGGCGGTCAGGGCGCGGATCTCCTTGGCGGTGGCGTCGGAGGCGAGGACGAACTCGGTGGCTCCGGCCGCCCGGGCCAGCTCCTCCTTGGCCGGGGAGACATCCACCGCGATAATCGGGCCGGCACCGGCGATGCGGGCGGCCTGGAGAGCGGCGAGGCCCACCCCGCCGGCTCCGAACACGGCCACCGACTCCCCCGACCGGACTGTGGCGCTGTGGTGGACGGCGCCGTAGCCGGTGAGCACCGCGCAGCCGAGCAGGGCCGCCTCGGTCAGCGGGATGCCGACGGGGGCGGGCAGCACGCAGTTGGCCGCGACCACGGTTTCCTCGGCGAAGGCCGCGACATTGAGGCCCGGGTGCAGTTCGGTGCCCTGGGAGTCGTGGGCGTGGATGCCCCCGACCCCGGTGAGCGCCTTGGCGCAGAGCCACACCTCGCCGATGGTGCAGTGGTGGCACCGGCCGCAGGAGGGGGCCCAGTTGAGGACCACTCCGTCACCGGGGGCGACATGGGTGACGCCCTCGCCGACGGCGAGGACGGTGCCGGCGCCCTCGTGGCCGAGGACGGCGGGCACCGGCACCCTCATGGTTCCGTTGGTGAGGGAGAGGTCGGAGTGGCAGACCCCGGCGGCGACAAGTTTGACGCGAACCTGACCGGGACCGGGATCGGGCAGCACGATCTCCCGTATCTCGAGCGGGGCTCCGACGGCGGGCAGTACGGCGGCGCGGACCATGGTGGTTTTCTCCGGCGGGGTGGTCAGAACTGCAGGGACTTGGTCTGGAGGTACTCGGCCAGGCCGTGCGGCCCCAGCTCGCGGCCGACGCCCGACTGCTTGTACCCGCCGAACGGCGCGAGCGGGTTGAACCGGCCGCCGTTGATGTCCACCTGGCCGGTGTCCATGCGGCGGGCAAACGCCACGGCCGTCTCCTCGTCGGCGGCCCACACCGCCCCGCCGAGGCCGTACACGGTGCCGTTGGCGATCCGGAGGGCGTCCTCCTCGTCCTCGTACGGCAGGATCGCGAGGACCGGGCCGAAGATCTCCTCCTGGGCGATGGTCATCTCGGGGGTGACATCGGCGAAGACGGTGGGCGCGACGAAGTAGCCCTGCTCGCGCGGCGCCTCGGGGCCGCCGGCGACGAGGCGGGCGCCTTCCTCGATGCCCCGGGTGATGTACGCGCGGACGCGGTCCCGCTGCTTCGCGTTGATCACGGGGCCGAGGCGGGTGGCGGGGTCACCCGGGTCGCCCACGGGGTACGAGGCGACCGCGGCGGCGGCAAGGGCCACGGCCTCCTCGTACTGGTCCCGGTGGACGAGCATCCGGGTGAGCGCATTGCAGCTCTGACCGGAGTTGTTCATGACATGGCCGACGCCGGTGGCGACGGCCTTGGCCAGGTCGGCCCCGGGCAGGATGACATTGGCCGATTTGCCACCCAGCTCGAGGGCCACCCGCTTGATCGCGGCACCGGCGGTGGCGCCGACGAGCCGACCGACGGCGGTGGAGCCGGTGAAGGAGACGAGGTCGACCCCGGGGTGAGCGGCCAGCGCCTGTCCGGCGACCGGGCCGGTACCGGTCACCAGGTTGAAGACGCCGGCCGGCAGGCCGGCCTCGTCCACCGCCTCGGCGAAGAGCTGCGCGGTCAGCGGGGTGTCCTCGGCGGGCTTGAGGACGACCGTGCAGCCCGCCGCGAGAGCGGGTGCCACCTTGGCAACGATCTGGTGCAGCGGGTAGTTCCAGGGCGTGATGGCCCCGACCACACCGACCGGTTCGAGCAGCACCGTGGAGTTGCCGATGCGCTCCTCGAAAGCGTGCCCGGCCCCCAGTTCGGCGAACGAAGAGGACACCGCGATGGGGGCCCCGACGTGCACCATCTCCGAGAAGCCCCGCGGGGAGCCGAGCTCGGCGGTGATGACCTCCGCGAATTCCCCCTTGCGGGCGATCAGTACGTCACGCAGGGCCGCGATCCGGCCCGCCCGCTCGGCCGGCGCGGTGGCCGCCCAGCCGGGGAAGGCGGCGCGGGCGGCGCGTACCGCCGCGTCGACGTCCTCGGCCGTGCCGGCCGGGACCCCGCCGAGGACCTGTTCGTCCGCCGGGTTGAGGACCTCGATCCGGTCGCGGCCGGCGGCGGGCCGCCATTCCCCGCCGATGTACATGCCGTCATGGGCCTTCATCGCATTCCTCCCGAGCACCAGCGCGTCGAACCTCGCAGACACCCTACAAATTAGCGCCGGTAGTTTTAGGCGCGCCAGGCTCAGATGATGCCGAAAACGATCCCTGCCGCCAGCACCACGAGGGAGGTGAGCGCGGCCCACTTGACCGTGAAGCGGGTGTGGTCGCCGAACTCCACCTTGGCCATACCGACGAGGACGTAGACGGCGGGGACCAGCGGGCTCGACATGTGCAGGGCCTGGCCCACCAGGGAGGCCCGGGCGATCTCCAGCGGGGAGACCCCGTGGGCGGCGCCGGCCTCGGCGAGAACCGGCAGGACCCCGAAATAGAAGCCGTCGTTCGACATGAAGTAGGTGAGGGGCAGGCTGAGCAGGCCGGTGACCAGGGCCATGTGCGGGCCCATGCCCTCGGGGACGGCGCCGACCAGCCAGTCGGCCATGTGCTTGACCATGCCGGTGCCGGTGAGCACCCCGGTGAAGACGGCGGCGGCGAAGACCATGCCGGCCACATTGAGGACGTTTTCGGCGTGCGCGGCGATCCGGGCCTTCTGGTCCGGCATCTTCGGGAAGTTGACGGTGAGCGCGAGGGCGGCGCCCAGCAGGAACAGCACCGGGATGGGCAGCAGCTCCATGATCATCGAGGTGAGCAGGAGGAGGGTGAGACCGGCGTTGAACCAGTAGAGGCGGGGGCGCAGGGTGGCACGGTGCGGGTCCAGGCCCTGGAACCCCTCGTGCTCCGGGGCGGCGGGGGCCGAAGCGCCGGCGCCGGCGGACCCGGTGGCACCGTCGGGACCGGCGGGGGTACCGGTGGAGCCCGGAACACCGGCCGCAACCAAGGTCTCCACCGGCTCCTCGGCGGGCTCCTCGGCAAGCTCCTCGGCGGGAAGGGCCAGCAGGCCCACCCGGCGGCGCTCGCGCACACCCAGCACATAGGCCAGCACGAACACGAAGACCAGGCCCACGGCGAGGGCCGGGATCATGGGGACGAAGATGTCGGCCGCGTCCAGTTTGAGGGCGGTGGCGGCGCGGGCCGTGGGGCCGCCCCAGGGCAGGGTGTTCATCACGCCGTTGGCGGTGGCGGCCACCCCGGTCATCACCACCAGGCTCAGGCCGAGCCGCTTGTACAGCGGGTACATGGCCGACACCGTGATCATGAAGGTGGTCGAGCCGTCGCCGTCGAGGGAGACGATGGCGGCCAGCACGGCGGTCCCGACGACCACGCGCATCGGGTCCGCCTTGCAGAAGCGCAGGATGCCGCGGACGATCGGGTCGAAGAGGCCGACGTCGATCATCACGCCGAAGTAGACGATGGCGAACATCAGCATGGCGGCGGTCGGCGCGAGCTTGCCGACCCCCTCGATGACGTAGTCGCCGAGCTGCGCACCCTGGCCGGCGACGACGCAGAACAGGGCGGGGACGAGGACGAGTGCCGCGATCGGCGACATCTTTTTCATCATGATCAGGACGAGGAATGTCGCGATCATGGCGAATCCGAGGATGGTCAGCATGAGGGGAAGGTAGGTGTCCCCGATACGCGTCAACAAGGTGTGAACGCGTGAGCAATAAGAGCAAAACCCCAGCTCAGGGTAGGGGAACGAGCTCCACCTCCACCGGGAAGCCATTGAGGACGGCGGTCCCGGACAGCGGGTCCAGCCGACTGCCGTCGAGCAGCTGGTTCACATTGGCCCCCGGCTGAGCGGAGGCGGCGGACAGCCGGGTGCCGGGCCGGTCGTGGCCCCAGCCGTGCGGCAGGCTGACCACCCCGGTCCGCACGCTGTCGGTGATCTCCACCGGCACCTCCAGCGATCCGCCGTCGGCACTGATCCTGGCCGCCTTCCCGTCCACGAGTCCCAGCCGGGCGGCATCCAGCGGATGCACCTGAAGGGTGCACCGGTTGGAACCTCCGGTGAGGGCCGGGACGTTGTGCAACCAGCTGTTGTTGGACCGCAGATGCCGGCGGCCGACGAGCACCAGGGCAGCGGGGCGTTCCGCCAGCGCCGCGTGCAGCCTGGGGAGTTCGGCGGCGATCGGTTCCGGCAGCAGCTCGATCCTGCCGCTGCGCGTCTTGAGTACGCCCGGGAGCCGGGGCCGCAGCGGGCCCAGGTCGATTCCGTGCGGGTGCGCGAGCAGGCGCTCCAGCCCGAGGCCGCCGTCGGCCGCGGCCTCGTGGGCAGGGGAGGTACCGAAGCCGAACCGGTCCCCGTACGGGCCGAGTCGGAGCATCATGTCCAGCCGCCGCTCCGGCGCGGAGGTGCCGGCGAGCAGGCCGGCGAGCCGGTCCGGGTCGGCTCCGTGCAGCGGTGAGCCCGGATCGGCAACGGCCTTGGCCAGGCCTGCGCGGATCGCCAGGTCGTCCACGGCGGCCGGGGCGGCGGCGCCGTGCATGCCGGACACGGCGAGGACCAGGCGTGCCTGGATCTCGCATTCGTCCAGCCGGTCCTCGTCGAGGGGGACCGCGGCCGGGCTGAAGCGGACCTGGTTGCGTACCGCGAATCCGTTGAAGGCGAAGTCGAAGTGTGCGCTCTGCGAGGGCGGCGGCGGGGGCAGCACCACGTGGGCGTGCCGGGATGTCTCGTTCAGATAGGGGTCGACCGAGACCATGAAGTCCAGGCCGGCCAGGGCCGCGTCGAGGCGCCGGCCGTCGGGCGCGGACAGCACCGGGTTCGCGGCGATGGCGATCACCGCGCGAATGCGGCCCTCCCCCGGTGTGTCGATCTCCTCGGCGAGGGCGGCGAGGGGGAGTTCGCCCTTGGCCTCGGGGTGGCCCGACACCCGGCTGGACCAGCGGCCGAGGGCGAAGCCCTTGCCCGGACCGGCCGCCCGGGGCGCGGGGGCGGTCGCGGAGAGCGGGAAGAGGGCTCCGCCCGGCCGGTCGAGATTGCCGGTGAGGATGTTGAGTACGTCGACCAGCCAGCTGGCGAGAGTTCCGTACTCGACCGTGCAGCTGCCCATCCGCCCGTACACGGCGGCGGTGGGGGCGGCGGCCAGCTGACGGGCGAGCGCGCGGATCTCCCGGGCCGGGAGGTCGCAGGCGGGCGCGACCTCCTCGGGGGTGAAACGGGCGAGGGCTTCGGCGAGTTCCCGGAGGTCTCCGTCGAGCAGGTCCGTCAGCGGGCCGGGGTCGGCGAGCTTCTCCGCGAGGAGGGTGTGGGCGAGGGCGGCGAGCAGCAGGGCGTCGCTGCCGGGCCGGGGCGCGAGATGGCGGTCGGCGAGTCGGGCGGTCCGGGTCCGGCGCGGATCCACGACCACCAGGGTGCCACTGCGGGCCCGCAGGGCCTTCAGCCGGCCGGGGAAGTCCGGGGCGGTACACAGACTGCCGTTGGATTCGACCGGGTTGGCGCCGAGGAGCAGCAGGAAGTCGGTGCGGTCGAGGTCCGGGACCGGGATGGCGAAGGGGTCCCCGAACAGCAGACCGCTGGAGACGTGCTTGGGCATCTGGTCGAGGGTGCTGGCCGTGAACAGATTGCGGGTGCCGAGGGCCTTGAGCAGCAGCGGCGGATAGAGGGCCCCGGCCATGGTGTGGACGTTGGGGTTGCCGAGGACCACGCCGACCGACTGGGCCCCGTGCTCCCGGACCAGGCCGGGGACGACGGCGGCGATGGCCTCGTACGCCTCCTCCCAGCTCGCTTCGCACAGCTGCCCGTCGCGCCGGACCAGCGGGGTGCGGAGCCGGTCGGGGTCACCGTCCACCCCGCCGAAGGCCGCGCCCTTGGGGCAGATGAAGCCGCGGCTGAAGACGTCCTCACGGTCGCCGCGGGCGCCGGTGACGGTGGTGCCGTCGAGGGTGAGGGTGAGTCCGCAGGTGGCTTCACAGAGCGGGCAGATGCGCAGGGCGGTGCGGGGAGCGCTGGGCATGGGCCCTCCTGGGGGCGGCAGGCTGCGGCACGCGGGCAGGCCGAGCATACCGACCGGTAGGCACGGGCGGGAGGGTCCGGCGGTCCTCAGTCCAGGACGCGGGCGAGATAGGCGTGCATCATCGCCCGGGTCTCGTCGACGATGTCCCGGTCACCGGCCGGGTCGGAGCGGAAGGCCAGCTGGATCAGGGCGTCGGTGGCCTCGACGGCGACCAGGACGGCGCGCCGCAGGGCGGCGTCGGGGGTCCGCCGGAGGTGGGCGCAGAGAAGTTCGGTGAGGCGGGCGGCGACGAGGTGGTTGGGGTCGGCGGGCGATTCCTCGGCCGGCGGCGCCGGCACCCCGAAGTCGACCAGGACGAAGCCGGGGACGCTCCGCTTCATGGCGAGGTACTCGTCCAGCACGGCGTCCACGACCGGCCGCCAGTCGGTGCCCGGGAGCACGGCCAGCCGGTCGGCGATGCCCTCGGCGTAGCGGTCGAGGTTGCGGTGGGCGAGGGCGTCGGCCATGGCCCGCTTGTTGCCGAAGAACCGGTACACGGAGCCGATGGGTACCCCGGCCCGCAGCGCGACGGCACGGGTGCTGAGGTTTTCGTAGCCGGTCTCGTCGAGCAGCTCGGCACAGGCGTCGAGGATCCGGGCGAGCCGGTCGGCGCTGCGCTGCTGGACCGGGGCGCGGCGGAGGGAATGGGCGGGAGGCAGGGGGGACACGGGGTCCATCATGCCGCTCCTCGAAGTCGATCAGTTCAGCAGGAGTCCGATTCCGCCGAGGGTGTAGATGATCATCAGCGCGAGCAGCGGGAGCTGCCCGGCGACGGCCCGGGCGGGCGGGAAGAGCCGCACGGAGCGGTCATGGGCCGCGACCACACCGAGGACGTGGCCGGTGACCACGGCGATGACCTGGAGGGCGGCGAGGCCGCCGGGCCCCAGGGGCGGAGCGGGTTCGGGGGCGTTGTCAGTGCCCAGTGCCATGATGACTGTGCGTGGTCCTTCGGTCACCAGGAGGGAGAAGTAGTGGGCGATGAGATAGCCGAGGGCGATCGGCAGCAGTGAGTGCGCGAAGGCGGTCAGGGGGCCGGGGAGCGGGCCGGAGACCAGGCGGGTGGCCGCCGCGCACAGGCAGTAGAGGGCGGCGACGAGGGCGATGGAGCCGAGGAGTCCGAGGGTGGCCGTGGGGGTGCGGCCGAGGGGGGAGGTCTGGACGGTATTGATCCAGGAGGGGGTGTCGGAGAAGCCGTCGTAGGCGGTGGATCCGAGCAGGACGCAGACGGTGGCGAGCAGTCCGGGCTGCTCGGCCGTCCCGTCGAGTCCGTGGAAGGGGTTGCGGAGGACCAGGCGGCCGTCGCTGCGGCGGCCGAGGGGGGAGAGCCGGGACAGGAGCACGGAGTACGCCTCGAAGGCGTCTCCGTGGGCGAACCAGCGCGCGCCGTAGCGGGCGGCGAGCAGCAGCTGGGCGGCGGTGTAGCAGAGCACGGCGGTCAGGAGGGTGGTGGTCGATGCGGGGTCGGGGGCGACGAGTTCGAGCCAGGTGAAGCAGAGCAGTCCGAGTGCGGCGGGCCGGATGCCGAGGCGGGCCGGTATCGGGCGGGCGGCAGCCGGGCGGGCGGGGTCCGGGCGGGCGGCGGCCCGGCCCCCGGCGGCTCGGTTCCGGATCCGCTCGAGGAGGCGGTGAACGGTGCGCAGCGGGCTGAGGAGGCGCCAGACGGGGCCGAACAGGAGGGAGGCAGGGACCAGACCGACCCAGAGGAGGACGTAGACGGCACCGGGCGCCGGGTTCCGCTCGGGGTCGTCGGGACCGAGGAGGAGGTGCAGCAGGACGAACAGGGCCGCGGCGAGCCCGGCCACCCGCAAGACGGTACGGGTGGCAGGGGCATCGGCGAGGCGTTCCAGGCGGGCGGGCAGCGGGCGGCCGGACCGGTCGCCACGGAACCGGGAGGTGGACCAGAGCAGGCCGAGGGCGAGGAAGGAGACGAACAGGGCGGTGAAGGCACCGGCGAACGCATAGAAGGGAGAGATGGGCAGGTCGTGGCTGGCCCCCACGCCATGGGCGAGGACCTCGCCGAGGTCGGCCCGGAGACCGGCCCCCGGGCCGGGAGCCGGGCCCGGGGCCGGGCCCGGGAAGGTGCCGCTCGTCCTCACCCGGTCACCGGACCACGAGCTGGGTGAGGACGAGGCCGGACTCGTGGGTTTCGACCTCGAAGAGACCGGTGCGGTCCACCGTCAGGACCAGGGTGGCCTCCCGGCCCGGGGGCAGGGCCAGTTCGCGGTCGTAGCCGTGGACGTGCAGGGTGTCGGCGCGGTCGCTGGTGACGCGCAGGGCAACGCGCTCGCCGCGCTTGAGCTCGGTGCGGCCGGGGGCGGGGCTGACCTTGCCGTCGCGGACGGAGACGGTCACGGTCCGGTCCGCCTCGGGGACGCCCGGTGCCGGGACGCCCGGTGCCGGGGTGCCGGGCGCCGGGGTGCCCGCGGACGGTGGGGTGCCGTGGGTGTGGCCCGGGGTGGCGCCTGGCGCGGCTGCGGTGAGCTGCGCCGTGGCCTGGACCGGCGTGCCCGCGACCGCCCAGGCGGTGTGATCGTCCGCGTACAGGCGGACGGTCAGGGTGTGCGGACCCGGCGGTACCTGCGCGGCCGGCAGGTGGTGCCAGGGGCCGTACAGCCGGGCCAGTTTCCGGCCGTCCAGCTCCAGATGGGCATGGCCCGCGCCCGGGAGGGCCGCGCCGCCGGTGCTCCCTGGAGTGAACCGGAAGTTCTGCACGGCGAGTTCGAGGTTCCAGCCGTCCTCGGTGTCGGGGCGGACGGTCAGGCGGACCTCGGGGGCGCCGTCGGCGGGGACCTCCCGGTAGCGGTGGCCGGCCGCGTCCGTGGTCTCCAGCAGCCTGCCGGTGCTGCCGGAGGCCTGCTCGTGGCTGGTGCCGGGCCTGTGGTGGGTGGTGGGCCGTCCGCCGCAGCCCGCCGCCAGGCCGGCCGTGACGAGCAGGGCGACGGCGAGCAGGGCCGCGGGGCGGCGGCTCCGGCGGGTGCGGCGGCTGCGGCCGGGCCCGCCGGGCGAGCCCGGCGGCGTACCGCCGGCCTGGGCGGCGGGCTGCCCGGCCGGGGTTGCCGCCCCGGCCGGGCCCGCCTCGGGGGTGCTCACGCCGCACCCCCGAAGGGGCCATCGCCCGGGGTGCCCCCGAACCGGGGACCGCCCGCCGGGCCCCCGTCGGCGCCCCGGACCGGGCCGCGCCCCCAGGGGCCGCCCGCAGCCCCGTCGGCGGCCCCGCCCCCGGCTCTCCCCGCGCGCCCGCCCGGGGACGCGCCCCGGGCCGTGCCCGGGCCCCCGCCCGGGGGCGGGTCGGCGGTGGCTACTGCGCTCAGGGCCGGGGTGGGGCCGGGCGGGGCCGGGGTGCGGTCGCCGGCGGGGTCCTCGTCCGGGCCGCCGGGGGTGCCGCTCACCCGGCCGGGGCCGGGGCGGGCCGATGCGATCACGGCCCACAGCACCCAGACCACGGCCACCAGTCCGCGGAACCAGGCCGGGCTCAGCGGAATCCAGGGGATCATCAGGACCGCCTTGTCGAAGGCGTCGAGCAGGGTCAGTCCGCCCAGAAGGAGGGTGAGGCGGGCGAGCCAGGGGCGGTCCGGGCGCAGGGCCAGGCCGATCCCGGTCCACCACAGGCCCAGCAGGAGCAGGGCGAGGGCGGGCACGAAGGTGCCGGTCAGGGACATGGTCGAGCCCGCCACGTCCAGGGCCAGACCGGCCAGGCCCAGCAGCGAGGCCACCGTGGCCGGCCGGCTGCCGCGCAGCCTGCGCCACCACAGGATGCCGCCGACCAGCAGCAGCACCGCGGCCACCGCCAGCGCCGCCTGCGTCTCCACCCGTTCCAGACCGCGGGCGCCGTACCAGTCGCAGCCGGCCGGCAGTCGGCGGGCCTGGACGTTGTAGTCGGAGCAGACCAGCAGCTGGACGAGTTTCACCGGCTCGCCGGCCAGCCGGTGCGAGGAGCCGGAGACGTCTCCGCGGGCCTTGCCGCACTCCGGAACGGTGCCCGGGCTGGACCCGTCCGGGCCGTTCTGCCAGCAGTTGCCCTTGCCCTGCCCGTCCCACCACACGTCCATGCCGTTGGGCCGGGAGGCGCCGGTCTTGTCCTTGCCCAGGATGTTGCCGGCGTACCGGTTGTGGTGGGAGGTGTCCGCCTGCTTGGACCAGGCGGACTCCCCCCGGATGAAGGCGGGGACGGCGCTGAGGAAGAACGCGGCGCGCCGGTGCCCGTACACCCAGTTGTTCTCGTAGATGTTCCAGTTGCCGCCCGCGGTGATGATGCCCGTGCCGGGGGGCATGGAGATCTGCGGGCAGACCACGCCCTGCTCGTAGCCCCGGTCGATGGGCGGTTTGGCGCAGGTGCCGTCGGCCACGTGGCGGTAGTAGTCCTGGTTGTTGTCGTGGATCAGGTTCCGCTCGAACTTGGCGTGGTTCTGCGGGAGTCCGGGGTGGCCCGGGAAGGCGCTGTCCATGGAGGCGCCGCCCATGTTGTGGTCGAACTCGTTGTCGTGGACCCAGACCGAGTCACCGGCGGTGCCGGAGTAGCCGACCATGTTGTGGTGGCTGCGGCAGCCGGTGATCTCGATGGAGTAGCGGGGCACGTCGTAGCCGCGGCCCTCGTTGATGTTCGAGGCGCTGCCCAGGTAGATGCCGGAGTCTCCGTTGCCGTAGGACTCGCAGTTCTTGTAGAGCCCGTGGTCACTGGCGAAGGTCAGGAAGCCGTATTCGTCGTTCCAGCGGGTCAGGACGTCGTCGATGACGAAACCGTCGCCGGCCAGCACGTACAGCGAGTTGAAGGTGGTGCGCTGGGCGGTGAAGTTGCGGAAGTAGATGCCGTTGGACCGGTCCGCGCGGAGTCCGTTCAGCTTCTGGTACTTGGCGTCGATGACCACGTCCAGCCGGGAGGCGCCGGTGCCCTCGATCTGCAGGTTGGTCTTGCCCATGATGGCGACGAGGTTCTGGTTGTGCCGGCACTGCACCTGCTGCTCGTAGCTGAGGATCTGGTAGCCGAAGGAGGAGCCGGGCGCCTTCAGTGCGGCGCACTCGCCCGTCGGCTTGGGCAGTGAGGGCTCCTCCTCGTAGAGGCCGGGCAGGATCGCGATGTTCATGCCCGGGCGGTCGACCTTGTCGACGGCCTCCTGCAGGTGGCGGAAGCCGCTCTGCTCGCAGCGCGCGAAGAGGGCGAGGTTGCGCTGCCTGAGTTCCTCCGGGAAGCCGGCGATGCGTTTCTCGAACGCGGCCCGGTCGGTCTTGCAGACAAGGAGGTCGGGTTCGGCCTTTCGGTACTCCGGTACCGATCCGGAGCCGTCGGGGAAGGTGACGGGCCGCTCCTCGTGCGCCTGCGCGGCGGGCGCGGCGAGGAGCAGGGTCAGGAGGGCGAGGAGGGCGGCGAGGAGAGCCGCCGGAACGGCAGGGAGCCTGCGGGTCCACGACATGCGCGTGAGAGTAGAGCAATGTTCATCTTTTCGGATCCCCTCGCGCACGACCCTTTTCCCGCCGCCTCCGCCCCGGTCCGGCGTTGACGCCACGGCCGCGGAATCCTACTGTCGACCATAGGATTCCTTCGACGGAGTGGGAGCAGGCATGAGCGAGCAGGCGAGGAAGACGGCGGAGGGGCTGGTGTATCTCACCGGCTTCGGCAACGAGCACAGCTCGGAGGCCGTCCCCGGCGCCCTCCCCCTGGGCCGCAACTCCCCCCAGCGGGCGCCCTTGGGCCTGTACGCCGAGCAGCTCAGCGGCAGCGCGTTCACCGAGCCGCGCGCCCACAACCGGCGCTCCTGGCTCTACCGGATCCGCCCCTCGGCCGCGCATCCGCCCTTCACCCGCATCGACAACGGCGGACTGCGCACCGCCCCGTTCACCGAGACCGTCCCGGACCCCAACCGGCTGCGCTGGAACCCGCTGCCCGACCCGGCCCCCGGCACCGACTTCCTGTCCGGCCTGTGGACCCTCGGCGGCAACGGTGACGCCGCCCAGCGCGCCGGCATGGCCATCCACCTCTACGCCGCCAACGCATCCATGACCGACCGGGTGTTCAGCGACTCCGACGGCGAACTGCTGATCGTCCCGGAGCGCGGCGGACTGCTGCTGCGCACCGAGCTCGGCCTGCTGCGCGCCGAGCCCGGGCATGTGGCGCTGATCCCGCGCGGGGTGCGCTTCCGCGTCGAGCTGCTCGACGCCGATGCCCGCGGTTACGTCTGCGAGAACTACGGCCAGCCCTTCCAGCTGCCCGACCTCGGCCCGATCGGGGCCAACGGCCTCGCCGCCGCCCGCGACTTCCAGGCGCCCGTCGCCGCGTACGAGGACATCGAGCGGCCGACCGAGGTGGTCAACAAGTTCTGCGGCAACCTGTGGTCCGCGACCTATGGCCACTCCCCCCTGGACGTGGTCGCCTGGCACGGCACCCACACCCCGTACGTCTACGACCTGCGCCGCTTCAATGTCCTGGGCACCATCAGCTACGACCACCCGGACCCGTCGATCTTCACGGTGCTGACCTCGCCCTCCGACACCCCGGGCCTGGCGGGCGTGGACTTCGTGGTGTTCGCCCCGCGCTGGCTGGTCGGCGAGGACACCTTCCGGCCGCCGTACTTCCACCGGAACGTGATGAGCGAGTACATGGGCCTCATCGAGGGCGCGTACGACGCCAAGGCCGAGGGCTTCGTGCCCGGCGGCGGCTCGCTGCACAACATGATGTCCGCGCACGGCCCGGACCGGGAGACCTTCGACAAGGCCAGCGCCGCCGAGCTGAAGCCGCAGAAGATCGACGACGGTCTGGCCTTCATGTTCGAGACCCGCTGGCCGATCACCGCCACCGCCCAGGCGGCGGGCGCGGATCACCTCCAGCGGCGGTACGACGACGTCTGGCAGGGTCTGCAGCGGCACTTCCGCGCCTAGGATTCCTGCACGCCGCAGGCCTGCCGCGGGCCTGCGGCAGGCCGCACCCCGCCCCACCCGTTCGGAGAACCGCCGTGACCGCCTTCGCACCCGACTCGCTGGTACTCAACCGGAAGCTGCCGCTCTGGTACCAGGTGTCGCAGTCACTGCGCGCCTCGATACTCGGCCGCACCCCGGACTCCTCGCTGCGCCTGCCCACCGAGGAGCAGCTGGCCGAGCACTACGGGGTGAGCGTGCTGACCATGCGGCAGGCGCTCAAGGAGCTGGAGCAGGAGGGCCTGATCAGCCGGCACCGGCGGCGCGGCACCTTCATCGAGCCGGGGGCCCGGCGCAGTGCCCCGGTCCGGCTGCTGGGCTCGGTCGATGCGATCGTGGCCCAGCAGTCGGGCGAGCGCACCACGGTGCTCGGGCAGGAGCGGGGACCGGTCCCCGGGGACCTCGCCGAGTACTTCCCGGATGCCGCGGAGCTGGTCACCTACCGGCGGCTGCGCCGCGATGGCACCACGGGCGAGCCCACCAACTGGGCGGAGAACGCGGTCCGGCCGGAGCTGGCCGCGGCGGTGGAGGCGGCCGATCTGGAGCGCTGGCCGATGACCAAGGTGCTGCGGGACGTGGTCGGCGTCCGGATCAGCCGGATCACGGACACGGTAGAGGCGCGGCTGGCCGACCCGGCCACCGCCGAGCTGCTGGACGTACCGCTGCTGAGCCCGATCCTGCACTACACGGGCGTGACGTACGACGAGGACGGCCGGGTGGTGGATGTGGCGCGGATCCGGTACCGGGGCGACCGGTTCTCCTTCACCGTGACCATGGACGCGCACTGAGCGGAACCGGTACCGGCGGGGCTGCTGCTCGCCGGGCTGCTGCTACTCGTCGTCCTCGGTTCCGCGCTCGCCCTCGGCCTGGGACGGGGTGGTGCGCATGGTCTGCGGGTGCTGCCGCTGCCGGCGCTCCTTCTCGTCCATGTCGTCGTCGAGCCGTTCGCCTTCGGCCTGTGATGGGGTCGAGTATTCGTCGTACTGGCTCATGGCCGCCTCCTCGGTCGGTACATGTGCGTACAAAAGGAGCGTAGCGTGCCCGTACCGGGGATGACCGCCTAGCATCGGCGCCGTGAGCGACGACGCGCTTCTGCTGGACGATCTGATGCCCTGGTCGGTGGCCCCGCTGAGGCTGGGCCGGGCCTGGCCGGCCGCCGCCGATCCCGCGACCCTGCGGGCCCGCTGGGCGGCGGTGACCTCGGCCGGGGGTGCCGAGCGGGAGCGGCTGTTCCGCCCGAGCCGGGCCCGTACGCCGGCCGCCGGGGCGGCGGCGCTGCCCGGGCAGCGCACCGGGACCGGGCGGTTCGCGCACGAGCCCGGGGAGTGTCCGGAGCCGGTACGGGTGCTGTCCGGGCCGTTCCAGGAGGAGTGGCTGCTGCCGGACCAGCGGCTCATCGACGCCGCGCGCCCGGAGCTGTGGCGGGTCCGGGACGCCCAGCAGCTGTTTCTCATGGAGGACCTGGTCAGCGCCCACCTTCCGGCCGGGCGGCTGGGCCGGGTGCGCCCGCTGCACCGGCGCCCGGGCGGCGCGGAGCCCAATCTGGCGCCGGGCCTGCTCGACTTCCTGGGCGGGCGGTACCGGACCTGGGTGACCCCGGAGGACCTGCTGTCCTGGGTGCTGGCCGCCGGCCGGCCGGGCCCGCGCGGGTACGAGGTCCCGCTCGCCGGCGATCCCGGGCGCTGGCGGGCCGGGCTGGAGCTCGGCCACCGCATCCTGACCGTCCAGCTGCGCGGGGCCCGCGGCGGGGAGCCGCCGAGGCTGCCGGGCGGGCGCCGGCCGTATGTGCGGGCCGCCGTGCCGGCCCGGCCGGACGGCCTGGCGTACGACCCCGAGACCGAGACCCTCCACCTGGGCTCCGGGCAGATCTCCCCGGTTCCGGCCGGAGCGTGGGAGTACGAGGTGCGCGGCGCCCGGGTACTGGAGGGCTGGTTCGCGGCCCGGACCGCCTACCGCGACGCGGACGGGCTGGAGTCGCTGGGGCCGGACCGGTGGCCTCAGGAGTGGACCTCGGAACTGCTGGGCCTGCTCACCACCCTGTCCCTGCTGGCGGAACTCGCCCCGGAGCGGGCCGCGTTCGAGACCGGCCCGGCCCTGGCGACGGCGGACCTGCACACCGCGGGCGTGCTGCCGCCACCGCGCTGGTCCCGCCGCCCGGCCTCGGTCCTGGAGCACCAGGAGGAGGGCCCGGGCGGGCAGTTCGCCCTGCCCCTCTGACCCTCCCCTGGGGACCCCTGACGAACCCCCGGGCGCCACCTACCCCCACCCCGCCAGCAGGCGTTCCACCGAGCGGTCGAAGGCGGCGTCCAGGTCCGGCGCGACGACCTCGTGCGCGCCGGCCGAGAGGGCCGCGGACAGCAGCGGGTACTCCCCCGTCGCCAGCCGCGAGCCGAGGTAGGCCGTCCGGGCCCGGCGCTCCGCGTCCTCGCTCCACGGCAGGGTCCTGGCCCGTTCGGCCAGGGCCAGTTCATTGGCCGCGTAGGCGGCCACCGCCCCGTTGACGGCGGCGATCAGCTCCAGCTTCTCGCCGGGCGTGACGTCCAGCGGCGCCAGGCAGTCCAGACAGTGCTCCAGGTACCGCAACGCGTGCGGGCTGAATCCGTACACGGGACTCAGCAGACCCGGCAGCCAGGGATGACGGTGCATCAACTCCCTTGCCTGGCGAGCCAGTCCGCGGAGGTCGGCCCGCCAGTCCCCGGTGGGGGCGGCCAGTTCATACTCGGCGCTCACCGCGTCGACCATCAGCTCGTACAAGTCCTCCTTGCGCGGCACGTAGTTGTAGAGCGACATCGTCCCGGCACCCACCGCGGCTGCGACCCGCCGCATGGACACCGCTTCGATGCCCTCCGCGTCGGCGATCCCGACCGCCTCCGCCGCGATCGAGTCGCGGCTGTGGGCCGGCCTGGGCCCGCGGCCGGTCCGCGGCGGGCGGGCCCAGATCACCACGGGTTCAGCGGAGCGCCCGCCGGCTGCCATCGGTCATCACCTCATCACCTCGTTCCTCGCCCACCATCCTAGTTACGTACACCGTACGTAGTCCGGTATGGTCGACCGCATGACAACTACGTACGCTGTACTTAGTGAGGGTCTGGAGAAGCGGTTCGGGAAGGTCCACGCCCTGCGCGGGCTCGACCTGGCCGTCCCCGAGGGCACGGTCTGCGGACTGCTCGGCCCCAACGGCGCCGGCAAGACCACCGCCGTCCGCATCTTCGCCACCCTCACCGCACCCGACTCCGGCACCGCCACCGTGGCCGGAGTGGACGTGGCCCGCTCCCCCGCAGCCGCCCGCCGGCTGATCGGCGTCACCGGCCAGTACGCCTCGGTGGACGGAGAGTTGACCGGCCGCGAGAACCTGCGGCTGTTCGCCCGGCTCAGCGGGCTCCGGGGGCCGGCCGGGCGGGCCCGGGCCGAGGAACTGCTCGACCGGTTCGGACTCGCCGAGGCCGCCGACCGGGTCGCGGGCACCTGGTCCGGCGGAATGCGCCGCCGGCTCGACCTCGCCGCCGGGCTGCTCACCCGCCCCCGGGTGCTGTTCCTCGACGAGCCGACCACCGGCCTCGATCCGGCCGCCCGCGAGCAGATCTGGACGGCCGTACGGGCCCTTGCCGCCGAGGGCACCACGGTGCTGCTGACCACCCAGTACCTGGAGGAGGCGGACCGCCTCGCCGACCACATCGTGCTGATCGACCGCGGCCGGGCCGCCGAAACCGGCACCCCTGAGGCCCTCAAGGCACGAATCGGCGCCTCGGCGGAGGTCACGGTGGCCGGCCCGGAGGCGCTCACCGGCGCAGCCGTGGTGCTGGACCGGCTCACCGGCGGCCGGCCGGTCCTCGACGAGGAACGGCTGACCGTCGGAGTGACGGTGCGTGATGCCGCCCTGACCCTGCCTCAGGTCGTACGGGCCCTGGACGCGGCCGGGGTGCCGGTCACCGACGCCCGGCTGCGCCCGCCCACCCTCGACGAGGTGTTCCTCCGCCTGACCGCCCCCGCCAAGGCCCCGGCCGAGGCCCCCGCCCAGGCCTCCACCGGGGCCTCCACCAAGGAGTGCGCGGCATGAGCAGTGTTCTCATCGATGGCACCGCCGTCCTCGGCCGGCAGCTGCAGAAGGCCCGGCACGCACCGGCCCTGCTGATCCTCACCCAGACCATGCCGATCACCATGCTGCTCTTCTTCGGCTATGTCTTCGGCAGCGCGCTCGCCATGCCCGGGGCCGAGTACCGGGAGTTCCTGGTGCCCGGACTGCTGGCCGCGACCGCCGCCAACGGCCTGATGACCGGTATGTTCACGGCCGCGCAGGACGCCCACCGCGGGGTGATGGACCGCTTCCGGACGCTGCCGATGAGCCGGGCCGCGGTCCCGCTCGGCCAGACCGGCGCGGACCTGGTGACCACGGCGGTGGCGATGGTTCCGCTGATGCTGGTGGGGCTGGCGATGGGCTGGCGGGTGGAGAACGGGCTGCCGGGGGCGCTGGCCGCCCTCGGCGTGCTGCTGCTGTTCCGCTTCGCCACCGCCTGGGTGGGCACGTACCTGGGACTGATCAGCCGGAGCGAGGAGGCGGCCGGGCAGCTCGGCGGCGCCACCTTCGTCCTGCCGATGCTGTCCAGCGCGTACCTGCCGACGGCCGGGCTGCCCGGCCCGCTGCGTACGGTCGCCGAGTGGAACCCGATCAGCGCGGTGGCCACGGCCGTCCGCGAACTGTGCGGGAACGCGGGCGGCGAGGCCGCGGCGGGCGCCGCCTGGCCGGCCGCCCATCCCGTCGCCGGGGCGCTGTGCTGGTCGGTGGCCCTGCTGGTGCTGTTCGTCCCCCTGGCCGCACGCCGGTTCGCCCGCGGCCACGGCTGACCGGCCACCAGGGGTGACAGATCCGGGTGCCAACCGGTAGGCAGGTCTCCCATGGACATCCAACCGCTCCCGCTGGCCGGGATCACTGTCGTCGCCGTCGAACAGGCCGTCTCTGCCCCCTTCGCCACCCGCCAGCTCGCCGACCTCGGCGCCCGGGTGATCAAGGTCGAACGCCCCGACGGCGGCGACTTCGCCCGCGGCTACGACACCGCCGCCCACGGGCTGGCCTCGCATTTCGTCTGGGCCAACCGGGGCAAGGAGTCGATCGCGCTGGACCTGAAGGAGCCGCGCGGCCGGGAGGTCCTGGAGCAGCTGATCGCGGGTGCGGACGTGTTCGTACAGAACCTCGCCCAGGGCGCTGCCGCCCGGCTGGGCTTCGACGCCGCCACCCTCACCGCCCGCTACGAGCGGCTGGTCGCGGTGGACGTCTCCGGCTACGGCGCCGAGGGCCCGTACGCGCACAAGCGGGCCTACGACATGCTGGTGCAGTGCGAGGCGGGTTTGGTCTCGGTGACCGGAACTCCTGCCGAGTCCGTCAAGTCCGGGATCCCGGCGGCCGATATCGCCGCGGCGATGTACGCCTTCTCCGGGGTGCTGGCGGCCCTGCTGCGCCGCGGTGTCACCGGCCGCGGCGGGCCGGTGGAGGTATCGATGCTGGACGCCCTCGCCGAGTGGATGGGGCATCCGCTCCACCACACCATGCACGGCGGGGAGCAGCCGCCGCGGACGGGCCTGGCGCATGCCGTGATCGCCCCGTACGACGCCTATCCGACGGCGGACGGAAACCGGGTGCTGCTGTCGGTACAGAACGACCGGGAGTGGCGCCGACTGGCGGAACGGGTCCTGGAGCGGCCGGAGCTGGCGGAGGATCCGGAGTACGCCACCAATGCGGCGCGGACCGCCAACCGGGAGAAGACCGATGCGGTGGTGGCCGAGGCGGTGTCCCGGCTCGGCGCGATGGAGGCGATCGGGCGCCTGGAGGCGGCGGGCATCGCCTGCGCACGCCTCAACTCGGTGGCGGATCTGGCCGGGCACCCCCAGCTGGCGGCACGGGACCGCTGGCGGGAGGTGGACTCCCCGGCCGGGCCCTTGCGGGCCCTGCTGCCGCCGATCGGACTGCCGGGCGGCGCGGCACCGCGGATGGGTGCGGTGCCCGCGCTCGGCGAACACACCGACGCCCTGCTGCGCGCCCTGGGGATGACGGGCGCGCAGATCACGGCGCTGCGCCGGGACGGTGTGGTCGCCTGAGGCCGGGACGGACGGGGGTGCGTCGGGGGACGGGGTCGGTGGTTACGAGCGGCGGCTGCCGAAGAGGGTGCGACGCAGTCGGCGCAGCGGCGCGAAGAGTGCGACGCGCGCGCTCCGGCTCCGCTGGACGTGCGTGTGGTCGCGCGACGTGAGTTCACGCATCAGCAGAGTGGCCTCGGCCGCCTCGCGCTGCGGGACGGCTGGGCCGCCCAGCACGGCGAGGTGGCGGTCGAGCCGCGTACTGGTCGCGGTGCTGCCGCAGGTGATGGCAGGCACGCGGGGCGGCCTACTGCGCATTGCTATCTGTTCCATGTCTCTCCCCACCCGTACGAGGGCACCCGGCCCGGGCAGGGTAAACCCTATCGTCCCCGCGTCGCAGTCGGGTATCCCGGTCGTGTGAATTACCCCTACTGCGAGCGGGAGTTGACGGTTACTCAGCGGAGTCGGCCGTCACTCTCCGCACAAATCGGCCGGTTTGGAGAGTTTTTGCGCGAGCGGCGCCACATCACACGAACTCGGATAACGTGGAGTGATCGCCTCCTTACGGACGGCGGGCGGGGCCGGCCGACGGAGCTGAGGGGGCTCGGGTGAGCGGAACACCGGGCGGAGAGCCGAGCGGAACACCGGACGGAACACCGGACGGGACACCGGGCGGAGCAGCGGCCGGAGGACGGGTGATCGCGGGCCGGTACCGGCTGCTGGACCCGCTGGGCGAGGGCGCCACCGGGATCGTCTGGCGGGCCCGGGACGAGGTCCTGGGCCGCGAGGTCGCGGTCAAGGAGGTCCGCGCCCCGGCCGGCACCGCCCCCGCGGCGGCCCGTGAGCTGTACGACCGGGTGGCGCGGGAAGCCGGGGCCGCGGCCCGGATCACCCACCGCGGGGTGGTCAGGGTGCACGACGTGGCCACCGAGGAGGGCCGGCCGTGGATCGTGATGGAGCTGGTCCGCGGGCTGTCGCTGGCCGAGGTGCTGGCGGCCGACGGGCCGCTGCCCCCGCAGCGGGTGGCGCACCTCGGGGAGCAGCTGCTGGTCGCACTGCGTTCCGCGCACGAGGCGGGGGTGCTGCACCGGGACGTGAAGCCGGCCAATGTGCTGCTGGGCAATGACGGCCGGGTGATGCTGAGCGACTTCGGCCTGCTGCAGCCGGCCGGTACGGAGCCCGCGTTCCTGGCCCCGGAGCGGCTGTCCGGGCGGGAGCCGGGGCCGGAGTCGGATCTGTGGTCGCTGGGTGCGCTGCTGTACGCGGCGGTGGCCGGGGCCGCGCCGCCGCCGCTGCGGGAGGGCGTGGCGGGAGTGCCCGCACCGGGCGGGGCGGGCCCGCTGGCACCCGTACTGGAGGGGCTGCTGCGACGGGATCCGGCGGACCGGCTGCCGGTGGCGGAGGCCGCCCGGATGCTGCGGGTGGTGGGCGCGGGCGGCCGGGTACGGGCCGACGGCGGGCCGGTGTCGGGCCCTGCACAGACGCCGGCCGGGGGCCGGACCGCGGACGGGACCACGGCCGGCGGCGGGTCCCCGGCGCCGGCACCGCCGGATGAGGCGGTACCGCGCCGGGCCGGCCTGGTGCTCACGGCCGGAGTGCTGGTGCTGCTGGCTGCGCTGGTGGCACTGATCCTGCTGATCGCCTACTGATCCTCTACTGGTCCCCGAGCAGGCCGAGGTCAGGCCGAGATCAGGCCGGGATCAGGCGGCGTTGGTGAAGACGGGCAGATAGCCCCCGGACTGGCCGGCGGCGGTGGGGTGGTACGACTCGCCTATGTTGGTCCAGTTGACGCTGTGCAGCCAGGCGCTGCCGGAGCAGATCTCATGGCCGGTGAAGGCGCCGACGACCGAGGCGTAGGCGAAGCCGTGGTCGGCGGCGCGCTTGGCCAGAGCGGCGTTCAGGTGGTCCGCCGCGCCGTTGATGGCGGCGCGCTCGCCCTCGGAGAGCCCGGCCAGGCAGTTGCCGTTGAGCTTGTAGAAGCGGGGGTAGCCGATGACGACCACCCGCGCCGCCGGGGACTTGGCCGAGATGGCGTTGTAGACCTGGTCGAGTTTGCCGGGCAGGGTCGAGTCCACGTAGGCCTTGGCCTGGTTGACCCGGTTGATGCAGGAGGACTCGGACTGCAGCACACAGGTCGTCATGACGTCGGAGAATCCGGCGTCGTTGCCGCCGACGGTGATGCTGACCAGGTCGGTGCCGCTGTTCAGCGGTCCGAGCTGGTTGGCGAGCACATCACCCGTACGGGCGCCCGAGCAGGCGGTGAAGGCGAAGGTCTGCGGGGAGTTGGCGGCGGCCCAGAGTGCCGGGTAGGCGCGGCTGGTCCGCTTGCAGTTTCCGCTGCCGCTGTCGTAGTTCCCGGCACCGACACCGGAGGAGTACGAGTCGCCGAGCGCGACATAGCCGAAGTCGGCCTGCGGCGCGGCGGCGGCCGAGGAGGCGCCGAACAGGGCGGCTCCTGCGGCCAGCAGCAGGGCGGAGGTTAACGAGGCGAAGCGCGACAGTCTCATGGATGCGGCTCCTTGTGGGGGGGGTTACCGACGAGTGCGTCGAGTTACGTCGTACAAGGAGCTGGAGGGTTCAGGAAGTGTCCATGCCAAGAATGTTCGGCATGGGGATGGCGGGGTGATCCGGGCGGAATCTTCACCGTGGAACTCGTTTGAGGAGGGAAGTTGCACACCCGATCCAGCGAACGAACCGCTGAAACACGGGTGCACGCGGGCACTCCGTGCCGGATCATGGGCGCCATGTCAGTCACCGCAGACGACCCACAGCACGCGCTGCCGATCCGGCTCAACGTGGATGACAGTGATTCACCGTCGGACGTGGTCGACGCGCTGTTCCTCGGCCGGTTCGCCTCCGGCGAGCAGCCGTACTCGCACAGCGTCACCATCGAGCGGGTCAAGGCCGGAGCCACCCTGCTGCCGCCCTCGGCCACCGTGCTGCGCTCGGCCCGCGACACCGACCGCAGCGCCATGCTCGCCGAGGGCGAGGGCTGGACCATGCTGGTGTCGCGCTGGAGCCGGGGCGCGGACGTGACGGTGACGGCGGTCAGCGACGAACTGGCCTCCAGCGTGCTCGGCCAGGCCACGGACGGGGCCCAGGACGAGCCCGAACCGCAGCCGGAGAACGTCACCATGGGGTTCTGGTACGTGTCCCCGCGGCGCGGCCCGTACCGGACGACGCGGCAGATCGCGGCCGGCACCTGGGCGGAGGTCCGGCCGAACTACACGGCACCGGTCGCCACCGCCATGGACCGGCTGATGAAGGTGACCCCGAACGACATCGCGGGCCGGCTGCTGCTGCTCCACGGGCCGCCGGGGACCGGCAAGACCTCGGCGCTGCGGACGCTGGCCCGGTCCTGGCGGGACTGGTGCCAGGTGGACTGCGTCCTTGACCCGGAACGGCTGTTCAACGACGTCGGCTATCTGATGGACATCGCGATCGGCGAGGACGAGGGCACCGCCAAGGGCCGCTGGCGGCTGCTGCTGCTGGAGGACTGCGACGAGCTGATCCGCGGTGAGGCCCGGCACACGGCCGGTCAGGCACTGTCCCGGCTGCTGAATCTGACGGACGGTCTGCTGGGGCAGGGCCGCAACGTGCTCGTCGGCGTCACCACCAACGAGGACCTGGAGCGGCTGCACCCCGCGGTGGTCCGGCCCGGCCGCTGCCTGGCCCGTATCGAGGTGGGCAAGCTCACCCACGACGAGGCGGTGGACTGGCTGGGCTCGGACGAGGGCGTGTCCCGCGAGGGCGCGACCCTGGCCGAGCTGTTCGCCCTGCGCCGCGGCGCGGGCCCGGCGGCGGTCCTGCCGCCGCAGCCGCACAGCCCGGCGGCCGGCCTGTACCTCTGACCGCCGCCGGGGGGCACGCGTCCGGCAGGGCCGGCCGCAGCCCGGCCATCCCGGCTCTTGCCATCCCGGCTACTGGCCGTAGCGCGCCCGAAGAGCGTCCAAGGCGGCGGTCACGGCCTCGTCGAAGGTGAGGCCGAGGCGTTGGGCGCGCTCCGCGTACGCCTGCGCCGCGCCCGCCGCTTCGCGGCGAGACGCATCGCCCGCCGCCGCGACGAACGTGCCGTGCCGGCCCCGGGTCTCGATCACCCCGTCCGTCTCCAGCGCCCGGTAGGCCTTCGCCACGGTGTTCGCCGCCAGGCCCAGCTCCTCAGCCAGCCCGCGGACCGTCGGCAGCTTGAAGCCCGTCGGCAGCCCGCCCGACCGGGCCTGCTCGGCGATCTGCGCGCGCAGTTGCTCGTACGGGGCCGCCGCATCGGCCGCCCGGTCCAGGGTGATCTTCAGATTCGTCGAGGTCACACGGCAGATTGTGCGCCATCGGTCCGGAAATTCGGAGGCGGGTGGCCGGACGTGGCGCATAGCGTCCGGCGCATGACCATTCTTGTCCGGGACCTGCGCCCCACCGACCCCGCCGACCTGGAAGCCTTCGTCCGGGTGCGCCGCGCCGCCCTGCCGTTCATGATCGCCACCCCGGAGATCACCGGCTTCGAACTGGCCGGCGCCCACCCCGACAAGCGCTACCGGCTGCTGGTCGCCGAGACCGCGGAAGGCGAGGTCATCGGCACCGCCCAGGTCGGATTCGCGTACGAGAGCCCGGAACCGGGCCGGTCCTTCGCCAACACCTACGTCCACCCGGACCGCCGGGGTCTCGGCGCCGGCACCGCGCTGCTGCGCACAGCGGAGGCGTACCTGGCGGCCGAGGGCGCCACCGAGCTGTTCGTCTGGGTACTGGACGAGCCCGCCAACCGGGCCTTCGCCGAGCGTCACGGCTACCGGGCCGGCCGGTCCGCGCACTTCCTCCGGCTCGATCTGGCGCACGCGGCCCTGCCCCCGGTGCCGGAGCTGCCGGCCGGGGTGGAACTGCGGCCCGCCTCGGCCTTCGCCGCCGACCCGCGCCCGCTGTTCACGGCGGACGCGGAGACCACCGCCGACGAACCGAGCGACGTGGGCACCGAGTTGGACGACTACCAGGACTGGCTCCGGTCCACCTGGAACCATCCCGCCCTCGACAAGGAGCTGACCGTGGTCGCCCTGGTCGACGGCGAGGTCGCGGCCTTCACCGCCGCCCACACCGACGGCGCCGGCCGCTACGCCTCGGCCATGACCGGCACCCGGCGCGCCCATCGCGGGCGCGGCCTGGCCAAGCTGGCGAAGGCCGCCTCCCTGCACCGGGCCCGGGCGGCCGGCTACACCGAGGCCTTCACCGGGAACGACAGCGGGAACGGCCCGATGCTCGCGATCAACGAGTGGTTCGGGTACGAGATCTGCGCCGCTGAGACGCGCTACGCAAAGCGACTGGCAGGGAGTTCGGAAGCATGAGGAAGTTCCTGGACGTGGTGCTGGTCAAGGCCGGACGGACCAAGATCCGGTACCGGGCGGGGCTGCTCGGCGACGACGGCACCCGGATCGGGGTCCGCGCGCCCTGGGCGGCGCCGGACGTCCGCGACTTCGGGTTCGTCCGGTTCGAACCGGGCGATGTGTTCATCGAGCACTACTGGCGGGACCGCTGGTACGCGGTCAAGGAGGTCCGGACCGGCGACGGCGAGCTCAAGGGCTGGTACTGCGACATCACCCGCCCCGCGGTGCTGCGCGAGACGGACGGGCCGGCCGAGCTCGTGGTCGAGGACCTCGACCTCGACCTGTGGGTCTCGGCCGACGGCACCGACGTACGGCGGCTGGACGAGGACGAGTTCGCGGACAGCGGCCTGGCCCGGCGGGACCCGGAGGCGGCCCGGCAGGCCCTCGCCGCCCTCGACGAGCTGGAACGGATCGCCAAAGAGGGCGGCCTGGCCGAGCTGCTGGGCTGACCGGTCAGCCCAGCGGCTTGCGGTAGTGGAAGCGGTCGTACGGGCCGTCGACCCGGCGTTCCACCACCTCGTAGCCGTAGCGCGGGTAGAGCTTCCGGTTCTCCCACATCAGTGCGTTGGTGTAGAGCCGGATCTCGGGCAGGCCCAGCTCGCGGGCCCGGGTCTCGGCGAAGCCGAGCAGGGTGCGGCCCAGGCCGGTGCCATGGGCGTCCGGATGCACCGCGATGCTGTCGAGGAAGAGATGGTCCTCGGCCGGGACCAGCACCACCAGGCCCGCCACCGGCTCGCCGAGCACGAAGACGTGCCCGGCGGCCACCTCGGCGGCGTGATCGGCGTCCATCGGCGCGGGCCGGATTCCGATCCGTTCGATGTAGGGGTGGTACGCGGCATCGGTCACGGCACGCACGGCCGGCAGGTCCGTGGCCCGGGCGAGCCGGGGCCGGCCCGGGGGCTGGGGCAGGGGCGGGGACGGGGGCTGGGACGGGGGCGAAACGATCATGCGGAGCACGCTATCTGTCGGCCCGCTTAGCGCCCCCTTAAGAGGACCCTAAGGATCGGCCCGTGGGCCCCGGGACGGGCCAAACCCGTGTTCGGAGTGGCTAGCTTGGCCGGGCCAGGGAAGGCCGGAGGCGGCGCCGCGACCCACGGGTCGCGGCGCCGCACAGCCTCCGCTGCTCCGGCCCACCGAACCATGTGCCGCCCGAAGGAGACCCACCCATGCCCGCTCGCCGTACGGCCACCCGCATCGCCGCTCTCGGTCTCGCGCCGCTCGCCGTGGCGGCGTACGCGACCACGCCGGCCGCCGCGCACGGCTCCATGACCGACCCGGTGAGCCGGGTGGCGGCCTGTTACGCCGAAGGTCCGGAATCGCCCCGCTCGGCGGCCTGCAAGGCGGCGGTCGCGGCCAGCGGGACCCAGGCGTTCTACGACTGGAACGCGGTGAACATCGCCAATGCGGCCGGGCAGCACAAGGCGCTGATCCCGGACGGCAAGCTGTGCTCGGCCGGCAACGACAAGTACCGGGGCCTCGACCTGGCCCGGGGCGACTGGCCGGCCAGCCCGATGGCGGCGGGCGGGCACACCTTCCGCTACAAGGGCACCGCTCCGCACCGGGGCTCCTTCGCCCTGTACATCACCAAGGACGGGTACGACCCGTCCCGGCCGCTGAAGTGGTCCGACCTGGAGGCGAAGCCGTTCGCGACGGCCACCGACCCGAAGATGCAGGGCGGGGACTACGTGTTCACCGGCACCGTCCCGAAGAAGTCCGGCCGGCACCTGATCTACAGCGTCTGGCAGCGCTCGGACAGCCCGGAGGCCTTCTACACCTGCTCGGACGTGGTCTTCGGCAAGGACAACGGCACGCCGGGCGGGAAGCCGGGCACGCCCGGCACCAAGCCCGGTACGCAGCCGGGCACCACCCCGACCGGGCAGCCCTCCCGGCAGCCTTCGGCGCAGCCCTCCGCCCTGCCCTCCGCCCCGACGGACGAGCAGATCGACCGGGGCCGGGACAAGTCCTCGGTCGAGCACAACGGGCACGGGGACAACGACCCGAAGACCAACGGCGGGTCGTCCTCCCCGGTGCCGACCGCGCCGTCGGCCTCGGCCGCCGTCCCGGTCGCGGCGGACGGCGGTGACAACGGCGACGGCAACGGCAATCTGGCCGCGACCGGCGGCGACAGCGCCACGCCGATGATCGCGATCGCCGGGGCCGGCGTCCTGGCGATCGGTGCGGCCGTGATGTTCGGCGTTGCCCGCCGCCGCGCCACCGGGGGCCGGCACGGCCGCTGACCCCCGGTGGGCGGACCGCCTGCGGCTCAGTCGAAGACCGAGCCGCAGGTGGTCCGTTCGGCATGTGCGGGATCGAGCGCGTTGACCGCCTCGTGCCAGGCGATCCGGTCGATGAGGCCGATCGCGACGTGCTCGGAGAAGTCCACCGGGCACAGGTCCTGGAGGACCACATTGCGTACGTTCGGCCCGTCCAGGAACCCGCTGCGGTACGGGGTGACCACCTCGTCGTACTTGGTGGCGATGACCGTGTAGGCGACACCGGGCACGGTGTCACCGCCCGCGTTCAGGTTGTTCAGGAAGGCGGACCCGGCGATCTGGTCGGCGAGCCCCGGGGTCGCGGTACTGAGCAGGTCCTCGGCCCCGGGGAAGAACGGCAGGAGCTTGGTGAGCCCCATCAGAGTCGTCCCGTGGTTGTCGGGAGCGAGCCCGATCAGCGCGTTGACCTTGTCGGCACCGCCCAGGAACTTCAGGTAGTGACGCGGCATCATGCCGCCCTGGGAGTGGCCGATGATGTCGGTCTCGGCCGCCCCGGTGGCGGCGAGCACCTTGTCGACGAACACGTCGAGCTGTCCGGCCGACTTCGTGATGGGGCCGAGGCCGTGGAAGAACGGCACTCCGGGCAGCTGGCCGTAGTCGAGGGAGTAGACGCAGTACCCGCGGTGCACCAGGTACGGGGCGAGGCCGAGCCAGTTGTCGACCGAGTTCCCGAAGGTGCCGTGGACGAGGACCACGGGGCGCGGATGGGCGGCGGAGGGTTTGCAGGACCAGTTGTTCCAGCCGCTGCTGGGGGCGGCAGCGGCGGTTGCCTCAGTGGTGGTGGGGGCGAGTGCGGCGACCGCGAGTGCGAGGGCCGCCAGCGGGCGGAGCAGGCGTCTCCAGGGCAGCATCGAGTGATCTCCTTGCGGGTCAAGGGGATGGGGATGTGGGGGAACTCCCGTGATCCGGATCACAAGGGGTGCTGCTGACCGCCAAATTACGGGCGAGTAGTAAGACAGGGAAGTTACGCGTCAGTAAAAACTCGCGCGTCGAGCCCCGCACCAGTGCGGAGCGAGTTCAAGGCCCGCCGGCCAAACGCCGACAGGCCCGGCCGGCAGAGCCGGCCAGGCTGTCAACAGTCGGGTGGGGTCAGGCAGGGTCAGGCGGGGCGACGGCCCCAGACCGCCATGGTGGCCAGGCCCAGGTCCCAGAAGTCCTTCTGGTACATGCGGCCGGCCGCCTTCTCGACCTGCTCCTCGGTGGCACCGCCGGCGGCGACCACGATCGGGCCCCAGCCCTTGATGGCCTCGCCCCAGAAGAGGCTCATCGGCCGGCCGGCGCCGACCAGCGACAGGTCGCCGTCCAGGCCGATCTCCTCGAGGCCCAGCTCGACCAGCGGCGCGGGGAAGGTGCGCGGCCAGGTGAGGTCGGTGCCGACCTGCTCCTTGTACTGCTTGAGCGTGGCCAGGCTGACCTCGCGGTAGTCCTCGTCCTGCGCGGACTCCACGGGGAACTGGGCGGGCTCCTCCAGCAGCAGCCAGCCGCCCGGCTTCAGCCAGGAGACGACCTTGGCGAGGTCGGCGTCGCGGCTGCGCAGGTGGCTGAAGACGTAGCGGGCGTAGATGAGGTCGAAGGAGGCCTCGGGGAAGTCCTCGGTGGTGACGTCGTGACGGACGATCTCCAGGTTGGGGTAGCCCGAGTCGCTCAGCGCGCCGAGCTCGATGTCGGTGGCGGTCACCTTGCCGGAGGTGCAGCGCTCGGCCAGCCAGCGCGAGGTGGAACCGGAACCGGCGCCGATCTCCAGGCAGTTCCAGTCCGGCTTGGGGTCGAGCGCCGCCAGGCGGCGCACGCTGTGCGGGTCCAGCGCCTCGCGCAGCGCGCTCAGCCACGCCGGGGTTTCCTGCACGGACTCGGACTCAGTCACTTCAGCCGTCACTGTCGAACGCTCCTCATTAGGGTTTATCGCAGCTGCTTTGCGAATGCGTATTCATTCCGGAATACGGGCAGGCCTGCCGGGCCGGGTACGGCCAAGGGGGGCCGGCAGGCCACGCGGGGATAGGCCGGGATAAGCAGAATGCCCGCATTCCGGATGGGCGCCATTCGAATTGCTTCCACATGGTGGTTGCCGCGCGGGATCGAAGTCAAGACAAAGTCAAAGCACCGCGGCCGGTCACCTGGCACCCGCCGGGCGCGCCCGCCAGGACCTCGCCCCACGGTCGAACAGTCACTGTTTTCCCAAGCAGCAGCGGATGTCGCGGCATGATGTCCCGTTGACAGGACAACCGGAGAAAAGAGCACGTCCAGCTGCTACCTTGGCCCGCACGATATGGGGGGAGCCCTGCACGGAGGCGTTCTCGGCCACCACAATGTGGCCACTCGGCCGTCCAGCCGCTAGCGTCATGGATTGGCCGGATCCTAGAGACCGTTGCTGTAGGTTCCATCAATGGAAGGAAGACCGTGGCAGATTTCGCTGACCGCTGGGGCTTTGCGCAGGACAAGTTTTGGCTGCGCGGTGAGCGCCCGGCGGAGACTGTCGAGTGGAACGAGGAGCTCCTGCGCTGGGAGGTGTTCGGCTACGCGGAGGTCAACGAGGCGCTGAGCAACAACGACGCCTACTCGGCCGACTCCGGAAAGCTGTTCGGCCTCGACGAGGAGACCCTGAAGTACTTCGACGGCGACCTGGCCCAGATGACCGGGCCGGAGCACGCGAACATCCGCAAGCAGGTCAGCCACGCGTTCAGCCCGCGGTTCATCGAGCACCTCGAGTCCCGGGTGCTGGAGCTGTCCAACCACCACGCCGACAAAGTGGCCAACATGGGCCGCTTCAACCTGCTGAGCGACTTCGTCGACGAGGTGGCCGGCATCGTCTTCAGCGAGCTCCTGGGCATCCCGGCCGACGACCGCACCATGTTCAAGGTCGTGGACCAGAACATGGACCAGCAGGCCCAGATGACGCTGGTCGACCAGGGCAGCGAGGACGGCTACTTCGAGAAGCTGACCAAGCCGCTGGAGCCGCTGCGCGAGATGCTCGGCAAGCACGTCGACGCCAAGACGAAGGACCCGAAGGACGACCTGATCAGCCTGCTCTCGCAGGTCAAGAAGCTTGATGGCACCCCGATGACCCGGGACCAGATCATCAACTTCATCATCGGCATCCTGGGCGCCGGGCACCTGGCCACCCCGCTGCTCTGCGCCAACACCATGCTGTGCCTGGAGTCGTTCCCGGAGCAGTACGAACTGGTCAAGGCCGACCACTCGCTCATCCCCGGCATGCTCGAGGAGTCGATGCGGTTCCTGACCCCGGGTGCCGCCTCGTACCGCGCGACCATCCAGGACGTGGAGCTCGGCGGCAAGAAGATCGCCAAAGACCAGCTGCTCCGCGTGTTCCTGGGTGCGGCCAACCGTGACCCGCGCCAGTTCACCAACCCGGACGACTTCGACATCACCCGCGCCCCCAACCCCCACCTCGGGTTCGGCCGCGGCGCCCACTACTGCGTGGGCGGCCAGATGGTCCGGGTGGAGACCCGCATCGTGTTCGAGGTGCTCTTCAACCGCTTCCCGAAGCTGCGCGTCGACACCGACATCCCGCCGCTGTTCTTCAACTCCCCCGACTTCACCGGCGTCCGCTCCGGCGGTATGTGGGTCCGCATCGACTAGCAGTACGGCCGCGGCCCGACTCCCCACACCCCGAAGCCCGAAGCCCGAAGAGTGCTCCCGACCGTTCGCCGGCCGGAAGCACTCTTCGTGCGTTACGCCGCCAGGGTCCCCCGCGTCACGGCCGTCGGGCCGAACCGCGCCCGGAGCCGGTCCGCCACCGCCTCGATCCGGCGCGCCTTGTCGTCCTCGGGGTCGAAACTCAGCTGGTGCGCGGCGCGTTCGGCCGGGGTCAGGCCCTCGGCGCGCAGGGCGATGGCGCGAACCCGGGCGCGCTGGAGCCCCAGCCCGGCATGGATGCCGTACGCGGTGGCGGTCAGCGCGGCGGAGTGCGCGGTGGGTTCGGGCAGGACCCGGTCCCGGGTGAGCTGCGTGCGGTCGGCACAGCGGACGGTCAGGGAGAGGGAACGGCAGACCTGCCCCTGGGCGCGCAGCCGGGCGCCGAGCTCCTCGGTCAGGGAGAGCAGGGCCCGGCGCTGGTGCACGGGGTCCAGTTCGTCCCGGTCGAATCGGCGCTCGGCACCCAGCGAGCGGGCCGCCGCGCCGGGCACCACCGGGGTCCGGTCGATCCCGTGGGCCCGCTCGTGCGTCTCGCGGCCGGCCCGGGCGCCGAGGATGCGCTGCAGGGTGGCGAGCGGGGCGGCGGCGATCCGGCCGACCGAGTCCAGACCGTACGAGCACAGGGTGCGGGCCGCCTTCGGGCCGATGCCGTCCAGGGCGCCGGCGGGCTTGCGGGCCAGGAACTCCCGTACGGCGTCGGGGGTGTCCGGCACCAGCAGGGTGCGGCCGGGGGCCGCCTCGCGGGCGGCCATCCGGGCCAGCATGGGGTTGGGCGCGGCACCGATCACGCAGTCCGCACCGTAGAGGGCGAGGGCCCGCACCCGGATCAGGGCGGCCAGGCCCGCCGTGTCCCGGCCGAAGTAGCGCAGGGCTCCGCGGACATCGGCGAGGGCTCCGTCGGGGGGCAGGGCCTGCACGACCGAGGTCAGTCCGCCGAGCAGATCGAGCAGCCCGGCGTACGCGTCCACCCCGAGCGGCCCACCGGCCGGCGGCCGGAACCGCAGGCACAGCACGGTGCCGGCGGGGGCCGGCCGACGGGCCGCCGGAGCGGGGACCGGGACCGGACCGGGAGCCGGAACCGGACCGGCCGCCGGGCCCGGACCGGGGGCGGGGACCGGACCCGGGACGGAGGCCCGGACCAGACCGGGGACCGGAACCGGACCGGTCGCCGGAACCAGACCAGGAGCCGGAACCGGATCGGCCGCCGGAACCGGACCGGGGGCGGGGACCGGGACCAGGACGGGGGCCGGGACCGGGACCAGGACGGGGGCCGGGACCGGACCGGGAGCCGGAACCAGACCGGTCGCCGGAACCGGACCGGTTGCCGGAGCGAGGACCGGAACCGGAACGGGGGCCCGGACCAGACCAGGGACCGGAACCGAACCGGCCGCCGGAACCGGGCCGACCGCCGGAACCGGGCCGGTTGCCGGGACCGGGGCGGGGGTCGGGACCGGGGCGGGGGTCGGGGCGGTGTGCGGGGTCATCCTGCGCTCCCCGGGCTGGAGTGCCAGAGCTTGCGGCCGGTCGCCGGGCCGGGCCCGGCCGGCCGGAGGTCGGCCCAGGGGTTCAGCTCGTAGCCCGTCGGCAGGTGGATGCGGCGGCCGGGGTCGGCGGGTCCGGTACCGGTCGGCAGCGGTTCCGCCAGCCGTGCCGCGACCGCGTCCAGGCCGCCCTCCTGCCGCAGTTCCACCAGTTCCGCCAGGTTCCACGCGGCTGCGCCCACCACGCTCAGGCTCTGCGGACCGCGCCGCTGCACGACCCCGCGCACCAGCAGCAGGAAGGAGTGGAACACCGTATGGGCGCAGGCCGCATGGCTGTCGTCGAAGAAGGCCAGGTCGACCAGGCCGGTCCCGTCGTCCAGGGTGGTGAAGACCACCCGTCGCCCGGACCGGATCGGCGGGGTCTGGGTGGCCACCTTGGCGCCCGCGACCAGCACGGTCTGCCCGTGCTCCGTGCTGCGCAGCAGCCGTGCCGGGACCACGCCCAGTTCGGCGAGGAAGGCGTGGTGGTCGCCCATCAGGTGCCGGGAGGCGTCCATGCCGAGGACACCGAGCTCGGCGCTGAGCCGCTCGGCCTCGTTGAGGTCGGGCAGGCCCGCCCGGGCCGTGGACCGGCCGCCGTCCAGCGGGAGTTGCCCGCCCCCTGCACCAACCGCCCGCTGGGTCCCGTGGAGTTCGGCCAGGTGCAGCAGCAGATCGCGGCGGTTGGCGCCGAACGCGTCCAACGCGCCGACCTGGGCCAGGCGTTCGGCGACCGGGCGGCCCGGGTGGGCCCGGTCCCAGAAGTCGCGCAGGGAGGCGTACGGCTGTCCGGCCTCGATCCGGCCCGCCTCCGCCCCGCTGATGCCGTGGACATCGGCCAGGGCGAGCCGCAGCCCCCACACCACCGGATTATCAGACACCAGTTCGATACGGTGGGCGACCGCCGAGCGGTTCACATCCAGCGGCAGCACCGGCACCCCGCGCCGCCGCGCGTCCGCCAGCAGCAGCCTCTTGGGGTACATGCCGGGGTCGTGGGTCAGCAGACCGGCGTAGAAGGCCGCCGGATGGTGCGCCTTGAGCCAGGCCGACTGATAGGTCGGCACGGCGAAGGCCACCGCGTGCGCCTTGCAGAAGCCGTACGAGCCGAAGGCCTCGACGATCTCCCAGGTCCGGGCGATCACCGCATCGTCGTAGCCGTGTTCCCGGGCCTGCTGCTCGAACCATGCCTTGATCCGGCCCTGGGACTCCGGGTCGGAGAGCCCGCGCCGGACCCGGTCCGCCTCGTCCCGGCCGCACCGGGTCATCACGTGCACGATCTCGATGATCTGCTCGTGGAAGACCACCACCCCGTAGGTCTCGCGCAGCGCGTCCGCCAGGTCCTCGTGCGGGTAGCGGACCGGTGCGCGGCCGTGCCGGGCCTCGATGAACGGCCGCACCATGTCGGCGGCCACCGGGCCGGGCCGGAACAGCGAGATGTCGACCACCAGGTCGTGGAAGGTCGACGGCTGGAGCCGCCCCACCAGGTCGCGCTGGCCCGGCGATTCGATCTGGAAGCAGCCCAGTGTCTCGGCCGAGCGGATCAGCTCGTACGTCGCCGGGTCGCCCGGCGGCACCTGCACCGGGTCGTCCAGGTCCAGCCGCTGCCCGCCGGCCCGGCGGATCTCGGCAACGGCGTGCGCCATCGCCGACTGCATCCGCACTCCCAGCACGTCCAGCTTGAGCAGTCCGAGGTCCTCCACGTCGTCCTTGTCGAACTGGGACATCGGGAAACCCTCGCCGCTGGTGGGCACGACGGGGGTACGGGCGAGCAGTGAGGCGTCGGAGAGCAGCACTCCGCACGGGTGCATGGCGATCCCGCGCGGCAGTGCGTCCAGGGCTTCGACCAGCTCCCACAGCCGGCCGTACTTCTCCTGCTCGGCGTGTACCTCGCGCAGTTCGGGCAGTTCGGCCAGGGCGGCGCGGGCGTCCCGGGCCCGGATGTGCGGGAAGGCCTTGGCGAGCCGGTCGATGACGGCCGGGTCCATGGACAGGGCGGCGCCGACGTCGCGGATGGCGTGCCGGACCCGGTAGGTCTCGGGCATGGCGACGGTCGCGACGCGCTCGGCGCCGAACCGGCCGATGATCTCCCGGTAGACCTCCAGCCGGCGGGCGGATTCGACGTCGATGTCGATGTCGGGCAGCACCGGGCGCCGTTTGGAGAGGAAGCGCTCCATCAGCAGGCCCTGTTCGACCGGGTCGGCGTGGGCGATGCCGAGGAGGTGGTTGACCAGTGAGCCGGCGCCGGACCCTCGGGCGGCCACCCGGATGCCCATCCGGCGTACGTCGTCCACGACTTGAGCGACCGTCAGGAAGTAGGAGGCGTAGCCGTGGTGGGCGATGATGTCGAGCTCGTGGTGCATCCGGTCCCAGTAGGCGCGCTTGCCCGCGTAACCGCGCAGCACCATGCCGGCGCCGGCGCGGGATTCCAGCACCCGCTGGGCGGTGCGGTGGGCGGCGCCGACCAGCCAGGGTTCGGGGAAGTGCACCGAGCCGATGCCCAGGTCGTCCTCGGGGTCGACCGTGCAGGCTTCGGCGGTGCGCCGGGTGTTCTCCAGCAGCCGGCGGGCGTCGGCCGGGCGCAGGCCGGCGGCCAGGGTGATCCGGTCGGCGGCCTCGGCCATGGCCGAGGGGGGCTTGAGCCAGCGCTCGCCGCTGTCCAGTGGCTTGCGGGGGTCGACGGGGACGAGCCGGCGGGCGGCGTCGAGCACATCGGCGACCGGGCCCTGGCCGGGGTCGGCGTACCGGACGGCGTTGGTGAGTACGGCGGTGACGCCCTGCTCGGCGGCGAAACCGACGGTCCGGGCGGCCAGCCGCAGCGAGCCGGGGCCGGTCCCGGTGCGGCCGTGGTGGACGGCTTCCAGGCACAGGGCGTCGCCGTAGAGCTCCCTCCAGGGCGCGAGCAGCCGGGCGGCCCGGTCCGGGCGGCCGGCGGCCAGGGCCCGGCCGACCTCGGATCCGGGGCCGAGCAGAACGTGGAGACCGGCGCCGGCGCGCAGGTCCGCCCAGTCCGACAGCGCCCCTGCCCCGGCGGGGCCGGCGCCCGTGCCGGCTTCCGCGCTGGCGCCCGTACCGGTTTCCGCGTGGGCCGCAGTGACCAGCCGGCACAGCTCGGCCCAGCCGGCGGCGCCGTCCCGGGCCAGGAAGACCGCCCGGGGGGCGGATTCGTCGATGAAGGCGCCGCCCTTGACCGGGGTCCGGCGGCGGACGGTGCGGGTGCCGGCACCGGCACCGGTGCCAGTGCCCGCGGTGCCGTCCGCTCCGCCGGCGGACGGCACCGCCAGGTCCACTCCGAACAGGGGGCGGATGCCGGCCTTCGCGCAGGCCTTGGCGAACCGCACCGCGCCCGCGAGGGTGTCGCGGTCGGTGAGCGCGAGGGCATCCATGCCCCGCTCGGCGGCACGCTCCGCCAGCCGCTCCGGGTGGGAGCCTCCGTAGCGCATGGAGAACCCGGAAACGGTGTGCAGATGCGTAAAACCGGGCACCCGCGCCTCCTGCCTTCCCTCGGTGAACACCACCCCCGTCTCCACCATAGACCAATTCGAATGCCCGTACGAAACATTTGTTCGATAAGCTCGCTGGTGGGGGCTGGGGGCGCTGCTCGGCGGGATCTGGGGCCTGTGAGGCCGGGCCTCGGCGCTCTGGTTGCCTTCGCGGGCGATGGGGTCGGCGCGGCGGTGGCGCTGGCTTCTTTTCCCCCACCCCGCCCCTTCCCGAAACCGGGGCCTGCGACCCCGGACCCGCTCGTGGGGCTGCCCCACACCCCCAGGTGCCCGGGCTCCGCCCGGCGCCCTTCGGGGCACCACCCCCGGACCGGGCCCGGAACGGGGTACGGGCACCCCGCACCCCTGGGCGCCGCCCCGGACCGGGCCGGGAACGGGCCGGGCGGAGCCCAGACACCCGGCGGGGTCCGGGACGGACCGGAACGGGACAGGCCGGGAACGGGCCGCCGGGGATGGGCCGGGGATGGGCCGGGCCGGGGATGGGATGGGCCGGGAACGGGCTGGGCCGGGGACCGGGTGCCGGGCGGAGCCCTGGCGCCCGAGGGGTCCGGGCCGGGAACGGGCCCGGCCCCGGCCCAGGGGCGGGGTGCCGGGCGGAGCCCTGGCGCCCGAGGGGTCCGGGGCGGAGCCCCGGTTTCGGGAAGGGGCGGGGTGGGGAAAGCCCCGCGCAGCGGACCCCGGACCCCGGACCCCGGACCCCGGACCCCGGACCCCGGACCCCGGACCCCGGACCCCGGACCCCGGACCCCGGACCCCGGACCCCGGACCCCGGACCCCGGACCCCGGACCCCGGACCCCGGACCCCGGACCCGGGTACGGCTACGGCCGGGTCAGGAGCCGGCAACCGCCCGGTGGGCGATCTTGCCGGCCACCACCACCGTTTCCGCCACCGTGCCCGGAATCCGCTCCGCCGGAACCGCCAGGATGTCCCGGGACAGGATCACGAAGTCCGCCAGCTTCCCCACCGTCAGCGACCCCCGCTCCCCCTCCAGGAAGTTCGCGTACGCCGAGCCCATCGTGTAGCCGTGCACCGCCGTCGCCACGTCCACCGTCTCGCCCGGCTGCCAGGGCTCTCCCCCGCCCAGCGGACAGCGGGTGACCGCCGTGTAGATGCCGATCATCGGGTCCATCTCGGCCACGTTCCAGTCGCTGGAGAACGCCAGCACCGCGCCCGCCTCGCTCAGGCTCCGCATCGGCCATGCCTTGTGCCAGCGGTCCGGGCCCACATTCGAAGCCCAGTCCTGGCCCGGCCCGGCGATCTCCGGGGCGCAGTGCCTCGGCTGCATGCAGGCGACCACGCCGAGCTCCGCGAACCGCGGCACGTCGGCCGGGTCCAGGCACTCCACGTGCACCACCTGGTGCCGGGCGTCGCGCGGGCCGTTCAGCGTCCGCGCGTGCTCCACCGCGTCCAGCACCGTACGGATGCCGCGGTCCCCGGTCGCGTGCACGAAGCACTGGAAGCCCCGCGCGTCCAGCTTCGCGAGCAGCTCCGCGAACTCCTCCGGCGGGTAGAAGGTCTCGCCCCGGTGGTGTCCGCAGCCCGCGTACGGCTCCAGCAGGGCGGCCGTACGCGGCTCCACCACATCGTCGATGTACAGCTTCAGCGGGCCGACCCGCAGCCGGTCGTCGGCGAACCGGTCGGCCGCCGCCGCGAACTCGTCCAGGTCCGCGTCACTGGTGCCGCGCGGGTGGAACAGCGCGGCCACGATGCGCGACCGGAGCCGGCCTTCCGCCCGCGCCCGCTCGAAGAGCTCCAGGTCGTCCAGGGAGTTCTGCGGCTCGACCACCGTCGTGATGCCGTAACCGATCGCGTCGTCCAGGGACTTGGCGAGCCGCCCGTACTGCCGGTCCGGCGCGGCCCACGGCACGCCCAGCTCGCGCAGCGCCCGGTGGCCTTCCCGGGAGAGGCCCTTGACCGCGAAGTCCGTGACGAACCCGGTGGGTTCACCGGTCTCCGGGTCGGTCTGGGCGGTGCCGAACGGCAGCTCCGTACGGTTCCTGGAAACCCCGAGCCGGCGCAGCGCGGCGGTGTTCAGCCAGGCCGTGTGCACGTCGTACGAGAGCACGATCGCCGGGGTGTCCCCGGTGACCGGGTCCAGGTCGGCGGCGCACGGCATCCGGCCGCCCGGGATTGCGGAGTAGTCGAAGGCCTCGGCTTCGATCCACTCGGCCTCCGGGTGCTCGGTGTGCCAGATCCAGATCCGCTCGTGGATCTCCTCCAGGGTGCGGGCCCCGGCCAGCTGTACGCAGGCGTCGTCGGAGCCGAGCCGGACGTGGTTGTGCGCATCGATGAAGCCGGGCAGGACCAGCCGCCCGCCGGCGTCGATCCGCTCGGTGTCCGGACCGGCCCAGCGCTCGGCCTCCGCGTCCGGGCCGAGCCACACGATGCGGCCGTCGCGCACGGCGAGGGCCTCGGCCTCGGGGAGTTCCGGGTCGACGGTGTGGATCCGGGCCCCGGTGAGCAGCAGGTCGGCGGGGTGGTTCATGGGTGGTGCTCCTGTGAAGAGAGGAAGAGGGAGGAGGGGCGGAAGGTCAGGACGTGGTGGCCGGGACGCGGCTGTCGACGGGCGCCCTGCGGTACAGCGCCCAGTAGGTGAGGCCGGAGACGACCGAGCCGAGCAGGGTGAGGTCGGCGCCGCCGAGCGGGGCCACCAGCGGCCCGGTCCACAGCTCGGAGTCGCAGGTCAGGGCGGCGAAGGTGATGCCGGTGAGCAGTGCGGCCAGGCCGGCCGGGTGGTAGCCGGAGCGGTACCAGTAGGCGCCTTCGGGGCCGTCGGCGTGCAGGGCGTGGTCGTCGTACCGGCAGCGGCGCAGCAGCATGTCGGCGAGGAAGACCCCGCCCCAGGGCGCGAACACGATGATCAGGAGGGAGAGGAAGGAGGTCAGTGCACTGGTGAAGTCGGTGAGGAAGAGCGCGGCGAGCGAGCCGAGGCCGGTGATGGCGGCGCTGACCACGATGGCCTTGGCGCGGCTCCACGGGATGCCGAGGACCTGGAGGTTCAGGCTGGACGAGTAGAGGGTGATGATCGAGTTGGTGATGGAGCCGCCGAGGACGAGGGCCAGGAACATCGGCTGGAACCAGCCGGGCAGCAGGCTTTCGGTGCCGGCGACGGCGTCGGTCATATCGGCCTGGGTGGCGGCGGCCACGCCCGCGATGCCCAGGGCGACGGAGGAGAGGAATCCGCCGAGGGCGCCGTACCAGGTGATGGACTTCAGCGAGGTGGTGCGGGGCAGGTAGCGGGTGTAGTCGGCGGGCATCGGCAGGTACGAGAACGGGGCCGCCAGCATGATCACGAAGGCGAGGCTCCAGCCGGAGAGGCCGGGCACGGCGGTCGCGGGGGCGGCGGTGTCGGCGCCGGGCAGCAGGAAGGCGAGCAGGGCGGCGAAGCCGGCGGCGAGGACGTAGGCCATCCAGCGCTCGGCGAACTGGACGGTGGCGTGGCCCCACATCGCGATGACGAAGGTCAGCGCGAGGGTGGTGAACAGGGCGACGGCCCGGCCGGGGGTGCCGTGCAGGAGCCCCAGTTCTTCGAGGAAGACCTCCAGGGCGAGGGTGCCGACGACGGTGTTGAGGATGGTGTAGCCGATGCCGACCAGCCAGTTGAGGACGCCGGCCGGGAGGTTGCCGCGGACGCCGAAGGCGGCGCGGGAGATGACCAGGGTGGCGGTGCCGGTGCGGATGCCGGACAGGCCGGCGGCGCTGATGGCGAAGAAGGCCAGTCCACTGATCACGACCACGGCGGTGGCCTGCCAGAAGGTGAGGCCGAAGGCGACGGCCAGGGCTCCGTTGATCACATAGGTGAAGGTCAGGTTGGAGCCGAACCAGAGCCAGAAGAGGTCGCGGGCACTGCCGTGCCGCTCGCTGTCCGGGATCGGATCGATGCCGCGCGTCTCGACTCTGAAGATCTCGTCACTCATCGCTGCACGCACCCTTGATCTTGAATGGCGTTCTAAGTTCTTGAATGGCATTCAAGATGAGGGGTGGACCGGAGCCCCGTCAACCCCCTGCCCGGGATAAGGTCGGCCCAGGGAAGATCGGAAGGCGGCAGCGGTGGCAGGAGCGGCACGGCGGCGCGACGGGCAGATCGCCCAGGAGCGGATGCTGGAAGAGGCCATGGCGGCGATCGCCGAGGACGGGCTCGCGGCGCTGACCATGTCCAAGCTCGCGGACCGGCTCGGCACCAGCGGCGGCCACATCCTGTACTACTTCGGCAGCAAGGACCGGCTGCTGCTGGAGGCGCTGCGCTGGAGCGAGGACCAGCTGACCACCGAGCGCGCGGCGCTGCTGCACCGCCGGGTCACGGCCGAGCGCAAGCTGGAGCTCTTCCTGGAGCTGTATCTGGCGCGGGGGCCGCGCGACCCGCGCTGGACCCTGTGGATCGAGCTGTGGGCCCGTACGCCGTCCAATGAGGACCTGCGCGCCGCCCAGGAGGAGATCGACGCGGGCTGGCACCGGGACCTGCAGGCGCTGCTCGCCAAGGGCGTGGAGCAGGGCCGGTTCGCGGAGACGGATCTGCCCGCCCGGGCCTCGGAGCTGCTCGCCCTGCTGGACGGACTGAGCACCCGGGTGGTGCTGGGCCAGCACGACGCGGACCGCACCCGGGCCCTGGAACGGGCCCGCTCGGCGGCGGCCCTGCTGATCCCGCCGGCCGCGCCGCACGTGGCCGAGCCGTAAGGGGCCGCGCCGAAAGCGTCCACGCCGTAAGTGCGCGCAGCACGGCCGGCGTTCGCGTACGAACGAGGGCCGGCACCCCCGCGCAGGGAGCACCGGCCCTCCGGCCGTCAGTACACGCTCACGCCATAGGCGCTCAGCGCTTCCCGGACCGGCTGGAAGAAGGTCGTGCCGCCGGAGGAGCAGTTGCCGCTGCCGCCCGAGGTCAGCCCGACCGCCCGGGTGCCGGAGTAGAGCGGGCCGCCGCTGTCCCCGGGCTCCGCGCACACATTGGTGCGGATCATGCCGTAGACGATGTCACCGCCGCCGTAGTTGACCGTGGCGTTGAGGCCGGTGACCTGGCCGCTGTGGATGCCGGTGGTGGAGCCGCGCCGGGTCACCGACAGGCCCACGGTGGCGTCGATGGCCGTGGTGATGTCCTGGCTGCCGACCGTGCCCGGGTGGGCCAGCGAGGCGTTGTCGTAGCGGACCAGGCCGTAGTCGTTGTTGGGGAAGCTGGAGCCGACCGTCGGCCCGATGGCCGTGGTCCGGGACGAGTTGGTGTACCAGGTGCCCGCGCCGTCGGTGCAGTGGCCGGCCGTCAGCACGTAGTACGTACTGCCGCTGCGCACGTTGAAGCCCGCCGAGCAGCGCCAGCTGGAGGCGTAGATGGCATCGCCGCCGGAGAGCAGTTTGGTGAGCTTGCCCGGGGTGCGCTCGATGCGCAGGGCGCCGGCGTCCCGGCCGGCCTCCCGCTTGATCTTGGCGATGTCGGCGGCGGAGACGGTGGAGTCGGCGGTGACCACCACGGTGCCGGTGGCCGCGTCGGTGTGCCAGGCGGTGCCCGCGACATCGGCGCGCAGCAGTGATGCGTCGGCCGAGGCGAGCCGGTCGGCGCTGTAGCCGCCGGCGGGCTGGTCGTCGGCGGCGGTTGCCGCCGTGGCGGGTACGGCGAGCGCGGCGACGGCGGCCAGGCCGGCCGCGATCGCGGCTGCCCGGGTGGGGGTGATGCGCTTGATCCTCACTTCTCGTCCTCCCGTGGGGGGTGTGGGGGTTCGGTGAGGCGCAGTCAGCGGTACGGCTGGTGCCCGTGGGTTGCGAGTCTTGGCCGTGTCCTGACAAGCGCTGCTCGGTACTGTGCTGTGGGCGGTTACCGGTCGGCAAGGGCGGGATTCAGCCGCCTCTCCCCTGCCTCGACGGCGAACGGCAGGGTGTTCCCGGGCGGCGGGAATGGACAGACGAAGTGGTCGGCGAAGGCGCAGGGCGGCAGCAGCGCCCGGTTGAAGTCCACGCTCACCGAGCCGTCCCCCGGGTCGGGGGTGCCGGGTCTGAGGAAGCGGAAGCGGTAGCTGGAGTCTCCGCCGGTGGCATCGCCGAAGACGGCCCACAGGCTGCCGTCCTCCTCGTCGACGGTGACCTGGAGGCTGTGCCCGGTTCCCCGGTGAGCGAAGAGCAGTTCGCCGCCGAGGTCCAGGCCGCGGTGGCGGCCGTCCGCGTTCGCCACCTGCACGGTCCGGTCCCGGTCGTAGGGGCGGAACCGGCCGGGCAGCACATACGCCGGGTCGTAGGGAGTGGCCTCGATGCCGGTGAAGGCCCGCCGGGCCGCGGATCCGGGGTCGAACACGCGGACCGCCCAGAGGCCTTCGCGGCGGATGAGCACCAGTCGGACCCGGCCGGCCGCCCGCAGCCGGGAGCGGGCGGGCGGACCGGGGTCGGCACCGAGCTCGGCCCGGCCCGCGAAGGGCTCGCCTCGAGCACGAGCCCGTCGGCCGCCGTGGCGGTGAGCAGGACGGCATCGCCGTTCTCGCGCCACTGCCCCGGAACGGCCGGAATTCGACCTTCCGGGTAGTCGGCGAGCCAGAAGGTCCCCGTCAGGGCCAGTGCGCCGTACGGGGCGGACACCGTGTCCACCCGGTGTTCGTGCCACTGCTGCCAGGCGGCGGCCTCGTCATCGCTCATGCCGCTCAAGGCTTCCACACCTGCACCCGGGACGCGGGCGCAATGGGCCGGACGGAGCTGTGGCGTACGGCGGCTGAGGAACGGTCAGCAGTCCGGCCCGGTCCGGTCAGCAGCCGTCGCAGGGGCAGCAGCACTCGCAGCCGTCGCAGCCGTCGCAGTCCCGGCAGCAGCCCTTCCGCTTCTTCCGGGACCAGGGCCCCTCGTACTCCTTGGCACAGCAGACCTGGCAGGTGCAGAAGAGCCCGATGGCGACGGCGCAGCCCGCCCAGAAGCCGCGCCGCTTCGGCGGCTGCGGGGCACCGAAGCCGCCGGGTCCGAGCGGCGGAGGCATACCCGGACCGCCGGGGCCGCCGGGGCCGCCGGGCGCGCCGCCGCCGTAGGGGTTCTGGCCGTAGGGCCCGCCGTACGGGTTGGGGCCGGCCGGGCCGCCGTACGCAGGACCTCCGTACGCCGGACCGCCCCCGTACGGGCCCTGGCCCGGGCCCGCTCCGTCCGAGGCGGTGACGGCGAGCCCCGAGTGCCCGCAGCTGCTCGTCCCGAACGCCCGGTCCACCGAGGCGCGCAGTTCGTGGACCAGCAGCCGGTGCGCGAGCCTGCCGTCCGCGAACTCGGCGTCGTGCAGGGCCAGCCGGATCCCGTGCAGCGCGTCCTCGCACAGCCGCCGCGCCTCGGCGAGCGGGGTCCCGGTCGCGGTCAGCGGGTTCCAGGCGCCGGCCGCCGCGTCCGCCGCCCGGTCCTCCACGGCGTCCAGCAGATGCGCGAGCCGCCCGAAGTAGCGGCCCGCCTCGGCGAGCGCGGGAGCGTTGCCCGGCCGTCCGGCCAGGGTCGCGGTATGGGCGAAGGCGGCGGCGGTGGCCGTCTCGGTCGGCTCCGTCACCACCAGCAGGGAGGTGCCGGGGCCGGCCAGCGCCTCGATGCCGGTCTGCCGGTCCACCGCGTCGACGAGCACGGCGGTGTCGAAGCCGAGCGCGGCCCCGGTCCGGGCACCGGCCCGGTCCCAGCCCCGGGCCACCCGGCGCGCGGCGGCGGCTATCGGGGCCCGCGCCAACAGGCCGTCCCGGTCCGCCACGTGGTCCCGTATCTTCGCCGAGGCGAGCACCAGCGAAACGGCCGCGGCGAGCCGGGCACCCTCACCCTGGGCCACCGGTGCGGTGCGCATCCCGCGCAGCGGGCAGGGGCCCGCGGTGCGCCGGGTGCCCGCCACCGGTCCGGACTGAGCCTCCGTCAAAACGGAGACCAGCAGGCCGTCGTAGTTGGTGACGATCCTGGAGGCCTGCCCGTGCTCCCCTCGAAGTGCCAGGCAGAGTCCGCAGAGATGGGCCGTCCACTCCGTCGTGAACCGTTCGCCGAGCCGGTGCGTGCAGGGTCTGACGATGCCGAACAAAAGTGGATCCCCCGTGGTTCATATGCGTGCGTGCGGGGCATCGTACCCAGCCACGGCCTTCACCCGTACGTCCGCTGAGGTCACCCGCACGGAGGCAGTGGTCGTATTTTCACTCAGACAGCAGTGGTAGCTCCCGAGAACCTTGAGCGTGCACCGGATGTTCTGCACCAGTACCGTCACGAAACCCCTGCGCGGCGGCTATCCACTTGGCGCGTTGTCAGCATCATGGACGACCATAGGGATTGCGGAGATGAAGACAGACGACAGCCGCGGTGAAAGGAGGCGTCCATGGGTTCGGTGCGCAAGGCGAGTGCGTGGCTGGGTCTCGTAGAGGACAGCGACGACGAGCGTTACTACGACGACGAGTACGCGGAGGCTCCGCAGGGTCCGCACGCCGGCGACCAGTGGGTCACCGACCCCCGGGTGAAGGTGGCGTCGGAGTCCGCCGTCGAGCACGGCCGGCGGATCGCCACGGTCACCCCGGACGGGTTCCGTGACGCACGGGGCATCGGCGAGCTGTTCCGCGAGGGCGTTCCGGTCATCGTGAACCTGTCCTCGATGGACCCGGCAGACGCGAAGCGCGTGGTCGACTTCGCGGCCGGCCTGACCTTCGGCCTGCGCGGCTCGATCGAGCGGGTGGCGACCAGGGTCTTCCTGCTGACCCCGGCCGACACCCAGATCGTGAACGGCGAGGCGAACGGACGCGCCGCCGACGGCTTCTTCAACCAGAGCTGAGCAGGGCCCTCACCGGTTGCACCGGTCTACCGGAAGGCATCCAGTCCGGTGAGCGCCTTGCCCAGCACCAACTGGTGCATCTCGACGGTTCCCTCGTAGGTGAGGACCGATTCGAGGTTGGTCGCGTGCCGCATGACGGGGTATTCGAGGCTGATCCCGTTGGCGCCGAGGATCGTGCGTGCGGTGCGGCAGATCTCGATGGCCTCGCGGACGTTGTTGAGCTTGCCGAAGCTGATCTGCTCCGGCCGCAGGCTTCCGGCGTCCATCCGGCGCCCCAGGTGGTGGGCGAGCAGAATCCCCTTGTGCAGTTCCAGCGCCATGTCGGCGAGCTTGGCCTGGGTGAGCTGGAAGCCGCCGATGGGCCTCCCGAACTGTTCCCGCGTCCGCGCATAGTCGAGGGCGGCCTCGAAACTGGCGCGCGCCGCGCCCATGGAACCCCAGACGATCCCGTAGCGGGCGTGGCTGAGACAGCCGAGCGGGCCCTTGAGGCCGGTGACCCCGGGCAGCACGGCATCGGCCGGCAGCCGCACCTCGTCCAGGACGAGCTCGCTGGTGACACTGGCCCGCAGGGACCACTTGTGCTTGATCTCGGGGGCCGAGAACCCGGCGGTGTCGGTGGGGACGGCGAACCCGCGGATTCCCTCGTCGGTCTGCGCCCAGACCACCGCGACCGAGGCCACCGACCCGTTGGTGATCCACATCTTGCGGCCGGTCAGCACCCAGTCGGTGCCGTCGCGCTTGGCGTACGTACGCATGGCGGCGGGGTCGGAGCCGACGTCCGGTTCGGTCAGCCCGAAGCAGCCGATCAGCTCGCCGGCGGCCATGCCGGGCAGCCAGCGCTGCTTCTGCTCCTCGGAGCCGAAGCGGTGGATCGCGTACATGGCGAGCGAGCCCTGTACGGAGACCAGCGAGCGGATCCCGGAGTCCGCGGCCTCCAGTTCCAGGCAGGCCAGCCCGTACTGCACGGCACTCGCGCCCGCACAGCCGTACCCCTCCAGGGACATGCCGAGCGCACCGAGCGAGCCCAGTTCCCGGGCGAGCTCCCGGATGCCGGGCAGTTCCCCGTTCTCGTACCACTCGGCGATGTGCGGCAGCACCCGGTCGGCGGCCCAGCTGCGCACGGTGTCGCGGATGGCGAGGTCCTCGGGGCCGAGCAGCTCGTCGAGTCCGAGGGGGTCGGTGGGCACGAACACGGGTTGCCTCCGGCGGAGTCGGGAATTCCAGCAGTGCGGGTCTCCCCGCGCGGCCGACGCTAACCCCCTGCGATCACCCCGTCCAGCCCCGCCCTTCCGGCCCCGCCGGGGCGTTGCGGCCGGGTCCGGCCCGCCGAAGCCGCGGCGGGCCGGACCGGCCCGCCCGTCCCGTCGGCTCGGCTCGGCGGCTCGGCGGCTCGGGGGACGCCGCGGACCGTGGGCCCGCAGCGCGGGCTGGAACGCGTTTGAGGGCACTGGGCGCGGAGCGCCCGAAAGCGGGTGCCGGGCGAAGCCCTGGTGCACCCGCAGCAGGCCGGGGCCCAGCCCCGCCACCGGCGCCGACGGCGTTCGAGGCGCACGACTCCGGGGGCCGGCCCCCAGCAGCGGCGCCGCGCTCGAGCGCGGGCGGCCGTCCGACCCGGCGCCCGCGCGGAGCGCCCGGAAAACGGGCGCCGGGCGAAGCCCGTGCACCCGCAGGAGGCCGGGGCGCAGACCCGCCACCGGCGCCGGCGCCGGCGTTCGTACGAGTCCCGGGGACCGGCCCCGGCGGCGGCGCCGCGCTCGGGCGCGGCCGGGGCCGTCAGACCCGGCGGCCGTCGAAGGCGCGGTCCGGCTTCGCCGGGGACGGGATGCGGCCGGCCGGCACCGGCCGGGACGAAGCCGCGGCCGAGGCGTGGGCCTGGGCCTGAGTCGAGGCATGGGCCGGAGCCGGGTCGCGGTCGGTGTCGACGGAGTCCGCGCACTCCATGGTCCTCGGCAGCTTCAGCGCCATCAGCGCTCCCGCCGCCAGCAGCGCCGCGCTCACCAGCAGCGTGACGTGCAGCCCGGTCACGAACGAGCTCCGGGCCGCCGCGTACAGCGCCTCGCCGGCCGGCCCGCCCAGCCCCGCCGCGATCTGGTACGCCTCGCCCAGCGAGTTCACCGCCCCGGCGGAATCGGCCGCCGAGACCCCCGGCACATCCGTCAGGCCCGGCGCGTACGCCGCGTTCATGACGCTGCCGAGCAGGGCGATGCCCATGCCCGCACCCAGCTGGTACGAGGTCTCGCCGATGGCCGCCGCGCCGCCCGCCGCCTCCGCCGGCGCCTCGCTGAGCATCGACTCGTACGCCGCGAACAGGGTGGTCTGCAGTCCGAAACCGAGCAGTACGAACCCCACGGTCAGCAGCAGCGGCCGGTCGTGCTGGCCCATCAGGGTCAGCAGCAGTACGGCCAGCGCGGTCAGCACGAAGCCCAGCGAGACCATGGCCCGCGGGCCGATCCGGTTCAGGGTGTAGGAGCCGGTGCCGCCCGCGGCCATCGCGGCGAAGGTGAGCGGCAGCAGCCGCAGGCCGGTCTCCAGCGGGGACAGGTGCAGCACCAGCTGGAGGTACTGGACGGCGATCAGCTCCAGGCCGACCAGCGCCAGCATGGCCAGCACGATGCAGCCCACCGAGGTGGTGAAGGTGGCCCGGGAGAACATCCGCATGTCGATCAGCGGGTGCACCCGCCGCTTCTGCCGCCGTACGAACAGCACCAGCAGCACCGCCCCCAGCAGCAGCGGCCCGAAGGCCATCGCGTCGAGGAAGCTCTGGTCGGCGCCGGCCCGCTTGACGCCGAGTACCACGGCCAGCACGCCGGCCGCCGCCATCAGCGCTCCGACCACGTCCCACGGCCCGTCCGCCGTGCCCCGGGACTCCGGCAGCAGCCAGCGGCCGAGCGGGAGGATCAGGGCCATCAGCGGGATGTTGATCAGGAAGACGGAACCCCACCAGAAGTGCTGGACGAGGAGGCCGCCGAGGACCGGTCCGCTGGCCGCGCCGACCGCGGCGACGGCCGTCCAGATGCCGATGGCCAGGGCCCGCTCACGCCGGTCGGGAAAAACCTGTCGCAGGATCGACAGGGTGGCAGGCATGATCATGGCGCCGCCGATACCGAGCAGGGCCCGGGCGGCGATCAGTATCTGTGCGTTGTCGGCCAGCGCCGCGATCGCGGAGGCCACGCCGAACAGCATGTAGCCGAGCAGCAGGATCCGGCGCCGCCCGACCCGGTCGCCGAGGGTGCCGAAGAGGATCAGCAGCGAGGCGCACACCAGGGGGTACGCGTCGACGATCCACAGCAGCTCGATGGAGCCGGGGCGCAGGTCCTCGGTGACGGAGGGGACGGCGACGTGCAGGATCGTCGCGTCGAGCGCGACGAGGACCAGGCTGACGCACAGGACCGCCAGGACGACCCAGCGGTTGGCGCCGCCCCGGGCATCGGTGAGCCGTTGCCACGACTGCCAGGGGGAAGGGGTCCGGTTGCGGCCGGCCGTGTTCGTCCCTGACATGCATGTACCTCCCAGGTGATCCCTCGCACTCGGCGGACCAGCATTGATGTGCCGCGGGTGAGCGGCTTGACGTAGCGGGGCCCGGCATCGACACGCGAGTGAACCGCCAGCGTACGCGAGTTCGGACATGCATCACGTGGTCAAGCTCTCACCCCGACGGCCGCCGGGGTGTGGCGTACGCCACTCACCTCCCCCCGTGTACACGCCCGGTCACGGCCCGTGGTTCTGCGCGCGCGGCGGCCGGCTCCGCGGTCGCGGGCCCCGGCCACCGATAATCATGCCCGTGAAAGATCTTGCCCTGCGCCGGGCCGCGCCCGCGCTCCTCGCCTTCGCGGCGGTCCGGCTGCTCGGACTGGCCGTGCTCGGTGTGTGGGGGGCGGTGGCGGGCAGCAGTCCGCACACCTTGCTCTCGGCCCGCTGGGACTCCCTCTGGTACGCCCGGATCGCCGCCGAGGGGTACGGGTACGAGATCGTGCTCCCGAACGGGGACGTCCACTCGAACCTGGCCTTCTTCCCGCTGCTGCCCTGGCTGGAGCGGGCGATCGCGGCCGTGACCGGACTCGGTCACGGCTCGGCGGGACTGGTGGTGTCGGCGCTCGCCGGGCTCGCCGCGGCCTGGGGCATCTTCGCCGTGGCCGATCTGCTGTACGGCCGGCGGGCCGGGGTGTGCGCGGTAGCGGCCTGGGCGGCGCTGCCGGTGGGCGTCGTGCAGTCGATGGCCTACAGCGAGGCGCTGTTCACGGCGCTGGCGGCCTGGTCGCTGTACGGGGTGCTGCGCGGGCACTGGATCACGGCGGGCGCGCTCGCGGCGGGCGCCGGGCTGACCCGGCCGGTGGGGGCCGCGGTGGTGGCCGCGGTGTGGGTGGCGGCGGTCCTGGCGCTGCGCCGCGGGCAGGCGTCCTGGCGTACGGCGGTGGGCGTACTGCTGGCTCCGGCGGGTGCGGCGGCGTACGTGCTGTGGGTGGGGGCGCACACCGGCGAGGGGCTGCTCGGCTATCTGCGGGTGCAGGGCGGCTGGGGCAACGGCTTCGACGGCGGGCTCGCCTTCGCCCGGTTCATCGGCGGCCGGCTCGCCTCCGCGGCCTGGCCGGCCGGGGTGGGCCTGATCGCGGGGGTGCTGCTGGTGCTGTGGCTGTACGTGCTGTGCGTACGGCAGCGGCAGCCGGTGGCGCTGCTGGTGTACTGCGGGATCGTGGTGGCGCTGGCGCTGTGCGCCTCGGGGTACTTCGGGTCGAAGCCGCGGCTGCTGCTGCCCGCGTTCCCGCTGCTGCTGCCGGTGGCCGTGGCGCTGGCCCGGTGGCGGACCCGGCGGGCGGCTGCGGTGCTGGGCGTGGCAGCCCTGGCGGCGGCGGTCTACGGCGCGTTCTGGCTGAACGGCTCCGGACCGCCATAGCGGAATCTCGAATTCCGGCGGCACATTCGGCACTTCGCATAAAACTCGGATAAAGATTCGGAGCAATTGCCGAACACGCCGGAAGAGAACACCGAAGGCAATGCCGGATTACCCGGAATAAGGCTCCGACTGAGACCTACTCCACATCACATGGTCATCACAAACCCCGCGATTCGACCGGGTGACCCACGCGCGCGCGGTAACGTCGATTGAGTGCGTACCGAACCATCATTCACCCGTCTGGAGCGGCTGTTCGCCCGCCTGGACCGTGAACCCGAACGACCGGCTCATCTGCAGACGCCGCAGATGAGCCGGCACCGTGTGGTGCTCTTCGCTTCGACCTTCGTGTTCTATCTGGCCATCGTGGTGGCCGTCCTGACCACTTCCTGGCTGGTCCGGCTGGACTGGCAGGTCATGTTCTGGCGGCCCTACGAGCAGTGGCCGGAGCTGCACGCCTTCCTCGACTACCTGGTCGTGCTCGGCCAGCGCGGGCCCACCGCGGTCATGGTCGCCGCCTGGCTCGGCTGGCGCTCCTGGCGGCAGCACACCCTGCGCCCGCTGCTCACCCTCGGCGTGGCACTGTTGCTGCTCAATGTCACGGTGGGCGCCGTGAAGCTCGGTCTGGGCCGGCTCGGTCCGCACTACGCCACCCAGATCGGATCCGCCGAACTCTTCGCCGGCGGCGATATATTCCCTTCCGGTCACACCGCCAACGCGGTGGTCACCTGGGGCATCCTCGCCTACCTGGCGTCCACCGTGCGCACCCGGCGGAACCTGTCGGTGCTGTCCGCCGTGGTCGCGCTGAGCGTCGGCGCCACCACCGTCTACCTGGGCACCCACTGGGTCAGCGATGTGCTGCTCGGCTGGGCCGCAGGCCTGCTGATCCTGCTCGCCCTGCCCTGGTTCGAGCCGCTCATCGCCCGCGCGGAGGCGCTGATCTTCGAGCTGCGGGCCCAGGTCCTCGGCCGGTCGGCAGGGCAGGGCCGGAGCCCGGCTCCGGCTGCGGCCCCCGCCCCGATCGGCGCCCGGACGGCCACCCACTCCGTGGTGCCCCGGCCCGCCACGCACCTCACGGTCCGGCCGCACATCATCCGGGCCGACCGCACCCCGCTCACCCCGGCCGGCAGCCGCCGCCCCGCCCACGCCGAGCGCACCGCCCGTACTCCCGCGGCCCGGCCGGTGGGCGGCGGCTGACGCGCCGGCCTCCCGGCACCCCGGGACCGGGCCGGTACGCACACCCCGCCCGCCACCGTCCGGTCCCGCGTCAGCGTCACGCCCATACTTTCAGCCGAATCGGGTCACGCTTAGGTCACGGAATGTCGACAACTCTTTGACCGGGCAACGGCGGCGCCGACATACGATTCGAGCGGTCCGCGAATTGTTTTCCAGCGCGCGACACGCCCGGCGCAGACACTCTTTTGCATTCCTTCCCGGCTCGGCCGGAATTCCCCTCCGGGGATTCCGGCCGAGCCGCCCTTCAAGCCCTCTTACGGCCCGCACACACCGATTCCGACTCCGGTCGCGGACCGGACCGCCACAACCCGCTCCGAACCCTCACTTCTTCTTCACTGGCGCGTCCCCGCGCCGTTGCCCGGAGCTACTGCGAGCATCGTCACCCGGGTCTGAGGCACCTCAGTGAGGGGACCATCGATGGGAACGGCGACAGGGACGGCCACTCCTGCGGTCCGGCACCGGGGCCGGCTGCTGGTCGACTGGCTGACCACCACCGACCACAAGAAGATCGGCCACCTGTACCTGGTCACCTCGTTCGGATTCTTCCTGGTGGCCGGTCTGCTGGCCCTGCTGATGCGGGCCGAGCTGGCCCGGCCCGGCCTCCAGCTGATCTCGAACGACCAGTTCAACCAGGCCTTCACCCTGCACGGCACGATCATGCTGCTGCTCTTCGCGACCCCGACCTTCGCCGGTTTCGCCAACGAGATCATGCCGCTTCAGATCGGCTCCCCGGACGTGGCCTTCCCCCGGCTGAACATGCTGTCCTACTGGCTGTTCCTGTTCGGCGGGCTGATCGTGCTGGGATCGCTCCTCACCCCCACCGGCCCGGCCAGCTTCGGCTGGACCGCGTACGCCCCGCTCAACAGCCTGGAACGGTCCCCCGGCATCGGCGCCGACATGTGGATCATGGGCCTGGCGCTCTCCGGCTTCGGCACGATCCTCGGCGCGGTCAACTTCATCACCACCATCATCGGGATGCGCGCGCCCGGTATGACCATGTTCCGGATGCCCATCTTCACCTGGAACGTGCTGCTCACCTCGGTCCTGGTGCTGTTCGCGTTCCCGGTGCTCGCCGCCTCGCTGCTGGTCCTGGAGTCCGACCGCCGCTTCGGCTCGGTGGTCTTCCAGCCCGAGTTCGGCGGAGCCCTGCTGTGGCAGCACCTGTTCTGGTTCTTCGGGCATCCCGAGGTCTACATCATCGCGCTGCCGTTCTTCGGGATCGTCACCGAGATCCTGCCGGTGTTCTCGCGCAAGCCGGTCTTCGGGTACGTGACCCTGGTCGCCGCGACCATGGCCATCACCGGGCTGTCGGTGGTGGTGTGGGCCCACCACATGTTCGCCACCGGCGCGGTGCTGCTGCCCTTCTTCTCCCTGCTGTCCTTCCTGATCGCAGTGCCGACCGGGGTGAAGTTCTTCAACTGGACCGGCACCATGCTGAAGGGATCACTGTCCTTCGAGACCCCGATGCTGTGGTCCGTCGGCTTCCTGGTCAGTTTCCTGCTCGGCGGGCTCACCGGGGTGATCCTGGCCTCCCCACCGATGGACTTCCAGGTCACCGACTCGTACTTCGTGGTCGCGCACTTCCACTACACGGTGTTCGGCACGGTGGTCTTCGCGACCTTCGCCGGCTTCTCCTTCTGGTGGCCCAAGTTCACCGGCAAGCTGCTCGACGAACGGCTTGGCAAGATCCACTTCTGGACCCTCTTCATCGGCTTCCACACCACCTTCCTGGTCCAGCACTGGCTGGGCGCCGAGGGCATGCCCCGCCGGTACGCCGACTACCTGGCGGCCGACGGCTTCACCGTGCTCAACACCATCTCCACCATCGGCGCCTTCCTCCTCGGCCTCTCCACGCTGCCGTTCCTCTACAACGTCTGGAAGACCCACCGGTACGGCGTGAGGGTGGACGTGGACGACCCCTGGGGCTACGGGCGCTCACTGGAATGGGCGACAAGCTGCCCGCCGCCCCGCCACAACTTCACCGAACTGCCCCGGATCCGCTCCGAGTCCCCGGCCTTCGACCTGCACCATCCGCAGTACGCGGAGCAGCAGTTCCGGCAGCGGGATCCGCAGACCGGTGAACTGCCCGGACCAGCAGATCCCGGGCGTCCCTGATCCGCTCGGCCAGCTCCGGCGGCTCCACCACCTCGAACTCGAAGCCCATCAGCAGCACATGGACCACCAGGACGTCCAGACTCACCGCCCCGGTGTGCAGCAGGCAGGTGTGCGCGTCCACCGGCTCCAGCACCCCGGCCGACGGGGAGATCTCCTGCGCCGCCTCCTCGGCCGGCACATGCAGCCGGATCACCGCCTGGGCGGCGTACGCCCGCTGCGAGACGCCCTGGGACACATAGGCCGCCAGATCCTCGGCCGGCGGGGTACGCGGGGTGAAGCGCGGGCCGTGCGGCGGTTTCGGCTCGATCCGGTCGGCCCGGAAGGTCCGCCAGTCGGCCCGGTCCACATCCCAGCCGACCAGGTACCAGCGGCGCTCGCTGCACACCAGCCGGTGCGGCTCCACGGTCCGCCGGGTCACCGCGCCCTCGTGGTCCCGGTAGCCGAACCGGAGCCGCTCGTTGTCCCGGCAGACGGCGGCCAGCTCGGTGAGGACGGAGGCGTCGACCGTGGAGTGTTGGGGGCCGCGCAGCATGGGCACTGTGAACTCGTTGAGGGTGGACACCCGCCGCCGCAGCCGGCCCGGCAGCACCTGTTCCAGCTTGGCCAGCGCCCGTACGGACGCCTCGCCGATCCCCTCCACCCCGTTGCCGGCTGCGGTGCGCAGCCCGACGGCGACGGCCACCGCCTCGTCGTCGTCGAGGAGCAGCGGGGGCAGTTCGGCGCCCGCGCCCAGCGAGTAGCCCCCGCCGGTGCCCGGGCTGGCGTTGACGGGATAGCCGAGCTCGCGCAGCCGGTCCACATCCCGGCGGACCGTACGCGGGGTCACCCCGAGGCGCTCCGCGAGATCGGCCCCGGTCCATTCGCGGTGGGCCTGCAACAGGGACAGCAGGCGCAGCAGTCGTGCGGAGGTCTCCAGCATGCCCCGAGTCTGCCAGCGCGGTCCGGCTGCTCCGGCACCGTACGGAACCCGTTCGACACCCGCTCGGGTGAGGAGGCGGTGTCAGCAGCCCACGCCCGGTACGGACTTGCCGCTGAGGGCGACCAGGTCGCAGACGGTCTTGGCGGACACCTTCCAGACCCCGTCCTGCAGGACGGCCGTGCCCTTGCTGCCGGGCAGCACCGCGGTACCGCCGACGAGCAGGTCGTACGTGACCCGGGCTCCGGTGGGCGAGGTGAAGGACACCTCGGTCACCCGGGCGGATGGCTTGGCCGAGAGGGACTCGGTGCTGAGCCCGGCCAGCAGGGGTTCGAGCGCGGCACCGTTCTCCAGTAGCCCGGCCCGCTGTGCGGCGGGGGTCGCGGCGGCGAAGAAGGCCTCCCAGTTCTTCTCGATCTCGGCCTTGGCCCGGGTGGGGTCGACGGGCCCGGAGACGGCCGGGCTGCTCGCCGCGGGCCGGCTGCCGCCACCCCCGTCGGAGGAGCAGCCGGCCGCCGCGGGTACGAGGAAGAGCAGCACGGCCGCCGACCGGACTGCCGTGCGCGCGGGTCTGCCCAGGTGCATGTGGTTCACCACCGGTGTCGGACCGGGCCGTCCGGCCCGATGCGGCCAGGTTGGGCACCGCCGGCACCCGGTTTCAAGAACCCACCGCGCGCGTCGCCCGGGTTGCCCCGGAGGAGCCGCCCCCAACGGGCCGAACGGCCTCAGCCCTCGGCGTGGCCGCCCCGCCCGGCACGAGTGCCGGCCCGGGCTCCGCGCCCGGTTCCGGGCCGAGGCTCGGCGAGGCCACCGGCACCGGCGCGGGCTCCACGCCCGGCGACGGCACCGGCGCAGGCACGGGTGCCGGCACGGCCACCGGCGCCGACTGCGCCCGCGGCGGCTCGGATGCCGCGCCCGTTCCCGGGCCGCGGCCCGGCGAGGCCACCGGCACCGGCTACGGCTGCGTCGGCGACGGCTCGGTTGCCGCGCTCGGCGACGGCACAGGCGTCGGCACGGGCGCGGGCGCGGGCTGCGGCTGCGCCGTCGGCGGCTCGGATGCCGCGCCCGGTTCCGGGCCGCGGCTCGGCGGGGCCACCGGAACCGGCGCGGGCTCCACGCCCGGCGACGGCACGGGTGTGGGCACAGCCACCGGCACCGGCACCGGCTGCGGCTGCGGCTGCGGCTGCGGCTGCGGCGCAGTCGGTGGGAGGGTTAGGTGGGTGCCCACCTTGAGGGTGCCGGGGTCCGGGCCGAGACCCGCCCGGTTCGCCGCGTACAGCGCCTGCCAGCCGCCGCCGACCCGGTGCTTGCGGGCGACCGACACCAGGGTGTCCCCCGGCCGCACCACGTGCGCCCGGCCCGCCAGCCCGTACCTCCGCGAGCACTCCGGCCAGGCCTCCCACCCCTGGGTGCCGAGGAGTTCCTCCGCCACCCGGATCTGCTGCGGCCGGGTCGCCAGGTCGGCCCGCGGAGCGAACTGCAGCCCGCCGTGGTCCTCCCAGGTGGGCTGCCAGAACTGCAGTCCGCCGTAGAAGCCGTTGCCGGTGTTGATGTTCCACCGGCCGCCGGACTCGCAGTCCGCGACGCAGTCCCACGGCCACAGCCGGCCCGGACCGCAGTCCCCCGGCCCGCTGCCGATCACCCCGGGCGAGCCCACCGCCGCCGAACCGGCAGGTCCCGGTGCCGGCGGCGGGGGCGGCGCCGCCCCCGCCGGGGAGTACGGCAGGGGCGCCAGGGCGAGCACCAGCGCGGCGAGGACCGCCTGCACGGCCCGCCGGATCCGGAGGTGGGGCATCGGGTCACGCTACGCAGTACGCCGCCCGCCACCGCCCCCGCCACGCGGCGGGCCGCCGGCTCCGGCCACACCCCACCCGTCCGGGCGCCCCCCGAAACGGGCGATCCCCGACACCAACCTGCCACAAACCGCCAGCAGTTGGCTTGAACCGAACGCGGCCGTGGCGCATTCACCCCTTCGGGGGCCCGGTTCGATTCCGTTCCCTCGTCCGGCGTTACCCCGGCCACCGCTCCCCCGTTGAGCCCGGCGAGCCGGGAACCACCCGGCTGCGCACGCCTATCCGAGGAGTCACCCCGTGCCGCGCATGCTCGACGTCAGTGATGACGTACGCGCCGAGATCGGCGACGAAGAAGCCGACCTGCTGCTCGCCGGCGACAACGCGCCGGGCAGTTACGACTGCACCTCCTGCCGCACCCCGGGCAACTCCGAGCGCGAACGCACCAGCACCGTGCTGTTCGTGGGCGAGGAGACCGCCGTTCTCGCCTTCGCCCACGCGACCTGCATCCCGTCCCAGGTCGTGACCGTGTCCGAGGAGCAGCTCCAGGGGGCCGTCGCCTCCATCACCGGTGACTCGCCCGGTACCGCAGCCGCCACCGCCGACGGCACCGCGCCGCCGGTGCCGGGCGGCCAGGCCGTCCTCGGCATCACCAGCGGGCTGGTGCTGATCGGGGGCGATCTGCACCCGGCCCTGGTGGTGGAGCCGACCGCCCCCATCGCCCGGCCCGGCACCACCGGCCCCGGGGACGACTTCCTGCCGCTGCTGATCGAGCAGGGCTTCATCCCGGTCACGAACACCGCCGAGGTGCCCTCCCCGCTGGCGGGCTGGTCGGTGCTGCTGGCGGCCGGCCAGCTGCACGCCGTACTGCAGCCGGGCAGCGAGGGCAGCGGTCAGGTCGCCTGGTGGCAGGCCCACCAGGCGCTGTCCGTCACCGACGGCTGGCGGGCCGCCGTCAACCGCACCCAGCGCGTCCTGCTCTACGCGGCCCCGGTCGGCTCCATCGGCCAGCAGCCCCGCGAGGACCTGCTCCGCGACGCCCTGGACAAGGCCGCCGCCGCCGGGAAGCTGGTGGCCGCCTCGATGCCCCTCGCCGGTACCTGACCGTTCCGGTCACCGCGTTGCGCCGGGGGTGTGTGGTCTCTCCACACACCCCCGGCGATCTGTGTTTTTCGGCGTTTTCCCGGCCTGTTCTGCCGCCCGCCCGCATCCGCAGCGGCTCGGGTTCGTTGGCAGATACGTGCATTCATACGACCCCCACATCCCCCCGATGCGGACGCACAGCGCCTCGCAGACCCCGATCTACGACGCGTTGTACTCGGAGTACCTGCGGGCCTTCCGGGCCCTGCCGTACGACCGGACGGGCGAGGAGGACCTCGGGTTCACGGCGTTCGGGTCCGGCCCCTCCGCCACCGCCGGCCACCAGAGCCCGTACGGCAGCGGCCACAGCGGAGTCGGCGGCTGGAACGGTTCCGCATGGCAGACCGAACCCTGGCCCGCCTCCTACACCCCCCAGCCCACCCACGCCGGCACCTCCGGATACGGCAGCGGGCGGCAGCACCAGACCGGGATGCACCACATCCCGGCGGCCCTGCCGCCCGCTCCGCGCCGGGGCTACTGAACCCCCGCACGGCTGCTCCCGCAGTTACTTCTTCTTGGCGCCGCGCTTCTCGCGCACCCGCACCGACATGTGGATCGGGGTGCCCTCGAAGCCGAACTCCTCGCGCAGGCGGCGCTCCACGAAGCGGCGGTAGCCGTGCTCCAGGAAGCCGGAGGCGAACAGCACGAACCGCGGCGGCTTGGTGCCCGCCTGGGTGCCGAACAGGATGCGCGGCTGCTTGCCGCCGCGGATCGGGTGCGGGTGGGCGGCGACGATCTCACCGAGGAAGGCGTTCAGCCGGCCGGTCGGGACCCGCGTCTCCCACCCCGCCAGGGCCGTTTCGATGGCCGGGACCAGCTTCTCCATGTGACGGCCGGTGAGCGCCGAGACGTTCACCCGGGGCGCCCAGGACACCTGCTGCATCTCGGTCTCGATCTCGCGCTCGAGGTAGTAGCGGCGCTCCTCGTCGAGCTCGTCCCACTTGTTGTAGGCGATCACGATCGCACGGCCGGCCTCGACCGCCATGGTGATGATGCGCTGGTCCTGGACGCTGATGCTCTCGGTGGTGTCGATCAGGATGACCGCGACCTCCGCCTTCTCCACGGCGGCGGCCGTACGCAGCGAGGCGTAGTAGTCGGCGCCCTGCTGGAGGTGGACCTTCTTGCGGATGCCCGCGGTGTCCACGAACTTCCAGGTGACCCCGCCCAGCTCGATCAGCTCGTCGACCGGGTCGCGGGTGGTGCCGGCCAGCTCGTTGACGACGACCCGCTCCTCCTTCGCGACCTTGTTGAGCAGCGAGGACTTGCCGACGTTCGGGCGGCCGATGAGGGCGATCCGGCGCGGGCCGCCGAGCGGGGTTCCGCCGAAGGTCTGCGCGGGGGCCTCGGGCAGCGCCTTGAGGACCTGGTCCAGCAGGTCACCGGTGCCGCGGCCGTGCAGTGCGGAGACCGGGAAGGGCTCGCCGAGGCCGAGGGACCACAGCATGGAGGCGTCTGCTTCGCCGGACTGGCCGTCGACCTTGTTGGCGGCCAGTACGACCGGCTTGCCGGCCCGGCGCAGCAGCCGGACGACGGCCTCGTCGGTGTCGGTGGCGCCGACCTTGGCGTCCACCACGAAGACCACCGCGTCGGCGGCCTCGATGGCGAACTCGGCCTGGGCGGCGACGGAGGCGTCGATCCCGAGGACGTCCTGCTCCCAGCCGCCGGTGTCGACCACCTTGAAGCGGCGGCCGGCCCATTCGGCCTCGTAGGTCACGCGGTCGCGGGTGACGCCGGGCTTGTCCTCGACGACCGCCTCGCGGCGGCCGATGATCCGGTTCACCAGGGTCGACTTGCCGACGTTCGGGCGGCCGACGACGGCGAGGACGGGGAGCGGGCCGTGGCCCGCCTCCTCGATGGCGCCCTCGACGTCCTCGATGTCGAAGCCCTCTTCCGCCGCGAGCTCCATGAACTCCGCGTACTCGGCGTCGCCGAGCGCTCCGTGGTCGTGCTGGTCGTTCATGAAGTCCGTTCCTCGTCGTTCGTGGTGATCGGTGGCACCCGCGCGGCTGCGCCGGTCCACTACTGGTTCAAGTCTGGCCTATCGCCCGGTGAGACGCCTGGCCTCCGCCAGGTGGGCGGTCAGACGGTCCTGGATCCGTACGGTGGCCTCGTCCAGGGCCGTGCGGGTCCGTCGCCCGCTGCCGTCCCCGGCCCGGAAGGGGTCGCCGAAGACGATGTCCATGCGGCTCCTCAGCGGCGGAAGCGCCTTGACCAGCCGGCCGGGGCGCTCACTGCTGCCCAGGACGGCGACCGGGACGATGGCGGCCCCGGAGCGTACGGCGAAGTACGCAAGGCCGGCCCGCAGCGAGGCGAAGTCGCCCTCGCCCCGGGTGCCCTCGGGGAATATCCCGAGGACCCCGCCGTCCGCCAGTACGCCGAGGGCGCTGGTGACGGCGGTCCGGTCGGTGCCGGTCCGGTCGACCTTGACCTGCCCGATCCCTTCGAGGAAGGGGCCGAGCGGTCCCACGAACGCTTCCTTTTTGATCAGGAAGTGCACGGGCCGGGGCGCGGTCCCCATGAGCATGGGGCCGTCGATGTTGTGGGAGTGGTTCACCGCAAGTATGACCGGCCCGGCGGCCGGCACCTTCCAGGCGCCGAGCACACGGGGCCTCCACAGCCCGTACATGAGCCCGATGCCGATCCGCCGCCCGATCGCCGCACCCTTGAGGGAGGGCGTTTCGGTCATCCGGCCGCCGCCTGCCGCTGCGCCTGCTTCGCCGCCCGCTTCTCCTCGACCAGGGTCACCACGCACTCGATGACCTGCTCCAGGGTGAGCTCGGTGGTGTCGACCTCGACGGCGTCCGCGGCCTTGGCCAGCGGGGAGGTCTTCCGGCCGGAGTCGGCGGCGTCCCGCTTGACGAGGGCCTCGCGGGTGGCCGCCAGGTCGGTGGCCTCCTTGCCCTTGAGCTCGCCGCTGCGGCGGGCGGCGCGGGCCTCCGGGGAGGCGGTCAGGAAGATCTTCAGGTCGGCGTCGGGCAGCACGGTGGTGCCGATGTCCCGGCCCTCGACCACGATCCCGCCCTCCGCGCCGGCGGCGATGGTGCGCTGGAGCTCGGTGATGAGGGTGCGGACCTCGGGCACCGCGCTCACGGCGCTCACCTTGGAGGTGACCTCCTGGGTGCGGATGGGGCCGGAGGCGTCGAGGCCGTCCACGGTGATGGTGGGCGCGGCCGGGTCGGTGCCGGACTCGATGGCCGGCTTGCCGGCGGCGACCGCCACGGCGTGCGGGTCCTCGACGTCCACCCCGTTGCCGATCATCCACCAGGTGATCGCCCGGTACTGGGCCCCGGTGTCCAGGTAGCGCAGCCCGAGCTTGGCGGCCACGGCCTTGGAGGTGCTGGACTTGCCCGTGCCGGACGGACCGTCGATGGCGACGATCACGGCAGACGGAGCGGCGGTTTCCACGGGGCGGGCACCTTCCTGATTGCGCGTACGTAGTCCGGGCGCGCCAAAGCGCCCCTCTCCAAGGTTACCGGGCGGCGGCGGTGGTCGGCCCCGCCTAGTGCCGTGACCGGAAAGGTTCACCGGCCCGCGGCGCCCGGCACGGCGCCTCGCCGCGTTGTCGGGCCACGCAAGTACGTCCAGTACGAGCCGTGGCCCTCCGCCTTGCGATGCACCGCACCGGACGCCGCGGGCCTACCGGCAAACCTTTCCGGTCACGGCACTAGCGACCGCCCGCCCGGACCGCTACTGCTGCCGCAGGGCCCAGCCCCTTTCGCGCAGCTCGGCGGTGAGCAGCGGCACGGCCCGCGGCTCGACCATCAGCTGGACCAGGCCGGCCTGCTGGCCGGTGGCGTGCTCGATCCGGACGTCCTCGACGTTGACCCCGGCCCGGCCGGCGTCCGCGAAGATCCGGGCCAGCTCGCCCGGCTTGTCGCTGATGAACACGGCCACGGTCTCGTAGGCGGCGGGGGCGGCACCGTGCTTGCCGGGGACCCGGTCGCGGCCGGCGTTGCCGCGGCGCAGTACGTCCTCGATGCCGGCCGCGCCGTCCTGCCGCTTCGCCTCGTCGGCCGACTGGAGGCCGCGCAGCGCCTGCACGGTCTCCTCCAGGTCGGCGGCGATGCCGGACAGCACGTCGGCGACCGGGCCGGGGTTGGCGGAGAGGATCTCCACCCACATCCGGGGGTCGGAGGCGGCGATCCGGGTGACGTCCCTGATGCCCTGCCCGCAGAGCCGGACGGCGGTCTCGTCGGCCTCCTCCAGGCGGGCGGCGACCATGGAGGACACCAGCTGCGGCGTGTGCGAGACCAGGGCCACGGCCTTGTCGTGGGCGTCGGCGTCCATCACCACCGGGACCGCCCGGCACAGCGCGACCAGTTCCAGGGCGAGGTTGAGCACCTCGTGGCCGGTGTCCCGGGTGGGGGTGAGCACCCAGGGCCGCCCTTCGAAGAGGTCGGCCGTCGCGGCCAGCGGCCCGGACTGCTCCTTGCCGGCCATGGGGTGCGTACCGATGTAGGCGGAGACGTCCACCCCGGCCGCTTCGAGTTCCCGCCGTGGTCCGCCCTTGACGCTGGCCACGTCCACGTAGGCGCGGGCCAGGCCGCGGCCGATGGCCTCGGTCAGGGTGGCGGCGACATGGGCCGGGGGTACGGCGATGACGGCGAGGTCCACCGGGCCGGCGGGCGGGGTGTCGGTGCCTGCGCCGAGTGCGGCGGCGGTGCGGGCCTGGGAGGGGTCGTGGTCCTCCAGGTGGACGGTGATCCCCCGGCCTGCCAGGGCGAGTGCCGCGGAGGTACCGATCAGGCCGGTTCCGATGACGACGGCGGTTCTCACTCTGGGCGCTCCTCGATGGACGGTCCTGCGGTCTGCCACTCAGGGTAGTCATCCCGTACGACCGGAAGGACCCGGTGACCGTCCTGCGAGACGATCACCGGGCCCTTCCGTACTGCCGGACCGGCCGGACGTGCCGGAACCGGTCAGAGGTTCTGCTTCCGGATGATGTCCTCGAGCGATTCGGTGGGCACCTGCCCGGTCGGGGTCAGCTTGTCCACGGCCTGCGGGAGGGTCTGGGCGATCTGGTCGGCGGCCTGGTCGGGACTGACGCCGGTCTGCTCGGCGACCTTCCGGAGGGTGTCGCCGGGCAGTGCTTCCTTGATCTGCGCGCCGCTGACCGGCTGGTTCTCGCCGGTGCCCACCCAGGACTGGGCCTGGTCGGTCAGCCCGGCCTTGGTCAGCATGTCCAGCAGTCCGCCGAGCGGGTTGCCGTTCCCGGCGGCCTGCGCACCGGCCGCACCACCGCCGGCTCCGCCGCCCATCAGCTGGCCGAGCAGGGCGCCGAGGATGTTGCCCCCGCCGCCTCCGCCGCTCTGGCCGGCCTGGCTGCCGCCGAGGAGGGAGCCGAGAAGGGAGCCGAGGTCATTTCCCGCCATGGTCGTGCCTTTCGGAGAGGGGCCGGGCGGCGGCTGGGGCCGGCCCGGCTCAAGACACGGACAATCTCCCTCGAACCACCGGATATCGCTACTTGACGGAGATCGCCGGGGCGGGGTGCGCTACAACAAACGGCATGATCTTCCACGTGGTCCCCCTCGCCGACTGGTCCGCGGACCCGGACCTGCCCTATGCCCCGCCCTCCCTCGACTCCGAAGGCTTCGTGCACTGTTCGGCGGACCGCCCGACCGCCCTCGCGATCGCGGACGCCCACTACCGCGACACGCCGGGCACCCTGCTCGCCGTGGAGCTCGACGAGCGGGCCCTGACCTCGGAGGTCCGCCGGGAGGGTGAATCCGGCGCCCGCTACCCGCACCTGCACGGCCCGGTCGACCGGGCGGCCGTCGCGCGGATCTGGGAGGTCGTCCGTACGCCGGGCAGCCCGGCGGTACTCGCTCCCTGGAACCCGGGCGACTGAGCCGGCGGCCGGCCTCCCCGGCGCGCCGGACACGGCCCGGCGCCCGGCCGGGCCAGGATGCTCCTCGCCCCCCACGCGACCGAGGAGACCCCGATGAGCGACCCCACCCGCACGGCCCGCCGCACGGTTCTCGCGGTGGGCGCCGCCGCCCTGGCAGGCGGTGCGCTCACCGCCTGCGGCGAGGCAAAGCAGCCCACTCCCGGCACCGAGCCCGCAACGCCCCCGCCCACCGGGAAGCCGCTGACCACGAAGGCGGACGTCCCGGTGGGAGGCGGCACGATCTTCAAGGAGGAGAAGGTGGTCGTCACCCAGCCCGAGGCGGGCACCTTCAAGGCCTTCTCGGCGATCTGCACGCACCAGGGCTGTACGGTCGCCAAGGTCGCGAACGGCACCATCGACTGCCCCTGCCACGGCAGCAAGTTCAAGGTGTCGGACGGCGCGGTGGCGCACGGCCCGGCCACCCGGCCGCTGCCGCCCCGCACGATCACGGTCTCGGGTGACGAAATCACGCTCGCGTAACCCGCGCCCCTGCGCCTACGCTCCCCCGATGAACGATCAGACGCTCGTCGCCGACCACACCGTCTACGCATGCGTGATGGGTTCGCGGTCGTTCGGACTGGCGACGGAGGCGAGCGACACCGACCGGCGCGGTGTCTACCTCGCCCCGACGCCGCTGTTCTGGCGCTTCGAGAAGCCCCCGACCCATGTCGACGGCCCGCTGCCGGAGCAGTTCTCCTGGGAGCTGGAACGGTTCCTCGAACTGGCCCTGAAGGCCAACCCGAACATCCTGGAGTGCCTGCACTCCCCGCTGGTGGACCGGCTGACCCCGGTGGGCGAGGAACTCCTCTCGCTCCGCGAGGCGTTCCTCTCCCGCCGCGCCCACGAGACCTTCACCCGCTACGCCCTCTCCCAGCGGGGCAAGCTGGAAGCCGACGTCCGCGTCCACGGCGCCCCGCGCTGGAAGCACGCGATGCACCTGCTCCGCCTGCTGATCTCCTGCCGCGACCTGCTCCGCACCGGCCGCCTGACGATCGACGCGGGCCCGCACCGCGAGGCCCTGCTGGCGGTCCGCCGCGGCGAACGCAGCTGGCAGGAGGTCGACGCCTGGATGACCCGCCTGACCGACGAAACCGAGGCGGCCCTCCACCGCACCCCCCTCCCGGCCGCCCCGGACCACCCCCGCGTGGCGGACTTCTTGCTCCGCACCCGCCGCGCCTCAGCCCACTGACCGGCACCGCACGACGAAGTCGTCGAGCCCGTCGTACCCGGCCGGCGCGGCCGGCAGCCGCGTCGCGCCCTGGGCCGCGTCCAGGACCTCGTGCAGTACACCGAAATCCCGCTCCAGCCGCTCCCTGCCGGGCTGCTCCCATGCCCCGTGCTCGGCGGCCACCTTGGCCTCGATCAGCTCCCCCAGATACCCGGGCGCCTCGGTCACCACCAACGCCAGCTCCGGCAACCCGGCCTGCACCTCGCCCGAGCGCATCAGATGCACCCCGGTGAGCAGCGCCCGGAAGGCGTACAGAAGCGGCTTGAGCTCGGCCGTCTTTTCGAAGAGCCGCCACTGGGTGTTCGCGAAGCCCCGGTAGTGGTGCGCGTGATGGGAGGTGAGCACTCCGGGGGCGAGCGCGGCCAGTTCCGCGTGCGCATCGGTGGTGTGCACCACGAGCGGGGACAGCAGCTGTTCCAGCACGTACCCGTTGGGCCGCAGCATCAGCCGGACGAACTTGCGCACGTCATGGGTGACCAGGTCCATCTCCACGCCGTCGCGGTCCCACATCCGGGTCCGCGTCTCTTCCGGCTCGCGCAGGCCGAGCAGCGCGGCGGCGGGCAGCAGGTGGACGCCGCGGAGGTCCACGTCCGAGTCCCGGGACGGGAATCCGTACAGGTGGGCACCCGACACCGTCGCGAAGAGCAAAGGGTCGGGTTGTTCGGCCACCACGGGGGTCAGGTCGATGGTCAGCGCGTCCAGCATGGATCAAGCATCCCAGAGCGCGCCGAACGTCAGGAGTTCGTCCCGGTATTCGATGCGGCCCTCCCAGTCGCGGGGCCAGATGTCCGCGCCCAGGTGGGCGCCGGCGAAGGCGCCGGTCAGGCAGGCGATCGAGTCCGAGTCGCCCGCCGTGCAGGCGGCCCGGCGGAGGGCCGTCAGGGGGGCCGAGGGGAAGAGGAGGAAGCAGTGCAGGGCGGTGGCCAGGGCCTCCTCCGCGATCCAGCCCTCGCCGGTGGCCAGGCAGGGGTCCAGTTCCGGGGACGGGTCGCGCAGGGCCGCTGCCAGCCGGTCCAGGACGGCCAGGCAGTCGTCCCAGCCGCGGGCGATGAAGGACTCCGGGGAGGCGTCGGAGGCGGTACGCATCCACAGGTCGCCCAGCCAGGCCTCGTGATAGCGGGTCCGGTGGCGCAGGGCGTACGAGCGCAGCCGGCCGACCAGCCCCGTCACCTCCACCCCCTGCGCGAGCAGGTACACGGCGTGCGCCGTGAGGTCGGAGGCGGCCAGCGCGGTCGGGTGACCGTGGGTCAGCGCCGACTGGAGCTGGGCCACGCCCGCCCGCTCGTCCTCGGTCCAGCCCGGCACCAGACCCACCGGCACCACCCGCATGTTCGCCCCGCAGCCCTTGGAGCCGGTCTGGCTGGCGTCCCGCCAGTCCCGCTCCGGGTCGTTCAGCAGACTGCACGCCCGCAGGCAGGTGTTGCCGGGCGCCCGGTTGTTCTCCGGGGAGTGGTACCAGTCGACGAACTCCTCCCGGACCGGCCGGGCCAGCCGGAGCGGGTCGATCCGGCCCTGCTCCAGGGCCGTCCGGATGCCCCGGGCCAGGGCCAGCGTCATCTGGGTGTCGTCCGTGACGATCGCCGGGCTCGGCAGCCGCATCTCCCGCCAGGGGCCTGACTTGGCGAGGATCGACGGGACGTCGTTGAACTCGGTCGGGAAGCCCAGCGCATCGCCCAGCGCCAGGCCGATCATGGCGCCGGTGGCGGCACGCTTGGTCGGGGTCGTCATCTCGGGTGTCCTTCCGGGCGGAGCAGCGGTGGGTGGAGGGCGGTCGCGGAGCCCGCCCGGTAGAGCGCGGCGGGCTTGCCCCGGCCGCCGGTCAGCCGGGCCGCACCCGGCACCGGCTCGACGAAGCCCGGCGTGGCGAGCACCTTGCGGCGGAAGTTCGGCCGGTCGAGCGGGGTGGACCAGACGGTCTCGTAGACGGCCTGGAGCTCGCCCAGGGTGAACTCGGGCGGGCAGAAGGCGGTGGCCAGGCAGGTGTACTCGAGTTTGGCGCCGACCCGGGAGCGGGCGTCCGCCAGGATCGCGTCGTGGTCGAAGGCCAGAGCCGCAGCCCCCGCCGCCTCGTCCACCGGGACCCAGCGGGCCTGCGCCGCGTCCCCGCCGCCCTCCGCGGCCGGCTCCGGCATGTCCGGCACCAGCGCGGTGAAGGCCACCGACACCACCCGCATCCGCGGGTCCCGGTCCGGCTCGCTGTAGGTGCGCAGCTGCTCCAGGTGCAGCCCGGCCACCACGGCCCCGGCCAGGCCGGTCTCCTCGGCGAGCTCCCGCCGGGCGGCGGTCTCGGCGGATTCCCGCGGCAGTACGAAGCCGCCCGGCAGCGCCCAGGCGCCTTCGTACGGCTCCTGGCCGCGCCGGATCAGCAGGACGTTCAGGGCGCCGCCGCGCACGGTGAACACCGCCAGATCGACGGTCACCGCGAAGGGCTCGAAGGCGGACGGATCGTACGCGGGCCCGGCGCTCATGCCACCGCCCCGGTGGGGGGCCGGCCGGGCACCGATGCCCTGCCGGTGCGCGAGGTGCGGCGCAACGGCAAGGCCCTGACCGGTCCGACGGGTCCGACGGGTCCTGGTCCACCCCCGTGGGTCCAGGTCCATGAAAACGTCCGGCGCACAGCCAGCCCCCCCCTTTATGGTCAGGAAGACTATAAACAGCGGCGGGTGTCCCGGGCAAGGCAAAAGCCCGCGGCGCCTCGAGGGCGCCGCGGGCTTCGCGGGAACCGGCAGGGGGAGGAGCTACGGCACTACAGGCCGACCTCGCCCATCAGCATGCCGACCTCGGTGTTGGTCAGCCGGCGCAGCCAGCCCGACTTCTGGTCGCCGAGCTCGATCGGGCCGAAGGAGGTGCGGACCAGCTTCTCCACGGGGAAGCCGGCCTCGGCCAGCATCCGGCGCACGATGTGCTTGCGGCCCTCGTGGAGGGTCACCTCGACCAGGTAGTTCTTGCCGACCTGGTCGACGACGCGGAAGTGGTCGGCGCGGGCGTACCCGTCCTCCAGCTCGATGCCGTCCTTGAGTCGCTTGCCGATGTCCCGCGGCAGCGGGCCGGTGATCGCGGCGACGTAGGTCTTCTTCACGCCGTACTTCGGGTGCGTGAGGCGGTGGGCCAGCTCACCGTGGTTGGTGAGGAGGATGATGCCCTCGGTCTCGGTGTCGAGCCGGCCGACGTGGAAGAGCCGCGTCTCGCGGTTGGTGACGTAGTCGCCCAGGCACTGGCGGCCGTCCGGGTCCTCCATGGTGGAGACCACACCGGCCGGCTTGTTCAGCGCGAAGAACAGGTACGACTGGGTGGCGACGGTCAGGCCGTCCACCTTGATCTCGTCCTTCGGCAGGACGCGCTTGCCCTGCTCCAGCACGATCTGGCCGTTGACCTCGACACGCGCCTGCTCGATGAGCTCCTCGCACGCACGGCGCGAGCCCATGCCGGCCCGGGCGAGCACCTTCTGCAGGCGCTCACCCTCCTGCTCGGCGCCCGGGAAGGTCTTCGGGGTCTTGATCACGGGCTTGTCGGCGTACCGGTCGCGCACGCGCTCCTCGATCCGCGCGTCCAGCTCGCGGGGGCGGGACTGGCCGCTGCGGCTGCCCGGGCCGCGGCGCGGGCCGCCGGCCCCGCCGATGCCGGGGGTCTTGGAGCTCTTCGGGCCGCCCTTGGCGCCACCGCGGGCCGCCGCGCCGCGCGCACCGCCGCCGCCCGCCTTGGGGCCCGAGCGACCGCTGCGCTCGCCCTCGGGGCCCACGTCGTAGCGACGCTCCTCGGGACGGGGCTTACGGGGACGCTGGGGCGCCTGGTCCCGGTCGCGGTCCCGGTCGCGGTCGCGCGAGCCGGAGCCGCCGCCCTGGTAGCCGCCGCCGGAGGAGGAGCCGCGGTACCCACCGCCGCTGCGGGAGCCGCCGCCGCGGGAGCCGCCACGCGAGTCACCGCGTCCGCCACCACCGCCGCCGCTGCCGCTGTTCCTGTTGCCGCCGCCGTTGCCGTTGCTTCGCATCAAATGTCCGTCGTCTTGTCGTCGTCTACATCAGTGTCCGGTGCGTCCGGATCGAACGACGGCACACCTTCTTGCGTCTCGGCTTCGATCGCGTCCGCCTCGGGGAGGAAGGGCGCGAGCTCCGGGAGCTCGTCCAGGCCGCGCAGGCCCATCCGCTCCAGAAAGTAGTTCGTCGTCCTGTACAGGATCGCACCTGTTTCGGGTTCCGTCCCCGCCTCCTCCACCAGACCGCGCTGGAGGAGGGTCCGCATGACCCCATCACAGTTCACGCCGCGTACGGCCGAGACCCGGCTGCGGCTCACCGGCTGGCGGTACGCCACCACCGCGAGGGTCTCCAGCGCGGCCTGGGTGAGCCGGGCCTGCTGCCCGTCCAGGACGAAGGCCTCCACCGCCGGGGCGTACTCCGCCCGGGTGTAGTAGCGCCAGCCGCCGGCGACCAGCCGCAGCTCGAAGCCGCGGCGCTGGACGTCGTACTCGTCGGCGAGCTCGCGGAGCGCCGTGGCGACGTCGCGCGGACTCCGGTCGAGCACCTTGGCGAGATGCGCCTCGGTGGCGGGCTCGTCCACCACCATCAGCACGGCCTCCAGCGCCGGCTTCAACCCGTCGACCGTCACCCCGCCACCTCCACATCGAACTGGTCGAACTCATCGAACTCATCGAACTCGTCGGTCACCGCCGCCGCGGCTGCGGCACCGTCGTCCGGGCCGCTCCAGCGCACCGTGAGCGCCTGCAGGGCCTCCACCTGGTCGAGGACCACGGCCTTCTCCCGGTAGAGCTCCAGCAGGGCGAGGAACCGCGCCACCACGGTGAGGGTGTCCGGCGCGTCCTCGGTCAGCTCGGCGAAGGTCGCCTCACCGCGGGCGCGGAGCATCCGTACGACCACCTCGGCCTGCTCGCGGACGCTGACCAGGGGGGCGTGGATGTGGTCCACGTACACCTGGGGCTTGGCCTTGGGCTGCATGGCCTTGACGGCGAGCCGCGCGAACCCCTCGGCGCCGATGCTGATGACCACGTCGGGCAGCAGGTCGGCGTGGTGGGGCTCGAGCCCCACGGTCCGCGGGTACCGCCTGCCTTCGGCCTCGGCCCGCTCCTCGAAGATCTCGGCGATCCGTTTGTACGCGCGGTACTGGAGCAGCCGCGCGAAGAGCAGGTCCCGGGCCTCGAGAAGGGCGAGGTCGGCCTCGTCCTCGACCTCGGCGGCGGGGAGCAGCCGGGCGGCCTTGAGGTCGAGCAGGGTGGCGGCGACGACGAGGAACTCGGTGGTCTGGTCGAGGTCCCAGTCGGCGCCCATGGCGCGGATGTGCGCCATGAACTCGTCGGTGACCTTGGAGAGGGCGACTTCGGTGACATCGAGCCTGTGCCGCGAGATGAGCTGCAGGAGCAGATCGAACGGCCCCTCGAAGTTCGCCAACCGAACGGTAAACCGCCCGTCACCACCCCCGGCGGGCGCAGCTTCGCCTGGCGCAGCGGGCCCGGCCGGCGCGCCAGGCACGGCAGCACCGCCGCCTTGCGAGGCGGAGGCCGGGGTCCCGGCGCCGCCCGACGCAGCGGTTACGGCGGAGCCGGCCAGCGCGCCCGACACGACGGGGGCGGTCGGCACGACGGCAGGGTGCCCGGCCGAAACGGCGCCACCCGGCCCTGCGGACCCGGCGGGCTGCTCGGACTCGGCGGCCCCGCCCTGCGAGGCGCGAGCCGGGAACGCGGCGGCGCCCGGCGCAGCGGCTGCGGCGGGCCCGGCCAGCGGCGCGGGGTGCTCGTGCTCGGGTGCTTCGTCCCCGGTGGCGGGGGGTCCGGGGGTCTCCCCCCGGTTTCGGGAAGGGGCGGGGTCGGGGAAACCCTCCCGCCGGCCCGGCGCAGCCACCGGCACCCCCGGGCCGCGGCCCAGGCGACGCCGGGCGGCGGGGCCTGCGGGGTCCTTCGGGTGCATCACGGGTCCAGAGTGCGGGAGCGGGCGAAACGGCGATCGGCGCCCGGGCGGGCGCCGTACACCCGGGCAGACTACCGGGCCCGGCCCCACCCACCCGGGCACACCGACCGGCGGCGCGGCCACCCGGAGCCGAAGGCTCCGCACCGCGCAGCTCCAGGCGGGGCGCAGCGGGGCCGCGGCCGTCCGGCGGAGCCGCAGCGCGGTCCGGGCAGGCCCGGCGGGTGTGGAGGTGCGGCTGACGCCGCACGCGCCCCGCCATGGGCCGCCGTAGGCCGGTGGAACCCCGGACCGGCACCCGCGCGCCCGGCAGGGCGAACGTACGGGCCCTGCAGGGCGGCCTGGACAGGGCCGATGACGCTGCGGACGGCACCGGCAGAGGGCCGAGGCCGTCGAAGACTGGAACAGCGGCCCGCGGCGCAGGGCCGGCGGGGGGCGGCCGGTGGAGGGCTCGGAACGGCACCCGGGCAGGGCCGGGGGGGGGCCGCAACCGCGCCCCGCGCAGGCCCGGCGGGGCGGACATACGGGCGGCCATGGCCGCAGACGCGCCCGGCAGGGCGGCCTCGGCAAGGCCGATGACGCCTCGGGAGGCCCTGACAGGGGGCCGACGCCGTCGGAAACCCGGAGCGACGGCCCGCGCAGGCCCGGCAGGGGCGGCCGGCGGAAGCCCGGCAGGGCGGCCCGCGTCGCAGGCCCGCGGGGACGGCCGGCGGAGAGCCCGGAGCGGCACACCCGGGCAGGACCGCGGGCGGCCCCGGCAGGGGGCCGACGCCAGTCGGGGACCCCGGAACGGCAGCCCGCGTCGCAGGCCCGGCAGGGGGCGGCCGACGGAAGCCCGGCAGGGCGGCCCGGGCAGGGCCGGGGACGGGCCCGGGCAGGGCCGGGGGCGGGCCCGGCAGGGGGCCGACGCCAGTCGGGGACCCCGGAACGGCAGCCCGCGTCGCAGGCCCGGCAGGGGGCGGCCGACGGAAGCCCGGCAGGGCGGCCCGGGCAGGGCCGGGGACGGGCCCGGGCAGGGCCGGGGGCGGGCCCGGGAGGGGCTCGGGGCGGAGGGGGGCGGGTTAGCGGCCTCGGAGGCGGCGGACCAGGATGCTCGCGTCGCCGCGGGATTCCAGGTCCGCCAGGACCACCGCCACCGCCTCGCGGACGATGCGGCCACGGTCCACCGCCAAGCCGTGCTCCCCGCGCAGGACCAGGCGCGCGTGCTCCAGGTCCATCAGCTCCTCAGCGGAGACGTACACGGTGATCTTCTCGTCGTGGCGCTCACGGCCGCTGGGGCGGCGGTTCGCGCCCCGCCCCTTGCGCCGGGGAGCGGCCCCGGCCGCAGGGCCGGAACCTTCCTGCGGCCGGCGCTGAGAGCCCACCACCGGGTCGACCGGCGGTGGCGGCGCCTGCACCACCGGTTCCGGCGCGGCCACCGGCACCTGCACCGGCGCCGGGGCCGGTGCCGGCTCCGGCGGCACCTCCTCCGTGCCTCGCCGCGGCGTGGACGACTGGAGCGCCATCCCCCCGGTCGTGCGGAACAGTTCGTCGGCTCCGGGCAGACTCACTCGGCGTGACACCGGGCGAGCACCTCCCTGGCGAGCTGGCGGTACGCGGCGGCGCCGACGGAGTTGGACGCGTACGTGGTGATCGGCTCGCCCGCGACCGTGGTCTCCGGGAACCGCACCGTCCGGCCGATGACCGTGTGGTAGACGTGGTCGTCGAAGGCCTCGACCACCCGCGCCAGCACCTCGCGGCTGTGCACCGTGCGGGAGTCGTACATCGTCGCCAGGATGCCGTCGAGCTCCAGCTCCGGGTTGAGGCGCTCCTGGACCTTCTCGATGGTCTCGGTCAGGAGGGCGACGCCTCGCAGGGCGAAGAACTCGCATTCCAGCGGGACGATGACCTTGTGAGCGGCCGTCAGGGCATTGACCGTCAGGAGGCCGAGCGAGGGCTGACAGTCGATCACGATGTAGTCGTAGTCGGCCATCAGGGGCTTCAGCGCCCGCTGCAACGTGGACTCGCGCGCGACCTCGCTGACCAACTGCACTTCCGCAGCGGACAGGTCGATGTTGCTCGGCAGCAGGTCCATGTTGGGGACCGCCGTCTTGAGCAGCACTTCGTCGGCCGACATGCCCCGCTCCATGAGCAGGTTGTAGACCGTCAGGTCGAGTTCCATCGGGTTCACGCCGAGGCCGACCGACAGGGCTCCCTGCGGGTCGAAGTCGACGAGCAGCACCCGGCGTCCGTACTCGGCGAGTGCGGCACCCAGGTTGATGGTCGACGTGGTCTTGCCGACGCCGCCCTTCTGGTTGCACATCGCGATGATCTTCGCCGGACCGTGGTCGGTCAGCGGGCCCGGGATCGGGAAGTACGGCAGCGGCCGTCCGGTCGGGCCGATCCGCTCGCGGCGCTGCCGGGCAGCGTCGGGGGCGAGCGTGGCCGCGTACTCGGGGTCGGGCTCGTATTCGGCGTCGGGGTCGTAGAAGTGCCCCTCGGGCACCTCGTTGTTGTAGTCGGCGAAACCGGTGGGCCCTTGGCCGCTCAGGTCGCCGGCCATGGAGTTCACGTCTAGGCCGTCCATGCTCTTCGGGGGCGTCGTCATGTGCTGGTGGTTTGCGAAGGTGCGGACTGCGACGGAGCCGACAGCTTCGAGCCCGGCCGGGCCCTGGGCCGGCGTGGGCGCCCCTGCTTGACCACCTCCGGGAGCAAATGTCGACTCATTCACAAGTCGTCTTACCTCCTTGGACGTGACCAGGACACTTATCGATAGGTCAGCGTGGCACCATGCCGACGGTTGTGGACTCTATGGCGTGTCAGCGCTCCGCAGCAACACAATCCGCCGGACCCGGCACGATGTGTCGGCAACCGAACACCGCTCTGTCAAGAGCGTACGAGCCGCCACTGCGAAGTTTCGGGGGTGTGCGAAACGGTTAAAGGGTTACGTTCGAGGCGAGTTGAGCGGCCCGTTCGGGCGGGCCCCACGCGCGTCCGGCCGGACCTTGCGGGCAAGGTCCGGCCGGATACGTGAGATTGACGTCAGTCGTTGACGGAATGCCGTCCGATCAGCCGAGCAGCGTGTGCAGCTCGACCGACTCGAGGCCGTGGGCCTCGGCGACCGGGCCGTAAACGACCTGGCCGTCATGGGTGTTGAGACCCAGCGCCAGCGCGGGGTCACGGCGCAGCGCCTCGACCCAGCCGAGGTTCGCGAGCTGCACGATGTAGGGCAGGGTCGCGTTGGTCAGCGCGTAGGTGGAGGTGTTCGGCACCGCGCCCGGCATGTTGGCGACGCAGTAGAAGACCGAGTTGTGGACCTGGAAGGTCGGCTCGGCGTGGGTGGTCGCGCGGGAGTCCTCGAAGCAGCCGCCCTGGTCGATCGCAATGTCGACAAGGACACTTCCGGGCTTCATCCGGGAGACGAGCTCGTTGGTGACCAGCTTCGGGGCCTTCGCACCCGGGATCAGCACCGCACCGACGACGAGGTCGGCCTCGAGGACGGCCTTCTCCAGCTCGTAGGCGTTGGAGACGATCGTCTTGATCTTCGTGCCGAAGATCTTGTCGGCCTCGCGGAGCTTGTTGATGTCGCGGTCGAGCAGGGTCACGTGGAAGCCCATGCCGATGGCGATCTGAGCCGCGTTCCAGCCGGAGACGCCGCCGCCGATGACCACGCACTCGCCGGCGTGGGTGCCGGGGACACCGCCGGGGAGCACGCCACGGCCGCCGGCCGAGCGCATCAGGTGGTAGGCGCCGACCTGCGGGGCCAGCCGGCCCGCGACCTCGGACATCGGGGCGAGCAGCGGGAGCGCGCGGTTGGCGAGCTCGACCGTCTCGTACGCGATGGCGGTGGTGCCGGACTCCAGCAGGGCGTCCGTGCACTCGCGGGAGGCCGCCAGGTGCAGGTAGGTGAAGAGGGTCTGGTCCTTGCGGAGGCGGTGGTACTCCTCGGCGATGGGCTCCTTGACCTTCAGCAGCAGGTCGGCGGTGGCCCAGACCTCGTCCGCGGTACCGAGGATCTCGGCGCCGGCGGACACGTACTCGGCATCGGTGATCGAGGAACCCACACCGGCGTTCTGCTCGATGAAGACCTGGTGGCCGTTGCGGACGAGCTCGTGCACGCCGGCGGGGGTGATGGCCACCCGGAACTCGTTGTTCTTGACCTCGCGGGGGATACCGACCTTCACGTCGATCACGCGTCCTTGGCTCAGGGGATAACGGGGCAATGCCATACATACCCGTTCACAAGAGAGCGCAACGGGATGCACCACGGGATGACGTGGTGAACCCAGTTTAATGAAGGATTAACGCGTGTCTAGCCTTGCAAACTATTAATCTTGGCCGGAACCGCTACGGATTTCGTAGGCGCCCGCTTGATTTGGCTCCTCTCCCAGCAACCGGTCGGCCGCCCCGCGGTGCAGCCGGGCCGCCGCCGGGTCTCCCAGCCGGTCCAGGGTGTCGGCCAGCCGGACCTGCAGGGCCGCCTGCAGCCGCACGTCCCCGGCCCGGCGGGCCAGCTCCACCGCCTCCCGGCAGGTGTGCAGCGATTCCTCGGGCCGCCCGGCGTACTCCTGGACCCGGGCCATCTCGCTCAACGCCTTTGCCTGTCCCGGCACATCGGCGAGTTTCCGGTAGCCGGCCGCCGCCGCCCGCCAGCTGCGCAGCGCGTCCCCGTACCGCCCCGCCAGGGTGTGCACATTGCCGAGCCGGCCGTACAGCCGCGCCTCGTCGGCCCGCTCCCCCCGGGCGAGCGACTGGGACAGGGCCCGGCCGAACCAGTCGGCGGCCCGGTGCCAGTCCCCCATTTCCTGGTGGGCGCCGCCTACGGATTCCATGGCCCGGCCGGTCGCGTACGGGTCGTTTGCGGCGCGCCCGGCGTCCAGTGCGGCCCGGTACCGCTCCAGCGCCTCGGCGGTCCGCCCGGTCTCGGCGTCCAGGTCGGCCAGGTTCAGCAGGGCCGCGGCCTTCTCGCGGTGCAGCCCGCGCCGTTCGGCCACGTCCAGCACCAGCCGGTGCAGCCCGTACAGCTCGGGAGCGGCGGCGTCGGTGCCGCGGTGCGCGGCCAGCGCCCGGACCAGGGCGGCGATCAGCCGGCGGGCCAGGGTGTCCAGCTCGCCGTCGGCGACGGCCAGCTGGGCGGAGGCATTCAGGGCCGGCAGCCGGGTGTCCAGCCAGCGGGTGGCGGCCCGGGGGTCGGGGAAGCGGAGGGCGCGGGGCAGCCCGTCCAGCAGTTCGCGGACCTGTTCCTCGTCGCTCTCGGCCATGGCCAGGCAGGAGTGCAGCAGCCGTACGGTCCGCTCCAGCATCCGGGCCCGGGCCAGCTGCACCTCGGCGGCGCGCTCCTTGGTCTCCAGCAGCGGACGCAGCAGCGGGCCGAGGCAGCCGGGCAGCAGGAACAGCCCGTCGCTGCCCGGCCGGACCAGGCCCAGCCCGGCGAAGTCCTCCAGGGTGGACTGGGCCGCGGCGACCGAGCAGCCGGCCAGCGCGGAGACGGTGTGCGAGTCCAGCAGGCCGGCCGGGGCGAGCGGCAGCAGCCGCAGCGTGCGCTGGGCCGGCTGCGGCAGCGATCCGTAGACCAGCCGGAAGGCGCGGGCCAGGGTCCCGCCGGAGCCGGCCGGGGTGTCGTGGAGCTGTTTGGCGAGGTCGGCGACCGAGGCCTTGGGGCGGGCCGCGAGCCAGCCGCCGACCAGCACCAGCGCGGCGGGCTGGCCTCCGCACTCCTCGACGAGGGCCTCGGCGGCGCGGGGGTCGACGGTGACCCGGATGTCCCCGATCCGCCTGCTGAGCAGGGCGACGGCGGCGGGGGTGTCCAGTCCGCCGAGGGTGCAGGGGCGGACGTCCGGAATGCCGGTCAGCGGCCCTTCCGACGTGACCACGACCAGGCATTCGCGGACGTCCGGAAGCAGCGGGTCCACTTGGATGGCGTCCCGGGCGTCGTCGAGCAGGACGATCGCCTTCCGCCCGGCGAGCGCCTCGTTCAGGGCGGCTCCGAGCTCATCGGCCCCGGCGCCCGGCGGGGTGCGCCGCCCGAGCCCCTCCAGGAGGTCCCGTGCGGTGCGCTCGGTGCTCACCGCCGTGCCGCCGGGCGTGGTGAGCCGGGCCCGGAGCACCCCGTCGGGGTACTGGCCGGCGACGTCCCGCACGAACTCCTCGGCGAGCGCGGTCCGTCCGGACCCGGGCCGGCCGGCGATCAGCAGCACCCGGGCGCGGGGGGACTTGTCCTTGCGGCCGGAGAGGGTGTCGAGACCGGTCCGGGCGATGTCCTCGCGCAGCTCCTTGAGCTCGCGTCGCCGCCCGACGAATTCCGTCACAGCCCGCTCCTTTCCGTGCCCGATCCTTCGGAGATCCCGAGCGTAGTTCACGGAGAGCGACGGTCTGTGTGGAGCGCGGCGGGTAATCGCCCGATCGGATCAGCAGATCGTCATACTTGTTCGTTCTGTCATGAGCACAGACCACGACGGCCGGACGGGGCGCCTCGCGCCGGGCCGGCCCAAGGCCCCTGCGGGGCCGGTGCCGGCCCGGCGCGAACCCGGGCGGAGGCCGGCCGTTACGCCGGGTAGGGCCGGGCCGGCCAGGGCGCCTGGGCCGGGCGCAGCGCGTCCGGGCCGCCGGCGGACAGCGCCGCGGACAGCGCCAGCACCCCCGTCACCAGCGCGGCATTGCCGAGCTCCCCCGCCAGCGCACCCCGCACCAGCTCCGGCAGCGGCACCCGCGCCAGCTCCATGTCGGCCTCCTCCTCGGAGACCTCGTAGCGCTCCCCCTCCGCCTCGGCGAGGTCCCGGGCCAGGAACACCCGTACCGCCTCGTCCGAGCCGCCCGGCGAGGGGAAGAAGTCGACGAGCACCCGCCAGTCCTCGGCCTTGACGTGCGCCTCCTCGTAGAGCTCGCGCTGGGCCGCGTGCAGCGGGTTCTCCCCCGGTACGTCGAGCAGCCCGGCCGGCAGCTCCCACAGCCGGTGCCGCACCGGGTGCCGGTACTGGCGCAGCACCAGGACCCGGCCCTGCTCGTCCAGGGCGAGTACGCACACCGAGCCGGGGTGCACCTGGTAGTCCCGGCGGGCAGCGGACCCGTCCGGCATGCGCACCTCGTCCGAGGCGACCGCGGTCTTGCGTCCCTGGAAGGGCCGCTCGGCCGAGACGACCTCCCAGGTCTCCGCGGCGTCCTTGATCTGCATGGCCGAACCCTCCCGTTGGAAACGCGACTGGAAAACGCGACAGCCGGGGCACGGATGATCCGTGCCCCGGCCGCCTACGGTACCGAGCGCCGGGCCGGTCAGCCCTGCTGCCGGCGCGCGACCGCGGCCTTCACCAGGCCCGCGAAGAGCGGGTGCGGCCGGGTCGGGCGGGAGCGGAGCTCCGGGTGGGCCTGGGTGGCCACCAGGTAGGGGTGCACCTCGCGCGGGTACTCGACGTACTCGACCAGCTTGTTGTCCGGGGAGGTGCCGGAGAAGACGAGGCCGGCCTTCTTCTCCAGTTCGCCGCGGTAGGCGTTGTTGACCTCGTAGCGGTGCCGGTGGCGCTCGTCCACGTACGCGTCGCCGTAGACCTCGCGGACGATGGAGCCCTCGGCCAGCTTGGCCGTGTACATGCCGAGCCGCATGGTGCCGCCCAGGTCACCGGCGCCCTCGACGAAGGCCAGCTGCTCCTCCATGGTGGAGATCACCGGGTGCGGGGTGGAGGCGTCGAACTCGGTGGAGTTCGCGTCCTCGATCCCCGCCAGGTTGCGCGCGGCCTCGATGACCACGCACTGCAGGCCCAGGCAGAGGCCCAGCAGCGGGATCTTGTTCTCGCGGGCGAAGGTGATCGCACCGACCTTGCCGTTCACACCGCGGTCGCCGAACCCGCCGGGCACGCAGATCGCGTCCACGTCGCCCAGCTGCGCGGCGGCGCCCGCCGGGGTCTTGCAGTCGTCGGAGGTGACCCACTTGATCTTGACGCGGGCCTTGTTGGCGAAACCGCCGGCGCGCAGCGCCTCGGTCACCGACAGGTAGGCGTCGGGCAGGTCGATGTACTTGCCGACGAGCGCGACGGTGACCTCGTGGTCGGGGTTGTGGACCCGGTCCAGCAGGTCCTCCCAGACCGTCCAGTCCACATCGCGGAACGGCAGGTCGAGCTTGCGCACGACGTACGCGTCCAGGCCCTCGGTGTGGAGCACCTTCGGGATGTCGTAGATCGACTTGGCGTCGATGGCGGCCACCACCGCGGCCTCGTCCACATCGCACATCAGCGAGATCTTGCGCTTGATGGAGGTGGGGACATCGCGGTCGGCTCGCAACACGATCGCGTCGGGCTGGATGCCGATGTTGCGCAGCGCGGCGACGGAGTGCTGGGTCGGCTTGGTCTTCAGCTCGCCGGACGGGCCGATGTAGGGCAGCAGCGAGATGTGCACGACGAAGACGTTGTCGCGGCCGACCTCGTGGCGGACCTGACGGACCGTCTCCAGGAACGGCAACGATTCGATATCGCCGACCGTGCCGCCGACTTCGGTGATGACGACGTCGACGTCCTCGGTCGCCATCCGCCGGATCCGGTGCTTGATCTCGTTGGTGATGTGCGGGATGACCTGCACGGTGTCACCGAGGTACTCGCCGCGCCGCTCCTTGGCGATGACCGTGGAGTACACCTGGCCGGTGGTGACATTGGCCGAGCCGTCGAGGTCGACGTCGAGGAAGCGCTCGTAGTGGCCGATGTCCAGGTCGGTCTCGGCGCCGTCGTTGGTGACGAACACCTCGCCGTGCTGGAAGGGGTTCATCGTGCCGGGGTCGACGTTCAGGTACGGGTCGAGCTTCTGCATCGTGACCCGCAGACCGCGCGCCTTCAGCAGCGCACCCAGGCTGGAGGCCGTGAGGCCCTTGCCGAGGGACGAGGCGACACCCCCGGTGACGAAGATGTGCTTGGTCGTCATGGCTGTGCTGTTTCGAAAAGCAGCGGACGGCATCGCCAAGAGGGGGCTCCCGTGGTCGCGAAGTGAGGTGCGTCCGGCGACTGCTCCCGTTTCCGGGGGTGCCGAACCTGTCGACTGGCTGCGGTTGCGGGGCCCCTGATTCGCACAGGCAGACCACCGGTCCACGGGGTACCAGCCTATCAGCGACCTGGAGCGTCCGCCTCCGAGCCACGCCCCGGGCGGACCCCCGGGAGGGCCTCCGGGGCGCCTCGCGGTCCGCGTCCGCAGGGCCTCACCCGTTCGGACGACCCGTATTCTTCCAGGACTTAAGGAGATCACTAGGGTGCCGTCATATCCTGCTCGGATAACGCTCACATCGCCGCCGAGCAGGCCGGCTCACGGCACGACCCCAGCCCGCCGGCGGAACCCAGCAATGCAAGCGCCCTTCGGGGCGGACGTGGCCGTTCGACTGGAGATGCAACGTGTCCGGGCGCATCGAGGATTACGCACTGATCGGGGACATGCAGACCGCCGCACTGGTCTGCCGGGACGGCTCGGCGGACTGGCTCTGCCTGCCCCGTTTCGACTCCCATGCCGTGTTCGCGGGAATCCTGGGGACGGAGGATCACGGTTTCTGGCGCATCGGCCCGGCCGTTTCCACCGGGACCGAGGCTCCGCACGCCGACCGCCGCCGCTACCGCGGCGACTCGCTGGTGCTGGAGTCCGAATGGGACACGCCGCGGGGCACGGTCCGGGTCATCGACTTCATGCCACCGCGTGAGGACCACGCCCCGCAGCTGATCCGGATCGTGGAGGGGGTCAGCGGCCGGGTGCCGATGCGGTCCGCCCTGCGCATGCGGTTCAGCTACGGCCGGATCACGCCGTGGGTGCACAAGGTGGACGGCCGCATCGTCGCCGTCGCCGGACCGGACTCGGTCTGGCTGGACACCGACGCGCAGACGTACGGCAAGGACCTGACCACCTACTCCGACTTCACGGTGGGACCGGGCGACCGGATCGCCTTCTGCATCAGCTGGCAGCCCTCCCACAAGGAGCCGCCGGAGACCCCGGACGCCGAGGCGGCCCTCACCGCCACCACGGATTTCTGGCGCGACTGGGTCGAGCACTGTACGTACCACGGGCCCTACCGGGAGGCCGTGGTCCGCTCCCTGATCACGCTCAAGGCCCTGACGTACGGGCCCACGGGCGGCATCGTCGCCGCGCCGACCACCTCACTGCCGGAGGAGATCGGCGGCGTACGGAACTGGGACTACCGCTACACCTGGCTGCGGGACGCGGCGATCACCCTGTCCTCGCTGCTGCGCACCGGCTACCGGGAGGAGGCCCGCGCCTGGCGCGAATGGCTGCTCCGCGCGGTCGCCGGCGACCCCGAGAACCTCCAGATCATGTACGGGATCGCGGGCGAGCGGGAACTCGGCGAAACGGAGCTGGACTGGCTCCCGGGGTACGAGAACTCCCAGCCGGTCCGGGTCGGCAACGGCGCGGCCCACCAGCTCCAGCTGGACGTGTACGGCGAGGTCACCGAGGCCCTGCACCTGGGCCATATGACCGGACTGGCCCGCAGCGACTACGCCTCGCTGCTCCAGCTGAAGCTGATCCGCTACCTGGAGACCCACTGGGACCAGCCCGACGAGGGCATCTGGGAGGTGCGCGGCCCGCGCCGGCACTTCGTGCACTCCAAGGTGATGGCCTGGGTGGCGGTGGACCGGACCATCAAGCTGATCGAGAGCGGGGACGCGGACGGGCCGCTGGAGCGCTGGCGGGAGCTGCGCGACGAAATCCACCGGGACGTCTGCGAAAAGGGCTACGACAAGGAGCGGAACACCTTCACGCAGTCCTACGGCTCCAAGGAGCTGGACGCCTCGCTGCTGCTCATCCCGCAGATGGGCTTCCTGCCGCCGGACGACAAGCGGGTCATCGGCACCATCGAGGCGATCCAGCGGGAGCTGTCCACGTCGGACGGGTTCATCCTGCGCTATCCGACGGCGGGCGAGGAGGCCGGCGTGGACGGCCTCGAGGGCGACGAGGGGGCCTTTCTCGCGTGCTCGTTCTGGATGGCGGACGACCTGGCGATGATCGGCCGGGTCGACGAGGCCCGCCGGCTCTTCGAGAAGCTGCTGTCGCTCCGCAACGACCTCGGGCTGCTGGCGGAGGAATGGGATCCGCGGCTCCAGCGCCAGGTGGGGAACTTCCCGCAGGCCTTCAGCCACGTTCCGCTGATCGACACGGCGCTGCGGCTGACGGCCAGCGGCGCGTACGGCGGCTGACCCGCCCGGCCGTCTGACGCCCGGCCCGCCCGGCCCGCCTGACCCGCCCGCCCGGCCCGGCCGTGCCCCCGTGTACCCACGGAGCGCGCGCCGGGGCGGGCCCGCCTAGCCTGGAAGGGTTCCGCACCCTCGTCCGGGAAGGGGGCACGCCATGGCTGCCTCCGGCAAGGCGGGCACGGCCCTGACCGCGCTCCGCGAGGATCTGTCGGGTGACGTCTTCGCCCCCGGGGATCCGGGCTACGACGAGGCCCGGACGGTGTTCAACGCCATGATCGACCGCAAGCCGGCCGTGATCGCCCAGTGCGAGAGCGAGACGGACGTGGTCACGGCGGTGCGGTTCGCCCGCGAGCTGGACCTGCCGGTCGCCGTGCGCGGCGGCGGACACAGCGTGGCGGGCTCCGCGGTCGCCGACGGGGCGGTGGTGGTGGACCTGCGGCGGATGCACGAGGTGACGGTGCATCCGGCGGCGAAGGCGGTCCGGATCGGCGGCGGGGCCACGATGAGCCATCTGGACCGGGCCTGCCAGCCGTACGCGCTGGCGACCACCGGCGGCCGGGCCTCCACCACCGGGGTGGGCGGTTTCGTGCTGGGCGGCGGCTCGGGCTGGCTGGACCGGAAGTTCGGGCTGGCGGTGGACAACCTGCTGGGGGTGGACCTGGTCACCGCCGACGGCGCGTGCGTGACGGCGACGGCCGAGGACCATCCCGAGCTGTTCTGGGCCCTGCACGGGGGCGGCGGGAACTTCGGCATCGCCACCTCGCTCACCCTGCGCCTGCACGACCTGCCGGACATGTCCATCGCGTTCCTGCTGTACCTGCCGGAACACGGGCCGGAGGTGCTCCGCACCTACCGCGATGTGATCGAGGGCGGGCCGCGGGAGGCGAGCGGCGCCATGCTCTACCTGACCGGGCCGCCCGAGGAGTTCGTGCCGCCGCACCTGGTGGGCACCCGGATGTGCGCGGTGCTGCTGACCTACGCGGGCCCCGAGGAGGAGATGCGGCGGCTGGCCCGGCCGCTGCTGGCCCTGCCGCACGAGTCGGAGATCGTCACCGCCATCCCGTACGCCGATCTCCAGTGCATGATCGACGACCCGCCGGGCATGCGGAACTACTGGTCGGCGGAGTACCTGACCGGGCTGCCGGACCCGTGCGTGGACGTGTTCTGCGCGCGCGGCGACCGGATGCCGGTACCGACGGGCACCCAGCACCTCGTCTGGGCGCAGGGCGGGGCGATCGCCGAGGGCCCGGCCGACTACCCGGTGCCGTACCGCGACGCGGCCTGGGCCGTGCATCCGTTCGCGATCTGGGAGGACCCTGCGGACGACGAGCGGTGCCGGAGCTGGGTCAAGGACGTCCGCGCCGACGCCCAGCCCTGGGCCACCGGCGCGGTCTACCTCAACTTCACCGGCGACGAGGGCCGGGACCGGGTGGTGGCGGGCCTGGGCGCGGAGAACATCCGGCGGCTGGCCGCGGTCAAGGGTGCGTACGACCCGGACAACGTCTTCCGCTTCAACCACAACATCCGGCCGCACTAGCGCCGGTGGCCGACGCCTCCGACGCCGTCGACGACGTGACGCACGCCACACAATGATGTCCGCCGAGACACCGCCCGGTACCGTCCGCGATATGGACAACCAGGGCGGGATCACCGTTCAACGGGCACTGGAACTGCCGGGACTGCGCGGCGGCCTCCCCGAGGTCGTGGCCTGCGCCGACCGGCTGGGCCGGACCGTGCGCTGGGTGCACGCCGGCGAGGTCCCGAACATCGCCTCCCTGCTCAAGGGCGGCGAACTGCTGCTCACCACCGGCCTCGGGCTCGGCACCCGCCCCGCCGAACAGCGGGCCTTCGTCCGCCGGCTCGCCGACCGGGGCATCGCCGCGCTGGTGGTCGAGCTCGGCCCGCGCTTCACCCGCCTCCCGGCGACGATCGTGGAGACCGCCCGGGCGGCCGGCCTGCCGCTGGTCCAGCTGCACCGCGAGGTCGCGTTCGTCACCGTGACGGAAGAGGTCCACACCGAGATCGTCAACGGGCACTACGCCCTGCTGCAGCGCGCCGAGGAGGTCCACCGGCGCTGTACCCAGGCCCTCCTGGGCGGCGGCGGGATCCCCCAGGTGCTGGGCATCCTCGCGGACTTCACCGGCAACCCGGTCTTCCTGGAGACCCCCGACGGCCAGCTCCTGTACGCGGCGGGCAGCGCCTCCGGGGCTGCCGCGGCGGACCCCCTCCAGGTGTGGGAGGGGCTGCGGGGCCGCGAGGCGGAACCGTCCGGCAACTCCGTACTGATCGACGTACCGGGTGGCGGGCCCGGCACGGCGGCGGTCCGGGCCCGGCTGGTGCTGGTCGGCGTGTCCGGGCCGCTGCTGCCGGTGCACCGGATGGCGGCGGACCGCACGGCGGGCGTGCTGGCGGTGGTCCTGATGCAGGCCCGCCAGGAGGAGGAGCTCGCGGCACGTGGCCGCGGCGACTTCCTGACCGACCTGGCCGAGGGCCGGATCTCGGCCGAGGACGCCCCCGCGCAGGCCCGGGTGCTCGGCTTCAAACCGGGCTCCGGCCCGCTGCTGCCGGTGGTCATGCGGCTCTCCTCCGATCTGGGTCCGGCCGGGAACTGGGCCGTTCTCGCCCGTGCCGTACTGGAGGAACTGGCCTCGGTGGGCGTCCCGGTGCTGCTCGGCGTCCGGCCGGTGGAGGGCCGGGTCCCGCTGCTGGTCGGCCTGCGTACGGAGGGCGAGCGCACGGCGGTGGCCGACCGGGTGGCGGCGGCGCTGCGGGCCGGCGTCGAACGGGCCGGACTGGACCGGGCCGGTTCCCCGCCGGCCGTGGTGGTCGGGGTCGCGGGCGGCTGGGCGGCTGCCTCCTCGGGCCTGCGCCACGCGGCGGAAACGGCCACCGCCGCGCAGGGCCTGCCGGCCCGGCCCTGGTACGACGCCCGCCGCCTCGACATCGACCTGCTGCTGTGGCGGCTGCGCGAACACCCGGACCTGGCGGCCTTCGTGGACCGCGCGATCGGCCCGCTCCGGCTGCACGACACCGCCTCGCGCCCGCCGCTGCTGCCGACCCTGGAGACGTACCTGGCGCACGCCGGCCGCAAGGCGGAGACCGCCCGCGAACTCCACCTGAACCGGCAGACCCTGTACAACCGGCTGGCCCGGATCTCGGAGCTGCTGGGCACCGACCTGGACGACCCGGAGACGGTGCTCTCCCTCAGCCTGGCCCTCCGGGCCCGCCGCCACACCCCGTAGCCGGGGCCCCCGCCGCCAGCTTCAGGGATCCGGGGCGTGCCCACTGCGGTGGCTATGCGGCACGGTCATTTCGCAGGGCCTGGATGAGCCAGGGGTACACCGGGATCAGGTTCGGTACTACCTGCCAGCCGTTGACGATCCACACCAGCCGCCAGTACCGGTCCACCCGGGGATCGTGCGCCTCTTCGAACTGCTGGGCCATCCAGTCCCGGAATTCCGTGTCAGGGGTGCGCACGAGCACCTCGGCGAAGCGGTGCACGAGGTCGTCGATGACGGGTGCGCCCCTGTCGCTGAGCGGGTCGATGCCCGACTCCATGGCCTCGGCCACCTTCTGACGGGTGAATTCCATCAGTTCCTCGCCGGCATCGCATTCGATGTCGAGCGGGCGCCCGGCGGCCTGACGTACGGCCGTCCGGCGCATCCGGGCACGGAAATCCTCGTCGCCGACCAGCTCGGTGAGCTCCACCCACGCGGCGACCTGCTCGCTGGTCGGATCATCGGGGAGGTCGGGAGTGGCAGCGCGAACCATGGCCACCGCGGTCGGGTCGGCATCCACTGTGCCGAAGGTGCCATCCACGAAATCGTCGATCAAACGTCGGCGTTCCTCGCCGGACAACTGTGTGAGCCTGTGCATGAGTGTGGTCTCCTCAGGACTGGACCCGCGTCTGGCCACGACTCGCAGAACGCTCCGACGCAGTTGCAGCACCCGGATCTGGACGTCCATGGCGTCGGCGTGCGCCGCAGCGACTTCCGCCACCGAGAGCTCGCGGTCCAGTACGCGTTGAACAGTGGCCAGGTCCATGCCCAGCTCGCGCAGTGTGCGGAGGAGTTCCAGACGAAGCAGTGCGTCGAGGTCGTAGAGCCGGTAACCGGCGGGGCTACGGGTGGTCGGCGCTACCACCCCCGAATCGGAGTAGAACCGGATGGTCCTCACAGACAAGCCGGTCCGCCGGGAAAGCTCCCCGATCGAGTAGAGGGTCGTAACGTCCATGTCCCCCACTCTGCTGTCTCCAGTCACTGGAGACTCAAGGCCATTCCCAAGCAGGGCCCGATCACGAGACGTCCTCCGATTTGGTGGAGCATGCGTTGCGCGCGCTCCGCTGACCGCCAGGATAAAACGGGCACGCCTTGCACGTGCTGGGCGAGCGATGGCAGCGACATGCGACACCGCTCGCTGGCGGCCTACGGCCACGAGCCCTTGGACTCATCATCTAGAAGCGAGCGCGCTCCATCAGCTCGTCGTAGACGGCCAGCACCTGGGCGACCGTGTCGTCCTCGGTCGGCCAGGTCGCCGCCTGGACCGGACCCGCCTGGGCCAGAGCGGTCCGCCGCGCCGGATCGGTGAGGAGCTTCGCGACCGCCTCGGACAGGCCGGCCGCGTCCCCGTAGGGCACCAGCACACCCGCGTCCCCGACCAGCTCCGGCACCCCGCCCACCGCCGTCGCCACCAGTGCGACCCCGGCCCGCAGCGCCTCCTGCGCCAGCAGGGACCGCGCCTCCCAGCGGCTGGGCAGCACCGCCACATCGGCCGCCGCCAGCAGCTCCGCCACATCCGGGCGCCGCCCCAGCAGCCGTACCGGCAGGCCCTCCAGCTCGATCCGCCGGGTGAGTTCGGCCCGCAGCCGCCCCTCCCCCGCGATCACCACCAGCGGTACGGGATCCAGTGCCAGCCAGGCCCGGGCCGCATCCAGCAGCACCGAATAGCCGCGGTGCGGCACCAGGCTGCCCACGGCGATCACCAAGGGGCGCTCCACCGCCCCCAGTTCCGCCCGCACCTTGCCCGCGTCGCCGGCCGCGGACCGGGCGCCGGGCAGGGTCACCGGCGCCAGCCGCGCGTCCCGGGCGCCCCGCAGCCGGGCCAGGTCCACCTGATCGGAGGAGGTGCCCAGCACCACCGCGGCGGCACGCGCGACCCGGCGTTCCAGCAGCCGGGTCAGCCCGCCCAGCGGGCCCGGGCCGAGCACCGGCCCGGCATGCCAGGTCACCACCAGCGGTACCCGCCGCCCGCGCAGCGCGAGCGCGGCCCGCATACCGGCCTGCAGGCCGTGCGCGTGCACGATGTCGGCCCCGGCGCAGGCCACCCGCAGGGCGTTCACCGCCGCGGGCTGGAACCGGGCGCCCGCGCCGGTGAAGTCGTACTCCCCCTCGGCCGCAACGGGCGCGCACACCGTCACCCGCACCCCGCGGGCCGCCAGCCCGCCGGCCAGCGACCGGACGTGCGCACTGCTGCCCGCCCCGGCGCCGACGCCGGCGCCGGAGCAGCCGCCGAGCACTTGGACGGTGCGCAACGGCGACCGCCCGTACGGCGGGGCCGGAACCGGGATGCTGCTCACGGGCCGGAGCTCCTGGAAGAGGGGGTGGTGCGGATGTCGGAGACGTCGCCCAGAATGCCAGCCCGCACGCGCGTTCCGGGACCATACGGGTGCGGATCCCGTACGAGAACCCGTCCCGCTCCTCCGGCTATCGCCCACACGGGTGACACAGCCGCCATCGGGGTGTACGGAACCACCCCCACCGTGCATGCGCCGCCCCGGCCAGAGGGCCGGGCCGGCCGCCCGGCCAGGGCTACGCGTCGGCCCGTGCCGCCGCCAGGAGTTCCTCCGCGTGGGCCCGCGCCGTCTGTGAGTCCTCCTGGCCGGCCAGCATCCGTGACAGCTCCCGGATCCGGTCCTCGCCCTCCAGCACGGTGACCCCGGACCGGGTCACCGACCCGTCGTTGGTCTTCTCCACCAGCAGCTGCCGGTCGGCGAACGCCGCCACCTGCGGCAGATGCGTGACCACCACGACCTGCGCCGACTTCGCCAGCTTGGCCAGCCGCCGGCCGACCTCCACCGCCGCCTTGCCGCCGACGCCCGCGTCCACCTCGTCGAAGAGGTACGTGGGCACCGGGTCCGAGCCGGCGAAGACGACCTCCACGGCCAGCATCACCCGGGACAGCTCGCCGCCGGACGCGCCCTTGGCGATGGGCCGCGGCTGCGCGCCGGGGTGCGGGGCGAGCAGCAGCTCCACCTCGTCGGCGCCCGAAGGCCCGTACAGCACCGGACGCCCGCCGACCTCCACCCCGTCACCCGAAGGGTCCTCGGTCTGCCGGATGTCGATGGTGACCCGGGCGTGCGGCATCGCCAGCGAGGCCAGCTCGGCCGTCACCGCCGAACCGAACCGCTGCGCCGCCTCGGCCCGTGCATCCGTCAACGCCTGGGCCAGCTGTGAGAGTTCCGCCCGCAGCGCGTCCCGCTCCGCGGTCAGCTCGCCGATCCGGTCGTCGTCCCCGTCGAGTTCCAGCAGCCGGGCCGAGCCCTGCTCGGCCCAGGCCAGCACGGCCTCGACGGAGTCGCCGTACTTCCGGGTCAGCTGGGTCAGCGCGGCCCGCCGCTCCTCGACCGCCGCGAGCCGCAGCGGATCGGCGTCCAGATTGTCCGCGTACCCGGCGAGTTCCCCGGCCACATCGGCGAGCAGGATGCCCAGCTCCCCGATCCGCTCGGCGAGCGAGCCCAGCGTGGCCGGGTCGTGGGCGCGTACGGATTCCAGGGCCCGGTGGGCGCCCGCGACCAGGGTGTTGGCGTCGACGCCCTCCGGGTCCTCGGGGTTGCCGGCCAGCGCGGCGTGCGCGAGCAGGGCCGCCGAGGCCAGCGATTCGGCATGGCCGAGCCGCTCCGCCTCCGCCGCGAGCTCGGCGTCCTCGCCGGCCAGCGGCTCCACGGCCGCGATCTCCTCCAGCCCGAAGCGCAGCAGATCCGCCTCCTGGGCGCGTTCCCGGGCCCGGGTGGTGATCTCCTCCAGCTCGCCGGCCACAGCCCGCAGCCTGCGGTAGGCGGCCGTGTACTTCTCCAGCGGGACCGCGACCGCGTCCCCGGCGTAGCGGTCCAGAGCCTGCCGCTGCCGGGCCGGCCGCAGCAGGCCCTGCTGGTCGGTCTGGCCGTGGACGGCGACCAGGTCGTCCGCGAGTTCGCCGAGCAGCCCCACCGGCACGGACCGCCCGCCGACGTGGGCGCGCGAACGCCCCTCGGCGGACACGGTCCGGCTGATCAGCAGGGTGCCGTCGTCCAGGTCGGCGCCGGCCTCCTCGGCGCGCAGCGCGGCGGGCGCGTCGGGGCGTACGACGATCCGGCCCTCGACCACCGCCGCCTTGGCCCCCACCCGTACCAGGGCGGGGTCCGCCCGGCCGCCGAGCAGCAACCCGAGGCTGGTGACGACCATGGTCTTGCCCGCGCCGGTCTCGCCGGTCACCGCGGTGAATCCGGGCGACAGCTCGACCACCGCGTCGTCGATGACTCCGAGCGACCGTATCCGCATCTCCTCAAGCACGGACCGACCATACCGAGGTTTGCCCCCCGCCATGTGACGTCACCCCGCCGCCCGGGCGCCGGGGCCGGAGCGCGGCTAGTGCGGTGCCCCGCGCCAGCCCGAGACGGGGAGGGCGAATTTGGCCACCAGCCGGTCCGTGAAAACGGCGTGGTGCAGCCGGGCGAGGCGGACCGGGACGGTGCCCCGGCGGACCTCCACGCGGGCACTCGGCGGCAGCTCCACGGTGCGCCGGCCGTCGCACCACAGCACCCCGTGCGGGGTACCGGTCTGGATCTCCACGGCCAGCACCGATGTGGGCGAGGTCACCAACGGCTTCGCGAACAGGGCGTGGGCGCTGATCGGAACCATCAGCAGCGCCTCCACCTCCGGCCAGACCACCGGCCCGCCCGCGGAGAACGCGTACGCCGTGGAGCCGGTCGGGGTCGCGCAGACGATGCCGTCACAGCCGAACCCGGAGACCGGCCGCCCGTCGATCTCGAGCACGACCTCCAGCATCCGCTCCGGGGACACCTTCTGGACGGCGGCCTCGTTGAGCGCCCAGTCCCGGTGGACCACGTCCCCGTTGCTGCGGACCACCACATCGAGGGTCATCCGCTCCTCGACCTCGTAGGCCTTGGTGACCACCCGGTCGACCACCTTGTCGAGGTCGTCGCGCTCGGCTTCGGCGAGGAAGCCGACCCGGCCCAGGTTGACGCCGAGCATCGGCACCCCGGAGCCGCGGGCGAACTCGGCGCCGCGCAGCAGGGTGCCGTCGCCGCCCAGCACGATCAGCAGCTCACAGCCGTCGAGGACGCCCTCGGTGGTCTCGGTGACCAGCTCCACCTCGGGCGGCAGCGGCAGGTCGGCCGCCTCGTGGGCGAGGACCCTGACCCCCAGCCCGCAGCGCAGCAGCCCCTGGACGACCAGCTCCGCACTGCGGATGGCGGCGGGCCGCCCGGTGTGGGCGACCAGGAAGACGGTCCTCCCCGTCGACGTCGATGAAGCTGTGGAACTCGATGAAGATGCAGAACTTGTCACCGCGGCCCCTCCGCCACTGCACGGTCAACATCCGCCGGGTCGAGTGCCGGTGCCCCCGCCCGCAGCCACAGAAAGTATTCGACATTCCCCGACGGTCCGGGCAGCGGGCTCGCGGTCACCCCGAGCACGCCGAGTCCGAGCTCGCCGGCCTGCCGGGCGACCTCCCGGACCGCCTCGGCGCGCAGCTCGGGGCTGCGGACCACACCGCCGCTGCCGAGCCGCTCCTTGCCCACCTCGAACTGGGGCTTGACCATCAGCACCAGGTCGGCGCCGGGGGCGGTGCAGCGCACCAGCGCGGGCAGCACCAGTCCGATCGAGATGAAGGACAGGTCTCCGACGACCAGGTCCACCGCAATGCCGTCGATCTGCTCCAGGGTCAGCTCGCGCACATTGGTGCGGTCCTTGACGGTGACCCGCTCGTCGCTCTGCAGGGACCAGGCGAGCTGCCCGTAGCCGACGTCGACGGCCACCACATGGGCGACGCCCGCGCGCAGCAGGACATCGGTGAACCCGCCGGTGGAGGCGCCCGCGTCGAGCGCCCGCCGCCCTTCGACCAGCAGGCCCTGCGGCCGGAAGGCGGCCAGCGCCCCGGCGAGCTTGTGGCCGCCGCGGGAGACGTAGTCGGGATCGCTGTCGTCGCTCCGCACGACCAGCGCGGCGCTGGTCTCGACCTGGGTGGCGGCCTTGGTCGCGGTGGTGCCGCCGACGGTGACCCGGCCCGCGGCGATCAGCTGGCCCGCGTGCTCCCGCGAGCGCGCCAGTTTGCGGCGTACCAGTTCGGCGTCCAGGCGGCGGCGTGCCACTCCTGCCACGTTCGGTTCAGCTCCTGATGTCGTACGGACGAGATGCCGGGGGCGCGTCCAGCGCGGTCAGCGCGTCACGCAATCCCCTGTGCACATCCTCGTACACCTCGACGTGCCCGTCCGCCGGGAGGTGGTCGGCATCGGCCAGCCGCTCGAGCTGCGCATCGATCTCGTCGCGTCCGGTGGGGGTACGGACCACCCCGAGCGGGGCCGGCCCGGCGGCCGGGTCGGGCGTGGGCCCGGCGGCCGGCTCGGTGGTGGGCTCTTCGTCGGTCATGGCCCAGACGCTACCCCCACCGGCTGCGATACGGTCGACAGCACCATGGCGACGATCGAGGAGTGCCGAGCCGCACTCGACCAGCTCTCCGGCAACCTGGCCCGGGCCGATGCGGACGTGCGCGGCGCGACCGCCTTCGACCGGTCCCTGAGCTGCCACATCACCGACCTCGACCAGACCTTCACGGGCCGGCTCGACGGCGGCCGGATCCGGGTGGACTCGGCGCTGCCGGGCCCGCCGCGGCAGAAGGCGGAGATCCGGCTGGCGATGACCGGCGACGACCTGGTGGCGATGGTCGAGGGCCGGCTGAACTTCGCCAAGGCCTGGGCCTCCGGCCGGATCCGCCTGGAAGCCGGCTTCCGCGACCTCCTCCGCCTCCGCAGCCTGCTGTAAGGCTTCCGCCCGGCGGCAGCAAAGCCCACCGGCCCAGCTCAGCCGGCGCGAGGCCCGGGGCGAAGCCCCGCCAACCCACCACGCAGCAAAGCCCACCGGCCCAGCCCGGCCGGCGCGGCGCCTGGGGCGAAGCCCCGGACCCCGGCGCGGCGCAGCCGCGGTCGGCGGCGACGGGCCGCGGGCCGCAAGCCCCGCCAAGCTGCCGCCGCCCGGCAAGCCGGCTAGGGCGTGTTGCGAAAGTAGCGCCGTCCGCCCGAAGGGCGGGCCCCGCGGCGTCTGGTGCGTGCGATCGCAAGGCGGAGGGTCGTCCTCGTACCGGGCGTACTCGGACGATCCCGACAACGCAGCGAGCGCGCGTGCCAGGCGTCGCGGGGCAGGCGGGACTTTCGCAACACGCCCTAGGCCGGCGCCGCCGCCCGGCGGCGGGCGCTCCGGGCGGCCGGAACCACCAGCGGGGTCCCGGTCGCCGGGTCGGGAACCACCTGGCACCGGAGCCCGAACACCTCCTCCACCAGCTCCGCGGTGACCACCTCGGCCGGCGGCCCCTCCGCCACCACCCGGCCCGCGCGCAGCGCGATCAGGTGCGTGGCGTACCGGGCCGCATGGTTCAGGTCGTGCAGCACCGCCACCAGCGTCCGGCCCTGCTCCTCGTGCAGTTCCGCGCACAGGTCCAGCACATCGATCTGGTGCTGGATGTCCAGGTACGTGGTCGGCTCGTCGAGCAGCAGCAGGGGTGTCTGCTGCGCCAGTGCCATGGCGATCCACACCCGCTGCCGCTGCCCGCCGGACAGCTCGTCCACCGCCCGGTCCGCCAGCTCCGCGACGCCCGTCGAGGCCATCGACTCCCGGACGATCCGCTCGTCCTCCGGGGACCACTGGCGCAGCAGTCCCTGGTGCGGGTACCGGCCGCGGGAGACCAGATCGGCGACGGTGATCCCGTCCGGGGCGATCGAGGACTGCGGCAGCAGACCCAGCGTCCTGGCCACCTTCTTCGCCGGCAGCGAGCCGATGGCCTGCCCGTCGAGCAGCACCCGCCCGGCCGTCGGCTTCAGCATCCGCGCCAGCGCGCGCAGCAGCGTGGACTTGCCGCAGGCGTTCGGTCCGACGATCACCGTGAAGGAATGGTCGGGGATCTCCACCGACAGGTTCTCGGCGATGACCCGCTGGTCGTAGCCGAGGGTCACGTTGTCCGCGGTCAGCCGCTGCACAGCGTTCTCCGCGTTCTCCGGGTTCACCGGATTGCTCCTCAGGTTCTGTTCCGGGGCGGCCATATCGGTCATATCCGTCCCGCCTTGCGTTCGGTCACGAGCAGCCACAGCAGGTAGACCCCGCCGACCAGGCCGGTCACCACACCCACCGGCAGCTGGTCGGAGCCGAAGGCCCGCTGCGAGGCCCAGTCGGACACCAGCAGCAGTACGGCGCCCATGAGCGCGCCGGAGACCAGGTTCGAGCCGGGCGACCGGGTGAGCCGCCGGGCCAGCTGGGGCGCGGCCAGGGCCACGAAGGAGATCGGGCCGGCCGCGGCGGCTGCGGCCGTGGTCAGCAGGATCGCCGCCGCCATCAGCAGCACCCGGGTGCGTTCGACCTGTACGCCGACCGCTGCCGCGGCATCGTCGCCCATCTCCATCATCCGCAGGGCCCGGCCCTGCCCGAGCACCAGCGGGAACACCAGCGCGCAGGTCACCGCCAGCGGCCACACCTGGCCCCAGTCCCGGCCGGACAGTGAACCGGTCAGCCAGATCATCGCGCGGGCGGCGTCGACCAGCTGGGACTTGGTCAGCAGGTACTGGATGCCGGCGATCAGCATGGCGGAGGCGCCGATGCCGACGAGCACCAGCCGGTAGCCGTTGATGCCCCGTTTGTACGCGAGGAGGTAGATGGCGGTGCCGGTCAGCAGGCCGCCGGCCAGTGCCCCGGCGGCCACCTCACCGGCATCGCCCTTGAACAGGACGATGACCGCGAGCGCGCCGACGGCCGCGCCGTGCCCGAAGCCGAGCACATCGGGCGAGCCCAGCGGGTTGCGGGACACGGACTGGAAGACCGCCCCGGCCATCCCGAGCGCGGCGCCGACCAGCACGGCCACCAGGACCCGCGGCAGCCGCAGTTCGTTGACGATGAACTCGTCGGCCGGGGTTCCGTTGCCGAGCAGGGTCCGTACGACGTCCCAGGGCGCGATGGGGAAGTCGCCGGTGCCGACCAGGAGGACGGCCATCGCGAGCATCACGGCGGTGAGCAGCAGCCCGGCGGCGAGCGCGCGCGGCTCGATGCGCAGCGAGGTCCGGCCGGGGCCGCGCAGGGCCCGCGGCTTGGCGTTCACGGTCACAGCTGGGCCATCCTCTTGCGGCGTACCAGGTAGATGAAGACGGGTCCGCCGAGCAGTGCGGTGACGATGCCGACCTGGAGTTCGGCGGGCCGGGTGACGATCCGGCCGATGACGTCCGCGCCGAGCAGCAGGACCGGCGAGAGCACCGCCGAGTAGGCCAGCACCCATCGCATGTCCGGGCCGGTGAAGGCCCGTACCAGGTGCGGGACCATCAGGCCGATGAAGACGATCGGCCCGCAGGCGGCGGTCGCGGCCCCGCAGAGCAGGGTGATGGCGATCATCGCGGCGATCCGGGTGCGGGTGAGGTGGGTGCCGAGGGCGCGGGCCGTGTCGTCGCCCATGGCCATCGCGTTGAGCGGCCGGCCGAGGGCCAGGGCGAGGAGGGCGCCGGCCAGCAGGAAGGGCGCTACCTGCCGCACGGTCTCCATGGTGGCCGAGGCCAGCGAGCCGACGGTCCAGAAGCGCAGCTTGTCCATCGCCGTGTTGTCCATGATCTGGACGGCGTTGATGTAGCCGACGAGGGCCGCGCTGGCCGCCGTGCCGGCGAGGGCCAGCCGGACCGGGGTCGCGCTGCGGCTGCCCCCGAGTACGTACACGACCACCGACACCACGGCGGCGCCGGCGAAGGCGTACCAGACGAACTCGTTGAGCGAGGTGGCGCCGAGGAAGCTGATCGCGGAGACCACGGCAGCCGCGGCGCCGGCGTTGACGCCGAGGATGCCGGGCTCGGCCAGCGGGTTCCGGGTCAGTGCCTGCATGACCGCGCCGGACAGGCCGAGTCCGGTGCCGACCATCAGGCCGAGCAGGGTGCGCGGGATGCGGAGGTCGTGCACCACCACGTCCGAGGGCGTGCCGGTGTAGTGGAACAGGCCGTGCCAGACCTCCTCGATCGGCATCGCCTTGGCTCCCATCGCGAGGCTCGCCATCGCGATCAGCACCAGGGCGGCGCAGGCGGCCAGCAGGCCGACGGCGCGCGCCCCGGTGCGTACCCGGGGACCGGCACCGGGCACGGCGCCCCGTGGGGAACTCCCGGAAGTCCCGGTAGTCGCGGAACTCTCGGCACTCTCAGCACTCTCGACCAACACGAAAGTTAGGTTAGCCTACCCTCGCATTTACTCCCGAGGGCCGCCCGAGGGCCGTACCGCCCACCCCCTACAAAGCCAGTCCCGCCAGGGCCTTCTCCGCATCCAGCCCACAGGCCCCGTCCCCGGCATGCGTCCAGGCCGCCGCGCACAGCGCCCGCAGCCCGTCGACCGGATCCGCCCCCTCCTGAACCGCCGTCAGCACCAGCCCGCCACCGTCGACCCCGGCCTGCCAGCCACCGCACCGGAAGAGCCCGGCCTGCTCACGCACCTCCGGCTGCCCGGTCAGCAGCCCCCGCAGATCCCGGTCCACATACGTCGGCCGGTACTTCGGCTCGGCCCGCAGCAGCTGGGCCGCGTCCGTCACCCCGGTCATCACCAGCAGGGAGTCCACCTCCCCGTTGAACGCGCCCTCGATGTCCGTGTCGAGCCGGTCCCCGACCACCAACGGCCGCCGCGCCCCGGTCCGCAGGATGGTCTCGCGGTGCATCGGCGGCAGCGGCTTCCCCGCCACCTGGGGCTCCGCACCGGTGGCGATCCGTACGACCTCCACCGCCGCACCGTTGCCCGGCGCGATCCCCCGCGTCCCCGGAATCGTCAGATCCGTGTTGGACGCGAACCACGGCACCCCGCGCGCGATCGCGTACGAGGCCTCCGCGAACCGCCCCCAGGCCAAGTCCGGCCCGCCGTACCCCTGGACCACGGCCGCCGGATCGTCCTCCGCCGACTCCACCGGCACCAGCCCGCGCTCGCGCAGCGCCACCCGCAGCCCCTCGCCGCCGATGACCAGCACCCGCGACCCCGCCGGCAGCTGATCGGCGATCAGCCGGGCCACCGCCTGCGCTGAGGTGATCACCTCCGCGGCCTCGGTCGGAATGCCCAGCTCGGTCAGATGCGCGGCCACCGCGTCCGGCGTTCGCAGCGCATTGTTGGTGACATACGCGAGGTGCATCCCGTCCGCCCGGGCCGCCAGCAGCGATTCCACCGCGTGCGCGATGGCCCGCCCGCCCGCGTACACCACCCCGTCGAGGTCCAGCAGAGCCGTGTCGTACGCCTCGTGCAGCCGCTGCTCACTGCCCGCGGGCCTGGTCCTGCTCTGCCGGCTCATCCGTGTCCGCTCCTCTTCCGTCCTCGAACCATGGATCTTGTCCGAATTCCGTACTCCCCGATCATCCCGCATGGCAAGACGCCACTTACCATGCACCAATGACCACACCAGGTATCGAGGAACACGGACTACGGCTGATCCCGTTCCACGGACTGCGCTTCGTCCCCGAACGCGTCGGCAGCCTCGCCGCCGTCACCTCGCCGCCGTACGACGTGGTCGTACGCCCCGACGGCCTCAACCACCTCGAGTCCGCGGACCCGCACAACATCGTCCGCCTCATCCTGCCGCAGGCCGACACCCCCGACGAACGCAACGAGCAGGCCGCCCGGACCCTTCGGGACTGGCTGGCCGAGGGCGTCCTCCGCACCGACCCCGAGCCCGCCCTGTATGTATACGAGCAGCGCAAGGGCGAACTGCTCCAGCGCGGCATCATCGGCGCCCTCGCCCTGTCGGCCGCCGACGCCGGCATCGTCCTCCCCCACGAGGACGTCATGCCGCAGGTGGTCGCCGACCGGGCCGGTCTGATGCGCGCCACCGCCGCCAACCTCGAACCCCTGCTGCTCACCTACCGCGGCGAGGACGCCGGCCTCCCCGACAGCAGCGCCGCGGAGATCGTGGAGGCCACCGCCGACCGCCCGCCGCTCCTCGCCACCACCACCGAGGACGGCTTCCGGCACCGCCTGTGGGCGATCACCGATCCCGCCGAGGTCGCGGCCGTCACCCGGGACCTCGGCCACCGGCAGGCCCTCATCGCGGACGGCCACCACCGCTGGGCGACCTACCTACGGCTCCAGGCCGAACACCACGCCCCGGGCGCCTGGGACTTCGGCCTGGTCCTCCTGGTGGACACGGCCCGCTACCCGCTCCAGGTCCGCGCCATCCACCGTATGCTGCACCGCCTGCCGGCGTCCGAGGCACTGGCCGCGCTCGAACCCCACTTCCGGGTCCGCACGGTGGACGGACCGCTGCCCGCGGCGATGGCGGCACTCGGCGAGGCCGCCGCGACCGGCAACGCCTTCCTGCTCACCGGCGACGGCCGCTTCCACCTGGTCACCGACCCGGATCCGGAGCTGCTCGACCGCACCGTCCGGCAGGACCGCCCCGAGGCCTGGCGCCGGCTGGACGCCACGGTCCTGCACGCCACCCTCCTCGACGCGCTGTGGCACGTCCCGGACACCCCCGAGCACATCGGCTACATCCACGACACCGAGGCCACCGTGGAGATGGCCGAACGGCTCGGCGGCACGGCCGTACTGCTCCATCCCGTACGGGAGGACGTGGTCCGGGACCTGGCCCGCCAGGGGGTCACCATGCCCCGCAAGTCCACCTCGTTCGGCCCCAAGCCGGCGACCGGCCTGGTCCTGCGCAGCCTGAACGCCTGACCCGTACGACGCACAACGAAGGAGGGCGGTACCCCGTGCGGGGTACCGCCCTCCTTCACATGCGACTAGGCCTTGCCGCCGCTCTCACCCTCGACGGCGTCGTCCACGTCCACGTCCGCTTCCGCAGCCGTCTCGGCGTCCGGGTCCTCGACCGGCTCGTACTCGTCGTCGTCCTCGTCGTAGTACTCGGTCACGTCCGAAGCCGCCTCGGCCGCCGCCAGCTCGGCCGCGTCGACCGCGTCCAGCTCGTCGCCCTCGTCGTCCTCGTCCATCGCGTCGACGAACTCGACCCCGTCCATCTCGGCCAGCCGGTCGGAGGCGTCGGTGGCCCCGTCCTTGTCCGCCTCGGCGGTCTTGGCGAACCATTCGCGCGCCTCGTCCTCGCGGCCGGCGGCCAGCAGGGCATCGGCGTACGCGTACCGCAGGCGCGCGGTCCACGGCTGAACGGCGCTGGAGGCCAGCTCCGGGCTCTGCAGGGTCACGATGGCGGCGTCCAGCTGCCCCATGTCCCGCCGCGCACCGGCCGCAACCAGCCGCATCTCGACCTGGCCGGCCTTGTCCAGCTTCTGCACCTCGGGCTCGCCGGCCATGGCCAGCGCGCGCTCGGGGCGGCCCAGACCGCGCTCGCAGTCGGCCATGACGGGCCACAGCTCGACCGAGCCGGTCATCCGCTTGGCGGCCCGGAACTCGGCCAGCGCCTCGCTGTACTTCTGCGTGGCGTACGCGGCGAAGCCGGCGGCCTCGCGGACGGCGGCGACACGGGAGGCCAGGCGCAGGGCGATCCGCGAGTACGCGTACGCCTGCTCGGGCTCCTCGTCGATCAGACGGGCCACCATCACCAGGTTCCGGGAGACCTCCTCGGCCAGACCCTTGGGCAGGCTGAGGAGCTCCTGGCGGACGTCGGAGTCGATCTCGTCGCCGGTGACGTCCTCGTCGATCGGAAGCCGCTTCACCGGCTCGCGGTCGCTGCGGTCACGGTAGTCCCGGTCCCGCTCGTCCCGGCCCCGGTACCCGCCGCGGTCGCCGCCCCGGTCGTCACGGCCGCCGCGGTAGCCACCACGGTCCCCACCGCGGTCATCGCGGCGCGGGTAGCTGGGGCGGTCGCCCCGGTCACCGCGGTCGTCGCGGCGGAAGCCGCCACGGTCGTCATCACGGCGCGGGTAGCTGGGCCGCTCGCCACCGCGGTCATCGCGGCGCGGGTAGCTCGGACGCTCATCCCGACCGCGGTAGCCACCACGGTCCCCACCGCGGTCGTCACGGCGGTCGTCACGGCGCGGGTAGCTGGGGCGGTCGCCCCGGTCACCACGGTCATCGCGGCGCGGGTAGCTCGGTCGGTCCCCACCACGGTCATCACGCCCACCGCGGAAGCCACCACGGTCGTCATCACGGCGCGGGTAGCTGGGCCGCTCACCACCGCGGTCATCGCGGCGCGGGTAGCTCGGACGCTCGTCCCGACCGCGGTAGCCACCACGGTCCCCGCCACGGTCGTCACGGCGGTCGTCACGGCGCGGGTAGCTGGGGCGGTCGCCCCGGTCACCACGGTCATCGCGGCGGAAGGACGGACGGTCCCCGCCACGGTCATCGCGACGCGGGTAGCTCGGACGGTCCCCGCCCCGGTCATCACGCCCACCGCGGTAACCACCACGGTCATCGTCACGGCGCGGGTAGCTGGGACGGTCGCCCCGGTCACCACGGTCATCGCGACGGAAGGACGGACGGTCCCCACCACGGTCGTCACGCCCACCGCGGAAGCCACCACGGTCGTCATCACGACGGGGGTAGCTGGGACGCTCGCCACCACGGTCATCACGGCGGAAGGACGGACGGTCCCCGCCACGGTCATCGCGACGCGGGTAGCTCGGACGATCGCCGCCCCGGTCATCACGCCCACCGCGGAAGCCACCACGGTCATCGTCACGACGCGGGTAGCTGGGACGCTCGCCACCACGGTCATCGCGGCGCTGGTAACCGGGACGGTCGCCGCCCCGGTCGTCACGGCCTCGGTAGCCACCGCGGTCGCCACCGCCGGCCGGGCGACCGCCACGGTCGTCACGGCGGAAGCCGCCGCCACTCGGCCGGCCACCGCGGTCATCGCGACGGAAACCACCACGGTCCCCGCCACGGTCGTCACGGCCCCCGCGGTAGCCGCCCCTGTCACCACCGTCGTTGCGACGAGGCTCGCGCTCCGGACGATCGTCGGGAGAGTTGGACATGGGTGTGACTCCTGTCTTCGGGGTACCGCTAGTCATTCTTGCGCAACCAACCCATGGCCGCGCTCCGGGGTGAAACGTACAGAACAAAACAAAACAAAAAAGGACCCTTGGTCCTCAGCGTGAACGCTGAGGACCAAGGGTCCTTTGAAAGATTGTTCGGCGGCGTCCTACTCTCCCACAGGGTCCCCCCTGCAGTACCATCGGCGCTGAAAGGCTTAGCTTCCGGGTTCGGAATGTAACCGGGCGTTTCCCTAACGCTATGACCACCGAAACCCTATCGGTTTCGAGCGAACAAGCACACTCTGTAGTTGTGTTCCAGCTCTAGAAACCAGCAACCGTTCGTTGCTTCAGAACTAACACAGTGGACGCGAGCAACTGAGGACAAGCCCTCGGCCTATTAGTACCAGTCAGCTCCACCCGTTACCGGGCTTCCACATCTGGCCTATCAACCCAGTCGTCTACTGGGAGCCTTACCCTCTCAAGGAGGTGGGAATACTCATCTTGAAGCAGGCTTCCCGCTTAGATGCTTTCAGCGGTTATCCCTCCCGAACGTAGCCAACCAGCCATGCCCTTGGCAGGACAACTGGCACACCAGAGGTTCGTCCGTCCCGGTCCTCTCGTACTAGGGACAGCCCTTCTCAATATTCCTACGCGCACAGCGGATAGGGACCGAACTGTCTCACGACGTTCTAAACCCAGCTCGCGTACCGCTTTAATGGGCGAACAGCCCAACCCTTGGGACCGACTCCAGCCCCAGGATGCGACGAGCCGACATCGAGGTGCCAAACCATCCCGTCGATATGGACTCTTGGGGAAGATCAGCCTGTTATCCCCGGGGTACCTTTTATCCGTTGAGCGACGGCGCTTCCACAAGCCACCGCCGGATCACTAGTCCCGACTTTCGTCCCTGCTCGACCCGTCGGTCTCACAGTCAAGCTCCCTTGTGCACTTACACTCAACACCTGATTGCCAACCAGGCTGAGGGAACCTTTGGGCGCCTCCGTTACCCTTTGGGAGGCAACCGCCCCAGTTAAACTACCCATCAGACACTGTCCCTGATCCGGATCACGGACCGAGGTTAGACATCCAGCACGACCAGAGTGGTATTTCAACGGCGACTCCACCATGACTGGCGTCACGGCTTCAAAGTCTCCCACCTATCCTACACAAGCCGAACCGAACACCAATATCAAACTGTAGTAAAGGTCCCGGGGTCTTTCCGTCCTGCTGCGCGAAACGAGCATCTTTACTCGTAGTGCAATTTCACCGGGCCTATGGTTGAGACAGTCGAGAAGTCGTTACGCCATTCGTGCAGGTCGGAACTTACCCGACAAGGAATTTCGCTACCTTAGGATGGTTATAGTTACCACCGCCGTTTACTGGCGCTTAAGTTCTCAGCTTCGCAACCCCGAAAGGTCACTAACCGGTCCCCTTAACGTTCCAGCACCGGGCAGGCGTCAGTCCGTATACATCGCCTTACGGCTTCGCACGGACCTGTGTTTTTAGTAAACAGTCGCTTCTCGCTGGTCTCTGCGGCCACCCCCAGCTCACGGAGTAAATCCGATCACCAGTGATGGCCCCCCTTCTCCCGAAGTTACGGGGGCATTTTGCCGAGTTCCTTAACCATAGTTCACCCGAACGCCTCGGTATTCTCTACCTGACCACCTGAGTCGGTTTAGGGTACGGGCCGCCATGAAACTCGCTAGAGGCTTTTCTCGACAGCATAGGATCATCCACTTCACCACAATCGGCTCGGCATCAGGTCTCAGCCTTATATGAGGGACGGATTTGCCTACCCCTCGGCCTACACCCTTACCCCGGGACAACCACCGCCCGGGCTGGACTACCTTCCTGCGTCACCCCATCGCTTACCTACTACAAGTCTGGTTCGTCGGCTCCACCACTTTCCTTTCCCCGAAGGGTCCGGAACGGCTTCACGGACTTAGCATCGCCTGATTCGATATTGGGCGTTTCAAAGCGGGTACCGGAATATCAACCGGTTGTCCATCGACTACGCCTGTCGGCCTCGCCTTAGGTCCCGACTTACCCTGGGCAGATCAGCTTGACCCAGGAACCCTTAGTCAATCGGCGCACACGTTTCTCACGTGTGTATCGCTACTCATGCCTGCATTCTCACTCGTGAACCGTCCACAACTGCCTTCCGGCGCTGCTTCACCCGGCACACGACGCTCCCCTACCCATCACAGCGGGCGTTGGCCCTATTGCTGCAATGACACGACTTCGGCGGTACGCTTGAGCCCCGCTACATTGTCGGCGCGGAATCACTTGACCAGTGAGCTATTACGCACTCTTTCAAGGGTGGCTGCTTCTAAGCCAACCTCCTGGTTGTCTCTGCGACTCCACATCCTTTCCCACTTAGCGTACGCTTAGGGGCCTTAGTCGATGCTCTGGGCTGTTTCCCTCTCGACCATGGAGCTTATCCCCCACAGTCTCACTGCCGTGCTCTCACTTACCGGCATTCGGAGTTTGGCTAAGGTCAGTAACCCGGTAGGGCCCATCGCCTATCCAGTGCTCTACCTCCGGCAAGAAACACACGACGCTGCACCTAAATGCATTTCGGGGAGAACCAGCTATCACGGAGTTTGATTGGCCTTTCACCCCTAACCACAGGTCATCCCCCAGGTTTTCAACCCTGGTGGGTTCGGTCCTCCACGAAGTCTTACCTCCGCTTCAACCTGCCCATGGCTAGATCACTCCGCTTCGGGTCTAGAGCGTGCAACTCAATCGCCCTGTTCGGACTCGCTTTCGCTACGGCTTCCCCACACGGGTTAACCTCGCTACACACCGCTAACTCGCAGGCTCATTCTTCAAAAGGCACGCAGTCACGAGACGCACCGAAGTACGTCCGACGCTCCCACGGCTTGTAGGCACACGGTTTCAGGTACTATTTCACTCCGCTCCCGCGGTACTTTTCACCATTCCCTCACGGTACTATCCGCTATCGGTCACCAGGGAATATTTAGGCTTAGCGGGTGGTCCCGCCAGATTCACACGGGATTTCTCGGGCCCCGTGCTACTTGGGAGATGAGCAAGCAAGCCGCTGATGTTTCGTCTACGGGGGTCTTACCCTCTACGCCGGACCTTTCGCATGTCCTTCGACTACATCAACGGTTTCTGACTCGCCCAGCCGCCGGCAGACGACTGAAGCTCATTCCCACAACCCCGCATGCGCAACCCCTGCCGGGTCTCACACGCATACGGTTTGGCCTCATCCGGTTTCGCTCGCCACTACTCCCGGAATCACGGTTGTTTTCTCTTCCTGAGGGTACTGAGATGTTTCACTTCCCCTCGTTCCCTCCACATGCCCTATGTGTTCAGGCATGGGTGACAGCCCATGACGACTGCCGGGTTTCCCCATTCGGACACCCCCGGATCAAAGCTCAGTTGGCAGCTCCCCGGGGCCTATCGCGGCCTCTCACGTCCTTCATCGGTTCCTGGTGCCAAGGCATCCACCGTGCGCCCTTAAAAACTTGGCCACAGATGCTCGCGTCCACTGTGTAGTTCTCAAGCAACGACCAGCCACCCATCACCCTGCTCCCAAAAGGACCAGGTTCACTGGGGCCGGCATCGCGAAGGTTCGACCAACCGGCCGTACCCTCAGATACCCAACAACGTGCCAGGCGTGAGCCCCGTCCGTATCCCCCGTTCCACGCCGAAGCAGTACTAGGAAGACCATCAGGTCACTCACGCCAACTAATCAACGTTCCACCCATGAGCTGACCGTGCAGAACGTTTGTCTGCAATCGGTACTGTGCTCCTTAGAAAGGAGGTGATCCAGCCGCACCTTCCGGTACGGCTACCTTGTTACGACTTCGTCCCAATCGCCAGTCCCACCTTCGACAGCTCCCTCCCACAAGGGGTTGGGCCACCGGCTTCGGGTGTTACCGACTTTCGTGACGTGACGGGCGGTGTGTACAAGGCCCGGGAACGTATTCACCGCAGCAATGCTGATCTGCGATTACTAGCAACTCCGACTTCATGGGGTCGAGTTGCAGACCCCAATCCGAACTGAGACCGGCTTTTTGAGATTCGCTCCACCTCACGGTATCGCAGCTCATTGTACCGGCCATTGTAGCACGTGTGCAGCCCAAGACATAAGGGGCATGATGACTTGACGTCGTCCCCACCTTCCTCCGAGTTGACCCCGGCGGTCTCCTGTGAGTCCCCATCACCCCGAAGGGCATGCTGGCAACACAGGACAAGGGTTGCGCTCGTTGCGGGACTTAACCCAACATCTCACGACACGAGCTGACGACAGCCATGCACCACCTGTATACCGACCACAAGGGGGCACTATCTCTAATGCTTTCCGGTATATGTCAAGCCTTGGTAAGGTTCTTCGCGTTGCGTCGAATTAAGCCACATGCTCCGCTGCTTGTGCGGGCCCCCGTCAATTCCTTTGAGTTTTAGCCTTGCGGCCGTACTCCCCAGGCGGGGAACTTAATGCGTTAGCTGCGGCACCGACGACGTGGAATGTCGCCAACACCTAGTTCCCAACGTTTACGGCGTGGACTACCAGGGTATCTAATCCTGTTCGCTCCCCACGCTTTCGCTCCTCAGCGTCAGTAATGGCCCAGAGATCCGCCTTCGCCACCGGTGTTCCTCCTGATATCTGCGCATTTCACCGCTACACCAGGAATTCCGATCTCCCCTACCACACTCTAGCCTGCCCGTATCGAATGCAGACCCGGGGTTAAGCCCCGGGCTTTCACATCCGACGCGACAAGCCGCCTACGAGCTCTTTACGCCCAATAATTCCGGACAACGCTTGCGCCCTACGTATTACCGCGGCTGCTGGCACGTAGTTAGCCGGCGCTTCTTCTGCAGGTACCGTCACTTTCGCTTCTTCCCTGCTGAAAGAGGTTTACAACCCGAAGGCCGTCATCCCTCACGCGGCGTCGCTGCATCAGGCTTTCGCCCATTGTGCAATATTCCCCACTGCTGCCTCCCGTAGGAGTCTGGGCCGTGTCTCAGTCCCAGTGTGGCCGGTCGCCCTCTCAGGCCGGCTACCCGTCGTCGCCTTGGTGGGCCATTACCCCACCAACAAGCTGATAGGCCGCGGGCTCATCCTTCACCGCCGGAGCTTTCAACCCCCGCCCATGCAGGCAGGAGTGGTATCCGGTATTAGACCCCGTTTCCAGGGCTTGTCCCAGAGTGAAGGGCAGATTGCCCACGTGTTACTCACCCGTTCGCCACTAATCCACCCCGAAGGGCTTCATCGTTCGACTTGCATGTGTTAAGCACGCCGCCAGCGTTCGTCCTGAGCCAGGATCAAACTCTCCGTGAATGTTTACCCGTAATCGGGTGACACTCGCGTTGAGCGGGACGGTCATGCCGGAATATGGCCGACCGTCCACAGCGTCCTCGCTGTGTTTTGTTTCTTCAAAGGAACCTCATCCACCGAGGTGGACGGGGTATCAACTTCTGGCGTTGATTTTTGGCACGCTGTTGAGTTCTCAAGGTGCGGACGCTTCCTTTGTACTGACCCTCGCGGGCTTTCCTCCGGGCGCTTCCTTCGTTCTCGCGTTTCCGACTCTATCAGATCTTTTCGGACCCGATTTCCTCGGCGCTTTCCAGGTTCTCGCTTTCGCGCTTTCCCTTTCGGCGTGGTCACTACGTTAGCGGATTTCCCTTGCAGTTCATAATCGAGCCGCTGGGATTGAATTCGGGCATGCCGAAATCGACCCCGTCAGGGTGAATCGTAGGTAGTGGTTGGCCGCTTCGGAGGCTGCTGACAGCAGTGCCCCGTTTCAAGCGGCTCGGGCTACGTTAGGCGTCCGGCAAGGGCGAGTCAAGTTGAGCGGCGGCGTGGCACATGCGGGCGGTAAGGGCTCACCGTCGGGTCGTCGGCGATCCAGAACCGGTAGGGGTGGTGGGCGCCGTCGCCGCTGACTCCCGTGCGGGGGCCGCTGCTCACCAGGTCGGGCGGGGTGGGCGTGCCGGCGAGGACCGAGAGCGGGGAGTCCGGGCCGGCGCAGAGGTCGGTGCCGTCGAGGGTTCGGTCCACATCCAGGGCCGTGGCCAGGCGGGCCGGGCCTTTGGCGAGTTCTCGCGGGGTTCTGGCTGAAAGTCGACGTTTGGCCGCCAGCTCGGCACCCACCGTGATCTCACCCGCACGGAGCAGCACACCACTCGCCCGGCCCTCCGGGCCGCACACCAGGTTGAGGCTGAACCACATGCCGTAGATGAAGTAGACGTACGCGTGTCCGGGCGGGCCGAACATGGATGCGTTGCGGGCGGTGCGCCCCCGGTAGGCGTGGGAGCCCGGATCGGCCTGGCCCTCGTACGCCTCCACCTCGGTGATGCGCAGCTCGATCCGGCCTTCCGGAGTACGGCGGACCAGGGTGCGGCCGAGGAGGTCCGGGGCGACTTCGAGGACCGGGCGGTCGTAGAAGCCGCGGGGCAGGGGCGTACGGTCGGGACGCGCGCTCATCCGGTCGAGCGTAGTGGACACCGCAGAGCTGCAACCGAGCTCTATGGTTCCGCGTTGGTAAGAGGTACTGGGTACGAGTGGTCCTCGGAACGTAAACGTAGGAGACAAGGCATGGGTTTCAGGAAGCTGCTGGCGAGCCTGGGGGCCGGTGGGGCCTCGGTGGACACGATCATCACCGAGCCGAACGTGGTGCCGGGCGGCATCGTGCAGGGAGAGGTCCGGATCCAGGGCGGATCGGTGGACCAGCAGATCGAGGGACTGTCCGTCGGTCTGCAGGCCCGGGTCGAGGTCGAGAGCGGTGACCAGGAGGTCAAGCAGGACATCGTCTTCACCAAGCAGCGGCTCGGCGGGGCCTTCACCGTTCAGGCCGGTGCGGTGCACGTGGTGCCGTTCGGGCTGGAGATTCCGTGGGAGACCCCGATCACCCACTTCGCCGGTCAGCACCTGCACGGCATGAACATCGGGGTCAGCACCGAGCTGGAGATCGCTCGGGCGGTGGACGCCGGGGACCTGGACCCGATCAACGTCCACCCGGTGCCGGCGCAGCAGGCGATCCTGGACGCCTTCGGTCAGCTGGGCTTCCGGTTCCGCAGCGCGGACATGGAGCGCGGGCACATCCGGGGTACCCGGCAGACGCTGCCCTTCTACCAGGAGATCGAGTTCGTGCCGCCGCAGCAGTACCGCGGGCTGAACCAGGTCGAGCTGACCTTTGTCTCCGACGGCCGTGAGATGGACGTCGTACTGGAGATGGACAAGAAGCCCGGTCTGTTCTCCGAGGGCAGCGACACCTTCCGCTGCTTCCAGGTGGGTCTGCAGTCGTACCAGTCGACCGACTGGGCGGCGTACCTGAACCAGTGGATCGCCTCGGTGGGCTCGCAGCGGAACTGGTTCTGACCGGTCGCGGTGTGCAGAGGGGCCGGGTCGCAGTGGCGGCCCGGCCCCTCCCCCGTGTCCGGGGTCGTCACATGCGGCTGTACTCGCCGTTCTCGATCACGTCGAGGGGCAGGTGGACGGCCTCCTTGTCCTTGTACTGCGCCGGGGCGGTGTTCGTGTTCCACAGTGCGGTGAGGCCGGGGCCGTCGATGGCCTGCCGGTAGAGGCGGAACTCGTCGAGGGAGCCCTTGAGCGGCTGGCCGCCGGCGGGGCTGTCGCCGAGGACGAAGCCCTGGACGTCGAAGGAGTCCGGGCGGGTGAGGGATCCGGTGACCCTGTTCAGCTGCTTCTCCTGCCCGTCGAGGTACAGCCTCAGCTCGTTGCCCTTGCGGGTCAGGGCGACGTGGTGCCAGCCCGCGCCGGGTGCGTCGGTCGCGACCTCGGTCGGGCCGGCGTCCGTCTGCACGAAGCCGACGAGCTTCCGCTTCGTGACCTTCACCCCGTTCACCTGCTCTGTCCGCGCCTCGACGCGGATCCGGAGCTGGCGCTCAGCGTCCCCGTCTCCGTAGGCCCAGACGATGCTCTGCTTCGCGGAGGTGTCCGGGTCGTGGCTGAACACGGTGGCGACGGTGAAGTCACCGGCTCCGAAGGCTTCGGAATCCGTGTAGGGGAGTTCGACCTTGCCGTCCTTGCCGGGCAGGCCGTTGACCCTGAACGCCTGGCCGAACCTGCCGCCGTCAGGCCGGTAGGTGCCGCCGTGGACGTAGGCGTTGTTGCAGTGTGCGGACTCATCCGGGGTGGAGCGGCCGGTCGAAGCGGGCCGTATGACGCTGTGCTTCTGGACGTTGCCGTGTTCCATGGACCACTTGAACCGGACGTCGTCCTCGGCCGGCGCCGTGTACTTCCCGCCCGGGTCGGGCACGAGACCCTTCAGGTCCGTCGCGGTGAGCGCTCGCGCGTAGAGCCGGACGTCGTCGATGACTCCGGTGAGCGGATCGCCGCCGCCGGGCTGGGACCCGACCCGGAGGCCGAGCGGGGTGGTGCCGTCCGCGAGCTCGAACTTCCCTGAGAGTGGTGCGGGGGGTGTGACGGTGCGGTCGATACCGAGGCTGAAGCCGTCGGCGGTCCTGGTGAGAGTGAGCAGGTGCCAGTTTGTGTCGTGCAGGCCGGGGGCGCCGTCGATCTGCCGCTCGACGCGGCCCTGGGAGGTCTCCGCCCAGGCGAGGATCCGGTTGGCTCCGGGTCCGGGTCCGGGTTCGATGCGCGCCCCGAGTGACGGTGCCTTGGCGGTGCCGGTTCCGTCGGGGTCCACACCGTAGGCCCAGAGCAGGACCTCGTTCGACTCGCTCGAGTTGCTCGTCGGGGTGTTCTTGAACCAGAGGGCGTAGCTGAAGTCGCCGGAGCCGACGTCGAGGGCGCGCCGGAAGGGGGTCTCGACGCCGGGGTGGGTCGCGTCCACGGCCAGGGCTCCCAGGTCGGTCTTTCCTTTGACCCGGTTGTCGGCGCTGACTCCGCCGAGGACCGTTCCGTCCACGCACTTGCCGGAGACGTCGTCGGCGATCGACACGGAGGTCAGGGCAGCCGTGTCGGCCTGGTCTTCGACCTGGAAGGGGAGACGGAGGACGAGGCTTTCCCGGGCGGTCTCGGAGTTGTTGTCGCGCAGCTCGCCGATCTGGGTGTCGTTCAGGTCGTCGAGGTAGAGGCGGACCTCGTCGATGCCGCCCTTGAACGACCGGTATCCGTCGCCGACTCGGCCTCCGACGGCCACGCCCTGGTTGGCTTCGAAGGACGGTTTCGTGACGGCGCCACGGACCTCGCCGACCTGGGTGGTGGACGTGATTCCGTTGACCTGGAGTCTGATCTTGGTTCCGTCACGGACGAGGGTGAGGTGGTTCCAGGCTTCTCCGCTGAAGGCGGCCTCGCCCGGGACGGAGACCTCTGCCGTGCCGTCCTTGCCCTGGACGTGGGCCAGGATGCGGTCGCCCTTCGGTTCGGCCCGGATCCAGACCTGTGGCGCGGTGCCGACCCCGTAGGCCCAGAGCAGCATGGCCGGCTCGGCGTCGGCGGCGGCGTTGTGCTGGAAGTGCAGGGAGTAGGTGAAGTTGCCGCCGCCCGGATCATCCGGATCATCCAGATCGCCCGGGTTCAGGGAGCGGCCGTACGGTACGTGGGCGAAGTCGCCGGTACCGTCGAGCTGAAGCCCCCGCTGCCCGAACCTGCCGGCGCCCAATGTGGCGTTTCCGGCGTAGTGGGCGTCGTTCGCCTGGGGCGAGGCGTCGGGTGTGGTGGGGGCGTCGGGTGTGGGGGTGAAGGCCGGAACGGTGGGGAAGACCGTGTTGGCGGGCAGGCCCAGTTCTCGGGGGTCGAGGTTGCGGAAGTAGATGTTGGCGGAGGACCACTCCCCCTCGGCCCGGGGCGGGGATCCGGGGTTGCCGCCCTCGTGGACGAGTGCGACGCGGCCGTTGTCCAGCTCTGCGAGGTCCGAGTAGCCCGCCGGACCGGACTTGATTGTGGTTCCGGCCGTCCAGGTCTTCCCTTCGTCCAGGGAGTAGTGGATCTTCAGGTTGGCCCGGTCGTTCGGTCTGGCGGGCTGATCCGGCCCGCTCGCGCCCGCGGGCGTGCCGGTCGGTGCCGCGAGGATCATCAGGTTCGGCGTCTGCGGCACGGAGGTGTGGTGCAGGGTGAGGACCGAGGCCTGGACACTGGGCGTCTTCAGGTTGGCGGTGAAGGCCTGGGCCGGGATCGCCGTGTCGTCGGCGGGTGCGATGCCGTAGGTGCGGAGGTTCGGCTGGGCGATCTCCTCCGTGTCCTGGGTCTTCTCGTTGCGGGCGCCGATGTAGACCCGGCCGCCGGAGAGTTCGGCCACGGCGGGCTCGCCGGGCTTCATGGTGGGGGTTTCCGGGGTGACGTCGGTCGGGCGTGCGTGCCAGTTGATGCCGCCGTTGTCGCTGTAGAGGTAGCCGGCTAACCGGCCCCCGGGTCCGTCCTCGTAGGCGCCGACGACGAGGCGGTCGGCGTGGGGGCCGGTGCTGAGCTGGATGCCGTGTGCGGGACCGGTACCGAACCAGCCGGTGCTGTTCATGCCGCGCAGCCGGGTGATCTGTCGCGGGGGCGAGAACGTCAGTCCGTCGTCGGTGCTGTTCTGGGCGTACGCCTTGCGTGGCTCTCCGGGCGGGAAGACCGCCGGTTCGCCGGTGGAGAGCAGGCTGATCCTGCCGTCGCCGTTGATGTCCACCACGGGCGAGGGGTTGCCGCGGGTATGGGGGGCGTTGGGGTCGTTCTCGCTGCCGGAGGTGGCGACCCGGATCGGGCCCCAGGTGCGGCCGTCGTCGGTCGAGCGGCGGAGGACGATGTCCACGTCGCCGCGGTCCGCGCAGGAGGGGGAGGTTCGGGCCTCGGTGAAGGCGAGCAGGCTGCCGGCCTTGGTCTTGACGATCGTGGGTATGCGGAAGCAGCCGTAGCCGGCGGTGCCGGACCGGAAGAGTATCCGGCCGTTCTCCGCGGTCGGCGCGGTCGTCGTGGCTGTCGCGGCTGTCGCGGTCGGCGCGGTTCCGTCGGCGCCGGCGGGCGGTGGGCCGAGCAGGCTTCCGGCGCAGGCGATGAGGGCTGCGGCGAGAAGTCCGCGCCCGGAAAGTGGTCTTGGCATCGGATGACCGTAAACGATCACCCGAGGCTCTAGGCTCCCCTTCGGAAGGTTGCCGATCACACCAGGAGGTTTCCGTCGTGTCCGAGCCGAAGAGGCCGCCGCTCCCGCACGATTTCCACCCCGAGGTGCACGAGTTCACGGTGAGCAGTGCCGATCTCGCACCGGGTGCGGAGCTGGGACCGGGGCAGGTGAAGGCGGGTGGGGACGTGTCCCCGCAGTTGCGGTGGGAGGGGTTCCCGGAGGGGACCAAGAGCTTTGCCGTGACCTGCTTCGATCCGGATGCGCCGACGGGCAGCGGGTTCTGGCACTGGGTGCTGTTCGATCTTCCCGCGTCGGTGACCGAGCTGCCGGCCGGGGCCGGCAGCGGCACGTTCGAGGGGCTGCCCGCCGGGGCGGTCCACGTACGGAACGACTACGGGACGAAGGACTTCGGCGGGGCGGCTCCGCCCGCCGGGGAGCGGCACCGGTATGTGTTCACCGTCTACGCGGTGGACCAGGAGAAGCTCGGCCCGGGTGCGGACGCGTCTCCGGCGGTGGTCGGGTTCCATCTGCGCTTCCACTCGCTGGGTCGCGCCCAGCTGATCGGTGAGTACGAGGCCCCTGCCGCGGGCTGATCGTTCGCCGAGCGTTTGCCCGGCCCTGGTCTAAAGGTGACCAGGACCGGGCATTTTTATTGCGTTGTCCCGCGTGGCGCGCACAGCCAGAGTGGTGCCGGGCCTTGCTGCCAAAGGGGTGCGGGCCTGCACACGGGAGGTGGGCGAGATGCGGGACACGCTGGTGCTGAATGCGAGCTTCGAGCCGCTGTCGACGGTGACGTTGAATCGTGCTGTGGTTCTGGTGCTCCAGGACAAGGCCGTCGTCGAGCAGTCGCACCCCGAGCTCCGTGTGCGCGCTGCTGCCGTGGATCTTCCGATGCCGCGGGTGATCAGGCTCTGCCGGTATGTCCGGGTGCCGTTCCGAAGACATGCTCCATGGTCGCGGCGGGGGGTGCTGGCCAGGGACCAGCACCGGTGCGCGTACTGCGGGAAACGCGCCACCACGGTGGACCACGTGGTGCCCAAGGCGCAGGGCGGCGGGGACACCTGGCTGAACACGGTGGCGTCCTGTGCGGAGGACAATCACCGCAAGGCGGCCCGGACTCCGGACGAGGCGGGGATGCCGCTGCTCCGGAAGCCGTTCGTGCCGACTCCGGCGGACGCCATGCTGCTGGCTCTGGGGTCGGGCGGCCGGGATGCGCTGCCGGACTGGCTGGAGCGGACCGCCTGAGGTGTCCAGCCCCCGGGACACCCCTAGGAGTACAGGAGGATCTGGACGATCGCCACGATGCCGACCGCCACGATGACCGCGCGCAGCGCGGTCGGCGGGAGGCGTCGGCCGATCTTGGCGCCGAGCTGGCCGCCGATGGTGGAGCCGATGGCGATCAGGAGGACCGCGGTCCAGTCGAACTCGGCAACGAAGAGGAAGACGATCGCCGCGATGCCGTTGACCATGGCGGCGAGGACGTTCTTGACGGCGTTGATGCGTTGCAGGTCGTCGTGGAGGAAGAGGCCCATCAGGCCGACGTAGAGGACTCCTTGGGCTGCGCCGAAGTAGCCGCCGTAGGCGCTGGCGAGCAGCATGCCGGCGTGCAGGGCGGGTCCGCCGTCGCCGTGCGCCTCGCCGTGCGCCTCGCCGGTGCCCGTGCCGGTGTCGGTGCCGGTACTGGTGCGGTCCTGGCGGGCGCGGAGGGCCTTGGCGAGCCTCGGCTGGAAGACGACGAGGACGAGCGCGAGTCCGATGAGGACCGGGACGATCGCCACGAAGGCTTCCGAGGGCAGCAGGAGCAGCAGGACGGCGCCGGTCAGACCGCCGAGGAGGGCCGTGCCGGCCAGGCGCCGGACGCGCCTGCCCTGGCCGCGCAGTTCCTTGCGGTAGCCGATGGCGCCGCTGATGGATCCCGGTACCAGGCCGAGGGTGTTGGAGACGTTCGCGGTGACCGGCGGGAGGCCGGTGGCGAGCAGGACCGGGAAGGTGATCAGGGTGCCGGAGCCGACGATGGTGTTGATGGTGCCGGCGCCGATGCCGGCACCGAAGACCGCGAGTGATTCCCAGAGGGAGTCGTGGATGGACAAGGCCATCTCCTTCGATCAGTGAGTCGCCTCCCCGCCGTGAAGGTCGAGGGGCCGTCACCGATCATGCCGGAGGGCCGGTCCCGGTCAGTCGATCGGGGGCTGTTCGCGGCGGGCCGGGGGGTCGTTCGGGGGCGCCTGCTTGGGGACGGAAGGTCCGCCCAGCGGGCCGAAGTTGCCCATGGCGCCGGAGAGGCCCTTGAGGGCGTCGCCGATCTCGCTCGGCACGATCCAGAGCTTGTTGGCGTCGCCTTCCGCGATCTTCGGGAGCATCTGGAGGTACTGGTAGGCGAGGAGCTTCTGGTCGGCGTCGCCCGCGTGGATGGACTCGAAGACCGTACGGATGGCCTGGGCCTCACCCTCGGCCTTGAGGGCGGCGGCCTTGGCCTCACCCTCGGCGCGGAGGATGGAGGACTGCTTCTCGCCCTCGGCGCGCAGGATCTCGGACTGCCGGACACCCTCGGCCTGGAGGATCGCGGCCCGCTTGTCGCGGTCGGCGCGCATCTGCTTCTCCATCGAGTCCTGGATGGAGGTCGGCGGCTCGATGGCCTTGAGCTCGACGCGGTTGACGCGGATGCCCCACTTGCCGGTGGCCTCGTCGAGGACTCCGCGGAGGGCGGCGTTGATCTCCTCGCGGGAGGTCAGGGTCCGCTCCAGGTCCATGCCGCCGATGATGTTGCGGAGGGTGGTGACGGTGAGCTGCTCGATGGCCTGGATGTAGCTGGCCACCTCGTAGGTTGCGGCGCGGGCGTCGGTCACCTGGTAGTAGATGACGGTGTCGATGTTGACGACCAGGTTGTCCTGGGTGATGACCGGCTGCGGCGGGAACGGGACGACCTGTTCGCGGAGGTCGATCCGGTTGCGGATCGAGTCGATGAACGGGACGACGATGTTGAGTCCCGCGTTGAGGGTGCGGGTGTAGCGGCCGAACCGCTCGACGATGGCTGCGCTGGCCTGCGGGATCACCTGGATCGTCTTGACCAGCGCGATGAAGACCAGCACCACCAGGATGATCAGGACGATGATGATCGGTTGCATGCGGTTCCCCGTGCCCTTCTGAGTGCCTGGTGCCTGTTCACATGACGACGGCGGTGGCGCCGTCGATGTCGACCACGTCGACCTGTTGGCCGGGTTCGAAACTGAGGTCCGAGTCGAGGGTACGTGCCGACCAGATCTCGCCGGCCAGCTTGATGCGCCCGCCGCTGCCGTCGACGCGTTCCAGGACGACCGCGGTTCTGCCCTTCAACGCGTCGATTCCGCTGCGGTGTTGGGGGCGCTGGTCACGGTGCCGGTTGGCGATCGGGCGGACCACGGCGAGCAGCGCGACCGAGACGATCACAAAGACGAGCACCTGGGCGACGATGCCGCCGCCGAGGGCTGCCGTGATCGCCGCCGCCACCGCACCGGCCGCGAACATGCCGAACTCCGGCATGGCGGTGAGGACCAGCGGAATGCCGAGTCCGACCGCGCCGACGAGCCACCACACCCATGCGTCGATGTCCACATGGTCATGGTAGGTGGGCCGGGCGCGGTCGGGACAGGGTACGGACTAACGCAGCGGGAGGCCCTGCGCGGTCCAGCGCTCGTTTTCGTTGCGCTCGACGACCAGGGGGAGGCCGAAGCACAACGAGAGGTTGCGGGAGGTGAGTTCGAGGTCGAGGGGGCCGGCGGCGACCACCTTGCCCTGACGGATCATCAGGACGTGGGTGAAGCCGGGGGCGATCTCCTCCACATGGTGGGTGACCATCACCATGGAGGGCGCGAGCGGGTCGCGGGCGAGCCGGCCGAGGCGGCGTACGAGGTCCTCGCGACCGCCGAGGTCCAGACCGGCGGCGGGCTCGTCGAGGAGGAGCAGCTCGGGGTCGGTCATCAGGGCGCGGGCGATCAGGGTGCGCTTGCGCTCGCCCTCGGAGAGGGTGCCGAACTTCCGGTCGAGGTACTCGGTCATGCCGAGGCGGTCGAGGAAGGCGCGGGCGCGCTGCTCGTCGATGTCCTCGTACTCCTCCTGCCAGGTGGCCGTCATGCCGTAGGCGGCGGTGAGGACGGTCTGCAGGACGGTCTGGCGCTTGGGGAGCTTGTCGGCCATGGCGATGCCGGCCATGCCGATGCGGGGGCGCAGCTCGAACACGTCGACCTTGCCGAGGGTGCTGCCGAGGATGGTGGCGCTGCCCTTGGTGGGGAAGAGATAGCTGGAGGCAACGTTGAGCAGGGTGGTCTTCCCGGCGCCGTTGGGGCCGAGGATCACCCAGCGCTCCCCCTCCTTGACCGACCAGGAGATCTGGTCCACCAGAGCCCGGCCCTCGCGGACCACGGATACGTCCACCAGCTCCAGTACGTCGCTCATGAGCGTGTTGTCTCCCCTTGCAGTCGTGGTCTCAGCGCGCCGGTGTGCGCAGCCCCAGGCAAACCTACGCCACTCGGGAGGTCCGTAAGGTGGGGGGATGCTGATCGAACCACGTTCAGGGCGGCTGGCCGCCTGGGGGAACGCGCTGCTCGCCGGTCTGGTCTCGCCCGACGAGGCGGTGTTGTCCGTGGTGGGCGGGGATGCGGTGCACCGGGTGGCGGGGCTGCCGGGCGAGGACGGGCCGGTGGGGCTGACGCTCGCGCTGGGGCGGCTGCGGGCACTGGGTGTGACCGGGCTGCGGGTGGCGCTGCCGGCGCCGGGGCATCCGCTGGGGCTGAGCGGTCCGCCGGAGTTCAATGCGAGGGCCTTGGAGGCGGAGGAGGCCGTGGTGTGTGTGTCGGCTCCGCTGGGGCTGGTGCCGGTGGTGGCCGAGGCCGGGCCGGAGGGTGACCGGCATGTGTCGGTGCTCTGGCAGTGCCTGCCGGTACGGGAGGCCCCGCCGGCGGACGTGCCCTCGCTGGGCGAGGCGGAGCGGGAGCTGGCCGAGGCGCTGCGGGAGGCGACGGTGACGCTGACCCGGCTGGATGTGGCGGCGTCGGGTCCGGTGGCCGAGGCGGCGCTGGACGCGTACCGGGCTCGGGCGGAGGCGGGGCGTGAGGTGCTGGCGCCGGGGTATCCGCCGCGGGCGGTGCGGGTGCTGGAGCTGGCACAGCGGATCGGGCTGCTGGTGGGCATGGCGTACGAGCACGGGCCCGGCGGGGCGGTGTCGGCCTCGGAGATGGAGTCGCGGGCGGTGGCGCTGCGGCCGGTGGAGCGGGTGGCGCGGCGGGCGCAGGTTGCTGCGTACAACGCGGCGGTGGAGGAGCGGGAGCGGGGCTGAGGCCCCGCTCCGCAGCACGCTGCGCGGTTGGTGCGGGCCGCGGTCCCGGTGTGCCCACCCGTCCCGCCCCGCGGGACGATTGCCCACACCGGGCGCGCCCGGCCGGGCCCGCCGCACGCTGCGCGGTCGGTGCGGGCCGCCGTCCCGGTGTGCCCACCCTCCCCCAGACTCCGTCCGGGGGGACCCCCAGCCCTGCGGGACGATTGCCCACACCGGGGGGCGCGGGGTGTGTTATGCGTTGATGCCTGTGTTGGCGAAGGCCGGGTTGAGCAGGCCGATCACGGTGACGCTGTTGCCGACCACGTTCACGGGCACGTGGACGGGGAGCTGCACCAGGTTGCCGGAGGCGACGCCGGGCGAGCCGATGGCCTTGCCCTCGGCGTGCGCACCGCCGTGGGCCGCGGAGACACCCGCGGCAGCGGCGACGAGGCCGCCCGCGATCGCGGTGACGGCAGCGGCCTTCTTCACGTTCTTCACTGTCAAGCCTCCATGAGCTTTCGCCGCGGCCTGCCGCCGCGGCACGCCATGGAGAACGCCCGGACCCCGGCCCGGATGCGCCATGTGGGCTACACCCACCCGATCGTATGAATGTCAGTCCGTCGCGTTACCTGTGCGCACCGCCCACAGCGCGGCCTGCGTACGGTCCGCCAGGTCCAGCTTCATCAGGATGTTCGAGACATGGGTCTTGACCGTCTTCTCGGACAGCACCAGCGCGCGGGCGATCTCCCGGTTGGAGCGGCCGTCCGCGATGAGGCCGAGAACCTCGCGCTCGCGCTCGGTGAGGGTCGAGCCCCGGGTCGGGGCGGGCGGCTGGTCGTCCGGGGTCAGGAGGGCCACGGCCACCTCGGGCTGGAGCAGGACGTGGCCGGCCCGCACCGAGCGGATCGCCGCGGCCAGGGCGTCCGGGTCGATGTCCTTGTAGACGTATCCGGCCGCACCGGCACGCAGGGCGGGCACCACGGTCCGCTGCTCGGTGAAGCTGGTGACGACGATCAGGACCCGGGCCGGGTTGCCGAGCTCGCGGAGGCGCTTGAGGGCGTCGATGCCGTCCAGGCCCGGCATCTTGATGTCCATGAGGATCACGTCCGGGCGGAGTTCCTCGGCCCGGGCGACCCCGGCCTCCCCGTCCGCCGCCTCGCCGACCACCTCGATGTCCTCCTGGATCTCCAGGAAGGTGCGCAGGCCGCGCCGTACCACCTGGTGATCGTCCACCAGCAGGACCTTGGTCCTGCCGCTCCGCTCGTCAGCCACCGGGGATCTCCATCTCGATCGTGGTGCCCGCACCGGGCGCCGATTGCACGAGGAGCCGGCCGCCCGCTCCGCTCGCCCGGTCCCGCATGGAGACCAGGCCGAGGTGACGGCCGGCCCGGCGGACGGTCTTCGGGTCGAAGCCGCTGCCGTCGTCGCTGATCCGCAGGGATACCCCACCGGCGTCGCGGGTGAGGGTGACCGTCACATGCTCCGCGCCCGAGTGCCGCAGGGCGTTGTGCAGGGCTTCCTGGGCGACCCGTAGGAGCGCTTCCTCGTGGGCGGCGGGCAGCGCCTTGATCCCTTCGCCGGCGAAGGTGAGGCGGGCGCTGTGGGCACGGTCGAGGACCTGGATCTGGTTGCGCAGAGTGGCGACGAGGCCGTCCTCGTCGAGGGCGGCCGGGCGGAGCTCGACCACGGCGGCGCGCAGTTCGTCGGCGGCCTCCGCGGCGAGGGCGGCGACCTGCTGGAGCTCCTGTCGGGCCCGGGCCGGGTCGCGGTCCACGAGGGCGGCGGCGGCCTGGGCGGTGAGGCGGAGCGAGAAGAGCTTCTGGGCGACCGCGTCGTGCAGCTCGTGGGCCAGCCGGGAGCGTTCCTCGGCGATGGTCAGCTCGCGGCTGCGCTCGTAGAGCCGGGCGTTGGTGAGGGCGATCGCGGCGTGCTGGGCGAGGATGCCGAGCACGTCCTCGTCCTCCTCGGTGAAGCCGCAGCCGCCCTCGGGACGCGGGCAGCGCTTGTTGGCGAGGAAGAGCGCACCGAGGATCTCCTCGCCGTCGCGGATCGGCAGGCCGAGGAAATCGGAGAGCTCGGGGTGGGCGGCCGGCCAGCCTTCGAAGCGCGGATCCTTGCGTACGTCGGCCAGCCGCTCCAGGCCGGGCGAGTGGAGCATCGCGGCGAGGATGCCGTGCTGGCGGGGCAGCGGTCCGATCCGGCGCCATTGCTCGTCGCTGACTCCGTCCACGACGAACTGGGCGAAGCCGCCGTGGTCGTCGGGCACGCCGAGGGCGGCGTATTCGGCGTCGAGGAGCTCGCGGGCCGAGGCGACGATCGTCTTGAGGACGTCGCGGACCTCCAGGTGCCGGCTCATGGCGAGCAGCGCGGTGCTGACCGCGGCGAGGCCGGTTCTCTCCGGTCCGTTGTGCATGGCCTCACCGTACCCCTGGGTCTCTGACCTGCGGGATCGGCCTCTGGACGGAGGCTGTGGACCTAGGGCCAAGGGTGGGGGGCGGGTGGGGCCGGCGGCCGAGGCGCCGGGCGGCTGCGGGTTCGTAGGTTGGAGGTGGAGGCGTTCGGAGGATCACGGAGCGGATCGAGGGGTGTGGGTCATGGCAGTGGCGCTGGTGACGGGGGCTTCGCGGGGGCTGGGCCGGGCGCTGGCCGGGGAGCTGGCGGGCCGCGGCTGGGATCTCGTACTGGGGGCGCGCAGCGGAGCGCTGCTGGCGGAGGCCGCGGAGGAGCTCTCGAAGGGCGGCGGCCGGGTGGTGGCGGTGGCCGGGGACGTGTCGGAGGCGGCGTACCGGGCGGAGCTGGTGGCGGCGGCGCGCGGTCTGGGCGGGCTGGACCTGCTGGTGAACAATGCGGCCGTGCTGGGGGCGGAGCCGCTGGTGCCGCTGGCCGAGCAGCCGCTGGAGGCGTTCCGGGCGGCGCTGGAGACGAATGTGGTGGCGCCGCTGGGGCTGGTCCAGGAGGCGCTGGGGCTGCTGCGGGACTCCGCGCGGGGTGCGGTGCTCAATCTGAGTTCCGATGCGGCGGTGGCGGCGTACCGGACCTGGGGGGCGTACGGGAGCACCAAGGCGGCGGTGGATCTGATGTCGGCGGTGCTGGCGGTGGAGGAGCCGGGGCTGCGGGTGTGGTGGGCGGATCCGGGGTCGATGGCGACGCGGATGATGGCGGCGGCCGAGCCGGAGGAGGACCTGGCCGCGCTGCCGAGGCCGGAGGAGGTGGCCCCGGTGCTGCTGCGGCTGGTGGCGGAGCAGCTGCCGAGCGGGCGGTACACGGCGGAGGGGCTGGCCGGGGCAGGTGCGGTGTGAGCACCCCGGCACCCGAGGTCCAGAACACACCGTCCCCCTATATAGAGGCTCAGAACGCACGGTCTCCCTATATAAGGGACATACCGCCGGATCTGGTGGCCCGGGTCCCGGCCGAGCAGCGGGGGCCGGGGCTGGGCCGGGATGCGGTACGGCTGCTGGTCTCGCGGGGTACCGAGGTCTCCCTGCACGGGTTCCGGGAGCTGCCGGGGCTGCTGCGGGCGGGGGACGTCCTGGTGGTGAACACCTCGGCCACGCTGCCGGCGGCGGTGGACGCCCGGCTGGGCCGGGAGGAGGGCCGGGGCGAGGGCCGGGAGGAGGTGGTGGTCCACTTCTCCACCCGGGGGGATGACGGGCGCTGGGCGGTGGAGGTGCGCGGGCGGGACGGACGGGGGACGACCCGGCCGCGCACCGGCGGCCCGGCGGGGGCGGTGCTGGAGCTGCCGGACGGACTGCGGCTGGTCCTGGAGGAGCCGCTGGCCGCAGGTGCCGACCGGTTGTGGTGGGCACGGCCCTCGGGAGCGGGGGTGGTGGGGGTGATGCGTGCGTACGGGCGGCCGATCCGCTACGCGTACACGGAGCGGGACCAGCCGCTGTCGGCCTACCAGACGGTCTTCGCGCTGCCCTCCCCCGACGGTGCGGGCTCGGCGGAGATGCCGAGCGCCGGCCGGCCCTTCACCGCCGGGCTGGTGGCGCACCTGGTGAGCCGGGGGGTGCAGTTCGCTCCGCTGACCCTGCACACCGGGGTGTCCTCGGCTGAGGCGCACGAGCCGCCGTACCCGGAGCGCTTCGAGGTGCCGGGGACCACGGCCGGGCTGGTGAACGCGGCCCGGGCGGCGGGCGGGAGGGTGATCGCGGTGGGGACGACCGCGGTACGGGCCCTGGAGTCGGCGGCGGATACGGACGGGGTGGTGCGGGCGGCCCGGGGGTGGACGGACCTGGTGGTGACGCCGGAGCGCGGGGTGCGGGTGGTGGACGGCCTGCTGACCGGACTGCACGAGCCGGAGGCCTCGCACCTGCTGATGCTGGAGGCGGTGGCCGGGCGGGCCGCCGTACAGCGCGGGTATGCCGAGGCGGCGGCCCGTCTCTGCCTTTGGCATGAGTTCGGGGACGTCCATCTGCTACTCAAGGAGGACATACCTCACTGATTGCATTGCGCGAGCAACACATAGTGAGTTCGGTGGGGGCCCGGTGTGAGCCCGGGCATAGGACCCACATCACTTACGAAGCAGAGTAGTGGCCATGTAAGGACGCCGTCAGCACTGCGCGCAGCAGCTCTGACGGCGAAATCACGGGTTCCCGGCAGGCCCGTGATCCACTATCCGGCTTCGTACGTCACACCTTTGCCACAGGTTTTTGCCACCGCTAAGAATGGCTGCCGTCGCACAGCGCCGCTGGATCCCGGATCACGGTGGCGCTTTCCTGCGGCCCCCGCTCTTCGTAAAGGTGTGCTCCATGTCTGCGTCCAGCTCTGCCGGTCTTCGCCGTATGACCAAGGCCCACAAGATGTCGATCGCCGGCGTCGCCACCCTCGGCACCGCTGCCCTCGCCTTCTCCCTGGTTCCCGGCAACGCCGGTGAGGCCCAGGCCGTCACCGCCGCTCCGGTCGCCGTGCAGCAGGTCGTGGCCGCCGCGCAGACGAAGAACGTCGCGGACCACGTCGCCGTGCAGCAGGCCTTCGCCGTCAAGCAGGCCAAGGCCAAGGCGGACGCCGACGCGAAGGCCAAGGCCGCCAAGGCCGCCAAGGCCAAGGCCGAGGCCGCTGCGAAGAAGGCCCGGGCGACCAAGGAGGCCGCCAGCCGCTCCGCCGCCCGTACGCCCGTGTTCGCGAACAACCTGGACGGCTGGATCAAGGAAGCCCTCTTCATCATGAAGAAGGAAGGCATCCCCGGCACCTACCAGGGCATCCACAAGAACATCATGCGCGAGTCCAGCGGCAACCCGCGCGCCATCAACAACTGGGACATCAACGCCCAGAACGGCATCCCCAGCAAGGGTCTGCTCCAGGTCATCTACCCGACCTTCAAGGCGTACCACGTCAAGGGCACCAAGTTCGACCAGTACGACCCGGTCGCCAACATCGTCGCCGCCTGCAACTACGCGGCCGACCGCTACGGCTCCATGGACAACGTCAACAGCGCCTACTAAGGGCAGCTGGGCACACAGTCCCCCATGCGCCGAGGGCGGCACCCGGATCCGGGTGCCGCCCTCGGCGTTTTCGCAGGTCCGCTGACATGCGTTACGTGCGTTACGTGCGTTACTTGCGCATGACCTCCGGCTCGTGGCGGCGCAGCAGGCGCGCCACCGCGAAGCCGCAGGCGACGCCGATGAGCAGCAGGACGGTGATGTCCAGGGTCCACTGCCCGACCGTGGCCTCCCAGAGCGGGTCGAGGTTGTCGGGGTTCTTCTGGTCCCACGGGGGCATGAGGTGGCCGAGGTCCAGGGTGGTGCCCGCGGCGGCCACCGCCCAGCGGGACGGCATCAGCCAGGCGAACTGCTCCAGGCCCGGGGAGTCGTACACCTGGAAGAGGATGCCGGTGAACACGACCTGGACGATCGCGAACATGACCAGCAGCGGCATGGTCTTCTCGGCGGTCTTCACCAGCGAGGAGATCACCAGGCCGAACATCATCGAGGTGAAGCCGAGCGCGATCACCGAGAGGCAGAGCTCCACGGCCGGCGGCATGATCAGGCCCTCTTCGGGCAGCGCGCGGGGGGCGAAGCCGATCCCGCAGATGATCACGCCCTGGATGGCGGTGATGATGCCGAGGACGATCACCTTCGACATGAGGTACGCCGACCGGGACAGGCCGGTGGCGCGCTCACGCTCGTAGATGACCCGTTCCTTGATCAGCTCACGGACCGAGTTGGCGGCGCCCGAGAAGCACATGCCGACCGCGAGGATCAGCATGATCGTGCCGGCGTCGCCGTTGAAGCGGCTCGGCGGGGTGGGCTTGCCCAGGCCGAAGTCGGCCGGGATGACGATGGAGACCACACCCAGGACGGCGGGCAGGATCAGCATCAGGCCCATGAAGCCCTTGTCGGACGCGATCACCGAGATGTAGCGGCGGATCAGGGTCCACAGCTGGGAGCCGTAGCCCTGCGGCTTCGGCATGTTCATCTGCTGCGGCGACGGCATGCTGACCGACTGCGGGGCGACCGCGTCGATGTCGGCGGCATAGAGCTGGTAGTGCTGCGAGCCCTTCCAGCGGCCGGCCCAGTCGTAGTCGCGGTAGTTCTCGAAGGCCGAGAAGACATCCGCCCAGGTCTGGTAGCCGAAGAAGTTCAGCGCCTCGTCCGGCGGGCCGAAGTACGCCACCGAGCCGCCCGGCGCCATCACCAGCAGCTTGTCGCAGATGGCCAGCTCGGCGACCGAGTGGGTGACCACCAGGACGGTGCGGCCGTCGTCGGCGAGGCCGCGCAGCAGCTGCATGACATCGCGGTCCATGCCCGGGTCGAGGCCGGAGGTCGGCTCGTCGAGGAAGATCAGCGACGGCTTGGTGAGCAGCTCCAGGGCGACGGACACGCGCTTGCGCTGGCCGCCCGAGAGGGAGGTGATCTTCTTGTCCTTGTGGATGTCGAGCTTGAGCTCGCGCAGCACCTCGTCGATACGGGCCGCGCGCTCGGACTCGGCGGTGTCGCCGGGGAAGCGGAGCTTGGCCGCGTACTTCAGCGCGGTGCGGACCGTGAGCTCCTTGTGCAGGATGTCGTCCTGCGGGACCAGGCCGATGCGCTGGCGGAGCTCCGCGAACTGCTTGTACAGGTTGCGGTTGTCGTAGAGGACGTCACCCTGGTCGGCGGGGCGGTAGCCGGTCAGCGCCTTGAGGAGCGTCGACTTTCCGGAGCCGGACGGGCCGATGACGCCGATCAGCGACTTCTCCGGGACGCCGAAGGTGACGTCCTTGAGGATCTGCTTGCCGCCGTCGACCGTCACCGTGAGGTGGCGGGCCGAGAAGGAGACGTCGCCGGAGTCGACGAACTCCTCGAGGCGGTCGCCGACGATCCGGAACGTGGAGTGGCCGACGCCGACGATGTCGTTGGGGCCGAGCAGCGCGGTTCCGGACTTGGGCAGCGGCAGACCGTTGACGTAGGTGCCGTTGTGGCTGCCGAGGTCGCGGATCTCGAACCGGCCGCCCGGCATGGAGTGGAACTCGGCGTGGTGCCGGGAGACCTGGAGGTCGGAGACCACCAGCTCGTTGTCCAGGGCACGGCCGATGCGCATGACGTGGCCCAGCGCGAGCTGGTGGAAGGTGGTCGGGCTGCGGTCGCTGTAGCCGGGGCCGCCGGCACCGTGTCCCTGGGCGGGGCGAGGGGCGCCCTGCTGCTGGGGGACGTGCGGCTGGTGCGGCTGGTGCTGCTGCGGCTGGTGCGACTGCTGTTGCTGCTGCGGGGTGTGCTGGGCCGGCGGGGCGTACGCCTGCGGGGCCTGCTGCTGCGGGGCCTGCTGGTGTGCGCCGGGCCAGCCGGCGGCAGCCTGCTGCTGGGCTCCGGCCTGCGCCGGGGCAGCAGCCGCGGCAGCCGCGGCGGCGGCCTGAACGGCAGCGGTCGGATTCAGCCGCGGGCCGTCCTGCGCATTGCCGAGGTGCACCGGGGTACCGGGCGCGAGTTCGGCCTGCTGGACCCGGGTCCCCCGCACATATGTGCCGTTGGTGCTGCCGTGGTCCTCGATGACCCAACCCCGGCCGTTCCAGCTGATGGTGGCGTGCCGCCACGAAACGCGGGCATCGTCGATCACCACGTCACCCTGGGGGTCTCGCCCCAGTGTGTACGACCTGGACGGATCGAGGGTCCAGGTCCTTCCGTTCAATTCCAGTACGAGTTCCGGCACTCCAGCCCCACTTGTTGTCCCCCGAGGATCCCCCTGACGTCAGGGAGTCTAGGGATGGCGAACATCCGGGGGAACTATTCCAGGCTCGGGAGCACAAGTGGAATCCGGGCCTTGTTGACGCCATCGCAAGGCGCCCGGAAAGTGAGATAGGGGACTTCTCGCCCGCTCGGTACGTCGGTTCGCATCGGGGGTCGCGCACATGGGCCGGATCCGCTGGGGTGAGGTGCTCCTGTCCGCGGTGGCCGCGGTGGGCTGGTCGGTGATGACGATGGCCGTGGTGGCCGCGCTCGGGCTCCGGCTGCTGGGCGCGGATGCGGCGGGCGGCTCGCTGGGCGCGGTGACCGCTGCCGTGGTGGTACTGGCGGTGGGGGGTTCGGTGACCCCGTCAGGAGAGGTGTCGGCTTGGGGAATCGACACCGCGAGCGCGGAAACGGCCCTGGACGTCACCCCGTTGGGGGTTTCGCTGGCGGGGGCGCTGGTGCTGGCGCATGTGGTGCTGCGGTCGCTGCCGGTGGGGGCGGGGGTACGGACCCGGGGTGCGGAACTCGCGGCGCGTGGGGGCGGCACTGCTGGGCGCGCCGAACGGGGCCTGGGTGGGGGTGCTGCCGGGGTTGTGCGTGCCGTTCGAGGGGACCGCCGGTGGCGCGCCTGCGCGGCTGCTGCCCCATCCGCTCGGCGAGCTGCTGTCGGGGGCGGGGTCGGCTCGGGAGCCGGTGACGGTGGCGCGGCTCGCGGAGTACGACGGGCGGGTGTGGCTGCTGGTGCCGGCGGTGGCCCTGCTGTTGCTGTGGGCGGGTGCCGTGACGGCGGTACGGAGCCCCGGGCGCGGGGTGCCGGCCTGCGCGGTCCGGCTCGGCGCGGTGACCGGGCTGGTGTGTGCGGGGCTGGTGTGGGCGACGGGCTTCTCGGCGAACGCGCTCGCGGCGGGCGTGGAGCTGCGGGGGGGGGCGGCGGGGGCGGCGGGACTGCTGGGTCTGGTGTGGGGGGTGGGTGGGGGCTTGGGGGGGCGCGATGGCACGCATGCTCGGCCCTGGCCGGCCGGGCGGGCGGCGGGGGCGGGCCGGGGCGCTGGGCCGGCTCCGGGGCCGTACTGGCCGTCGCCGCCGTACGGCCCGCGGCCGGGGCTCCGCCCCCGGAACTCGCCGGGGCGTAGGTGGCCAGGTCGGGGTGGTGGCGACGAGGGGTGAGACGGGGGAGCCGGGGTGGGGGGTGGGAGGATACGGTGAGCGCACCATGAGTGCTTCGCAGACCTCCGACGTCCCCACCCTCCTCGTCAAGATCTACGGCAAGGACCGTCCCGGGATCACCGCCGGGCTGTTCGACACCCTCGCCGCCTACTCCGTCGACGTGGTCGACATCGAGCAGGTGGTCACCCGAGGCCGCATCGTCCTGTGCGCCCTCGTCACCAAGCCCACCGCCGGCAGCGAGGGCGAGCTGCGCGCGACCGTGCACAGCTGGGCCGAGTCCCTCAAGCTGCAGGCCGAGATCATCTCCGGTACCGGCGACAACCGTCCGCGCGGCAGCGGCCGTTCCCATGTCACCGTGCTCGGTCATCCGCTCACCGCCGAGTCCACGGCCTCCATCGCCGCCCGTATCACCGAGGTCGGCGGCAATATCGACCGTATCTTCCGGCTGGCCAAGTACCCGGTGACCGCGGTCGAGTTCGCCGTCTCCGGTGCCGAAACCGAGCCGCTGCGGACGGCCCTGGCCACCCAGGCCGCCCAGATCGGGGTGGACGTGGCCGTGGTCTCGGCCGGTCTGCACCGGCGGGCCCAGCGGCTGGTGGTGATGGACGTGGACTCGACCCTGATCCAGGACGAGGTCATCGAGCTGTTCGCGGCGCACGCCGGCTGCGAGGAGCAGGTCGCCGGGGTGACCGCCCGCGCGATGCGCGGTGAGCTCGACTTCGAGCAGTCCCTGCACGCCCGGGTGGAGCTGCTGGCCGGGCTGGACGCCTCCGTGGTGGACAAGGTGCGGGCCGAGGTGCGGCTCACGCCCGGTGCCCGGACCCTCATCCGGACCCTGAAGCGGCTCGGCTACCAGGTCGGCGTGGTGTCGGGCGGGTTCACCCAGGTGACGGACGACCTGCAGGAGCGGCTCGGGCTCGACTTCGCCTCGGCGAACACGCTGGAGATCGTCGACGGGAAGCTGACCGGCCGGGTGACCGGCGAGATCGTGGACCGGGCCGGGAAGGCCCGGCTGCTGCGCCGGTTCGCCAACGAGGCCGGCGTACCGCTGGCACAGACCGTGGCGATCGGGGACGGCGCCAACGATCTGGACATGCTGAACGCGGCTGGGCTGGGGGTGGCCTTCAACGCCAAGCCCGTGGTCCGGGAGGCCGCGCACACCGCGGTGAACGTGCCGTTCCTGGATGCGGTGCTGTACCTGCTCGGCATCACCCGGGAAGAGGTCGAGGCCGCCGATCTGGTGTGAGGGTCCAGATGTGCCATCGGCCCCGGCAGGGTTGCTGCCGGGGCCGATGTGCGTGACGCCGTGGCGCCTGGAGTTTCAGTGTTCCTTTGGGGTCCAGAAGTCCAGCAGGGTGCCTACGCCGTGTTCCAGGGACTTCCAGGAGCCCGTGAAGGAGACGACGGCGAGGGCCGAGGTCGGGAACCCGGTACGGGTCATCCGCTGGAGGGTGTCTCCCTCGGCGCGCCCGGCCAGAGCGTCCGCCAGGGCGTGCATCCCAGGGTTGTGCCCGATGACGAGGAGGTCGGCGACCTCGTCGGAGGTCTCGTTGAGCAGGGCGATGAGCTCGCCGAGCGAGGCCTCGTACAGCCGCTCCTCGTAGACCGTCTTCGGCCGGGTCGGGAGCTCCTGAACGGCGAGCTTCCAGGTTTCCCGGGTCCGGGCCGCGGTGGAGCAGAGGGCCAGGTCGAAGGTGATGCCGGTCTCGGCCAGCTTCAGTCCGACGGCCGGGGCGTCCTTGCGCCCGCGTTCCGCCAGCGGGCGGTCGTGGTCGGACACCTGGGGCCAGTCGGCCTTGGCGTGCCGGAGGAGGACGATCCTGCGGGGTGTATCGGCGCTCATGGGTCCCAGCTTCGCACGAAACCGGCCATGGGGCGCAGGGTGTTGGAGGAGCTCACCCGTCGGGGGCGCGCGCCGGTGCACGCCCCGTCGCGGTCCCGTCCACGGTCCCCTTCGCGGTCCCGCCCACGGTCGGCGCGTGGTCAGCCGAAGGCGCGTAGGAGCAGCGCGATGAGGTGGCCGATGGTGGAGCCGTCGGGGCCCGGCTGAGCCCCGGCCGGGCTCCCCAGGAGCAGGAACAGGAATGCGAACGCGGCCGTCGGCAGGGCGAGCGCCCACCAGGTGAGCCGGGTGTCGGCGCCGTGCCGGCGGGCCGTGGGCCGGACGGCCGTCCGCGGAGTGCCCTCGGCCGGGCGGGCCGGGCCGGCCGCCGACGGGGTGTGTACCGACATCGCCGCCTCCTGGGTGTCCGCGCGTCGTCACCGATGAATCTACGGAGCCACGGCGGCGGTTCCCATCGGGGGCACACCCCAGTCGACCCTGAACCTGACCCCCTAGGGGATGGTGGGGATATCCCCACCGGCTGCCCCCGCGGGGCGGGTCAGGGGGAGGCCACGGTCGCGATGATGGCGATGATCACGGTCACACCGAGCATCGCACCGAGCACGATGCCGAGCTTCTTGTGACTGTTCTGGGGGTTCGGTTCGAGAACGGGCATGGGGTCAGTCTCCCATGCGGCATTCGTCCTCGATCGTGCGGTCCCGGCCGGCCAGCACGCCCAGTGCGATCTGCGGCATGAGCAGCCCCGCCATCAGCGCGAGAGGCAGGTCCCAGCCGCCGCTGTGCTGGTAGAGGGTGCCGATGAGCAGCGGGCCGGGGATGGAGATCAGGTAGCCGGTGGACTGGGCGAAGGCGGAGAGCCTGACCACCCCGGCCGGGGACTTGGCGCGCAGTCCGATCATGGTGATGACGAGCGGGAAGGCGCAGTTGGAGATGCCGAGCAGCAGCGCCCAGGCCCAGGCTCCGGCGGCGGGGGCCAGGTAGAGGCCGAGGTAGCCGGCGAGCCCGAACAGGCCGAGGGTGACGGCGATGGGTCCCTGGTTGCGCATCCGGCCGGCCAGGCCGGGGATGACGAAGGCCAGCGGGACGCCCATGACCATGGTGACGGCGAGCAGGACACCGGCGGTGCCGGCCGAGACCCCGGCGTCGCGGAAGATCTGCGGGAGCCAGCCCATGGTGATGTAGGCGCCGGTGGCCTGGAGGCCGAAGTAGCAGGCGAGGGCCCAGGCGGTGCGGCTGCGGACCACGCGCGGGCCGGTCGCGTCGCCCCGGCCGGGGCTCGCCGGGCCGGCCGCCGCCCGCTCGCGGCGGGCGGCGCGGGCGATGGGCAGCCAGGGCAGTACGGCGGCGACCGCCAGCCCGGCCCACACCAGCAGGCCGGTGCGCCAGTTGCCGCCGAGGGCTCCGGTGATGGGGACGGTCGCAGCGGCGGCCAGTGAGGTGCCGGCGGCCAGGGCCATGGAGTACAGGCCGGTCATGGTGCCGACCCGGTCCGGGAACCAGCGCTTGACGATCACCGGGAGCAGCACGTTGGTGAGCGCGATGCCCGCGAGGGTGAGGGCGCTGAAGGCGAGGAAGCCGGCCGAGTTGCTCATGAACGGGCGGATCAGCAGGCCGGTGGCGACCATGCCCATGCCGGCGCAGACCACGGCGGCGGGGCCGAAGCGGCGGGAGAGCCTGGGTGCGGTGATGCCGAAGACGGCGAAGCAGAGGGCCGGGACGGAGGTGATGAGTCCGGCGACCGTGCCGCTCATGTGGAGTCCGGTGCGGGCCTCCTCGAAAAGGGCGCCCAGGCTGGTGATGGCGGGCCGCAGGTTGAGGGCCGCGAGCACGATGCCGACGATGAGGACCGGGCCGAGCCAGGCGGGCGGCTGCGCGGCGGCGCCGCTGCCGGTGCCGGTACCGGTGGCGCTGCCGGGGGCGGCTCCGGGTAGGGCGGGCCGGTTCAGGGTCTGGATCTCTTCGTCATGCATCGAACCATCATAGAATCATGGGATGATTGGTTGTCCACCTGTGAACCCGGACCGTGCCGAGAGGACCCCATGCCGCTGACCTCGCCCCGGCGCTCTGCGCTCGTCGACCAGGTGATCGCCCAGCTGCGGAACCAGATCACCTCCGGAGAATGGCCGGTCGGAGCAAGAATCCCGACGGAACCGGAACTGGTCGACCTGCTGGGTGTCGCCCGCAATACGGTCCGCGAGGCGGTCCGTGCCCTGGCCCACAACGGACTGCTGGACATCCGGCAGGGCTCGGGCACCTATGTCATCGCGACCAGCGAGCTGGCCGGGGTGATGCACCGGCGGTTCTCGGGGGCGGACCCGCGGCACATCGCCGAGCTGCGCTCCACCCTGGAGTCCTCGGCGGCCCGGCTGGCGGCGGAGCGGCGGACCGAGCGGGACCTCGTACAGCTGGACGTACTGCTGGCGCGCCGCGAGGAGGCCTGGGCCTCGGGGGATGCGGAGCTGTTCGTCGCCGCGGATGTCGCCCTGCACATGGCCGTGGTCACGGCCTCCCACAACGAGGTGCTGACCGGGCTCTACGCGGACCTGGGCGAGCTGATCCGCGACTGGCTGCGTACGGACGTGGGCCCGGACCTGACCCCGGAGTCGCATCTGGACCATGCCCGGCTGATCGAGGCGATCCGGCGCGGGGACGCCGATACGGCGGCCTCCGAGGCGGCCGGATACCCCTTCGCCTGCCTGGGTCGGCAGGACTGAGCCGATGCCGGCGGCCGGCCTGGCGGGGCGGCCCGGCGGGGCGGCCCGGCGGGGCGGCCTGGCGGGGCGGCCCGGCGGGACAACTCATCCCCGCTCGTGGCTGACCCAGACCGCGCGGACCTCTTTCCAGCAGCGGCCGGTCAGCTCCACCCGGCCGGCCGGGTGGACGGCCACCGGGGCGCTGTCCCCGTCCAGGTCCCACCAGCGGTCGCATTCCACATGGAGCCGGACCAGGTCGGTCTCCGGGAAGGGGTTGCGGCAGACGGCCATGACCGTGGAGCCCTGTATCCGGGTGTCGCAGTCGGCGCCGAAGAGCTCGTCGGCCGCAGGCCGGGCGGGCTGGACGGGCGGTTCGGCCGGCAGTCCGGCAAGATCCACGGAGGCCGCATCAGGGGCGTCCGGACCGGCCCCGGCCAGGTCCGCGGAGGCCAGGTCCGCGGCGGACGGCAGGGCGGTTTCCGGGCCCAGGACGGGGATCAGGAGACCGGTCAGCACGACCGAGGTGAACAGCAGCGATACCGCTCGGCTCCGCCTCGCGCGCACTCCCGTACCTCCTCCCCGCAGTACGCCGGGAAGACCCCGACCCGGTCAGTTTGCAGGCTTTCACCCCTTTTATCGACTCGGGGCGATCCGCCCGGGCGCGCACCGTAGCGTGCCGCGGCGTGCGACACGGCGAAGGCCGCGCCCCTCGCAGGGGCGCGGCCTTCGCCGTGCGAACGGACCGTCGGGCGGTCAGGCGCCCATCGCGTGCAGGCCGCCGTCCACGTGGACGATCTCGCCGGTGGTCTTCGGGAACCAGTCCGACAGCAGGGCGACGACGCCCTTACCGGCCGGCTCCGGGTCGCTCATGTCCCACTCCAGCATGGAGCGGGAGTTCCAGACGTCCGCCAGCTCCGAGAAGCCCGGGATGGACTTCGCGGCCATCGAGCCGATCGGACCGGCCGAGACCAGGTTGCAGCGGATGTTCTCCTTGCCCAGGTCGCGGGCGAGGTACCGGCTGGTGGCCTCCAGCGCGGCCTTGGCCGGGCCCATCCAGTCGTACTGCGGCCAGGCGTACTGCGCGTCGAAGGTGAGGCCGACGACGGCCGCGCCCTCCGCCGGGAACAGCGGCTTGCAGGCCATGGTCAGCGACTTCAGCGAGAACGCCGAGACGTGCATGGCCGTGGCGACCGACTCGAACGGCGTGTTCAGGAAGTTGCCGCCGAGGGCGTCCTGCGGGGCGAAGCCGATGGAGTGGACCACGCCGTCGAGGCCGCCGAGCTCGTCACGGACGAGGCCCTCCAGGCGGGCCAGGTGCTCGTCGTTGGTGACGTCGAGCTCGATCACCTTGACCGGCTTGGGCAGCTTCTTGGCGATGCGCTCGGTCAGTGTGGGCCGCGGGAAGGCGGTGAGGATGACCTCGGCGCCCTGCTCCTGGGCCAGCTTGGCGGTGTGGAAGGCGATGGAGGACTCCATCAGCACACCCGTGATGAGGATGCGCTTGCCGTCGAGAATTCCGCTCATGTGATCAGTGACCCATGCCCAATCCGCCGTCAACGGGAATGACGGCTCCGGTGATGTACGAGGCGTCGTCGGACGCGAGGAAGCGCACGGCTGCGGCGATCTCCTCCGGCTGCGCGTAGCGGCCGAGCGGGACCTGCGACACGATGCCGGCGCGCTGCTCGTCGGTGAGCACCTTCGTCATGTCGGTGTCCACGAAGCCCGGGGCCACCACGTTGAAGGTGATGTTGCGGGAGCCCAGCTCACGGGAGAGGGAGCGGGCGAAACCGACGAGCGCGGCCTTGGAGGCGGCGTAGTTCGCCTGGCCGGCCGAGCCGAGGAGGCCCACCACCGAGGAGATCAGGACGACGCGGCCCTTCTTGGCGCGGAGCATGCCGCGGTTGGCGCGCTTGACCACCCGGAAGGTGCCGGTGAGGTTGGTGTCCAGGACGGAGGTGAAGTCCTCCTCGGACATCCGCATCAGCAGGGTGTCCTTGGTGATGCCGGCGTTGGCCACCAGCACCTCGACCGCACCGTGCTTGTCCTCGATCTCCTTGTAGGCCTGCTCCACCTGCTCGGAGTCGGTGATGTCGCAGCGGACCGCCAGCACCCCCAGGCCGACGAGCTCCGCCGGCGGCTCGCCCGAGCGGTACGTGATCGCGACCTTGTCGCCGGCATCGGCGAAGGCGCGGGCGATGGCGAGGCCGATGCCCCGGTTTCCTCCGGTGACGAGAACCGAGCGGCTCAACGGATCACCCTTTCGCTAGCGGTCTGAATACCGAAAACCTAGCGGGCCCGTCCCTCGTACGGAGAATCGGGCTCCGACAGGGCCTTGGGACGGGCTCTGTCGAGTCCCTACAGAAAGAGGTAGGCACGGCGGCCCCGGGCGCGACATGATCGGAGCGACCGGTCACGACCACGGGAGGACTTCCGTGCCCCATTCCATCGATGCGGCCTTCACCGCGCTGCCCCTGCGGGCGCTCGCCGATGCGGCGCTCGCCCGGGCCCGCGCGCTCGGCGCCGACCATGCCGATTTCCGGTTGGAGCGGATCCGCAGCGCCTCGTGGCGGCTGCGGGACGCCAAGCCGTCCGGCGGCTCCGACACCACCGACCTCGGCTTTGCGGTGCGGGTGGTGCACGGGGGCAGCTGGGGGTTCGCCTCCGGGGTGGACCTCACCATGGACGGTGCCGCCAAGGTGGCCTCGCAGGCCGTCGCCATGGCTCAGCTGTCCGCGAAAGTGATCAAGGCGGCGGGCTCGGACGAGCGGGTGGAGCTGGCCGAGGAGCCGGTGCACGCCGACCGGACCTGGATCTCCGCGTACGAGGTGAACCCCTTCGAGGTGCCGGACGAGGAGAAGGCGGCCCTGCTGGCCGACTGGAGCTCCCGGCTGCTGCGGGCCGACGGGGTGGCCCATGTGGACGCCTCCCTGCTTGCCGTGCACGAGAACAAGTTCTATGCCGACACGGCCGGGACCGTCACCACCCAGCAGCGGGTCCGGATCCACCCGCAGCTCACCGCGGTGGCCGTGGACGGCAAGAGCGGCGAGTTCGACTCCATGCGGACCATCGCCCCGCCGGCCGGCCGCGGCTGGGAGTACCTGACCGGCACCGGCTGGGACTGGGACCGCGAGCTGGAGGAGATCCCGGCCCTGCTGGCCGAGAAGATGCGGGCGCCGAGCGTCGAGGCCGGCCGGTACGACCTGGTCGTGGATCCGTCGAACCTGTGGCTCACCATCCACGAGTCCATCGGGCACGCCACCGAGCTGGACCGGGCGCTGGGCTACGAGGCGGCGTACGCGGGGACCTCCTTCGCCACCTTCGACCAGCTCGGCAAGCTCGTGTACGGCTCGCCGATCATGAACGTGACGGGCGACCGGACCGCCGAGCACGGCCTGGCGACCATCGGCTACGACGACGAGGGCGTCCAGGCGCAGAGCTGGGACCTGGTCAAGGACGGCACCCTGGTCGGCTACCAGACCGACCGCCGGATCGCGAAGCTGACCGGCCTGGGCCGCTCCAACGGCTGCGCCTACGCGGACTCCCCCGGCCATGTGCCGGTCCAGCGGATGGCGAACGTGTCGCTCCGGCCGGATCCGGGCGGGCTGTCGACGGAGGACCTGATCGGCGGGGTGGAGCGCGGGATCTACGTGGTCGGCGACCGGTCCTGGTCGATCGACATGCAGCGCTACAACTTCCAGTTCACCCAGCAACGGGCCTACCGGATCGAGAACGGCAGGCTGGCCGGCCAGCTGCGCGATGTCGCCTACCAGGCCACCACCACCGATTTCTGGGGGTCGATGGAGGCCGTGGGCGGCCCGCAGACCTATGTCCTGGGCGGTGCCTTCAACTGCGGCAAGGCCCAGCCGGGCCAGGTCGCGGCGGTTTCGCACGGCTGCCCGTCCGCGCTGTTCCGCGGCGTGAACATTCTGAACACCACGCAGGAGGCGGGTCGCTGATGGCGCCGAACCACACCAAGCCCCACGAGATCGTCGAGCGGGCCCTGGAGCTGTCCACGGCCGACGGATGCGTGGTCATCGCCGACGAGGAGTCCAGCGCCAACCTGCGGTGGGCCGGCAATGCGCTCACCACGAACGGGGTGACCCGCGGCCGGACCCTCACGGTGATCGCGACCGTGGACGGCAAGGAGGGCACGGCCTCGGGGGTCGTCTCGCGCTCCGCCGTGACCGCCGCGGACCTGGAGCCGCTGGTACGCGCCGCCGAGGCGGCGGCCCGCGGGGCCGGCCCGGCCGAGGACGCCCAGCCGCTGGTGACCGGCACCCCCGTCTCGCCCGATTTCACCGACTCCCCCGCCGAGACCTCCTCGGCGGTGTTCACCGAGTTCGCGCCGGCCCTCGGCGAGGCCTTCGCCCGGGCCCGGGCGGGCGGCCGGGAGCTGTACGGCTTCGCCCACCACGAGCTGGTCTCGACGTATGTCGGTACGTCCACGGGCCTGCGGCTGCGCCACGACCAGCCCACCGGCACCCTGGAGCTCAACGCCAAGTCCCCCGCCACGGCCGATGGCCGGCTGCGGTCGGCCTGGGCCGGCCGCTCCACCCGGGACTTCAAGGACGTGGACCCGACCGCGCTGGACGCGGAGCTCGCCGTACGGCTGGGCTGGGCGGAACGGAGGATCGAGCTGCCCGCCGGCCGGTACGAGACCCTGCTGCCGCCGACGGCCGTGGCCGACCTGGTGATCTACCAGATGTGGTCGGCGTCGGCCCGGGACGCGGCGGAGGGCCGGACGGTCTTCTCCAAGCCGGGCGGTGGCACCCGGCTCGGCGAGAAGCTGTCCGAGCTGCCCCTGACCCTGCGCAGCGACCCGAACGCGCCGGGCCTGGAGTCCGCCCCGTTCGTGATCGCGCACAGCTCCGGCGACGACGTCTCCGCCTTCGACAACGGTCTGCCGGTCCCGGCGACCGAGTGGATCCGCGACGGCGAGCTGGCCAGGCTGCTCACGACCCGGCACACGGCCGCCCTGACCGGCCTGCCGGTCTCCCCCGGCTTCGGCAACCTGATCCTGGACGGGGGCGGGGAGAAGTCCCTGGAGGAGATGGTGGCCGCCACCGAGCGGGGTCTGCTCCTGACCTGCCTCTGGTACATCCGCGAGGTCGACCCGGCGAGCCTGCTGCTGACCGGCCTGACCCGGGACGGGGTCTACCTGGTGGAGAACGGCCAGGTCGTCGGCGAGGTGAACAACTTCCGGTTCAACGAGTCGCCGGTGGACCTGCTGTCCCGGGCCACCGAGGCCGGGCGGACCGAGAAGACCCTGCCGCGCGAGTGGAGCGACTGGTTCACCCGGGCTGCGATGCCGGCTGTCCGCATCCCGGACTTCAACATGAGTTCGGTGAGCAAGGGCGTCTGACGCACCTAGACTGAACTCGGCATATCAACAAATCGCAAGGAGTCGAGAGATCGTGGCGGACATCGTCGACGAACTGAAGTGGCGTGGGCTCTTCGCCCAGTCCACCGATGAAGAAGCGCTGCGCAAGGCCTTCGCGGACGGTCCGGTCACGTTCTATTGCGGCTATGACCCGACTGCGGCCAGCCTGCACGTCGGACACCTGGTGCAGGTGCTGACCATGCGGCGGCTCCAGCTGGCCGGAAACCGGCCGCTGGCACTGGTCGGCGGGGCCACCGGCCAGATCGGTGATCCGCGTCCGACCGCCGAGCGCACCCTGAACGATCCGGCCGTGATCGCGCAGTGGGTGGACCGGCTGCGGGCGCAGATCGAGCCGTTCCTGTCCTTCGAGGGCGAGAACGCGGCGGTCCTGGTGAACAACCTGGACTGGACGGCCGGGATGTCCGCCATCGAATTCCTGCGGGACATCGGCAAGCACTTCCGGGTCAACAAGATGCTGACGAAGGACTCAGTGGCCAAGCGGCTGGAGTCCGACCAGGGCATCAGCTACACCGAGTTCAGCTACCAGCTGCTCCAGGGCATGGACTTCCTGGAGCTGTACCGGCGGCACGGCTGCACCCTCCAGCAGGGCGGGTCCGACCAGTGGGGCAACCTGACGGCCGGGCTCGACCTGATCCACCGGGTGGAGCCGGCGGCGGAGGTGCACGCGATGGCGACCCCGCTGATGGTCAAGGCGGACGGCACCAAGTTCGGCAAGACCGAGGGCGGGGCCGTCTGGCTCGACCCGGAGATGACCACGCCGTACGCGTTCTACCAGTTCTGGCTGAACGTGGACGACCGGGACATTTCCACGTACATGCGGATCCTGTCCTTCAAGTCCATGGCAGAGCTGGAGGAGCTGGAGGCGCAGACCGCCGAGCGCCCGCAGGCGCGGGCCGCGCAGCGGGCCCTCGCGGAGGAGCTGACGGCCCTGGTGCACGGCCCGGAGCAGGCGGCGGCCGTGATCGCGGCCTCGAAGGCGCTGTTCGGTCAGGGCGAGCTGGCGGAGCTGGACGAGGCCACGCTGGCAGCGGCCCTGTCCGAGCTGCCGCACGCCAAGGTGGCCGAGCCGGGCCTGGTGGTGGACCTCTTCGCCGAGACCGGGCTGGTCGCCAGCAAGTCGGCCGGGCGCCGGACGGTGAAGGAGGGCGGGGCCTACGTGAACAACGTGAAGGTCACCGCCGAGGACGCGGTCCCCGCGAAGGAGGACCTGCTGCACGGGCGCTGGCTGGTGCTGCGCCGCGGCAAGAAGAACCTGGCCGCGGTGGAGGTCATCGGCGCCTGATCCGGCGTACGCGCGATCCGGCCCGGCGGAAGGGGCCGGCCCGGACTTCCCCGTCCGGGCCGGCCCCTTCCGCACACCCGGGTGCCGCGCGCCCCGGGGCGGACACCCCTAAGCGGTGCGTTTGCCGCGGAAGGACATGTAGACCATGTCCCCGAGCCCGACGATGAGGACGGCGCCGGCGAGCTGCAGCAGATGCCGGGTCCAGTCGATGCCCGCGGTCTCGCCGACCCCGATCCAGGTGGCGACGGCATTGCCGAGGACGGCGCCGGCGATGCCGAAGAGAGTGGTCAGCCACAGGGGCTGATGCTGTTTGCCTGGCAGGATGGCCCGGGCAATCAGGCCCAGCACGAATCCGACGATGATCGCCCACAACCAGCTCATGTCGCCTCCTCCTGCGCGGACTGCGCGTGTGGGCCCAGTGTCAATCGCCCGGACGAACGGCGCATTTCGGGCACATCTTTCAGGGGATGCACCCGGCCTCCCCGCCGCGCGCGGCCGGGCGTACGGTGGAAGGCGTGAAGAAGCGGAACGAAGCCGAGGTCTTCCGGATCACCGGGGCCCGGATGGGACTCGCCGAAGACGTGCGAGGGCGGCAGCGCCGCTACGTGATTTCGATGTCCATCAGGACCCTGTCGGTGATCCTCACCGTCATCCTGTGGAACGTGGAACGCCATGTGGCGATCGTGACGCTGATCGCGGGCGCACTGCTGCCGTATGTGGCGGTGGTCATCGCCAATGCGGGGCGCGAGACCACCCCGTCACTGCCCTCGAACTTCATCGCCCCACCTGTGCATCCCGCACTGGATGCGGGAAACCTCAAGAACACCTCAGATCAATCATGAAGTTCCGGTGCACTGCACCGGGTCCTGCGTGACATACTGCCTACGCGCTCCGCATCCCCCGTCGGAGCGACGAACCGACGCCGGGCAGCTCCCCCCGTGGCTGCTCGGCGTCGCCCTTTAGGGTTGAGGCGTGAACTCCCCTGACACTCCCATCTGCTCCGCCAAGGGCTGCCGCACTGCGGCCGTATGGGTCCTGGCCTGGAACAACCCGAAGCTGCACACCCCGGAGCGCCGCAAGACCTGGCTCGCCTGCGAGGAGCACCGCGAGCACCTCTCCCAGTTCCTGGGAGTGCGCGGCTTCCTCAAGGACGTGGTGGTGCTGGCCGAGTGGGAGGAGCCGGAGGCCCCGCCCACCGGTTCCTGAGCCCGGTCCCGGTCCCGGTCCCGTGGACAGGACGAAAGAACCCGCCCGGTGTCAGCCGCCGATGGCCGACATCGGGCGGTCCGGCTGGAGGAACGAGGGGTCGTCGAGGCCGGAGCCGGCCTTCTTGCCCCACATCGCCACCTTCCACAGGCGGGCGATCTCCTCGTCCGGGGCGCCCGAGCGGAGCGCCGCGCGGAGGTCGGACTCCTCGGTGGCGAACAGGCAGGTACGCACCTGGCCGTCGGCGGTCAGGCGGGTGCGGTCGCAGGCCCGGCAGAACGGGCGGGTGACCGAGGCGATGACGCCTACCGTGGCCGGGCCGCCGTCCACGATCCAGCGCTCGGCGGGGGCGGCGCCGCGGGCCTCCTGGCCCTCGGGGGTCAGCTCGAAGCGGGTGCGCAGGGACTCCAGGATGTCACCGGCGGTGATCATCCCGTCGCGCTTCCAGCCGTGCTGGGCGTCCAGCGGCATCTGCTCGATGAAGCGCATCTCGTAGCCGTGGTCCACGGCCCAGGCGAGCAGCTCGGGAGCCTCGTCGTCGTTGAGGCCGGGCATCAGGACCGCATTGACCTTGACCGGGGTGAGTCCGGCCTCCCGGGCCGCGGCCATGCCCTCGACCACGTCCTTGTGCCGGTCCCGGCGGGTGAGGGTCTTGAAGACCTCGGGGCGCAGGGTGTCCAGGGAGACGTTGACCCGATCCAGGCCGGCGGCCTTCAGGGCGGTGGCGGTGCGCTTGAGGCCGATGCCGTTGGTGGTCAGGGACATCCTGGGGCGCGGGTCGAGGGCCGCGCACTGCTCGACGATGCCGACCAGGCCGGGCCGGAGCAGCGGCTCGCCGCCGGTGAAGCGGACCTCGGTGACGCCGAGGTCGGTGACGGCTATCCGGATCAACCGGACGATCTCGTCATCGGCGAGCAGATCGGGCTTTGCCAGCCACTGCAACCCTTCCTCGGGCATACAGTACGTGCACCGCAGGTTGCACCGGTCGGTGAGTGAGACGCGCAGGTCGGTGGCTACGCGGCCATAGGTGTCGAGAAGCACTCTGGGCCCCCTCCCCTGTCCGGATCCATAGAGGTCTGCGCTGCTTTTCGTGCACTGCATGCGCTGTATTCGAGCCTACGTGACCTGTGTGTCATGCAGATGTCCCCGAACAGACGAGACACGGCTCGGCCGCGTCGTACGGACGTACGACGCGGCCACGCTGGGTGTTCGGAGGATCTCAGTGAGCCCCTGTTCCCGTCAGGGAGCGGACCTCGAGTTCCGCGTACTTCCGGGGGTCGGCCTTCTCCTTGGACAGTACGGTTCCCAGCCAGCCGAGCAGGAAGCCCAACGGGATGGAGATGAGACCGGGGTTCTCCAGCGGGAACCAGTGGAAGTCCATGCCCTTGAACATCGAGGTCTTGGGGTTGCCGGAGACGACCGGCGAGAACAGCACCAGGACCACCGACGAGATCAGGCCGCCGTAGATGGACCACAGCGCGCCCTGGGTGGTGAAGCGCTTCCAGAACAGGCTGTAGAGGATGGTCGGCAGGTTGGCGGAGGCGGCCACGGCGAAGGCGAGCGCCACCAGACCGGCCACGTTGATGTCGCGGGCCAGCGCGCCGAGGCCGATGGCGACCGCGCCGATCACCACGGTGGACCAGCGGGCGGCCCGCACCTCCTCCTGCTCGGTGGCCCGGCCCTTGCGGATCACGTTGACGTAGATGTCGTGGGCGAAGGACGAGGAGGAGGCGAGGGTGAGCCCGGCGACCACCGCGAGGATGGTGGCGAAGGCGACGGCGGAGATCACGGCGAGCAGGATGGCGCCGCCGGTGGAGTCGGCGCCGCCGCCGACCTCCTGGGCCAGCAGCGGGGCCGCGGTGTTGCCGGCCGGGTTGGAGGCGATGATGTCGGCCCGGTTGAGCAGGGCGGCGGCACCGAAGCCGAGGGCGATGGTCATCAGGTAGAAGGCGCCGATGATGCCGATGGCCCAGTTCACGGACTTGCGGGCGGCCTTGGCGGTGGGGACGGTGTAGAAGCGGATCAGGATGTGCGGCAGTCCGGCGGTGCCGAGGACCAGGGCGAGGCCGAGGGAGATGAAGTCCAGCTTCGAGGTCCCGGTGATGCCGTATTTCAGGCCGGGTTCCAGGAAGGCGCTGCCCTTGCCGCTGTTCTCGGCGGCCTTGCCGAGCAGGTCGGAGATGTTGAAGTTGAACTTCCACATCACCATGAAGGTGATCAGCAGGGCGCCCGCGATCAGCAGGACGGCCTTGACCATCTGCACCCAGGTGGTGCCCTTCATCCCGCCGATCGAGACGTACACGATCATCAGGACGCCGACCAGCGCGACGATGGCGACCTTGCCGCCGTCGCTCTTGATGCCGAGCAGCAGCGAGACCAGGACGCCGGCTCCGGCCATCTGGGCGAGCAGGTAGAAGATCGACACCACGATGGTGGAGGTGCCGGCCGCGGTCCGGACCGGCCGCTGGCGCATCCGGTAGGCCAGGACGTCGCCCATGGTGTACCGGCCGGAGTTGCGCAGCGGCTCGGCGACCAGCAGCAGCGCGACCAGCCAGGCCACCAGGAAGCCGATGGAGTAGAGGAAGCCGTCGTAGCCGAAGAGGGCGATGGCGCCGGCGATGCCGAGGAAGGACGCGGCGGACATGTAGTCGCCGGAGATGGCGAGGCCGTTCTGGAAGCCGGTGAACTGCCGGCCGCCGGCGTAGAAGTCGGCGGCTCCCCTGGTCTGCCGGCCGGCCCAGATGGTGATGATGAGGGTGGCGACGACGAACAGCCCGAACAGGGTGATGATCAGCGGCCGGTGGTCGGAGGCGGCGTCGGCGGCCAGCTGCTGGGCGGGGCTCATTCTCCGGCCTCCATGCGGGACTTGATTGCGGAAGCCTTGGGGTCGAGCTTCTCGGCCGCGTGCCGGGAGTACCACCAGGCGATCAGGAAGGTGGTCGCGAACTGGCCGAGGCCAAGCACGAGGGCGACGTTGACGTTGCCGAAGAGCTTGGTCCCCATGAAGCCGCCCGCGTAGTTGGACAGCAGGACGTAGAGCAGGTACCAGGCGATGAAGGCCACGGTGAGCGGGAAGGCGAAGGAGCGGTAGGAGCTGCGCAGTTCACCGAACTCGGGGCTGGACTGGACGGCGCAGAACTCTTCTGCCGTGGGACTCGCCGGGTGCGTGTCCGCGCCGCCCGACGGCGGCGCTGCTTCGGTGGTCACGGGGGGCTCTCCTTGTGACGCGGATGCGGTGGGGACGACGGACAAAACGACCTCCGCGGGGGGCTGATGGTGCTGATCCCCCCTGCCAACGGCACGGAACCCGAGCCGGGACGGTTCAACACCCGCTGTTTCTTCAGGACCTGATTTCTCGAACTGATGGCGCAGAAGGGAACACGGAAGCTAGGTTCGCCTCACCTGTCATGAACCCGTCCGCCGCAACCCGCGGCCGGACGGCTTTTTACGGATGATGTGGAGAACCCATGGCTCATCTGGGATCCGGCCGCAGGCGTGCACTCGCCGTGCCCGTCGGCCTGGCCCTCACGGCCTCGCTCGCGTTCCTGCCCGCGGTGACGGCCTCGGCCGCCCCTGCGGAGGCCGCCGGCGCCCGTGCGGCGTCGCCGGCCACCGGACCGAAGCTCAGTTACGTGGCGAACCTGACCGCGTACGGCACGGTCAAGCAGGCCAGGAAGGCCGTCGAACGGGCCGGCGGAACGGTGGTGACGGCCTATGAGCAGATCGGGGTCGTCGTCGCGCATTCCCAGAACCCTGCGTTCGCCCAGGAGCTGCGGACCCAGCGGCACCTCTTCGTCTCCGTGGGCGCCACCCGTACGGCTCCGCTCCAGCCGGTGCAGACCACCGATGAAGGCGCCACCCAGCAGCTGAGCGCGGCGGACGCCGCCAAGGCGGCAGCGGCTGCCGCGCCGGGCGAGGAGCCGCTGGAGCCCAACCAGTGGGACCTGCGGACGATCAAGGCCGACCAGGCTCACAAGATCAACGATGGCAGCCGGAACGTCACGGTGGGCGTCATCGACACGGGTGTCGACGACACCCACCCCGATCTCGCCCCGAACTTCTCCCGGGAGCAGTCGGCCAACTGTGTCGGGGGCGTCGCGGACACCTCCGAGGGTGCCTGGCGCCCGTACGCCGACGGCAGCGACCACGGCACGCACGTGGCCGGCACCATCGCCGCCGCCCGCAACGGCATCGGCATCAGCGGTGTCGCCCCCGGCGTGAAGGTCGCGGGCATCAAGGTGAGCGAGCCCGGCAACGGCCTCTTCTTCACCGAGGCCGTGGTCTGCGGCTTCATGTTCGCCGCCGAGAAGGGGATCGAGGTGACGAACAACAGCTACTACGTCGACCCCTGGCTCTACAACTGCAAGACCGACGACGACCAGAAGGCCCTGGTCGAGGCGCTCGGCCGGGCGACCAAGTACGCCGAGCGGAAGGGCGTCCTGCACGTCGCCTCGGCCGGCAACTCCAACCACGACCTGGCGGGCGAGTCGATCGTCGACGACTCCAGCCCCGACGACGGCACCCCGGTGCCGCGGACCATCGACCCGCGGGTCTGCCTGGACCTGCCGACGCAGCTCCCGGGCGTGGTCACCGTCTCCGCGACGGGTGACAAGGGCTTCAAGTCCTACTACTCCAGCTACGGGCTCGGCGTGGTGGACGTGGCCGCCCCCGGCGGGGACAAGTGGCAGACCCCGCAGACCCCGGACGCCAACGGCCGGGTGCTGTCCACCGTCCTCGGCGGCGGCTACGGCTACAAGCAGGGCACCTCGATGGCCGCTCCGCACGTCGCGGGCGTCGCCGCGCTGCTCAAGAGCGCCCACCCGTCGGCCACCCCGGCCCAGCTGCAGCGGATGCTGAAGGCCCAGGCGGACAAGCCGGCCTGCCCGGCCCAGGTCTACGACAACCTCGGCAACCTGATAGACGCCACCACCTGCCAGAGCAAGTGGGGCCAGACGGGCTACTACGGCTACGGGGTGGTCAACGCCCTGAACGCCGTCAAGTAGCGCGGGCAGCACATGCCACGGGGGCCGGGCGGGGGGACACCCCGCCCGGCCCCCCTCGCGTTCACGGCGCGATCAGGACCTTGAGGGCGCTGCGGTCGTCCATGGCCCGGTAGCCGTCGGGCACCCCGTCCAGCGAAACCGCCCGGTCGAAGACCGGCGAGGGGTCGATGGTGCCGTCGAGCACGTCCCGCAGCAGCTCGGGGATGTACGCGCGGACCGGCGCGACCCCGCCCCGGAGGCTGATGTTGCGGTCGAACATGACGCCGAGGTCCAGCCCGGTGCCGCTGCCGTGCGGGACGCCCACGTAGCCGATGGACCCGCCGTCCCGGGTGATGTTCACGGCCGTCCGCATCGACTGCTCGGTGCCGACCGCCTCGATGACGGAGTGCGCGCCCTGGCCGCCGGTGAGCTCGCGGACGGCGGCCTCGGCGCCCTGTCCGCGGTCCGCGACCACGTCGGTGGCACCGAACAGCTTGGCGATGTCGGTACGGGCGGCATGGCGGCCCAGGGCGATGATCCGCTCGGCGCCGAGCCGCTTGGCGGCCAGTACGCCGCACAGCCCGACGGCGCCGTCGCCGACCACGGCCACCGTGGAGCCTGCGCGGACCCCGGCGCCGAGGGCGGCGTGGTGGCCGGTGCCCATCACATCGGAGAGCGCCAGCAGCGCGGTCAGCAGGCGGTCGTCGGAGGCCGCGTCGGCGGGGAGCTTCACCAGGGTGCCGTCGGCGTGCGGGACCCGGACGGCCTCGCCCTGGCCGCCGTCGTGGCCGACCGAGCCCCAGAACCCGCCGTGCAGGCAGGAGGTGTACAGGCCCTCGGCGCAGTAGGTGCAGGTGCCGTCGGACCACATGAAGGGCGCGACGACCAGGTCGCCCGCGCGCAGGCCGGTGACCTCGGAGCCGGTCTCCTCGACGATGCCGAGGAATTCGTGGCCGATCCGCTGGCCGGGCTCGCGCACCGCCTCGCCGCGGTAGGCCCAGAGGTCGCTGCCGCAGATGCAGGCGCGGAGGACGCGGACGACGGCGTCCTCGGGCCGCCGGATCGCGGCGTCGGGCACCTCCTCCACGCGGATGTCGTGCGGGGCGTGGATGACGGTGGCGCGCATGGTGGTGCAGTCCTCCGGCGGAGTTGTTCAGTCTTGTATGACTTCCCTACCGTACGCCCGTCCGGCCGCAAGCACGCCACGGGCCAGCAGGTACTGGGCGGCCAGGTAGGTGAGCATGATCCAGAAGTCGGGCCGGGGCAGCTGGGGCCATTCGGCCACGCCGGTGGCGATCAGGGTGTCGGAGAGCAGGAACAGCGCCCCGCCGAGGCCGGCCTGCCGGCCGAGGGCGCTCGACCGGAAAGCCATGGCGGTGAGCAGCAGGCTGTACCCGGCGACCGGGATGCGGAGGTCCGCCGGGAGGTCGCCCCAGAGCAGGGCGACGGTGCCCAGGAGCGCTGCGCCGTATGCCGCGGCGAGCACGGGCAGGGCGGGCCGCCTGCCGAACAGCACCAGGTAGCAGATGTGGCCGAGGGCGAAGGAGCCCATGCCGAGGAGGAAGGCGGGTTCGGCGTCGAAGAGCAGGGCCAGGTCCCCGCCCCAGCCGAAGGCGAGGGCGGCCACCAGCAGGCGGGGGGCGCCGCAGCTGAGCGCCCAGCCGATGAGCAGCGGCATCAGCAGCGGTTTGAAGAGGGTGTGGCCGAGGTCCCAGCCGGCCAGCAGCGAGCCGAGGTCGAGGGCGGCGGCCAGGGCGAAGCCGGTGAGCGCAGCCCGGCCGAGGCGGGCGCGGCGGCCGGCGCCGGGTGCGGGGCCGGCCGCCCAGGAGGGCGTACGGCGTTCGGTGGCGGTCATGCGGTGGCCTCGGCGTTCCGGGCCGCGGCCGTCGCCGCATCGGCGGCCGGGGTGGCCGCGGTGGCCGGGGTGGCCGCATCGGCAGCCGGGGCCGGTGCCGAGGCGGGAGCCGGTGCGGGTGCCGGGGCTGCGGCCGGCTGCCAGCCCGGGCCGCGGAAGACGTGCCCCGCACGCTGGCGCCAGCTCCCGGCAGCACGGACGTCGCGGGCGATGGCGGCGTATTCGTGGGTGGCCACGCGCAGCGGGTTGTGCGTGTCGATGTTCTTTGTGAGCCCGTAGACGGGCCGGTCCGTCTCTCCCACCCAGGAGCCGAACATCCGGTCCCAGATGATCAGGATGCCGCCGTAGTTGCGGTCGAGGTAGCCGCCCTGGGAGGCGTGGTGCACACGGTGGTGGGACGGGGTGTTGAAGACGTACTCGTAGGCCCGGGGCAGCTTGCCGATGCGCTCGGTGTGGACCCAGAACTGGTAGAGGAGGTTGATCCCGTAGCAGAACGGGATGGCCGCGGGGTGCACACCGAGGGCCACCATCGGCAGGTAGAACCACCAGGTGGTGGCGCTGGTCCAGGGCTGACGCAGGGCGGTGGTCAGGTTGAACCGGCGGCTGCTGTGGTGGACCACGTGGCAGGCCCACAGGATCCGGATGACATGGTGGCTGCGGTGCTGCCAGTAGTAGAGGAAGTCCTGGACGAACAGCATCAGCAGGGCGGTCCACCACAGGAACGGCACCCGCAGCGGGGTGAGTTCGTACACCGCGGTGAACACGGCGACGACCGGGATCTTCCAGAGCAGGTCGAAGCCGATGCTGCCGAGACCCATGGTGATGCTGGTGACCGCGTCCTTTTTGTCATATCCGGCGGCATCATCGTCGGGATGGAGCCGGTAGCTCACCATCTCGATGACGGTGAGCAGGACGAAGGCGGGTATGGACCACAGCACGACATCGGGCAGGTTCGGCATGTCCGCACCATAGAGGCGGTTTCCGGGGTGCCGCTAGAGGTTGTTACCGATCGGTATCCAGCCGGGTTACCGACGGTACCCGGGGAGGCGCGTGTGACGGGGCCCGAGACGGTTCCCCGACGCCGCCCCGCCGGGGCGGCTCCGCTCCATGAGCCGAGCCGCCCCGGCCGCGACCGGGGCTACCAGACCCGGACCGAGCCTCCCTTGGCGAAGGCCGGGCTGGTGGCCCCCGGCGGGATCTCCGTCAGGGGTTCGGCGATCTCCGAGACCAGGGGGCCGCACTTCGCGGCCAACGCGTCCAGCAGGGTGAGGTCGAAGCCGTAGACCCGGGCCGCGTTGCCGCCGGCCATCGCGGCGACCTCCTCGCGCGGCAGGCCCGCGTAGGCGATCCGCAGGCCCTCCCGGGAGAACGGGGTGGTGCCCTCGTCGTGGGGGTAGTCGCTGCCCCACATGATCTTGTCGAGGCCGATCCGGTCGCGGAGCGGCACCTCGTGCGGGCGCATGAAGCTGGCGCCGACGAAGCAGTTGTCCCGCCAGACCTCGCTCGGGCCCTTGCCCATCGCCTCGGCCAGGCCCGCGCCGAATTTGGACTCGGCGGTGGCCGAGGCCGCCACCAGTCGGCCGTGGTAGTAGTCCAGCATCTCCAGCACCCCCGGGATCCAGCCCGAGCCCTGCTCCGTCAGGACCAGCGTCAGATCTGGGTGGCGGCGGAAGGCCCCGCCGAAGACCAGGTGCCACAGGGCGCGGTGGGAGAACCAGGTGGTCTCCACCATGAAGACCGCACGGGCGGCGGGCTCGTCGCCCAGCGGCGGCGAGGCCGAGCCGCCGTGGTGGTTGACCGGGACGCCGAGTTCCGCGCAGACCGCCCAGATCGGGTCGTACGCCGCCGAGTACAGCTCCGGCACCGGGGAGCCGGGCGGGACGCCCGGCAGCAGGATGCCGCCGGTCAGGCCCGCCTCCCGGGTGCGGCGGATCTCCGCCACCGCCGCGTCCACGTCGTTCAGCAGGATCTGGACCACTCCCGCCCGGCGCCCCGGCGCGTCCGCGCAGAAGTCGGCCAGCCAGCGGTTGTGGGCCTGCAGGCCGGCCCACCGCTGTTCGTACTCCGCCCGGGTCGGCGGCTGGGCCATCAGCGAGGCGTTCGGGAAGAACGGCGGGATGGTGTTGGGGAAGACGACCTCCGCGACGATCCCGTCCGCCTCCAGCTCCGCCAGCCGCCGGGCCGAGTTCCAGTTCCGGTCGGCGGTGTCCGCGAGCAGGTCCTCGTACGGGTTGACGAAGCCGGCCGCCCAGGCGTCGAAGTCCTCGTGGTGCTTCTTCTCCAGGTACGGCCTGTAGTCGAGCAGGTCGGCGCCCGCATGGCAGTCGGCCGAGATCACCGTGTAGCGGTCCTCGCTCACCGGTCCACCCCCAGGACCGGGAAGTCGTTCTCGGTGAGCCAGTGCCGGCCGACCTCGCGGGAGCGGGCCCAGGAGGCCTCGACGGCGGCCTGGTCCGGGGACTGGCCCAGGTCCGCCGGGGTGGGTCCGATCCGTTGGGCGATCGGGGCCAGTTTGGCGGTGTCGAAGCCGAAGACCTCCGCCGCCGCCAGGCCCAGCATGCGCCGGGTCTCGGCCACTGGGATGTCGTGGAAGGTGTTCCGCAGCCAGGCGCGGGTGTTGGGCCAGGTCCCCTCGGGGTGCGGGAAGTCCGAGCCCCACAGGATGTTGTCCACGCCGATCTCGTAGCGCTGCGCGAGTTCGCGGCGCTTGGTGTTGGTGGCGCAGACGAAGACCTGCCGGTCCAGGTACTCGCTCGGCGGGCGCTTCAGCTCGGCGAAGGGGGAGAGCTTCTTCCCGCCGTGTGCGCCGAGGTAGAGGCGGTCCATGAACCAGAGCTGGTTGGGGAGCCACCAGCAGCCGGATTCGGCGACCCCGAACTTCAGGCCGGGGTGCCGCTCGAAGACCCCGGACCAGAGCAGGAACCAGAGCGGGCGGGCCGGCCACCAGGTGACCTCGGAGACGTAGATGCCGAGGTGGTCGCCGTACTCATGGCGCGGGGCCGCGCCCGAGTGGGTGACGATCGGCATGGCGGTCTCGGCCGCCGCCGCCCAGACCGGGTCGTAGCGGCGGTCGTGGTACGGAGCCTTGTCCACCCACATCGAGGGGATCATCAGCGCGCCCAGGCCGGACTCCTTGGCCCGGTGGATCTCCGCGACGACCTTGTCCGGTTCGCCCGTGATGGGGAGGAGGGCCACCCCGCAGTGCCGTTCGGGATTCCCGGAGACGAACTCGGCCAGCCAGCGGTTGTGCGCCTGGGCGCCCGCCATGCCGAGCTCGGGGTCCTGGTCGCCGGAGAGGCCGAGGCCCACCCCGAAGGGGGCGGCGGTCTGGCTGTCCACGGCATCGGCGTCGGGGAACACCACCTCGGCGGCCACACCGTCGCCGTCGAGCTCCTTCAGCCGCTGGGCGGTGTCCCAGCCGCCCTTGAGGCCCTCCTCGTGGTCGTGGAACCACTTCTCGGCGAAGGCCTCGTTGCGGACGCCCAGCCGGGTGGCCTCCTCGCGGCGGGCGTCCCGCTGACCGAGGAATTCATCGAACTGCGGGTGGAAGCGGGAGTCCAGATAGGGGCGGTACTGCTCGGTGGGCAGGCCCGCATGGCAGTCGGAGGAGATGATCAGGTACGGGTCGTGGTGCAGGTCTGCGTACTGGTCTTCGTGCGCGTTCACTGCGGCACTCCTCACTCCTCAGTCGAGGATGAAGCTCTCCAGGTAGGCGGGGTTGGCGCGGTCGAGCATGGACTGCGACCGGGCCCTGATCTGGCGGTCGCTGTGCTCGCTGGCCGGCAGCATCCAGAAGCGGTCCGCGCGGATGCCGGCCACCACGTGCTCGGCGACCTCCTCGACCGGGGTGAAGTCCACCTCGTGGCCGGCCTTCTTCATGGCCGCCTCGTACTGGTCGAGCGTGCGGTACGGGGTCTTGCGCGGGCGCTGCTTGGCGTACCGCTCGGGCCGGTTGCGGTGCGACTCCCACAGGCCGGTGCGCAGCATGTGCGGGCCGGGGAAGAGGACCGAGGCGCCGACGGCCGCGCCCTCCGCCTTGAGGTGGGCGTACAGCGACTCGGTCATGGTGACCACGGCGGCCTTGGTGACCGCGTACACGGAGGCGGTGGGCAGCGGGGCGATACCGCCGTCGCCGGAGGAGGTGTTGACCACATGGCCGGGCTGCGCGCCGGCGATCATGCGGGGAACGAAGGCCTGGATGCCGTGGAAGACGCCCCACACGTTGACGGAGAAGGCCCATTTCCAGTCGTTGGGCTCGTGCTCCCACATCCGGCCCTCGGCGCCCGATCCGACGCCCGCGTTGTTGCACAGCACGTGGACCGCGCCGAAGGCCTCGTACGCGGCCTCGGCGAGGGCGAGGACGGAGTCGCGGTCGCTGACGTCCACGGTGCGGGCGAGGACCTCGGCGCCGTCGGCGGTCAGCTCCTGGGCGGCCTTGGCGAGGGCGCCCTCCGCCACGTCGGCGAGGACGACCCTGAGGCCCTCGGCGGCGAAGCGGCGGGCCATCGCGAGGCCGATGCCGCTCGCGGCGCCGGTGACCACCGCCACCTGTCCGGGTGCGAGCTCCATGTCACACGCTCCCCTCGGGCGGCCCGTCCAGGATCTGCATCGGGTCGTCGTAGCGCTGGTGGATGTACGGGAGCAGGGCCTGGGCGCTGACCCGCTCGACGACCCGGCCCTTCTGGTCGGTGGTCTTCTCCCCGATGGTGATCTCGACGATCCGGCGGACCGGCAGGTCGGCCACGGGGTCGAACATGGACTCCCGGAGCACGATGTCGCCGGTGACGTGCTCCAGCCTGCGGACCTTCTCGTTGCGGGTGCAGTGGACGAGCACCGGGTCGGAATCGAAGCCCGAACCGTCCACCGCGGGAAGGAACTTGAAGTAGAAGTCCGTCTTCTGGGTGGGTCCGGGCAGCGGCAGCTCGCGGTCCACGGCCCCGCGCACCTCGACGAAGGCGATGCCGTGCCGGGCGAGGGAGGCGTGGACCACCAGTCCGTCGCGCTCGACGGAGACCTCGCCCAGCTTCTTGGGTTCGCCGAAGACCTCGCGGCCCCCGGTCAGGGCCCGCTCGTGGGTCATCGGCATGACCAGCGGGTACCAGCCCTCGACCCCGCCGTGCCGGGCGGCGACGGCCACCGAGCCGGCGCCGAGCGGGTAGCCGGGCAGGTCGACCTTGCTGATGTTGGCCCGTACGAGGGGCCGTTCGGCCGGCTTCAGCGGCGGGGGCAGGACCGCCGCCACCACGTCCGGGTCGCTCTCCCAGACGGCGACCACACCGGTGGACCAGATGTCGGGGAGCTTGGAACTCTTCTCGCGCGAAGCGGCGATCTCGGCCTCGGTGCGCGCTCCGTACCGTACGCGTGCCATGTCTCGCACCATCCCTCGTCTCGGGCGGAGTCGGTTCTGTAACACAGTTACACCGCTGCCGATGAAGGGTAAAGACCCCTGCACTCACCAGAACTGACGTTCCGACAGATTGGCGGCGAACCGATGACGAGGAGCTCGCTGACCCGTGAGGAGGTGCTGGAGACGGCCACGTCCCTGGTCAAACAGCACGGCCCGGCCGCCCTCACCATGCGCAAGCTGGCCGCCGAGCTGGGCACCGCCGTCACCTCCATCTACTGGCACGTGGGCAACCGCGAGTCCCTGCTCGACGCCCTGGTGGAACGGACCGTCACCGAGATGGGCGTGATCCGCCCCGCCGGCCGCACCCCCGTCGACCGGATCGTGTCGGTGGCCCGGGGCCTGCGCCGAGAGCTCCGCGAACGTCCGCACCTGATCGCGATGGTCCACGAACGCGGGCTCACCGAGCGGATGTTCCTGCCCGCCCAGCAGGCCCTGGTGCACGAGGTGCACGCGGCCGGACTGCGCGGGGCGCGGGCCGCGGACGCGGTCCGGGCGGTCCAGTTCCAGATCGTCGGGTTCGTCCTGGTCGAGCGGAGCCGCGAGCGCTCCCCCGCACAGTCCCCGGCTGAGGGCGAACTCTGGGACCCTCCCCCCGGCTCCGCCCCCGACGACCCGGCCCTGTCCCGCGCCCTGGCCCGCCCGGCCGATCCGGAGAAGCTCTTCCTGCTCTCCGTACGCGCCCTGGTGACGGCGCTGCTGAAGACCGGCTGACGACCTGCCCGACGACCTGCCCGACGGCCGGCTGACGGCCGGCTGTCCGCCCCTTCGGTCCCCCGGTGTCAGTCCGGGCCCGTATCCTCTGTGACCATGCTCGACGACCGAACGACCGCAGACACGACGTGGCCGGCCGCCTATCCCCAGGGGTACGCGGTCGTCGACGTGGAGACCACCGGGCTCGCGCGCGAGGACCGGATAGTGTCGGCGGCCGTCTACCGGCTCGACGCCCAGGGCAATGTGGAGGACCACTGGTACACCCTGGTCAATCCGCAGCGCGACCCCGGCCCGGTCTGGATCCACGGCCTGACCAGTGAGGTCCTGGCCGGTGCCCCGCTGTTCCGGGACATCGCCGAGGAGTTCGCGGACCGGCTCGCGGACCGGGTGCTGGTCGCGCACAACGCCATGTTCGACTGGTCGATGATCGCCCGCGAGTACGCGCGGGCCGAGGGCGCGGCCCCGGTCCGGCAACGGCTGTGCACCATCGCCCTGTCGAAGGAACTGAACCTGCCGCTGCCCAACCACAAGCTGGAGTCCCTGGCCGCACACTTCGGCGTGGTACAGCAGCGTGCCCACCACGCACTCGACGACGCCCGGGTGCTGGCGGAGGCCTTCCGTCCGTCGCTGCACACCGCCGCCCGGGACGGTGTCCGGCTGCCCCTGCTCGAATGCCGCCCGCTGACCGAGTGGACGGACTCCCCCGCCACCCCCCGGATCGGCTACCAGGCCGGATACGGGGCGGCGCGCAACAGCTGGCGGCCCTCCCGGAAGCGGCCGGCCTGCCCGCACCCGAACCCCGGCCGGTTCGAGGACGGCCGACCGCTCAAGCAGGGCATGCGGATCGCCTTCTCCGGGGACACCTCGGTGGAGCGGGACCTGCTGGAGGACCGGGCCGTGGAGGCCGGTCTGCACATCGCGACCAGCGTGTCCCGGCTCACCAGCCTGCTGGTGACCAACGACCCGGACTCCGCCACCTCCAAGACCGTCAAGGCGAAGGCGTACGGCACCCCGATCGTGGACGAGGCCGCCTTCACCCAGCTGCTGCGGGACGTGGCTCCGGCAGACGGGTGAGCCTCGGGCGACTCGCCCGGCACCCGCTCGCCCGGCCGGGCCGTCCGGTCCCACCCTGTGGCGCATGGCACGTTGTGAGGTCTGCGGAAACGATTACGGCATGTCCTTCGAGGTGCACGCGCAGGGCGCGGTGCACGTCTTCGACTGCTTCTCCTGCGCCATTCACCGCATGGCGCCCATCTGCGAACACTGCCGGGTGCAGATCATCGGGCAGGGCGTCGAGGTCGAGGGGCAGTGGTTCTGCGGAGCGCACTGCGCCCGCGCGGAGGGGAAGGTGGGCATCGTCGACCGCGTCTGACCCCGGCCCCACCCCCATCCCGACCCGCGGCCCGACCCGCGGCCCGTGCGGGCCCCGGCAGGCGCACCCGCCCGCCGGGGCCCGTCGCGCGCCGGGTACCGTCAGGGGGGTGTACCGCTTTGTGCTGACCCGGCAGTGGGTGTGCCTCACCCTCGTCGCCCTCGTCCTCATCCCCGCGATGGTCAAGCTGGGGTTCTGGCAGTACCACCGCCATGAGCGCCGGGTCGCCCAGAACGCACTGATCGAGGCCAACCTGACGGCCCCGCCGAAGCCGGTCACCGAGCTCACCTCCCCGGGCCACCTGGTCCCGCGCGCCGACTACTGGCGGTCGGTGACCGCCACCGGCGTGTACGACACCGCGCACGAGGTCGTGGTCCGGATGCGGACCTCCAACGACGACAAGGTCGGCTTCCACGTACTGACCCCGCTGGTGCTCCCGGACGGCCGGGCGGTCCTGGTCAACCGGGGCTGGGTGCCCGGCGGCGGCGACCCGCGCGCCTACCCGCCGGTGCCGGCCGCCCCGGCCGGGGAGGTCACCGTCCAGGGACGGCTCAAGGCGGACGAGACCAGCGGCAGCAGCGGGATCAAGGACCGCAAGGGCCTGCCGGACCGCCAGGTCATGCTGATCAACAGCGCGCAGCAGGCGGAGACCCTCAAGAAGCCGGTGCTCGGCGGGTACATCGAGCTGGCCGGGCCGGCCCCGGCCGGCCCCGAGGGCCCGGAGCCGGTGGGCACCCCCGACCACGACTCGATCGGCGCGCACATGGCGTACGCCGTGCAGTGGTGGATGTTCGCCTTCGGGGTCCCGGTGGGCTGGGTGGTCCTGGTGCGCCGGGAGAAGCGGGACCGCGAGGCGGCGGTCGCCCCGGGCTCCGGGGCCTCGGCCGCCGGGGAACCGGAGCCGGCCACCGCGTAGCGTGTAGCCATGGATCTTGGACTGAAGGACCGTGTCTACGTCGTCACCGGGGCAACCCGCGGGCTGGGGTACGCCACCGCCCGGGAACTGACCGCCGACGGCGCGAAGGTGGTGCTGACCGGACGGGACGAGGGGCGCGCGGCGGAGGCCGCGAAGGCACTCGGCCCGAACGCGGTCGGGGTGGCCGCCGACAACTCCGACCCGGCTGCCGCCGGACGGCTGATCGCCACGGCCCGCGAGCGGTTCGGCCGGTTCGACGGGATCCTCGTGAGCGTCGGGGGCCCGGCGCCGGGCTTCGTCGCGGACAACACCGACGAGCAGTGGACGGCCTCGTTCGAGTCCGTCTTCCTGGGAGCGGTCCGGCTGGCCCGGGCCGCCTCGGCCGAGCTGGGCGAGGGCGGGGTCATCGGCTTCGTGCTGTCGGGCTCGGTGCACGAGCCGATCCCCGGCCTGACCATCTCCAACGGCCTGCGGCCGGGGCTGGCCGGTTTCGCGAAGTCCCTCTCGGACGAGCTGGGTCCGCGCGGCATCCGGGTGCTGGGCCTGCTGCCGGCGCGGATCGACACGGACCGGGTGCGGGAGCTGGACGCACTGTCCGGCGACGCGGAGGCGGCTCGCGCCGCCAACGAGGGGCGGATTCCGCTGCGCCGGTACGGGACTCCGGAGGAGTTCGGCCGGACGGCGGCGTTCGTCCTCTCCCCCGCGGCCTCGTACCTGACCGGCATCATGCTCCCGGTCGACGGCGGCGCCCGCCACGGCTTCTAGCCGACGGTGTACCGGCCCTAGTGCTGTGACCGGAAAGGTTCACCGGCCCGCGGCGCCCGGCACGGCACCTCGCCGCGTTGTCGGGCCACGCAAGTACGTCCAGTACGAGCCGTGGCCCTCCGCCTTGCGATGCACCGCACCGGACGCCGCGGGCCCACCGGCAAACCTTTCCGGTCACAGCACTAGGCGACGCGGCGGGGGCCCTGGTCCGTGATGCGGAGGCGGGCTTCCAGGGGGAGTCGGGGGAGCGCCGCCGCCGTACGGGCGTGGGCCAGGACCGGGCCCTCCAGCCCGGCCAGGACGTCCGCCGGCACGGCGTACGGCTCCAGCCGCAGCGCCACCCGCAGGGCCGGCCCGCCCCGCCGGCCCGCCAGGGTGACCCGGCTGCGGGCGACGCCGTCCAGGGCATCGCACTCCGCGGCCACCGCCTCCTCCAGCGCCCGCCCGCGCAACGCGGCGAACGCCCCGTCCCCGGTGTCCACCAGCACCACCGCCGGCCGTGCCCGCCGCACCTGCGCCAGCAGCCAGCACAGGGCCAGCAGCACCACCAGCCCCAGCCCCGCCACCAGCACCCACCACGCCCACCCTTCGAGCTGCCAGTGGCGCCGCCGGGCCGCGCTCAGCAGGGGTGCGTGCCGGCCGGCGAACGGCCAGGACGCGGTGAGCACGGCCGTGCCGGCCGCCGTCAGGACCAGCCCGGCCGCCGCCAGCAGGACCCGGTTGACCGTCCCGAGCATGTGCGCTCACCCCTTCCGGTCGGGCCGGCTCACCCGCACGTGCAGCTCCGGCTCCTGCGCCAGGCCGAGTTCCGCGATGCCGACGGCGAGTACCTGCTCCAGGTCGGCCCGTACCTCGTCCAGTTCGCGGAAGTGCGAGCCGGCCCGGACCGCCACCCGGGTCCGGCCCATCCGGACCCGGACCGTCCGGACCCCTGGCACCTCCATCGCCCGGTCCCGCAGCACCAGCCCGGCCGCCCTGCGGCCCAGACCGGCCCGGGCCCCCGGGTCCGTCGCGCGCATCGGCAGGACGCCCCGCAGTCCCGGGGTGAACGCGAGCAGCAGCAGCCACAGTCCGGCCAGGACGGCCACGGCGCCGCCCAGCAGCACGATCGCCTCCTCCAGGGTGTGCCGGTCGAGCAGTCCTCCGAGTTCGCGCCGCCACTGCATGGCCGGCCGGTCCGCCCGGACCGCCACCAGGTCGTACAGCAGGACCCCGGAGGCGGTCAGCAGCACCAGCGCGGCCAGGGCGGCGGGGAGCCGGCGCGCCGACCGCGGCCGGTCTCGGTGGGCGGCGGTCACCGGACCCGGCCCCGCCCGGTGGGCCGGGCCCGTACCGGGTGCAGCCGCTCGACGTCGATGTCCACCTCCGGGACGGCCATCTCCGTGCACTCCTCGATCCGTTCGGCGACATGGCGGCGTACGGCGGCGCACAGTGCGGCGATGTCGGCGGGGTAGCCGAGTTCCAGGCCGATCCGGACCCGGGCGATGTCGTGGTGCACGGTGACCGTCGCATGGGGTGCCCCCGCGGGACCGGCCGGCCGGGCTGCGGGGCCCAGGGCCTCGCGGGCCGCCCGGGCCGCGATCCTGGCGATGACCCGGTCGGCGATCCGGGTGGCACCCCGGTCGGCGGCGGGGATGCGGGCCGGGGCGGACCGGGCCGGCTGCGGCCGTGGCGCGGTCACCGCTCAACCCCGCCGGTCGTCGCGCGGGCGGAAGAAATCTCCGAGTTCCAGGTCTCCGTCGACGATCCGGCCGGCCACGAAGCCGATCGCGCCGAGCGCGGCCACCAGCAGGAACGCGCCGAAGCCGCCGAAGTACCCGGCGAATCCGAGTGCCATGCCGGCCAGCAGGCCGACCACCGCCATGCTCATGCGGGACTCCTCGCCACGGGGTCAGCGGAGCCGGGTCTCCGGCGCCCTGCCCGGCTCGTATGCGTCGCCGTCCTCGTCCGCGTCGTCATCGGGGAGTTTGACGTCGGTGACCGCGATGTTGACCTCGACGACCTCCAGTCCGGTCATCCGTTCCACCGATGCGATGACGTTCTCCCGGACCGCCCGGGCCACCTCCCGGATGGGCACCCCGTAGTCCACGACGAGGTCCAGGTCGAGGGCGGTCTGGACCTCGCCGACCTCTGCCTTGACCCCCCGGGAGGCGGGTTTCGACCCGCCGGGGGCCCGGTCGCGGGCCGGGCCGTGGCCGCGGGAGCCACCGCCCAGGGCGTGCACGCCGGGGACCTCGCGGGCGGCCAGTCCGGCGATCTTCTCGACCACCCCGTCGGCGATGGTGGTCCGGCCCCGCCCGGCCGGGTCCCGGTCCGGACCGCCCGGCCCCGCTGACGCGGTTTCGGTCATCTCGGCTCCCTTCGCACCCGACTGGGCTCTGCGACCACGGTACGTGCGCAGGGCGGTACGCGCCGAGAGGAAACGGCCGGACGGGCGGAACCGGGGTGCGGGGCCGCGGCCCCGCCCGGTCAGCCGGTCAGCCGGTCAGCCGGTCAGCCGGTCAGCCGGTCAGCCGGTCAGTCCGAGAGTCCCGCGAGGTCCCGCAGCCTGCGGGCCTGGGCCGCGCGCTCGGCCGTGCGCTGCTCGTCGTAGGTACGGCCGACGGCGCCCCGGAGCAGGGCCTTGGTCTCGATCACGGCGTCCCGCGGGGCAGCGAGCAGTGCCGCGCCCAGGTCCCGTACGGCAGGTTCGAGTTCGGCCACGGGAACCACCAGGTTCGCCAGGCCGATGCGTTCGGCCTCCTCCGCGTGCACGAAGCGGCCGGTGGCGCAGATCTCCAGGGCACGGGCGTACCCGACCAGGGCGGTCAGCGGCTGGGTGCCGCCGAGGTCCGGAACCAGGCCGAGGCTGGTCTCGCGCATGGCGAACTGCACGTCCTCCGCGACCACGCGCAGGTCACAGGCGAGGGCGAGCTGGAACCCCGCGCCGATGGCATGGCCCTGCACGGCCGCGATGGTGATGATGTCGTTCCGCCGCCACCAGGTGAAGGCTTCCTGGTACTCGGCGATGGTGGCGTCCAGCTTCTGGTCGGAGCCGCGCGCCAGGTCAAGGAAGGACGGTTCTCCCTCGAAGCCTTCGGGAGTGAACGCCTGCCGGTCGAGGCCGGCGGAGAAGGACTTGCCCTCGCCGCTGAGCACCACGATCCGGACGGTGCCCGGCAGTGACTGACCCGCCTCGGCCAACGCCCGCCAGAGCGCGGGAGATTGAGCGTTTCGCTTGGCCGGATTGGTCAGTGTCACCGTGGCGGTTGCGCCGTCGACGGTGAGCCGTACGCCGTCCTTGTCGAGCAGATCCATCTGGGCCTCCGGGTGGGTGGGTACCGTGCAGCGTCCACTAAGTGACTGCACAGTAACCACCCAGCCGACCCTGCGGCCGACCGGGGGTCACCAGTGTGCGAACGTCGGCGACAGCCCTGGATCAGGCCGCAGCCGCCTTCTTGCCGCGCGTCGCGCCACCGCGGCCACGCAGTGTGACTCCGGACTCGCTGAGCATCCGGTGGACGAACCCGTAGGACCGGCCGGTCTCCTCGGCCAGCGCCCGGATACTCGCACCGGAGTCGTACTTTTTCTTCAGGTCTGCCGCGAGCTTGTCGCGCGCGGCGCCGGTCACCCGGCTGCCCTTCTTCAGAGTCTCGGCCACCCGTGCCTCCTCATGGGAAGTGCGCTCTGGACTTCTCATGATCACCCCTCCCGGGCTTCCTGGCCACCCATTCAGCAAGGTCCGGGCAACCGCATTTCCCGGTGAGTGGACACAGGCGCAGAACGGAATCTCCTCTTCCGCTGCATGACCTCCATCACATTCCGGCTGAGCCGGAATAAATCTCCAGGTCAGGACCTCAAGCCGGAATGCAGCCGACCCCGGCCGGGCACCTGGGGGTACGCGACCGGGGTCGTGGAACGGCGAGCGAGGGTACGAGACCGTCTCACTCAGATGATGGATCAGCGGTGAGCCGAATGATCCAGAAGGAATTGGATCAACGGGCCGGGATCACGCGTCAGGCAAGAGCGACCAGGTCCCGGTAGTCGGGACCCCACAGGTCCTCGACCCCGTCCGGGAGCAGAATGATCCGCTCCGGCTCCAGCGCCTCGACCGCGCCCTCGTCGTGCGTGACGAGGATGACGGCGCCCTTGTAGGTGCGCAGCGCGCCGAGGATCTCCTCGCGGCTGGCCGGGTCGAGGTTGTTGGTGGGCTCGTCGAGCAGCAGGACGTTCGCCGAGGAGACGACCAGGGTGGCCAGGGCCAGCCGGGTCTTCTCGCCGCCGGAGAGCACCCCCGCCGGCTTGTCCACGTCGTCGCCGGAGAACAGGAACGAGCCGAGGGTCTTGCGGACGTCGACCAGGTCCAGGTCCGGGGCGGCGGAGCGCATGTTCTCCAGGACCGTGCGCTCCGGGTCCAGGGTCTCGTGCTCCTGGGCGTAGTAGCCGAGCTTGAGGCCGTGGCCGGGGGTGACCTCGCCGGTGTCCGGCTTCTCGGCGCCCGCCAGCAGCCGCAGCAGGGTGGTCTTGCCGGCGCCGTTGAGGCCGAGGATGACCACCCGGGAGCCCTTGTCGATGGCCAGGTCGACGTCGGTGAAGATCTCCAGCGAGCCGTACGACTTGGACAGGCCCTCGGCGGTGAGCGGGGTCTTGCCGCAGGGGGCGGGCTCCGGGAAGCGGAGCTTGGCGACCTTGTCGGAGACGCGGACGGCCTCCAGGCCGGAGAGCAGCCGCTCGGCGCGCTTGGCCATGTTCTGGGCGGCGACGGTCTTGGTGGCCTTCGCTCGCATCTTGTCGGCCTGCGAGTTCAGGGCCGCGGCCTTCTTCTCGGCGTTCTGACGCTCGCGCTTGCGGCGCTTCTCGTCGGCCTCGCGCTGCTGCTGGTAGAGCTTCCAGCCCATGTTGTAGACGTCGATGACCGAGCGGTTGGCGTCCAGGTAGAAGACCTTGTTGACCACGGTCTCGACCAGGTCGACATCGTGGGAGATCACGATGAACCCGCCGCGGTAGGTCTTGAGGTAGTCGCGCAGCCAGACGATCGAGTCGGCGTCGAGGTGGTTCGTCGGCTCGTCGAGGAGCAGGGTGTCGGCGTCCGAGAAGAGGATCCGGGAGAGCTCGACGCGGCGGCGCTGACCGCCGGAGAGGGTGTGCAGCGGCTGGCCGAGGACCCGGTCGGGCAGGCCGAGGGCGGCGGCGATGGTGGCGGCCTCCGCCTCGGCGGCGTACCCGCCCTTGGTGAGGAACTCGGTCTCCTGGCGCTCGTACTGCTTGAGGGCCTTGTCGCGGGTGGCGCCGGAGCCGTTGGCGATGCGGTCCTCGTTGGCGCGCATCTTCTTCAGCAGGGTGTCCAGGCCGCGGGCGGACAGGATCCGGTCGCGGGCCAGGACGTCCAGGTCGCCGGTCCGGGGGTCCTGCGGGAGGTAGCCGACCTCGCCGGAGCGGGTGATGGCTCCGGCCGCGGGCTGGCCCTCGCCGGCCAGGCATTTGGTGAGGGTAGTCTTGCCTGCTCCGTTGCGGCCGACCAGGCCGATGCGGTCGCCCTTGGCGACACGGAACGAGGCACTCTCGATGAGGATGCGGGCGCCGGCGCGCAGCTCGATGCCGGTGGCGGTGATCACGGAAATACTCCAGGGCGGGCGGGGACGGCGGAAGGGGCGGTACGCGGGGCTTCTACGCCGCTAGTCCGCAAGGAGATTTGCCATGCGGTTCATTCTACCGGTGGTGCGCAACTACTTATCCGGACGGCTGCCGGGGGGACGGCTGCCGGGGGTGACCTTGCCGTGCTCGTCGGCGGCCAGCAGCGCGCGGTGCCAGGGGACCGAGGGGTCGGCGCAGGACTGCGGGATCAGCACCACCCCGTCGATCCTGACCCGGTCGGCGGGCCGGAAGGTGCAGCCGCGGCGGGGGCGCAGGATCCAGCGGAGGTCGCCGGCTTCCGTTCCGTAGGCCACGGCGTGGGTGGGGGTGAGCACCAGCAGGGTGCGCCCGGCCGGGTCGAGGGGGGCGAGCAGGCCGCCCGCCTCGGCGCCGGGCATGGTGCGGTGCCAGCGGACGCCGGGCGCCCGGCCGGCCTCCGGGCCGGAGGCGGTCCGAGCCGGGTGGCCGATGTCGGTGATCATGCCGTCGTCCCAGAGGGTGAAGGCGTGACCGGGGGCGGCGAGTACCTCGAGCGGGCGCCGGTTCGCCCGGGCATAGGTCCACAGCGGGGTCCCGGTGCCGGGGGCGTAGGCGCGTACGGCCTGCCGGTCGTGGCGCAGCTCGGGAGCGGCGGCGGGGCCGGTGACGGGTCCGTTGACGGGGCCGCCGGCCGGGCCGGCGGCGGGGTGGGCGGTGAGCCGGTCCCCGTAGGGCGCGGCCCGCTCGCCGCCGTTCACCACCGTGTTGGCCACGACGATCGCCAGCACCGGCAGGCTCACGGCCAGCAGCGGGCCGAGGGCGCGGGCCCAGCGCCGCCATCGCCCGGCCGTCGGTGCGGTGCCCTCGGCTCGGGGCGGGACCGGCGGGGCGATCATGTGGGGTCCTTCCGGGCTTCGGCCGTCCGCCGCCTGGGGGCGGAGCGCGGGCGCCGAGCGTAGCCGCACCGGCCGTGCGGTCGCACGCGCCGCCGGTGGGGGTCCCCCGTTCGGCCCTTGCCGTACCTCGTGGCCCGGGGGCGCGTATCAGGATGAAGCGGGTGATACTCGCCGCAGGGGCGGTCCGGTGGCGGCGCGCAATCGAGGGCGGTGCGGGATGCAGTTCGACGAGAACGCCAATCTGGACACTTCCGAGGTCAAGGACGTGCGCAGCAGCCGGGTCCCGGGCGGGAAGGCCACCATCGGCGGCGGTCTCATCGGGTTGATCGCGCTGGTCATGGCGGTGCTGTTCGGGGTGGGGCCGGAGCAGCTGGGGCTGTCCTCCGGCGATCCGGAGCCTGCCGCCACCTCCTCCTCGGCCGCCCAGGTGCAGCAGGCCTGCCGGACCGGCCGGGACGCCAACACCCGCGAGGACTGCCGGCTGGTGGCGGTGGTGAACAGCACCCAGGACTTCTGGCGGCAGGAGTTCACCCGGCGGGGCGGCCGGTACACCCCGGCGTCGACGGTGTTCTTCACCGGCCGGGTGAACACCGCCTGTGGCGCGGCGACCTCGGCGGTCGGGCCGTTCTACTGCCCCGCCGACCGGCAGGTCTATCTGGACCTGGGGTTCTTCAACGAACTGCGGACCAAGTTCGGCGCGACCGGCGGCCCCTTCGCCCAGGCGTATGTGGTGGCCCACGAGTACGGGCACCACATCCAGAACCTGACCGGGACGCTGCAGCGGGCCCAGGAAGGGCAGCAGGGCGCGAACAGCAATGCGGTCAAGGTGGAGCTGCAGGCCGACTGCTATGCGGGGGTGTGGGCGAGGAACGCGACCCGCACCCCGGACGAGTCCACCGGACGGCCGCTGATCACCTCGCTGACGGAGGAGGACATCCGGGACGGGCTGGACGCGGCGGCGGCGGTCGGCGACGACCGGATCCAGGAGAAGTTCCAGGGGCGGGTCATCCCGGAGTCCTTCACCCACGGCTCGGCGGAGCAGCGGCAGCAGTGGTTCTACCAGGGCTTCCGGACCGGCGACATGGCCCAGTGCAACACCTTCCGCTGACTGTCGGTGCCGCCTGCCAGACTGTGTTCCGGGTCACACGCACACAAGGGAGTGATCGTCATGGCAGGTACACCGTCCATCAGTCCGACGCTGACGTACCGGGACGCCACGGCGGCGATCAAGCTGCTGACCGAGGCGTTCGGGTTCACCCGGGTCGCGGTGTACGAGGGTGACGACGGCACGGTGATGCACGCGGAACTGTCGTACGGGAACGGGATGGTGATGCTGGGCAGCCGGGGTACCGGCAGCAAGTTCGACCAGGCGATGGGCCCGGAGCCGGGCCCGACGGGGGTGTACGTGGTGGTCGAGGACGTGGACCGGCACCATCGGCGGGCCGTGGAGCACGGGGTGGAGATCCTGATGGAGCCCACCGACCAGGACTACGGGTCCCGGGACTACATGGCCCGGGACCCGGAGGGCAACATCTGGAGCTTCGGCACCTACGCACCCACGGTCTGACCGGAGGATCACACTCCCCCGGTGTGGACCTGGAAAGCGGCCCGGCGGACCGCCTTGGCGAGGGACGGATCGGGGTGGGCCGCGGCCAGGGCCACCAGGACCTGCACGGTGCGGGGGTGGCCGACCGCGCGGACCTCGTCGAGCAGCCGCGGCACGGTGGTGCGGACGGCCGAGTCCAGGTGCCGGGCGAGCAGCTCCGCCTCGCCGTGGTCGGCGATGGCCGCCGCGGTGTCCACCCAGAGCCAGGTCTGCTCCTCGGCGGTGAGCACGTCCTGGGCGTCTTCCGGGTCCGCGCCGTCGTGCTCGGCGAGCCAGAGCAGGGCGTAGGGGCGCAGGGCTGCCTCGCGGGCGGCGGCGCGGACTTCGGGCTCGGCGGGGGCGCCGACCACCCGGAGCGCCTCGAAGGCGAGGCCGCGGAGCAGGGCGTCCTCGCCGCGGGCGGCCTGGAGGAGCTCGCCGACGGCGTGGCCGACGGGCCGGGCGGCGAGCCAGGCGCGGTACTCGGCGCGGGCCGGGCCGGGGGTGAGCCGGGCGCAGCCGTGCAGCATGGCGGCGGCGGACTGCTCGATGTTCCCGGCGGGGCTCTGGGCGGCCACGCAGATCTGTTCCAGTTTGACCCAGACGGCCCAGCTGCCGAGCGGGGTGAGGCTGGCCTGGGCGGGCCCGAGGGCGACGGCGTCCACCGCGGCCAGCCCGCCGAGCGCCCAGCGCAGCAGCCGGGCCAGTGGTGCGGTCCGCCGCGCCTCGGCTCCGCCGGCTGCGGCCGGCGGCTCCGCCACGGCCGCCGTCACTCCGGAGGCGGCGGCTGCGGTAGCGGCGGCGCCGGTTCCGGCTCCGGTTCCGGCCTCCGCGGTCTGGGCGGGCTCGGTGGCGTACGGGACTTCGCAGCGCTCCTCGCGGAGTTCGGCGACGCGCTGGCCCAGCAGGTCCAGCAGGGCCGGCACGGTGACCGGGCCGGCCGAGAGCTGGAGCAGCGAGAGGACCTGCGGCATCGCCTCGACGACCTCGGCGACCAGCTCGGGGGCGATGTCGGCGGGCGCCGGGTGGACCAGCGACCAGGCGTCGAAGAGGGCGACCCAGCCGCGCAGCACGGCGGTGTCGTCCCGGTCCCAGGCGCGCAGCCGCCAGCCGGGCCGGGCGCTGCCGCCGTGCACCTCGACGAGTCCGGCGAGCCGGGCGCGGTCCCAGCCTGCCTGGACCTGCCCGTGCGTCAGGCTCAGTTCCCCGGAGGCCCGTTCGACGTCGGGGGCGGGCAGTGCACCGGCCGGGGCGGGGCGGGATCCGTCGGCGGTTCCGAGGGTGCGTTCCGCCCAACGGGCCAGCCGTACCGCATCGGAGAGCGACGCCCGGGCCCGGTTGGCGAGTTCGGGCGCGGCGGGGGTTCCCTCCGGCGGGCGCGAGGCGGGCCGGGTGCGCCGGTTGGTCACCGCCTTGCGGGCGGTGGCCACGGAACGCGGGGAGACGAGTCGGAGTCTGGAGTCGCGAGCCAACTGCTCATCAGGCTTTCGGGACGTCACGGAATCAGTCTCGCCCGTCACTGGCCGAAAGCCCAAACGGAACCGGCCGTTACCGCTGGTGGGCCCTGGTACAGACCAGGACAACACACCCGTGACGCCCGTTCCCCGACCGGGTGTTCCCGGACGTCGCGCTCACGTCGGCGGCAGTTCACATAAGAGGGGTCAGGAAGCGGCGCAGCGCTTCCTCGTAGCGGGCCGGGTCGACGTTCCACATTCCCCCGTGCGGGGCGTCCGGGACGGCGTGCAGGGTGACGAGGTCGGGGCGGCTCTCGGCGAAGCGGCGGGCGGGCTCCCAGGGGGCGAGGGCGTCGTCCGGCCCGGCGAAGATCAGGACCGGGATCCGCAGGTCCGCGGGGTCGGCGGCCGGGCTGTGGTGGCCGTTGTGGAGTCCGGCGCGGCTCTCGGCGGCACGGACGGCCAGCGGCAGCAGTACGGCCGGGGTCCGGCGGGCGGCTGCCAGATTCCGCAGGGTGGTGTGCCAGTCCAGCACCGGGGAGTCCAGGACCAGGCCGGCGATGCGGTCGGAGAGGGCCGAGCGTTCGGCGGCGTGCAGGGCCATGGCGGCTCCGGTGGACCAGCCGTAGAGGATGACCCGGCGGGCGCCGAAGCGGAGCGCGTAGCGGATGGCGGCATCGAGATCGCGCCATTCCGATGCCCCGAGGTGGCCGAGGCCGTCCGGGGGCTCGGGGGCGCCCAGGTCACCGCGGTAGGCGAGGTCGAGGACCGGCAGCCGGTGCCCGTGCAGGAAGGGCATCACCACCATGGGGTGCTCCCGGCTGGTGCCGAGGCCGTGGACGGTGATCACCCAGGTGAGGCGGGCGGCCGGGACGAACCAGGCGGGGAGCGCCCCCAGCTCGCCGGGGATGTCCACGTCGGCGTGGTCGAGGCCGAGGGCGGTGCGCGGGTTGCCGAGGTGGATCTGCGGGGTGAGGCGGACCCGGGTGCCGGCGTCGAGACGGCCGTGGGTGACGCGGAGGAGCCGGCGTACGACGGTGTCCGGGGCGTGCGGGGCGTCCGGCAGGACGGGGCCGACCACGGCGTGCACACCTGGGGCGTCCAGTCCGTAGGTGCCCGGGCGCAGCGAGGCCAGGGAGCGGGTGAGCGCGACCCGGCCGGGGGCGGTGCCGTGGACGACGAGCGGGGGGCCGCCGGGCAGGGGGCGGCCGGGTTCGGGCCGCAGGGCCGCATCGGCGGCGTACCGGCCGGCCGCGACTGCGGCTGCTCCGGCTCCCACGAGAAGGGTGGTGACGGCTGCTGCCGTCGCTGTTGCGGGGCGCACCGTTCCAGTTTCGGCGGATCCGGCGCCCCCGGCCAGTGGAACGGAATCCGCCGAATGGCCGGGAAGAGGACGTCCGCGCACGTGATCTGGGTCTCTTCCGGGTGACCCGGAAGCGGGGGCAGAACCGGGGTGCGGCGCACCGGAAGGTTCCGTTCACCCGCGTGTGACGTGCACGAATCGGTCCATCGACGGCAGAATCAGGACGAGGATCCCGAACCCGGGCCGGGCCGGTACACCGCACCGCCCGTCTCAGTTCACTTTTCGTTCACCTAGGTTGCCTACGGTCGCCGAGCCACTGACGCCAAACAGAAGCCTGGGTAAATGGAGCACATAACGCTTCTCCTCGGGATCGTGATCATCACCGCTCTCGTGTTCGACTTCACGAACGGTTTCCACGACACAGCCAACGCGATGGCCACCACCATCTCGACCGGCGCCCTCAAGCCCAAGACGGCGGTGGCCATGTCCGCCGTGCTCAACCTCGTCGGCGCGTTCATGTCCGTGGAGGTCGCCAAGACGATCTCCAAGGGCCTGGTCAACGAGGACGGCATCCAGCCAGAGGTGATCTTCGCGGCGCTCGTCGGCGCCATCCTCTGGAATCTCCTCACCTGGCTGGTCGGACTCCCCTCCAGCTCCTCCCACGCCCTGATGGGCGGCCTGATCGGTGCCGCGGTCGCTTCCGCGGGCATCGGCGCCGTCAACGGCGGCGTGGTGGTCACCAAGGTGCTGATCCCCGCGATCGCCGCGCCGATCGTCGCCGGTGTGGCCGCCATGCTGGCCACCAAGGTCACGTACAAGGTCGGCAAGAACGTCGGCGAGAAGACCTCGGCCAAGGGCTACCGGGCCGGCCAGATCGCCTCGGCAGGCCTGGTCTCCCTCGCGCACGGCACCAACGACGCGCAGAAGACGATGGGCATCATCACCCTGGCCCTGGTCGCCGGCGGGGCGCTCGCCCCCGGCTCCAACCCGCCCGTCTGGGTGATCGTCTCCGCCGGTGTGGCCATCGCGCTCGGCACCTACCTCGGCGGCTGGCGCATCATCCGCACCATGGGCAAGGGCCTGACCGACCTGCAGCCGCAGCAGGGCTTCGCCGCCCAGACCTCGGCCGCCAGCGTCATCCTGGCCTCCTCCACCCTCGGCTTCTCGCTCTCCACCACCCACTCCTGCTCCGGTGCGGTGATGGGTGCGGGCCTGGGCCGCAAGGGCGGTGTGGTCCGCTGGTCCACCGCGACCCGCATGTTCATCGCCTGGGGCCTGACCCTGCCGGCCGCCGCGCTGGTCTCGGCCGGTGCCGAGCTGGTCATGCGCACCGGTGACATCGGCATCGTCGCCGTCACCGTCTTCCTCGTCGGCTCCTGCCTGGCCATCTGGCTGATCTCGCGCCGCCAGGTCGTGGACCACAACAACGTCAACGAGCTGGACACCCCGGCCGAGGAGCCCGGCGTGGTCACCACCGCGATGGCCGCCGTCACCGTGCCGCCGGCCGGCACCACCGCCGCGGTCACCGACGAAGACCTGAAGGCCACCATCCCCGCCCCCAGCGCCCCCGCGCCCGGCGAAGCCCCGACGGCTCCGGCCGCCGCGGTCTGACGACAGAGAAGGTTTCGGCAGTATGAAGATCGACTGGGCAGCTCTGGGCTCCGTCTTCGGAGTCAGCCTCTCCGCCACCGTCGCCCTGGTGGCCCTGTTCACCCTGGGCATGGTGGGTCTCTCCCGCCACGAGGCCGCCACCGAGCAGGGCGGCGCGGCCACCCTGGCCCGCACCGGCGCCTACGCCTGCTTCGCGCTCTGCGCCGCGGCCGTGACGTACGGGATCTACCTCATCGTCGTCTGAGTCGCCTGATTCGTCTGACTCGACTGAGTCGTCCGACTCGAAGAACTCCCCCCGGACACCTCCGGGGGGAGTTCTCGTTTCGGCAGGTCAACGGCAAGTTGACGGGCGATCGCGGTGCGTGGTGGACTGCCGGAGCCATTACGGCGGCAGCAGAGGAAGTCCGGTGCGAATCCGGCGCGGTCCCGCCACTGTCACCGGGGAGCACGGACGTCCGTCCGGGCCCGCCGGGAGCCAGGAACTCTCGCCGCCGGACACGTCGAACCAGGGCGCGGACCCTGAGTGAGGACATACCTGCCCCATGCGTGCCGATCGCGTTTTCGCGTACGGCGTGACGGCGGGCCTGATCGGCGACCGGATCCTCGGGGATCCCCGCCGCGGGCACCCCGTCGCCGCCTTCGGACGAGCCGCCGCCGGTGTCGAACGCGTCCTCTGGCGCGACCGGCGCTCGCGGGGTGTGGTGCACACCCTGGTGTGCGCCGGAGGCGCGGCTGCCGTGGGTGCGCTGGCCGCCCGCGCCGTGCGCTCCCGCCCCGCCGCCGTCCGGATCGCCCTCACCGCCGCCGCCACCTGGGCCGTGGTCGGTGGGACCTCGCTGGGCCGGGAGGCCCGTGCCATCGGCGGCGCCCTGGCCGCCGGGGACACCGAGGTGGCCCGGGAACGCCTCCCCCACCTCTGCGGGCGCGACCCGCAGGCGCTCGACGGGCAGCAGATCGCCCGCGCCGTCGTGGAATCGGTCGCCGAGAACACCTCCGACGCGGTGGTGGGCGCCCTGGTGTGGGGTGCCGTCGCCGGAGTGCCGGGGCTGATCGCCTTCCGGGCCGTGAACACCCTGGACGCCATGGTGGGCCACAAGTCGCCGCGCCATCTGCACTACGGCTGGGCCTCCGCCCGGCTGGACGATCTGGCGGGCTGGCCGGGGGCCCGGCTGACCGCGCTGGCCGCCGTGGCCGCCGGACCGGACCGTCGGGGGGCGGTCCGGGCCTGGCGCGCCGACGCGGCAGCCCACCCCAGCCCCAACGCCGGACCGGTGGAGGCCTCCTTCGCGGGCGCCCTGGGCGTCCGGCTCGGCGGCACCCTGGCCTACGGCGGACGGGTCGAGCACCGGGCCGTGCTCAACGGGGACACCGGGCGGCCGGTGGCGGTCGCCGACATCGAACGGGCCGTACGGCTGTCCCGGCAGGTGACCTGGCTGGCCCTGGCCGCCTGCGTCGGCGGCCGGCTGCTCGCCGCACGGGTACGGAGGGGACGCGCATGAGCAGCGGACGGCTCGGCGGGGGGCTGCTGGTCGCCGGCACCACCTCGGACGCCGGGAAGAGCGTGGTCACGGCGGGCATCTGCCGCTGGCTCGCCCGGCAGGGCGTGAAGGTGGCGCCGTTCAAGGCCCAGAACATGTCGCTGAACTCCTTCGTCACCCGGGAGGGCGCGGAGATCGGCCGGGCCCAGGCGATGCAGGCGCAGGCGGCCCGGGTGGAGCCCACGGCCCTGATGAACCCGGTGCTGCTCAAGCCCGGCAGCGACCGCAGCAGCCAGGTGGTGCTGCTGGGCAAGCCGGTCGGCGAGATGAGCGCACGCGGCTACCACGGAGGGCGGCAGGAACAGCTGCTCGGCGTGGTCACGGACTGCCTGGAGCAGCTGCGGGGCACGTATGACGCCGTGATCTGCGAGGGGGCGGGCAGTCCGGCCGAGATCAACCTGCGCCGGACCGACATCGTGAACATGGGCATCGCGCGGGCCGCGCGGTTCCCCGTGGTGGTGGTCGGCGACATCGACCGGGGCGGGGTCTTCGCGTCCTTCTTCGGCACCACCGCCCTGCTGTCGGAACAGGACCAGTCGCTGATCGCCGGCTACCTGGTGAACAAGTTCCGCGGCGACGTCTCCCTGCTGGAACCCGGCATGGAAATGCTGCGGTCGATCACCGGCCGGGCCACCTACGGCGTCCTGCCCTTCCGGCACGGGCTGGGCATCGACGAGGAGGACGGCCTGCGCGTGTCGCTGCGCGGCTCGGTCCGCGAGTCGGTGGTGGCGCCGCCGGTCGGCGAGGACGTCCTGCGGGTCGCGGTCTGCGCGGTGCCGCTGATGTCGAACTTCACGGACGTGGACGCGCTCGCCGCCGAACCGGGTGTGGTGGTGCGGTTCGTGGACCGGGCCGAGGAACTGGCCGACGCCGACCTGGCCGTCGTACCGGGCACCCGGGGCACCGTGAAGGCGCTCCAGTGGCTGCGGGAGCGGGGTCTGGCCGACGCGCTGGCCCGCCGGGCCGCCGAGGGCCGGCCGGTGCTGGGCATCTGCGGCGGCTTCCAGGCCCTGGGCGAGCGGATCGAGGACGAGGTCGAATCGCGGGCCGGCCTGGTGGACGGGCTGGGCCTGCTGCCGGTCCGGGTCCGGTTCGCCCGGGAGAAGACCCTGGCCCGGCCCGCCGGTTCGGCGCTCGGCGAACCGGTCACCGGATACGAGATCCACCACGGGGTGGCCGAGGTGCTGGGGGGCGACCCCTTCCTCGACGGCTGCCGGGTCGGCGCGGTGTGGGGCACCCACTGGCACGGCTCGCTGGAGTCGGACGGCTTCCGCCGGGCCTTCCTCCGGGAGGTCGCCTCCGCCGCGGGCCGGCGCTTCGTACCGGCCCCGGACACCTCCTTCGCCTCCCTCCGGGAGGAACAGCTGGACCTGCTGGGCGACCTGATCGAGGAGCACGCCGACACGGACGCCCTGCTGCGGCTGATCGAAACGGGTGCCCCGGCGGGCCTGCCCTTCCTGCCCCCGGGCGCGCCCGCCCTCCCCTCTGCCCTCCCCGCCTCCGAAGGAGCGAAATGAGTACGCCGTACCCGTTCACCGCGGTGGTCGGCCAGACCGACCTCCGGCTGGCGCTCCTCCTCAATGCCGTGAGCCCGGCGGTCGGCGGGGTGCTGGTGCGCGGTGAGAAGGGGACCGCCAAGTCCACCGCCGTGCGCGCGCTGTCGGCCCTGCTGCCGCAGGTGGCCGTGGTTCCCGGCTGCCGGTTCTCCTGCGCCCCCGCCACGCCGGACCCGGGCTGCCCCGACGGCCCCCACGGGTCCGGGGTCTCCGCCGAGCGGCCGGCCCGGATGGTGGAGCTGCCGGTCGGCGCCTCCGAGGACCGCCTGGTCGGCGCGCTCGACATCGAACGGGCCCTGGCGGAGGGCGTGAAGGCCTTCGAGCCCGGCCTGCTGGCCGATGCGCACCGCGGGATCCTGTACGTGGACGAGGTCAACCTGCTCCACGACCACCTGATCGACCTGCTGCTGGACGCGGCGGCGATGGGCGCCTCGTACGTGGAGCGCGAGGGCGTCTCGGTCCGGCACGCGGCCCGCTTCCTGCTGGTCGGGACGATGAACCCGGAGGAGGGCGAACTGCGTCCGCAGCTCCTGGACCGGTTCGGGCTGACCGTCGAGGTCGCGGCCTCCCGGGAGCCGGAGCAGCGGGTCGAGGTGGTCCGCCGCAGGCTCGCGTACGAGGACGATGCCGCGGGCTTCGCCGCCCGCTGGGCCGGGGACGAGGCGGCGGTACGGGACCGGGTGGTGGCCGCCCGGGCCCTGCTTCCGCAGGTCCGGCTGGGTGACGGGGCGCTGATGCAGATCGCGGCGACCTGCGCGGGCTTCGAGGTCGACGGGATGCGGGCCGACATCGTGATGGCCCGGACGGCGACGGCCCTGGCCGCGTGGGCCGGGCGTACGGAGGTCCGGAAGGAGGACGTCCGGCAGGCCGCCCTGCTGGCGCTGCCGCACCGGCGGCGGCGCAATCCCTTCGACGCGCCGGGCCTGGACGAGGACCGGCTGGACGAGATCCTGGACGGCTTCCCGGACGACGAACCGGAGCCCGACCCCGACCCGGAGCCCGGCTCGGACCCGGACGGAGACGGGGGCGACGGAGACGGGGACGGCGGGCCGGACGGGGGCGACGGGGTGCCGCCGCAGGGCCCGGAGCCGGCGGCGGAGTCCGCGCCGGAACCCCCGGCCGCCTCGGACGGCGCGGAGACCCCGCCCCCGGCGGACACCGCGGACCCGAAGGACCCCAAGGACGCAGCGGATCCGGCACCTGCGGCGGCGGACGGGCCGGTGCAGGCGGCCGTACGGGCGGCCGAGCCGTTCCGGACCCGGATGCTGAGCGTGCCCGGCCTCGGCGAGGGCGCCGTCGGCCGGCGCTCGCGGGCGCGGACCGCGCACGGCCGCACCACCGGCGCCCAGCGCCCCCGCGGACATCTGACGAAGCTGCACCTCGCCGCGACCGTGCAGGCCGCCGCCCCGCACCAGCGGGCCCGGGGGCGGGCCGGCCGCGGTCTGGTCATCCGCAAGGACGACCTGCGGCAGGCGACCCGGGAGGGCCGCGAGGGCAACCTCGTGCTGTTCGTGGTCGACGCCTCCGGCTCGATGGCGGCCCGGCAGCGGATGGGCGCCGTCAAGGGGGCGGTGCTGTCGCTGCTGCTGGACGCCTACCAGCGGCGGGACAAGGTCGGCCTGATCACCTTCCGGGGTGCGGGTGCCGAACTGGCGCTGCCGCCCACCTCCTCGGTGGACACGGCCGCCGCCCGGCTGGAACTGCTGCCCACCGGCGGGCGGACCCCGCTGGCCGCCGGCCTGCTCAAGGCCCACGAGGTGCTCCGCATCGAGCGGCTGCGCGATCCCGCGCGGCGTCCGCTGCTGGTCGTGGTGACGGACGGGCGGGCCACCTCGGCGGGCTCCCTCGGCGGGGACCCGCGGGCGGCCGGCCGCCGCAGCGCGCGGCTGCTGGCGGGCGAGGGGGTCGCCTCGGTCGTCGTGGACTGCGAGGCGGGGCCGGTCCGGCTGGGGCTGGCCGGTGCGTTGGCCGCGGACCTCGGCGGTCCTTCGGTCACCCTGGACGGGCTGCGGGCCGACTCGCTGGCCGGGCTTGTGAAGGACGTACGGACATCAGTGTCACGGACATCAGTGTCATCGCACAGCAACCCCCGCAACAGGAGGGCCGCGTAATGCCTCAGGGACAGCCGACCGTCGTTCCCGACGACGGTCTCACCACGCGTCAGCGCCGCAACCGGCCGCTGGTCTTCGTCCACACCGGCCCGGGCAAGGGCAAGTCCACGGCGGCCTTCGGGCTGGCGCTGCGCGCCTGGAACCAGGGCTGGCCGATCGGGGTGTTCCAGTTCGTCAAGTCGGCGAAGTGGAAGGTCGGCGAGGAGAACGCGCTGAAGGTGCTGGGGGCCTCCGGCCAGGGCGGCACGGTGGTCTGGCACAAGATGGGCGAGGGCTGGTCCTGGGTGCAGCGCGATGCCCAGCTCGACAACGAGCAGGCGGCCAAGGAGGGCTGGGAGCAGGTCAAGCGCGACCTGGCCGCCGAGACGCACAAGCTGTACGTGCTGGACGAGTTCGCGTACCCGCTGCACTGGGGCTGGATCGACGTGGACGAGGTGATCGAGGTGCTGCGGAACCGGCCCGGCACCCAGCATGTGGTGATCACCGGCCGGAACGCGCCGGAGAAGCTGGTGGAGTTCGCGGACCTGGTCACCGAGATGACCAACATCAAGCACCCCATGGACACCGGCCAGAAGGGCCAGAAGGGCATCGAGTGGTGAGCTCGTCCGTGACCGTCCCGCGGCTGGTGGTCGCCGCGCCCTCGTCGGGCAGCGGCAAGACCACCGTCGCCACGGGACTGATGGCGGCCTTCGCGGGGCGCGGCCTGGCCGTGTCCCCGCACAAGGCCGGGCCCGACTACATCGACCCGGGCTACCACGCGCTGGCGACGGGCCGCCCGGGCCGCAACCTGGACGCGTTCCTGTGCGGGCCGGAGCTGATCGCCCCGCTGTTCGCGCACGGCGCGGCGGGCTGCGATCTGGCCGTGGTCGAAGGCGTGATGGGGCTGTACGACGGGGCGGCCGGGCGGGGTGAGCTGGCCTCGACCGCCCAGGTCGCGAAGCTGCTGCGGGCGCCGGTGGTGCTGGTGGTGGACGCGTCCTCGCAGTCCCGGTCGGTGGCCGCGCTGGTGCACGGTTTCGCGTCGTTCGACCCGCAGGTGCGGCTGGGCGGCGTGATCCTGAACAAGGTGGGCTCGGACCGGCACGAGGCGATGCTGCGGGAGGCGCTGGAGGAGGCCGGCATGCCGGTGCTCGGCGTACTGCGGCGGGCCCCGCAGGTCGCGACCCCGTCCCGGCACCTGGGCCTGATCCCGGTCGCCGAACGCCGCGCAGATGCGGTGGCCGCGGTGGCGGCCCTGGCCGAGCAGGTCCGGGCGGGCTGCGACCTGGAGGCCCTGATGGCCTTGGCGCGCACGGCTCCGCCGCTGCACACGGAACCGTGGCACGCGGACACCGTGGTGGGCGAGCCCGCCGTGACTTCGGCCGGACCCCGGCCGGCCGGACCCGCGCCGCGGATCGCCGTGGCCGGCGGGCCGGCGTTCACCTTCTCGTACGCCGAGCACGCCGAGCTGCTCACCGCGGCCGGCGCCGAGGTCGTCTCCTTCGACCCGCTCCACGACGAGGCCCTCCCCGAGGGCACGAGCGCGCTCGTCATCGGCGGCGGCTTCCCCGAGATGTACGCCCCCGAGCTCGCGGCGAACGAGCCGCTGCGCAAGGCGGTGGCGGAACTGGCCGCGAGTGGCGCCCCCGTGGCCGCCGAATGCGCGGGCCTGCTCTATCTGGCCCGGTCGCTGGACGGAACGCCGATGTGCGGAGTGCTCGACGCCGACGCGCGGATGTCGGAGCGGCTCACCCTGGGCTACCGCGAGGCCGTCGCCGTCTCGGACAGCGTGCTCGCGCCCGCCGGGGGCCGGCTGCGCGGGCACGAGTTCCACCGGACCGTGATCGAGCCGGGCGCCGGAACCTCGCCGGCGTGGGGGTTCACGCATCCGGAGCGCCGCGTCGAGGGCTTCGTCCAGGGCGGTGTGCACGCCAGCTATCTGCACACCCACTGGGCGGCCGATCCGTCGGTGGCCGGACGCTTCACGGCTGCGGCGGCGGCTGCGGCAGCCGCCGCGGCCCAGGCTGCGGGAGCGGGAGCGCCCGGGAGCCGCCCGGCCCCATGAGCTCACTCCGCGATGCCGACGACCAGCCAGATCCCGGCCACCCCGCCCACCGTGCACATCAGGGTGGACAGAGCGGGGTGCCTGTGGTGTGCCTCGGGCAGGATCTCGGCGGCGGCGAGATAGAGCAGCGCCCCGCCGAAGAACCCGAGGTACGCGCCCAGGGGTTCCTCGGGCAGGGTGAACAGCAGGGTGGACGCGGCGCCGGCCACCGGGGCGACGGCGTCGGCGAACAGCATGAGCAGGGCCTTGCGGCGGTCGTTCCCGTACAGCCGGGTGAGGGTGTACGTGTTGAACCCGTCGGCGAAGTCGTGGGTGATGACGGCCAGCGCGACGGCCACCCCCATGCCGCCGCCGACCTGGAAGGCCGCCCCGAGGGCCACTCCGTCGGCGAGGCTGTGGCCGACCATGGCCGCGGCGGCGGTCAGCCCGACCTGGGGCGCCCGCCCGCCCTCGGCCCCGCTCCCGGCGCCGTTCTCCGCCCCGTGCGCGGCATGACGCACCGCCAGCAGCCGCTCCACCACATGCGCGGCCAGGAAGCCGGCCACGAAGAGCAGCAGGGCGAGCGGGACCCCGAAGACGGGCCGGCCCGCCGCCTCCAGCGACTCCGGCAGCAGGTCCAGGCCCACCACGCCGAGCATCAGCCCGCCGGCCAGGCCGAGCACCAGGTGGCGGCGGTCGGTGACGCGCTGCGCCGTCCACCCGCCCGCCAGGGTCATGAGGAACGCGCCCAACGCCACGATCACCGCCATGTGCCCCTGGATACCGACTGGCGGCGCTGCGCGCACGTCCGCGCGCGGGGCGGCGGCCAACATGTCTGTGACGACTGAGAAAGGACCCCGGATGGGCGAGAGCGAGCGGGTGGTGGTCGGGGTCGGCAGCCGGGCGGGGGTCTCCGTGGAGGAGGTCTGCGGGCTGGTCGAGGAGTCGCTGCGGGCGGCCGGGCTGGGGCTCGGCGCGGTTTCGGCGCTGGCGACGGTGGCGGCGAAGGGCGGGGAGGCCGGGATCACGGGTGCGGCGGAACGTTTCGGCGTGCCCCTGGTGACCTATCCCGCGGAGGACCTGGCCCTGGTGCCGGTCACGGGTGGCGGGGCTTCGGCGGTGGCCGCGGCGGCGGTGGGCACCCCGTCGGTGGCGGAGGCCGCGGCCCTGGCGGCGGGCGGTGAACTGCTCGTACCGAAGCGGAAGTCGGCGGCGGCGACCTGTGCGGTGGCCACCGCCGAGGCCCATGACCTGCGGCACCACGGGGACACGGAGGTGGCGGGCGCGGCGGCCGGCCTGGTGGACCTGGCGGTCAACGTCCGGACCGGCACCCCGCCGGCCTGGTTGAAGGAACGTATCGCCGACTCGCTGGACACCCTCGCGGCCTACCCGGACGGGCGGGCCGCGCGGGCGGCGGTGGCGGCCCGGCACGGGCTGCCGGTGGAGCGGGTCCTGCTGACCGCCGGGGCGGCGGAGGCGTTCGTGCTGATCGCCCGGGCCGTGGCGGCGGTCCGGCCGGTGGTGGTGCACCCGCAGTTCACCGAACCCGAGGCGGCGCTCCGGGATGCCGGGCACCGGGTGGAGCGGGTGCTGCTGCGGGAGTCGGACGGGTTCCGGCTGGACCCGGCGGCGGTCCCGGCCGACGCCGACCTGGTGATCGTCGGCAATCCCACCAACCCGACGTCGGTCCTCCATCCGGCGTCCGCGCTGGCCGCGCTGGCCCGGCCCGGCCGGACGCTGGTGGTGGACGAGGCGTTCATGGACGCGGTGCCGGGCGAACGGGAGGCCCTGGCCGGGCGTACCGATCTGCCGGGCCTGGTCGTGCTGCGGAGCCTGACGAAGACCTGGGGGCTGGCGGGGCTGCGGATCGGCTACGTGCTGGCGGAGCCACGGACGATCGCGGCGCTGGAACGGGTCCGGCCGCTGTGGCCGGTGTCCACGCCGGCCCTGGTGGCGGCGGAGGCGTGCGTGACGCCGGCGGCGCTGGCGGAGGCGGAGGCCGCGGCCCGGCAGATCGCGGTGGACCGGGCGCATCTGCTGGCGGGGCTGGCGGAGTTCGAGGAACTCACCGTGGTCGCGACGGCGGAGGCCCCCTTCGTCCTGATCCGGGTGCCCCGCGCCGCCGAACTCCGCACCCGCCTGCGCACCCTCGGCTTCGCGGTGCGCCGCGGCGACACCTTCCCGGGACTCGGCCCGGACTGGCTCCGCATCGCGGTCCGCGACCGCCCGACGGTGAACCGCTTCCTGCAGGCCCTGGACACGGCCCTGACCCTGACCACACCCTGACCAGACCCTGATCCCGCCGCGGGGACGGGCGCGTGCGAGAGTGGGGCGCACCGAAGAGTCTGGGGGACAGGGTGGGGACAGCGGCGAAGGCCGGAGCAGTGGTGGCCGGGCTGGCAGTCGCCGGGGCGGCGGTGTACGGCGGGGTCGCGCTGATCGGCGGTGACGGCGGCACGTCCGCGCAGCGGCTCGCCCCGCCCTCGGCGAATCCGCCGGCGCTGCCCGGCCGGAAGGACCGCACCGAAGCCCGGCCGTTCACCCTGGTGGCGACCGGGGACATCATCCCGTATCCGTCGATCATCCAGCGCGCCGCCGACGATGCGGGCCCGCGCGGCGGTCACGACTTCCGGAAGATACTGGCGGGGGTCAAGCCCGTGGTCGAGGCCGCCGACGTGGCCATCTGCCACCACGAGATACCGTACGGCCGGCCCGGCGGCCCCTACACCGGATACCCGACCTTCAAGGCCCCGCACCAGCTCGCCGACGCCCTGCAGGTCACCGGCTACGACAGCTGCTCGACGGCGTCGAACCACACGCTGGACGCCGGCTACGACGGTCTCACCCGGACCCTCGAGCACCTCGACCGGGTCGGCATCAAGCACGTCGGCTCGGCCCGGTCGGCCGCCGAGGCCAAGGCCCCGGCGCTGCTCGAGGCCGGCGGCGCGAAGATCGCCCAGCTGTCGTACACGTACGGCACGAACGGCATCCCGCTCCCCCAGGACAAGCCCTGGGCGGTGAACCTCCTCGACCGGGACCGGGTCATCGCGGACGCGCGGGCGGCGCGGGCCGCCGGCGCCGATGTCGTCGTCCTCAGCATCCACTGGGGCACCGAGTGGCAGACCGCCCCCGACGCCCAGCAGCGCGAGCTGGCCCAGGCGCTGACCGCGGCCCGCACCGGCGGACTCCCCGACATCGACCTGATCATCGGCACGCACAACCATGTGCCGCAGCCGTACGAGAAGATCAACGGCACCTGGGTGGTGTTCGGGATGGGGGACCAGGTCGCGAGCTTCACCCCCGCCGACAAGAAGCGCGGCAACCAGTCCTCCATCCCCCGCTTCACCCTGAACCCCTCCGCCGAGCACCCGGGCCGCTGGGAGGTGGTGAAGGCCGAGTTCTTCACCCAGTACTCGGACATGGGCCCGCCGTTCCGGGTCGTCTGCACCTCCTGCGCGAGCACCGCCCCGCGGAGCGACTACACGGCCGTGGACCGGCAGGTCACGGAGGCGGTGCTGTCCCGCGGGGCGGGCGGGCAGGGCTTGCAGCGCGCGACCCGCTAGGCCCGCCCGGGGTCGGCGGCCCGGGCAGGCCGGGCCGGCCGGGCCGGCCGTCAGGCCTGGTTGCGTCCGCGGCCTCGGCTCAGGATCAGCGCGCCCGCGCCCACACCCAGCAGGATCAGCGCACCGCCGGCCACGTACGGGGTCATCGAACTGCCGCCGGTCTCGGCCAGGTTGGCCTGGGTCCCGGAGGTCTGCGGCTTCAGGTCGGCCTTCGCGGGCGCGGCTGCGGGCGCGGCTGCGGGCTGGGCCTCGGAGGCGGCCGTGGACGCGCCCGGCGTGGGCTTCGGCTTGGCCGGGGGCGGCGCGGACGCCGCCCCCGGGGCCTCACAGCGGGCCTCGGCGAGGACGATCTCGCCGTCCACCTCCGCCACGTTCAGCTTCAGCGGGTTGACCGAGACCTTCAGTCGCAGGGCCGCCGCGGCGGCGGTGCGGTCGGTGGTCTCGGTGCCGGACAGCACCAGGCTGACCTCGCCCACCCCGGGCACCGACACCTTGGTGGTCCCGCCCGCCGACAGCGTGGTCCGCTTCCCCAGCACCGTCACCGCCCCGAGCACGTTCGAGCTCGCCACCGGCTGCTTGCCGGCCTCGCACACCGCCTTGGACGTGACCTTCTCCACCTGGATCAGCGAGAGCAGCGGCAGGCCGGGCACATGGACCCTGGCATTGACGAGCTGGACCTCGGCGGCGGCCCGCGTCCGGTCCGCCGTCGCCTTGGAGCTCGCCACGTCCGCGCGCAGCACGCTCACCGGCTTGCCCTGCTCCACTCCGTCGAGGGTCACGGTCAGCGCGGTCTTCTCCGCCGTGGCAGGGGCGTTGACCTCGTTCAGGGAGGCCTTCAGCGGTACGTGGACGGTCTTGTTGAGCAGGCCGACGTCCAGTCCGGTGCGGAGGACCACCGCACCGGCCTTGCCCTCGGCGGCCCCGCCCGGACCGCCGCCGCCCGGATTCCCGGTCGCGTACGCGGGGGCGGCGGCGAACAGGGCGAGGGGCGCGGCGGCGGCGAGCAGAAGTGCGGGCATGCGGAAGGTGTTGCTGTTCAAAGTGGTGGAACCCCCAAGGAGTTTTGGAGCCGTGGCGGCGCGGCGCCAATGGGGGACATTGCGCGCGCCGACGGCCTCGACCCCGGAATCTTTACGCACTGAGAGTGAACAGGCAGCAACCTGGCGTCAGTTCACCCCAAAGGGTGGTTTCCATGCACATATTCGATTCTTCACACCCCAACTGGAACGTGGGTTCACTCCAGTCCCACGGGAGGTGTGGAATGCGGAAAGTCCAACGACCGCCCGCACCCCGGCGTCACGGTCCCGTCAAGCACCGCATCCCGCCCTGCATCAGGCGTGGATCCGGCCGTTGACCACCACCCGCAGCGGGTCCGCCAGCACTCCCACGTCGGCCCGCGGGTCCGCCCCGTACACCACCAGGTCGGCCGGCGCCCCTTCCGCCAGCCCCGGCCGGCCCAGCCATTCCCGGGCCCCCCAGGTCGTCGCCGACAGGGCGTCCCGCACCGGGATCCCGGCCTTCACCAGCTCCGCCACCTCGGCCGCGACCAGGCCGTGCGGCAGCGAGCCGCCCGCGTCCGTGCCGACGTACACCGGCACGCCCGCGTCGTACGCCGACCGCACCGTGTCGTAGCGCCGTTCGTACAGCCGCCGCATGTGCGCGGACCAGCGGGGGAACTTGGCCTCGCCGCCGTCCGCGAGGTGCGGGAACGTGGCGATGTTGACCAGGGTGGGCACGATCGCCACCCCGCGCTCGGCGAACAGCGGAATGGTGTCCTCGGTCAGCCCGGTGGCGTGCTCGATGCAGTCGATGCCCGCCTCCACCAGATCGCGCAGCGAGTCCTCGGCGAAGCAGTGCGCGGTGACCCGGGCGCCGAGCCGGTGCGCCTCCGCGATCGCCGCCTCGACCTCGGGCCGCGGCCAGCAGGCGGTGAGGTCCCCGGCATCCCGGTCGATCCAGTCCCCCACCAGCTTCACCCAGCCGTCGCCGCGCCGCGCCTCGCGCCCGACGTACGCGACCAGGTCCTCGGGCTCGATCTCGTGGGCGTAGTTGCGGATGTAGCGGCGGGTACGGGCGATGTGCCGACCGGCCCGGATGATCTTCGGCAGGTCTTCGCGGTCGTCGATCCAGCGGGTGTCGGAGGGCGAACCGGCGTCCCGGATCAGCAGGGTGCCGGCGTCCCGGTCGGTCAGCGCCTGCTTCTCGCTGGTCGCGTCGTCGACCGGGCCGTGCCGGTCGAGCCCGACGTGGCAGTGGGCGTCCACCAGCCCGGGCAGCACCCAGCCGGACACGGTGACGGTCTCCCCCGCGGTGCGCGGACGCTCGTAGCTGATCCGGCCGCCGACGACCCAGAGCTCGTCGCGGACCTCCTCGGGCCCGACCAGCACGCGCCCCTTCACATGCACTACTTCGCTCATACGGGCACTGTACGCACGTCGTGGGTACGCCCGTCCTGGGTACGCTCTCCCGGTACCTACGGACGAAGAGAGCACCACCGTGAACCACCCCGCGGCCCACCCGCTGCTGGATCTGCCCCCGCTGACCGCGGAGCGTTTCGCCTCGATCGAGCAGGGGGTCGCGGACCTCCTGGGGACCCGGCACGAGGTGGTGGTCACGCAGGGCGAGGCGCTGCTGCCGCTGGAGGGCTGCATCCGGTCCGGTGCGCGGCCGGGCTCCACCGCGCTGAACGTGGTGACCGGACCGTACGGGAACACGTTCGGGAACTGGCTGCGGGACTGCGGGGCGGCGGTGGTCGACCTGGCTGTGCCGTTCGACACCGCGGTGACCGCCGATCAGGTCGCCGAGGCGCTGGCCGCGCACCCGGAGACCGACTTCGTCTCGCTGGTGCACGCGGAGGCGGCGACGGGCAACACCAACCCGGTGGCGGCGATCGGCGAGGTGGTCCGCGCGCACGGGGCGCTGTTCATGCTGGACGCGGTGGCCTCGGTGGGGGCGGAGCCGCTGCTGCCGGACGAATGGGGTGTGGACCTGTGCGTGATCGGCGCGCAGAAGGCGATGGGCGGCCCGGCGGGGGTGTCGGCGGTCTCGGTCTCGGACCGGGCGTGGGCCCGCTTCGCGGCCAATCCCGCTGCTCCGCGCCGCTCGTACCTGTCGCTGCTGGACTGGAAGGAGCGCTGGATCGACGGCGGACGCAAGGCGCTGCCGCACGCGCCGGCGCAGCTGGAGATGCTGGCGCTGGAGGCGTGTCTCGGCCGGATCGCGGCGGAGGGCCTGCCGGCCGTGCTGGGCCGGCACGCGGCTGCTGCGGCGGCGACCCGGGCGGGGGCGGCGGCGCTGGGCCTGGCCCCGTACGTGGGCCAGGCGGCGGAGGCGGCCCCGGTGGCCACCACCCTCCGGGTTCCGGACGCCCCCCTGGTCGTCGCGAAGGCGCTGACGGCGGCCCCGTCCGCACCACTGGCGGCGGCCGGTCCCGCTCTGGCCCGGGTCAACCACTACGGCCCGGCGGCCGGGCTCCCGGCGGTCACCGCGGCCCTGACGGCCCTGGCCACCGCCCTGTCCCTCCCTCCGACTCCGGCCGTGACGGCCGCCACCGCCGCCTGGTCGGCCGCATCGGCCGCCTGACCGCCGCGGGCCGGCGGGGGCGTGGGGCGCGCGATCGTCAGGGAGCCAGCGCGTTCAGCAGCCGGTCCACATCCGCCTCCGTGTTGTACAGGTGGAACGACGCCCGCAGCGCCCCGGCCCGGCCGGCCGTCAGCACCCCGGCCCGGGCCAGCTCCGGCTGCCGCTCGGCAAGCCCCGGCACCGAGACGATCGGAGAGTCCCCCGGCACCGGAGCGAGGCCCAGTTCCGCCAGGCCCGCCCGGTAGCGGGCGGCCAGGCCGAGGTTGTGGGCGTGCACGGCCGCGATCCCGACCCGCTCCAGCAGGGCCAGCGAGGGCTCGGCCGCGTAGTAGGCGAGGAAGGCCGGGGACTCGTCGAACCGCCTCGCGTCGGGCGCGAGTTCCGGCATCGGGCCGTACGTCGCATCCCAGGGCGAGCTCGCCGCCACCCAGCCCGCGTGCAGCGGGACCAGCGTGTCCTGAGCGGCCTCGGAGACGGTCAGGTACGAGGCTCCGCGCGAACCGAGCAGCCACTTGTACCCGGCCGTGACCGTGTACTCGTACGGAGCCGCGTCGAAGGGCACCGAACCGGCCGCCTGGGTGGCGTCCACCAGCATCGGGATGCCGTACCCGGCGGTTGCCGCGCGGATCGCCGCCAGGTCGGCCACCCGTCCGTCCGCGGACTGGACCGCGCTGACCGCGACCAGCGCGGTGTCCTCGCGGACCGCCTCGGCGAGCGCCTCCAGCGGGACGAACCGGGGCTTGAGGTCGCCCCGCACCACGAACGGGTTGATCACCGAGGCGAAGTCCCCCTCGGCGAAGAGGACTTCGGATCCGGCGGGCAGCGCGGCGGCGATCAGGCCGACATGGGTGGCGACGGTGGAACCGATCGACACCCGGTCCGGGCCGACACCGACCAGCCGGGCGTAGCTCTCGCGCACCCGGGCAACCCGGTCGAAGTCACCGAATCCGGCGGCCGTGCCGGCCCCGGCCGCCTCGGCCAGTTCCCGGACGGCGGCCACGGCGCTCTGCGGGAGGATCCCGCAGGTCGCGGTGTTGAGATAGACAGTCGTCGAAGGCGCGAACTCCGCGTGCGCAAGAGGAAGATCCATGGCTCCACTCTGCGCCAGGATCATCCCAAAGTCCATCGCCTAGTTTTCCACCACTCCCCCAAGGACTACTTATACCTGCGGGGCAGGGCAGGCCCCGTCGGGCTCGCACGCCTCGGCTGCCGGATCGGTCCCGGCCGGCTCGTACCCCTCCCACGCCTGCTCCAGCGCGCGGGTGAACACCTCGGCGGGCTGCCCGCCGGAGATCCCGTAGCGCCGGTCCAGGACGAAGAACGGCACGGCGTTCGCGCCGAGTGCGGCGGCCTCGCGCTCATCGGCGCGCACGGCCTCGGCGTAGGCGGTCTCATCGGCGAGTACCGCCCGGGCCTCCGTCTCGTCGAGGCCCGCCTCGACGGCGAGCGCGGCGAGCACCTCGGGGTCGAAGACCGAGCGGTCGGCGGCGAAGTTCGTCCGGAAGGCGAGGTCGAGCAGGGCGTTCTGGCGGCCCCGGGCGGCTGCCAGGTGCAACAGCCGGTGGATGTCGAAGGTGTTGCCGTGGTCGCGGCCGTCGGTGCGGTAGTCCAGTCCCTCGGCCCGGGCGGTGGCCGCGACGTGCTCCTCCATCCCGCGGGCCTCGTCGAGGGTGCGGCCGTACTTCTTGGCGAGCATCTCGACGACGGGCGCGGTCGTTCCCCGGGGGCCGTTGGGGTCGAGCTCGAAGGACCGGAAGACCACCTCGACCCGGTCCCGGTGCGCAAAGGCGGCCAGCCCCTTCTCGAACCGGGCCTTGCCGATGTAGCACCACGGGCAGGCGATGTCGCTCCAGATCTCGACGCGCATGTTCCTTCTTCTCTCCGGGTCGGGGGTCATGGGCTGGAACACCGGCCCGGAGCGTCTCATTCCCGGACGGCCCCCTCCCGGGGGGCGGCCGGTCAGCCCTTCAGCCAGGCCTGCATCATCTTCTGGGCGACCGGGGCGGCCAGCTTGCCGCCGCCGATCTCCGAACGGTCGGTGTCGGAGTTCTCGATCATCACCGCGACCGCGATCTGCTTGCCGCCGACCTCTGCCGCACGCGTGAGCTGCCGCGAACCGAAGGGGCTCAGCCCAGGGCATCAATTGCCGACGCGATGAGAGTGCGGGCCTTCGATCCGCAGACAGCAACCTCTTTCAGGTTCCCAAAAGCCTTGAGGTACAAAGCCACGTCAGACGGCTGAGTTTCCTTGATGGCCGCCGAAAGGGTTTCCACGTGGACGCGCTGGCCGTCAAAGATTGTGAACGTTTCCAGCGGCCACGCCGTCCGGGGTGCCGTAAAGGGAATGATCCCCAGCGAGATTGAAGGAAGCCCCATCACGGAGAGCAGATGTCCAAGCTGTGCGGCCATCACTTCCAGGCTGCCAATTCGGTACTTCAAGACCGATTCCTCAACCAGAACGGCGAATCGGTGGTCACCTTCTCGGATGACGCGTGATCGCTCCATGCGTGCTGCCACGGCATCGTTTACGTCGTCTGGCGTCCCTCGAAACTGCGCAATGGACGTGAGCAGCGCAGTTGCGTAGCCGGGTGTTTGGAAGATGCCGGGCACGACGTTGGAGCAATACACATGGAACTGCTGTGTCTGCTCGTAGAGGGGCACTCCCGATTCCTGTAGCTGCCTCAGACCTGTCCGCTGCAGCCGCTTCCACTGGACGTACATGGAATCCGCCTGACGGCTGGCAGCAATCAAGTCGTCGGCAAGCCCCGGCACGCCACATGCTGTACACCAGGCCCTTATGTCGGCATCGCTGGGGGGTGTCTTTGCATGCTCGATCCGGGATGACTTGCTTTCACTCCACCCGCACCGGACCGCCAACTCACGGGCTGTAATTCCTGCGTCAAGCCTAGTTTCCCGCAACCGACCGGCTACGGCTTCCCTGGCTGCTTGGGCTTTGGACGAAGGCGATGACATGAGTTGGCTGTCCGGTTCGGCTCAGATCGTGTATTCGCTGTGCGGGATTGCTCGCTGCCAGACTTCTTCGAATGCACTGACACAGAGCTTCAAGTCGCCAGGGTCAGTGCTCAGTTCGTCGGATACGTGACGTCCGTCCCCGGCGAAATGGTGCACGCGGATCAGCTTGCCGTCAAACAGCCAGAAGTCATTGGCGGGCACCAGGAAGCCCGTTGCCTGACTGCGTGGCAGCCAACGCACATCTTCGCCGGCCATGACGTTGGCGTGCGTGGCGTAGTGCTCCCAGCGGATGTACTCGCTGACCGGCTCCGACACAATGCGGGCACGGCGAACGGCCACACCCCGCGCTACAGCGTCCGCAATGGTCTGGTGGAACGGGTGCCACCAGGATTCGCGGTCGTCCCAGTTGATGCGCTCTCCGCGCTGCCATGCCTCTAGCCGAGGATTCGTCCCGTAGTCGTCCCGCATCTCGAAATGCACTGCGGACTCACGGGTGTTGGCCAGAAGCTCACTGAACGGCGGAACGCTCGACGGCATCGCACGCTTCCCTGATCATCGGCACCATGCGGGCCGGAATCCTGATGACTTCCTCGCTGTCAGGGATTGAGCCCTTGGCCGGGCTGCTCGCCTCACAGGTCGCGCGGAGTGCGGGGCCCGCCTTCCACCCCTGCAACACCAGCTCTCCGGCCTCTTCGTCAGCCCAGACGGTAGGGCAGTGTTCAAGATCGGTGTTCGGGTCGATCCCAACGAACCGTAGCGCCATGACGGCCTCTCTCCGGATGTGGTTTGCCTGAACTTGCATGGCCATCCTCTCGTTCCAACGTGGACAGTCAAGGCCGCCTGCGAGCAACTGGCGTGCAAGCTGATGCAAGTTGCTGGGAACTGCCGTTGTGCCACCCCTAGCGTCGCAGTCATCACGACAGCAGCGAGGGGACGGCGGGCATAGTGAGTAAGGCTGTTGCAGCAGAGGACGAGTTCGATTACGTGACCTTCACCGCGAGGCGCGAGACCTGCCCGGCACGCCGAACACCGGATCATCCGAGATCCAGAGACCACGCCCACCGTGGTAGCGAGCTGCCTCTACGCGGACTGCGGATGGCACAGTCGGTTTCTCCGAGGGTTCGAAGACATCGCCGTTGTCCATCGGGTCGCGAAGTCCTGACACAGACTCCCGCCTCCGCCAGGGCGGGTTGCAAGCCTCACACCATCACGAGTGAAGGAGCACCAAATGCCCAAGCACGGCGGCGGGACCGGAAGCGGTCAGGGCGGCAGCCAGCAGGACGACGGCAGCAGCGGGCGCGGACACGGGGGCGGCGGTTCCGAAACGAGCGGCGGGAACAGCTCTGACGGCTCCGGCCCCGCGAAGAAGTAGCACCGGATGACCGCGCGCAAAGAGGAGGTGGGCCCTTCGGGGCTCGCCTCTGCGCTCGTTGCTTCGGGCGCACTGCAATCTCACTGGCTGCCGACGTACAAGGCAGTCCCCCGGGACATGTTCGTCCCTGACCGCATCTGGCCGGGCATCGCGGACGGCACGCGGCAGAACCCCGTAGTGGACCGCGCCAAGGAACCCGGCGGGTGGTTCAGTGCGGTGTACTCGGACATTCCGCTGACCACGCAGTGGGACGACGGCACCCACACTGGAGACGGATTGGGCAAGACTCCGTCCAGCTCCAGTTCCCAGCCCCGCATGGTGTTCTCGATGCTGGCTGATCTCGACGTGAAGAACGGGCTCAGGGTTCTTGAGATCGGCACGGGCACCGGGTGGAATTCCGCACTTCTCGGTCACCGGTTGGGCGCTGAGAACGTCATCTCCATGGAGTTCGACGCGGACGTTGCGACGGAGGCACAGGAGAACCACCGCAATGCCGGACTGTCTCCGCTGGTCGTCGTAGGGGATGGACGAGTCGGCTATCCCGAGGGGGCGCCTTACGACCGGGTGGAAGCAACATGCTCCATCGGGGAAGTTCCCCGGGCTTGGATCACGCAGACGCGGACTGGCGGACTGATCGTGGCGCCCTGGGGGACGCCTTATGGAGGGGAAGCCATCGTGCGGCTGACCGTGGACGGCGACACGGCGAGCGGACCGTTCACGCGTTCCAGTGCGTTCATGCGCCTTCGGCAGCAGCGACCCAGCCGGCCGCCGCATGACACCTATCTCAAGGGGCAGGCGTGGCCCGCTGACGGTGACAGGAGCACCACGGGCCTCTCACCCGCTGATGTCGGCGGATGGCTGGTCCAATTCGCCGTCGGACTCCAGATGGCGGAGGCGTTCTGGACCGTGGAACGCTACGACGATGGTTCGTACACGCTGTGGACCTACAGCAGCGACGGCCACTCGTGGGCGTCCGCCGACTACGAACCCGAAGCCGTCTCCTTCGAGGTCGTGCAGTCCGGACCCCGGCGACTCTGGGACGAGACGGAAGCCGCCTACGTGTGGTGGGACGCGCAGGGCCGGCCCGACTTCGAGCGGTTCGGGTTGACCGTGGACAGCGAGGGAGAGCAGGCCTGGCTTGACTCCCCCACCCACCCCGTTCCCAGAGTGGGCTGACCGGCCCCCTCCCCCCAGGGGGGGGCGGCCGGTCAGCCCTTCAGCCAGGCCTGCATCATCTTCTGGGCGACCGGGGCGGCCAGCTTGCCGCCGCCGATCTCCGAACGGTCGGTGTCGGAGTTCTCGATCATCACCGCGACCGCGATCTGCTTGCCGCCCAGCTTCCCGTACGAGGTGAACCAGGCCAGCGGCGGAATGCTGTTGTTCACACCGCGCTGCGCGGTCCCGGTCTTGCCGCCGACCTCTGCGCCCTCGACCTTGGCCGGCTTGCCGCCGCCCTCGGCGACCACGGTCCGCATGGCGTCCTGGAGCTTCGACGCGGTCTCCGGGCTGATGACCTGCCGGGACTTGGGGTCGTCGAAGGACTCGAGCACGCTGCCGCCGGAGTCGGTCACCTGGGAGACGATGTGCGGGTCGACCAGCTTGCCGCCGTTCTCGATGGCGGCCGTGACCATGGCCATCTGGAGCGGGGTGGCCTGGACGTCGAACTGGCCGATGCCGGTCTGCGCGACCTGGTCCTTGGACATCTTGTCCGAGGGGTACTTGCCCGGGTCGGCGCGGAACGGGATGCGCTGCTCCTGGTTGAAGCCGAACTTCTCCGCCATGGCCCGCATCTTGTCCTGGCCGAGCCGGGAGGAGAGCTCCGCGAAGACGTTGTTGCAGGACAGCCGCAGGGCGGTGCGCACCGAAACGTTGTTGCAGGCTGCCGAGCCCGCCTCGCTCTTCAGCAGGGTCCTGGAGCCCGGGATGGTGTACGGGTCCGGGATGCCGGTCGGCGTGTCCAGTGAGCCGACGAGGCCGTTCTCCAGGGCCGCCGCGAGGGTGACCAGCTTGAAGGTGGAACCGGGGGCCATCGGGTTGCGGGCGGCCAGGTTCTCCAGTGCCTTGCCCTGGTTGGCGGAGAGCTCCTTCCAGGCCGCCCCGTCGAGGGCGCCGGTGATGCGGTTGGGGTCGTAGGACGGGTTGACCACCATGCCGAGGATCGCTCCGGTGGCGGGGTCGATGGCGACGGCCGCGCCCTTCTTCCCCTGAAGGGCTTCGTAACCGGCCTTCTGCACCTCGGCGTCGACGGTGGTCAGCACGTTGCCCGGGTCGGCGCGCTTGTCGGTGAACACGTCCATGGGGGTCTTGAGCCGGTTGTCGGCGCCGTTCAGGACGTCCCGGTAGACGTACTCCAGCTGCGTCTTGCCGAAGACCTGCGAGCTGTAGCCGGTGACGGGCGCGTAGAGCTCGCCGTTCGTGTACGTCCGCTTGTAGCCGTACGTGTTGCCGCCCGTCTGCAGGGAGCCGGTGATCGCCTCCCCGCCCACGATGATGTTGCCCAGCGGGTTCGCGTAGGCCGCGATCGTGTTCCGCTGGTTGTGTTCGTCTTCTGCGAGGGCCTGGCCTTGGTATGCCTGCACCCAGGTGACCCGTACCAGCAGGGCCAGAACCAGCAGCAGACAGAAGACCGACGCACGCCTGATCGTCTTGTTCATCCCCCTGGAGGACGCACCGGCGGCACCAGGCGTTCCGCTCTGCCCCGATTGTGGCGGAGTTCTCAGGGTTTCTTCATGAGGAAGCCCCCCTCGTACGCGGCGATGACCGCCTGGGTGCGGTCCCGGGAGCCGGTCTTGGACAGCACGGCGGCCACATGGGTCTTGACGGTCTGCGGGCCGACCCCGAGCCGTTCGCTCATCTCGTGGTTGGACAGTCCGGTCGCCATCAGCCGCAGGACATCCGCCTCCCGCTCGGTGAGCCGGTCCACCCAGGCCGCGGCGGCCGGGGCCGTGGCCGCCGCGTGCCGGTCGGCGAGCGCGCGGACCGCGGCGGGGAAGAGCAGGCAGTCGCCCCGGGCGACCAGCCGGACGGCGCCGACGAGCTCCTCCGGGTCGGCCCGCTTGAGGAGGAACCCCGAGGCTCCGGCGCGGAGCGCCCCATAGACATAGGAGTCGTTCTCGAAGGTGGTGACGACCACGATCCGGGGCGGCTCCGGCATGGTGGCGAGGATCTGCTCGGTGGCCCGGATGCCGTCGATGCCGGGCATCCGGACGTCCATCAGCACCACGTCGGGGCCGAGGGCCCGGGCCTGGGAGACGGCTTCGGCTCCGTCGACGGCCTCGCCGACGACCGTCAGGTCCTCTTCCGCCTCGAGGATGACCCGCAGGGCGGTGCGGACCATGCGCTCGTCGTCGGCCAGGACGATCCGCAGCGGCGGCCGGCTCATCGCGGGCCGCCTGCCGGGTCGGCCGCGCCGGACCGGCCCGTGCCCGGTTCGGCGCCGAGCGGGAGGACGGCCCGCAGCCGCCAGTGCCCCTCGCGGGGGCCGGCCTCCACGGTGCCGCCGAGCAGCGCGGCCCGCTCGGCGGTGCCGCGCAGGCCCCGGCCGCCGGTGGTGCGGTCGGCCCGGGTTCCGGCCGGGGCCGGTGGGTTGGTCATGCTGATCTCCAGTTCTCGTGTGTTCTGCCCGCCGGGTGCGGCCTGCACGGTGATGCTCAGCTCCACCGGACCGCCGCCGTGCTTCATCGCGTTGCTCAGGCCTTCCTGGACGATCCGGTACGCCTCCCGGGAGACGATCGCCGGCAGCCGCTCCCAGCTGCCGGCCGGGCCCGGATCCTGGCGCTCGGCCACCGGGGTGCCGGCCGCCCGGGTGCGGGCGAGCAGGCCCTCCAGGTCGGTGTGCAGGCCGGGGGCGGGCGCCGCGTCGGGCCGGGCCGCGTCCCCGTCCCGCAGCAGGCCCAGTACGGCGTCCAGCTCGCCCACCGTGCGCCGGGTGGTGTCCTCGATGGCGGCCAGCGCCTCCCGGACGAACTCCGGGTCGGTGTCCAGCACCCGCCGGGCGGCCACCGCCTGCAGGGTGACCGCACTGAGGGCGTGCCCCACCGCGTCGTGCAGTTCGCGGGCCAGCCTGTTGCGGACGGCCAGATCCGCGGCCCGCTCCTCGGCGGCGGCCAGCCGGTCGGCGGCGGTGGGCCCGAGCAGGACGGGCGCCAGCCGGGCCAGCAGTGCCCCGGCCCCCGCGGCACAGAGGATCAGGGCGGCCAGCAGCAGGAGGCCGAGGAAGGGCGCGGCATAGACGGGGGCTCCGGTGGAGAACCAGTCCAGCCCGAGCTCGGCCCGCTGGAGCCGGGTCGAGAACGGCAGGACGAGCAGCACCACCCCCATCGGCGGCACGGCCAGGGTCACCCCGCTGACGACGGCTCCGACCCCCAGGTGCAGGGCCCACCAGGCCGAGGCCCGCCAGCGCGCGGCCCAGGACCCGGCCGGCCCCTCGGCCAGCCGTTCCCCCGGCACTCCGCACATGGCCCGGACCACCGCCACCGACATCGGCCGGACCAGAGGGAACAGGGCGGTGAGGGCGGCGATCGGAAGGGCTCCGGCATAGATCAGGAGCAGTACGCCGAGGGAGGTGAAGTCGCCCGCGCCGATCATCCCGGCCACCACCGAGGCCAGCAGGTAGTACGGCATCAGCAGGGCGCCGCCGAGTATCAGGTGCACCCAGCGGAGCCCGACCGGCGCCGCGAGCAGTCGTCTCATCCGGCGCGGCTCATCCGGTGCGGCGGCTGGTGAGGAACCGGGTCAGGACGGTTCCGACGAGCAGTCCGGTGATCATTTGGCCAGCGTAGGCGAGCTGCATCACGGTGGTGGCCTGCTTGCCGGGATCGGCCTCCGGGCCGAAAGCGGCTATACCCAGCCACAGCCCCCAGGCCGCCGCGGCCGAACCCGCCACCCAGGCCAGGGCCAGCGGTCCTCGGACGGCCCGCCGACCGCCGAAGGCGAGCAGCAGCCCGCCGGCCGCACCGGCCAGGGCGCTCAGCGAGTGGACCACCGCCATCACGGCCGAATCGGAGCTCCAGGTGGCCGCCAGCCCGGCGCTCAGCCCGGCCGTGCCGCCGCACGTCCAGTAGAGCTCCACGGCCGCGAAGACCAGTGCCGCCGCCGCTCCGGCCACCGCCGCCGCCCGTATCGCAGCGGACATCGGCTGCCCGAGACGCCCCTGCCACAGGTGGCCCCAGCGCTCTCGGGCATACGGCACGAACAGTCCGGCGAGCGCCAGGGCCTGCACGGAGAAGCCGACGTAGACCACGTTGAACACCCAGGCGTCCAGGAAGGGCTCGCTCGCCCCGCCCTGCGCCGGGTCCGGCTCGCCACCGAGTGCCCGGAAGAGCGTCACCGCGGGAAACCCGCCGACGATCGGGGTGAGCAGCCCGGTCGCCGTGAACACCGGAACGGCCATCAGCCAGGCCGGTATGCGCCGCCCCCACGGCTGGGTGAGTGCGAGGACGATCACCACCAGCGCCACGTCCATCAGCAGGGTCGCGGCATTGGCGACGGTGAAGAACAGGCCCGGCTCGCGCAGCACGCTGCCCTCGGGGATCCCGATCCGGCTCCCCGCCAGCCAGGCGGTCTTGAGGGTCAGATAGGGCACGGCCGCTGCGATCGCGATGGAGCGCAGCGCCCGGCGGGCGGGGCCCAGCGGAGCGGGGGCCGTCGGAGCGGGGGCCGGCGGCGTCTGGTGCAAGTATCCCGTGGTCATGCCTCAACGATCGGGCCCGCCGCGCCCCGCCACCTCCCCCGCAATGGGGAACCCGCTCCCCCGCCCGGGGGAGGAATCACGGGCTCCGGCCTCACATCCGCCGGGTCACCAGGGTCAGCCGGTCCCGCGCCTCGAACAGCGCGGCCTTGATGGCCTGCTCGTGCCCCGGGGTCAGCCGGGCCACCGGCACCGAGCAGCTGACCGCGTCCCGGGCCGGCGTGCGGTACGGAATGTCCACACCGAAGCAGCACAGCCCGAGGGTGTTCTCCTCGCGGTCCACCGCGTACCCCTGTTCCCGTACCAGGGCCAGCTCCTCGATCAGCTGCTCCCGGTCCGTGATGGTGTGCGGGGTGACCGCCTCCAGCCGCTCGGGCAGCAGCAGCCGCACCTCGTCGTCGGTGTGGGTGGCCAGCAGGGCCTTGCCGAGCGCGGTGGAGTGCACCGGCAACCGCCGCCCCACGCGGGTGAAGGGCCGCAGATAGTGCTGGGACTGGCGGGTCGCCAGGTAGACCACGCTGGTGACGTCCAGCCGGGCCAGGTGGATCGTTTCGGTGGTCTCGTCCGAGAGCCGGTCCAGGCTGGGCCGGGCCGCCGCCACGACCTCGTCCCCGTCGATGTAGGAGCTCCCGACCAGCAGGGCCCGTACGCCGATGCCGTAGCGCGTGCCGCTCGCGTCGGTCTCCACCCAGCCGAGGTCCACCAGGGTGCGCAGCAGCATGTACAGGCTGGACTTGGGCAGTTCGAGGTCGTTCTGGATGTCGGCCAGGCTGTGCAGTCCCGGCCGGGCCGCGAAGTGCTCCAGCAACAGGACCGTGCGCACCGCCGACTTGACCGGTGCCGTCGCCGGCGCGGCGCCCGCCGCCTCCGCTGTGGACATCGACTGCCCTTCCCCTCTGTCGCCTCTCGGCACCCTTGGGCACCCATGGGCGCCGTTCGGTGCCGTTCGGTGCCACTTGTCACCTGGTGGACGCGGAAATAGAGTCCGCAGCAGGTTCGATCATTCATCCACCGGAACGGCGTTCAGAATACTGAACGATCCAGGAGGCAGTGGGCATGGCAGCAACACCAGTCTGGAGTGTGGACCCCCGCACCGGGAAGCAGCGCGAGCAGGTTGCGGCCGAGGCCACACCCCAGGACCTGGACGAAGCCGTACGGGCGGCCCACGCCTCCCGCACCGCGCTCGCCGACCGCACCGCACGGATCGCCTTCCTCCGCGCCGCCGCGGAACTGCTCGACGGATCCGCGGAGGCGGTCGTCCGCACGGCCGACGCCGAGACCGCCCTCGGGACCGCCCGCCTCACCGGCGAGCTGGCCCGCACCACCTACCAGTTGCGCGCCTTCGCCGATGCCGTCGAGGAGGGCTCCTACCTCGACATCCGGATCGACCACCCCGCCCCGGACCTGGCCCCGCCGCGGCCCGGGCTGCGCCGCTACAAGGTGCCGCTCGGCGTGGTCGCCGTGTACGCCGCCTCCAACTTCCCGCTGGCCTTCTCGGTTCCCGGCGGGGACACCGCGAGCGCCCTGGCGGCCGGCTGCCCCGTCGTGGTCAAGGCCCACCCCGACCACCCCGCCACCTCCGAGCTGTGCGGATCGCTGCTGCGCCGGGCGGCCGTCGCCGTCGGGCTGCCGGAGGCCGTGGTCGCCGTGGTCCACGGTTTCGAGGCCGGCCTGGACCTGATCCGCCATCCGCTGGTGTCCGCCGCCGGATTCACCGGTTCCATCCGCGGCGGGCGGGCCCTGTTCGACGCCGCCTCGGCCCGGCCGGTGCCCATTCCGTTCCACGGCGAGCTCGGCTCCCTCAACCCGGTCGTGGTGACCCCGTCCGCCGCCGCCGAACGCGCCGAGGAGATCGGCGCCGGCCTCGCGGGCTCGGTCACCCTCGGCGTCGGCCAGTTCTGCGTCAAGCCCGGCCTGGTCCTCGTACCGGCGGGCCCGGACGGCGACCGGCTGGCCGAGGCCCTGGCCAAGGGCCTCGCGGACACCGGCCCCGGGGTACTGCTCGACCATCGGATGCGGGACGGCTTCGTCTCCGGCGTGGCCGAGCGGGCGGCACTGCCCGAGGTCACCGCCCCGGTCGCGGCCGGCCCGGGCCCCGACGCGGGCGACGGCGGGTCCGGCGGCCACACCGTCGCCGCCGGGTTCCTCTCGGTGCCCGCCGGACGGCTCACCGATCCGGCGTACGCCGTACTGCTGGAGGAGTGCTTCGGCCCCGTGACCGTCCTCGCCCGGTACGCCGACCAGCACGAGGCGGCCACCGTCCTGGACCGGCTCCCCGGCAACCTGAGCGCCACCCTCCAGCTGTCGGCGGCCGAGACCGCGGGCGGACCCGGCCCGGCGGCCGAGCTCATCGACCGGGTCACCCGGCTGGCCGGACGGGTGGTGGTGAACGGCTGGCCCACCGGGGTCGCGGTGGCACCCGCCCAGCACCACGGCGGCCCGTACCCGGCCGCGACCTCCCACTCCACCTCGGTCGGCGGCACCGCCATCGAGCGCTGGCTGCGCCCGGTGGCGTACCAGTCGGTGCCCGACCCGCTGCTGCCGCCGGAACTGCGGGACGCCAACCCGCTCGGCCTGCCGCGCCGGGTCACCCCGTAGGGACCCCGGACCCCAGGCCCCGGACCCCGCCGGTAAATTCCGTTGCCTGCCGCGCCCGGCGCGCGGCAGGCTTTCGGCCCATGCCGAGACCTCATGGATTCACCTACGAACAGCGCACCGACGGAACCGTGCTCATCACCCATCAGGGCCGGGCCGCCGGGACGCTGCGCGGCGGCCGGGCCGAGAAGTTCCTGGCCGAGGTCGAATCCGGGAACGCACAGCTGGTGATGGCCCGCTGGACCGGCGCGTACAAGTTCGGCAACGAGCGCACCGCGAAGAACCATCCGCGCAATGCCGGCCGCCGCTGAATTGCTCCAAAGGTAAGGGAACGGCAAAGGTACCTCGGTCGTTGAGCGGTCATGACCGCAATGACCCCTGGTTCGAACCTGCCGCTCAATGCCGTCCGCGTGACGGTGGACGTGGCCGCTCCGGTACGGCTCGATGTATCGGGGCTGCTGCTCGCCGCGGACGGCAAAGTGCGTTCCGACGCCGACTTCATCTTCTACAACCAGCCGTCCGGCCCCGGTGTCACCTACCGGTCCGGCGGCGGGGCGGCACCGGACTCGATCACCGTGGACACAAGCGCCGTGCCGCCGGGCATCGAGCGGATCGTGGTGACCGCCAGCCCCGATGCCGCCGGACAGACCTTCCAGGGCATCGAGCCGACGGCGACGGTGCGCAACGCGGACGGCGGAGCGGTGATCTCCACCTTCACCCCGCCGCAGCTGGGCACCGAGACCGCGCTCGTGGTGGTCGAGGTCTACCAGCGGGGCGGGGTCTGGAAGGTCCGCGCAGTAGGCCAGGGGTATGCGAACGGCCTGGCCGGCATCGCCACCGACTTCGGCGTCTCGGTGGACGAGGAGCCCGCCGCCCCGGCGGCCCCCGCGGCGCCGGTGGCCGCGCCCGCACCCCCGGTCACCCCGGCCCCGGTCACCGCCCCTGCGCCCCCCGTCGCCCCGCCGGCCCCCGCTGCCGCCCCGGCGGCCCCCACCCTGGGCGCCGGGAAGATCAACCTGGACAAGGGCCGGGTCAACCTCCAGAAGAACCAGACGGTGTCCCTGGTCAAGGGCGGCAAGCCGCTGCTCTCCCAGGTCAAGATGGGTCTCGGCTGGGAGCCCGCGTACCGCGGCCGGGACATCGACCTCGACGCCTCGGTCATCGCGTACGGCCCGCAGCGCAATCACCTGGACAGCTGCTACTTCGGCCGGCTGTCCATCCTGGGCGGCGCGATCAAGCATTCGGGTGACAACCTGACCGGCGAGGGCGCCGGGGACGACGAGGTCATCGTGGTGGACCTGGGCCGGCTGCCCGCCGAGGCCACCGGCCTGGTGTTCACGGTGAACTCCTTCTCCGGCCAGAAGTTCACGGAGGTGGCCAAGGCCTATTGCCGCCTGATGGATGCGGCCACCGGCGAGGAGCTGGTCCGCTTCGACCTCACCACCGCCGAGCCTCAGACCGGCGTGATGATGGCCAAGTTGATCAAGCAGTTTTCCGGCGAATGGGAGATGACGGCCATGGGCGAGTTTGTGAAGTCCCGCACAGTGCGGGGCATGGTGAAGCCCGCGGCCCAGGCTCTCTGAGCAGGTGGGCGGGCCCGGCGGCACCCCCGGGGCGCCCGGGTGGGTCACCCAGGGTGACCCACCCCACCCTTAATCCGGAGGTAGCTGTCAGTGCCCGCCCGTAGCCTTGGAGACATGTACGAGACGTCCGCGCCCCCGGGTCCCGCCCGCCCGTCCGCCGCCGAGGCGAACGCGGCGATACGGCACCTGGTCGAGACCCGGTCGGAGGGCGAGGAGTGGCCCTCCGAGGCGTACGAGTTCCTGCTCGCCGAATGGGCCGCCGCCGACCACGCAGAGGTGGCCGGCAGCCAGGCCCGCTGACCCGCGCCGTCGCCGGCCCGCAGGCCGGCGACGGCCGCTGACCTGCGACGACGGGCGCTGCCTCAGTGCTTGCGACGCCAGGGCCCGGTGATCGCCAGCATGATCCCCGGGTCCTGGATGTTGGCGAACAGGGTCCGCCCGTCCGGCGAGAAGCAGACCCCGGTGAACTCGGAGAACTCCGGCTCCTCGGCGGTCCCGATGTTCAGGTCGTTGCGCGCCAGCGGATAGGTCCGCCCCGACTCCGTGGCGCCGAAGAGGTGCTGCAGACCCTCCCCGTCCTCGGCGATGATCAGCCCGCCGTACGGGGAGACGGTGATGTTGTCGGGCCCGTCGTAACCGCCGTCAACGGACGGGTCGGCATTCACCCCGAGGAGCACGGTCAGCCGGACGGTGCGCCGCTTCGGGTCGTAGAACCACACCTGCCCGTCGTGCGCGGCGCCCGGGCTCTCCTCCCGGGCGTACGAGGAGACGAAGTACGCGCCCCCGTCGGCCCACCACATGCCCTCCAGCTTGCGGGCCCGGGTGACGGCGCCGTCCGCGAACTGCTTGCGCACCGGCACGGTCCGCGCGTCCCGGTCCGGCACCGGGACCCAGTCGACCCCGTAGACGGTACCGATCCGGGTGGCCCGCGAGAGGTCGTCCACCAGCCGGCCGGAGCTGTCGAAGCACTTGGCCGCGGACAGCACCCCCGCGTCGTCCGCGAGGGTGCGCAGCCGGCCGCGCCCGTGCCGGAAGCCCTGCGGCGGAGTCCAGCGGTAGAGCAGCCCGTTGGGGCCGGAGGCGTCCTCGGTCAGGTAGGCGTCGCCCCGCTTCGGGTCGATCACCACGGCCTCGTGGTCGTACCGCCCGAAGGCCTTGATCGGCTTGGGGTCCCGGTTGGCGCGGCGGTCGTGCGGGTCGACCTCGAAGCAGTAGCCGTGGTCCTTGGTCATGCCGTTCTTGCCCGCCGGGTCGGAGTTCTCCTCGCAGGTCAGCCAGGTGCCCCAGGCGGTGGCGCCGCCGGCGCAGTTGGTCGACGTACCGGCGATGCCCACCCATTCGGCCACTTCGCCGCCGCGCCGGACCTCGACCACGGTGCAGCCGCCGGCCGCGGCCGGATCGTAGACCAGGCCCTCGGCGAGCGGTACCGGGTGCTCCCAGTTGGACCGCGCCCCCTTCAGCTCGTGGTTGTTGACCAGCAGCGTCACCCCGCGGTGGCCGGCGAAGGCGGCGGTGCCGTCGTGGTTGGAGGGGGTGTACTCGCCGGATTCCAGCCGGGTGACGCCGCTGTGCGTGAGCACCCGGTACGAGAAGCCGGCCGGCAGGGCCAGCAGGCCCGCCGGATCGGGGAGCAGCGGGCCGTACCCCGGTGCGCAGGGCCGGCCGTGCTCGTCGCGCAGACTGCTCTCGTCGGCCGCCAGGGCACCCGGCGCGGTGGCGAGGGCACCGACCGTACCGGTGAGGGCGACTCCCGCGCCGGCGAGGACGGAACGGGCGGCGAAGTCTCTGCGGGTAAGCGGCATCGGGTCTCCAGAGGTGGGGAGTTGGTGCGCCTGTCGTACGGTCGGCGCACACCTTCCCGCCCGTACGTGAACGGCCGCTGAATTCCCCACGACCGCCGGGCGTCCCCTTGCAGGTGGCCGGAATGGCCAACTCCGGCTGATAAACGGCGCGTTAAGCGTGCCTGGACCGGGCCTTGAACGCGGACTTACGGGCCTCCTTGGCGGCCTTCCGGTCCGGGTGCAGCCGGCCCATCGCCTCCAGCACCTCGGCCGTGGCCGGGTGTTCCACCCGCCACACGGTGTCGAAGAAGCCGCTGTGCCGCTCGGTCAGGCTGGCCATCAGTCCGGACAGCTCGTCCGTCTCCCCGCCGGCCGCCAGCTGGGCGGCCAGGGTGTCCAGGGTCAGCCAGAAGACCATCGTCTCGGTCGGGGCGGGAATGCCGGCCGCGCCGTGCTCGGCGAGCCAGACCCGGGCCAGACCGCCCAGCTCCGGATCGTCGAGCACGGCCCGCACCACCGGCTCGACCTCGGCCCCGGCATCGACCTCGGCACCGGCACCGGCACCGGCACCGGCACCGGAATGGCCCCCCACATGACCGCCCGCCAGCGACAGCGCCTGCTGGCAGCGCAGCCGGCGCAGCGGCCCGCCCGCGTCCCCGCCCCGGGCCGCGGCCAGCAGCTCGGCGGCGGCGGCCGACCGGTCCCGCCCGGCCGCCAGCCACAGCTCGATCTCCGCCTGCGCGGTGTCCTCGGAGAACCCGGACACCGCATCGAGCAGCACGTCGGCACCCTTGTCCGCCAGATCACCGACGGCGGGGACCTCGATCCCGGCCTCCTGCATCCGCGCCCGGATCCCGTACAGCCCGAGCGGAGTGAGCCGGACCAGCCCGTACCGGGAGACGTCCTCGTCGTCCGCGATGCCCGGAACGCCGAGCTCGGCGAACTCCTCGTCGTCGGCCTCCGCCATCAGCGCCTCGTCCACCGGCTGGAACTCGACCAGCCCGATCGGCTCCAGCTGCCGGAACTGGTCGTCCAGCCGCATCATCGCGTCGGACACCTGCTCCAGGACCTCCTCGGTGGGGTCTCCCATGTCCTCGGGCACCACCATGGAGGCCGCAAGCACGGGCAGCGGCACGGGCCCCTCGCCCGCCCCGCCCTCGGCGACCGTGAGCAGGTAGAGGTTGGCGAGTACCCCGTCGAGGAAGTCCGACTCGCGCTGCGGGTCCCAGTCGAGCTGCTCGAAGTCGATCTCGCCGCCCGCGTCGAGGGCGTCGACCAGGTCCTCCAGGTCCGGTACCGCGGCGTCCGCGAGGACCGAATCGAGGGCCGCGAGCCACAGGTCCAGTACGTCCCCGGGGGTGCCGCCGGTCACCAGAGCCAGGTCCTCGCCGGGCTCGGCGCTCGCGAACCCGCCCTCGTCGGTGTCCCGTTCGACGTCCTCCGGCTCGGTCACCTCCACCAGGCCGGCGTCGACGGCGACCCGCCAGGCCTGGCTCGCGTACGCCGGGCCGTCCGGGTCCGTACCGAGCCCCAGCAGCCCGGCCGCCTCGGGCAGCTGCTCGTCGAGGAGTTCACCGCCGGCGCCGACCCGGGTACCGGGGCCGGCCCAGCGGGCCAGCCGTACGGCGGCGGAGAGCAGGGGGGTCGCGAGGGCGTCACGGGCCAGTTCCGCCTCGGAGTGCAGCCGTACCGGCGGCAGCAGGGGATGCGACTCTGCGGACATGGGGGGCACTCCTCGCAAAACAAACGGCAGGTGGGCGCGACAGCGGTCCAGGGTAGACGCATTCCGGACCCCCCTGACGAGCCGATGACGTCGGTTCATCCGACAGTCGTCTGCCGTCTTCCCTGGAGACCTTGACAAGTGGGCTGCTCAGACAGGAAATTGACGCGCGTAGATCTCTCACAGATCGCACCGCCACTCCGCATTCCCTCATCCACACCTCCGGAGTCCTGCCCATGCGTTCCTCGCATACCCGTTCCGCCGCCGTCGCGGCCGTCGTGGCGTCCGCACTCGCCACCGGCCTGCTCGCGGGTTCCGCCGACGCGGCCGAAGGCGCCGCGTCCGCCGACCCGGTACGCATCCACGACATCCAGGGCACCACCCGTATATCGCCCCTGGTCGGCAAGCAGGTCGCCGATGTCGAAGGCATCGTGACCGGCGTCCGGACCTACGGTTCGCGCGGCTTCTGGATCCAGGACCCGCAGGCCGACGACAACGACGCAACCAGCGAAGGCGTCTTCGTCTTCACCAGCTCGGTCCCCACCGTCGCCGTCGGCGACGCCGTCAAGGTCTCCGGCCTGGTGGGCGAGTACGTCCCCGGCGGGCTGAACTCCGGCAACCAGTCGGTGACCCAGATCTCCAAGCCCACGGTGACCGTGGTCTCCTCGGGCAACCCGCTGCCGGAGGCCGTGCACATCAACGAGTACTCGGTGCCCGCCGAGTACGCCCCGGCCGGCGACCCGGCCGCCGCGGGCAGCATCAACGGCCTCGCCCTGGAGCCCTCCCGCTACGCGCTGGACTACTACGAGTCCCTCGAGGGCACCAGCGTCCGCATCGGCACCTCCCGGGTGGTCGGCGCCACCTCCCCGTACGCGGACCTGTGGGTCACCGTGAAGGGCTGGGAGAACAACACGCGCCGCGGCGGCACCCTCTACGGCTCGTACGAGTCCCAGAACACCGGCCGGCTGATGATCCAGCAGCTCACCCCGCTGGCCCAGCAGCCCTTCCCGGTGGCGAACGTCGGCGACCGGCTGACCGGCACCACCGAGGGCCCCCTGGACTTCAACCAGTTCGGTGGCTACACGCTGGCCGCCCGCACCATGGGCACCGTGCAGTCCAAGGGCCTGCAGCGCGAGAAGACCAAGGCGCAGAGCGCGAACGAGCTCGCGGTGGCGACGTACAACGTCGAGAACCTGGACCCGAGCGACCCCCAGGAGAAGTTCGACGCGCTGGCGAAGGCCGTGGTCGAGAACCTGGCCTCGCCCGACGTGCTGGCCCTGGAGGAGATCCAGGACGACACCGGCGCCAAGAACGACGGAATCGTTTCGGCAAACCAGACCCTGACCAAGTTCACCGAGGCCGTCAAGGCCGCGGGCGGCCCCGCCTACCGGTGGACCACCGTCGACCCGGAGAACAACAAGGACGGCGGCGAGCCCGGCGGCAACATCCGCCAGGTGTTCCTCTACAACCCCGAGCGGGTCTCCTTCACCGAGCGCGCCCCGGGTGACGCGGTGACCGCGACCGGCGTGGTGCAGGAGCAGGGCAAGGCCGCCCTCACCCACTCCCCCGGTCGTATCGACCCGGCGAACGCCGCCTGGGAGAACAGCCGCAAGCCGCTGGCCGGCGAGTTCGTGTTCCGCGGCAAGACGGTCTTCGTGATCGCCAACCACTTCGGCTCCAAGGGCGGGGACGAGAGCCTGACCTCGCACCACCAGCCGCCGGTACGGTCCTCCGAGGCCAAGCGGCTGCAGCAGGCGCAGTCGGTGAACGGCTTCGTCAAGCAGATCCTGGCGGCGCAGAAGAACGCGAACGTGGTCGTCCTCGGCGACATCAACGACTTCGAGTTCTCGGACACGACAAAGGCGCTGACGGACGGCGGGGCGCTGTACGCGGCGGTCAACTCGCTGCCGAAGTCGGAGCGCTACTCGTACGTCTTCCAGGGCAACTCGCAGGTGCTGGACCAGATCCTGACCAGCCCGGCGATCAAGGGCTTCAGCTACGACAGCGTCCACATCAACGCGGAGTTCGCGGACCAGAACAGCGACCACGACCCGCAGGTGCTGCGCTTCCGCCCGTAGTCACGACGGGCGGAGAGAGGGCCCCGGCCGCCGTCCCGGCCGGGGCCCTCGGCCTGTCCGGGCTCCGGGCCGGGCGGGGTCCGGGCCGGCCCGGGCCGGGTCCGGGTCCGGAGCGTGATCCTGGACACAGCCCTACTCAGCGGGCGATTTGTGGTGTTGAGTGTCCCCACGCACGATCTTGCACCGCCCACACTCCTGTTCGGAGGACCGCGTGTTCCCCTCCCTCTCCCTCGCTCAGGACATCGGCCTGGCCATCCTGGTCGGGGCCGTCCTCGTCGGGATCGTGGGCCTCGGCCACCTGCGGCGGAACCGACGCTCCCACCCCGCCGAGCCGGCCGCCTTCGAGGGCCCCTCGGTGATCCCGGCCCAGCGGACCTCCTCCGCCCACCCGATGGAGTCGGTGGAACTCACCGAAGCCGAGAAGGAGGCCTTCGCGGGCCTGATCCGCGCCTTCCCGCAGCGTTGACACCTGCCGACCACGCGAAAAACGCCCTCCTGCCGAGGCAGGAGGGCGTTTCGGTACCGAAGCCGAAGCCGAAGCCGGGGGCCGGCGTCAGTTGTGGCTGTGGAGCACCTCGTTCAGGCCGCCCCAGGTCGCCTTGTACGGGCGGGCCTCGACCGCGCCGGTCACCGAGTTGCGGCGGAAGAGGATGTTGTTGGCGCCGGACAGCTCCAGGGCCTTGACGATCTGGCCGTCCGGGAGGGTGACGCGGGTGCCCGCGGTCACGTACAGGCCGGCCTCGACGACGCACTCGTCGCCCAGCGCGATGCCGACGCCCGCCTCGGCGCCGATGAGGGTGCGCTCGCCGATCGAGATGATCTGCTTGCCGCCGCCCGAGAGGGTGCCCATCGTGGAGGCGCCGCCGCCGATGTCGGAGCCGTCGCCGACCACCACGCCCGCAGAGATCCGGCCCTCGACCATGGAGGTGCCGAGGGTGCCCGCGTTGAAGTTGACGAAGCCCTCGTGCATGACGGTGGTGCCCTCGGCGAGGTGCGCGCCCAGCCGGACCCGGTCGGCGTCGGCGATGCGTACGCCCTTCGGGGCGACGTAGTCCGTCATCCGCGGGAACTTGTCGATCGAGGTGACCTGGAGGTGCAGGCCCTCGGCGCGGGCGTTGAGGCGGACGGCCTCGACCTGGTCGACGGCGACCGGGCCCAGCGAGGTCCAGGCGACGTTGGCCAGCAGGCCGAACACGCCGTCCAGGCTCTGGCCGTGCGGCTTGACCAGGCGGTGGCTCAGCAGGTGCAGGCGCAGGTACGCGTCGTGCGCGTCCAGCGGCTTGTCCTCCAGGGAGGAGATGACCGTGCGGACGGCTACGACCTCGACGCCGCGGACCGCGTCCGAGCGGATGGCCTTGGCCGCGGCGGCGCCGAGGAGCTCGACCGCCCGCTCGGCGGTGAGGCGCTCGGTGCCGGCCGGGCCGGCCTCTTCGACCAGCTCGGGGGCGGGGAACCAGGTGTCGAGGACGGTGCCGTCGGGGGTGATGGTGGCAAGTCCGGCGGCGACGGCGCCGGTGGTACGCGTAGCTGTCATGCCCGAAACCTAACCGGCGACGGCCCGAGGTTGCGAACCGGTCTCATGTGCCGGTCCTGCCGCGTGTCGCGCCGCCTCGCCCGCCGCGCAGCGCGCCCCCCGCCGGTCCCGTACGGACATGTACAGGACGGCGGTGCCGGCCAGGCCCGCCGCCAGCACGCACAGCGGCCAGAGCAGGCCCGGCGCGGCGGCGTAGAGGGCTCCGCCGAGCGGGGCGCCGAGCACCACGCCGCTGACGGACACCCCCGCGTACAGGCTCTGGAACCGCCCGATCGCATGCTCGGGCGCCTGGTCGGCGACGTACGCGGTGGCGGTGGTCTTGTACAGGATCTCGCCGAGGCTGAGCAGCAGCATCATGACCACGGCGGTGGCCACGCCCGCGCCGCCGAGCAGGGCCGCGTACCCGGCGCCGACCAGGAGCAGCCCGGTGCCGACGATCCGCAGTGGCGGGCGGTTGCGGAGGGCCATGGCGGCCGGCAGTTCGAGCAGCAGGATGATCGCGCCGTTCAGCGCGATGATCAGCCCGAAGGCGCCGATGTCGAGGCCGTGGTCGGCGAGGAAGACCGGGAAGGTGAAGTACTGCTGCCGGTAGACCAGGTCCACGACGAGGACGGCAGCGAGGAGGACGAGGACGGCGGGCCGGGCCCGGAGCTCCCGCCACACCCCGCCGCGGCTCCCCCCGCCGGCCGGGACCGCGGCCGGCCGTGCGGCACCGCGCGCCGGGACCACCCGGGCGGTCCACAGGGCGAGAAAGAGGGTGCCGAGCCCGTCGGCGACGAACAGCCAGTCGTACGAGAACCCGGTGGCGACCAGTGCGCCGAGCGGCGGGCCGAGCGCGAAGCCGCCGTTGGAGACGCAGCGGATGACGGCGAAGGACTGGCGCCGGGCGCCCGCCGGCACGATCACCGCGACCAGGGCGGAATTCGCGGCGCGGATGACCCCGGTGGCGTACTCGGCGGCGGGCAGCACGACGAACAGCAGGGTGGTGCCGAGCAGCGGAAGGCTCATCAGGAGCAGCCCGGCCACCGCGGCGGCGGCGAGCAGCACCCTGCGGTGGCCGTAGCGGTCCCCGAACCAGCCGCCGGTGAAGTTCCCGGCCACCGTGCCGAGGCCGCCGATGCCGGTGATCAGGCCGGCGGTGCCGGCTCCGAGGCCGCGCGGGCCGGTCAGGTAGAGGAAGACGAAGACGAAGGTGAGGCTGACCACGGCGTTGACGAACACCCCGGCCGAAAGCAGCCACACCGCCCTCGGCACGTCCTTGAACCCTTGGCGCACGCGCCTCTCCCCCTACTGATCCCCGAGTCAGTTCCTTTTGGGAACTCACTGTGCCAGCATGACAGCCTCGGGTCAACGGACGAAGGAGGTCCCCATGGCCCAGCGCACGAACCTCGGCGACGCCGACTGCTCCATCGCGCAGGCGCTGGACGTGGTGGGCGACTGGTGGACGCTGCTGATCGTGCGCGACGCAGCGCGCGGCCTGGAGCGCTTCGAGGAGTTCCAGCGGGAGCTGGGAGTCTCCCGGAAGGTGCTCGCCGAGCGGCTGAAGCTGCTCGTGGAGGCGGGGGTGCTGGTGCGGGAGCCGTACCAGGAGCGCCCGGTGCGGCACGCGTACCGGCTGAGCCCGCGCGGCCGGGCGCTGCTGCCGGTCCTGGTCGCCCTCCAGGACTGGGGGGACACCTGGGTCCTGGGAGAGGGAGAGATGACGGCGACCACCGACGAGGCCTCGCGGGAGGCGGCCCGCGTGCATGCGCTGCGCGGCACCCGGCTGCCGGAGCTGCTGCTGCCGGACCGTTTCGGCGAACTGCGCGACCCGGTCGCACCGGACACCGCGTACACGGTCCTGTACTGCTTTCCCGGCGCGTACGCCCGGGCCGAGTCCTACCCGCCCGGCTGGGCCGGCATCCCCGGGGCGCGGGGCTGCACGCTGGAGTCCTGTACCTACCGGGACCGGCTGGCGGAGTTCACGGCGGCGGGCGCGACGGTGCACGGGGTGTCCACCCAGCGCCCCGACGAGCAGCGGGAGTTCGCCGAACACGAACGCCTCCGCTTCCCGCTGCTCTCGGACGCGGACCTGGCACTGACGGCGGCCCTGCGGCTGCCGACGTTCCGGGCGGCAGGGGTGAGCCGGCTGAAGCGGGCGACCCTGGTGGTGAGCCGGGACCGGACGGTCCGGGAGGTCCTGTACCCGGTCCGGGACATCGAGGCGAGCGTCACGGCCGCCCTCGCGGCGGTCCGCGGCGCCCCCTGAGCGGTTACGGAGTGCCGAGTACCCGGGACAGGATCTCGCGGGTGTACGCCTCGTCGTATTCCGCGTCCGTCAGCAGCACCTGCAGGGTGATGCCGTCCATCACCGCCACCAGGGCGCGGGCCGTGACCGGGTCCGTGTGGTCCGCCAGGGCGCCGGCCATCGCCTCGCACCACTCCGCCGCCACCGGGCGGAGCGCCGGGCGGCGCAGCGCCGCGAGGTACAGCTCGTACTCGAGTTCCGCGCGGGCCCGGTCGGCCGCGAGGAGTTCGCCGAGCAGCCGGGCGAGCGCCCCGGCCAGGTCCGCTGCCGGGTCCCCGGCCGGGGCGGACAGGGCCGGGTGGGCCGCGACCGTCGCCGCGAAGCCCTCGTTGGACCGGCGCAGCGCCGCGACCAGGAGTTCGTCGAGGGTCTTGAAGTGGTAGGTGGTCGAGCCGAGCGGTACGTCGGCCTCGGCGGCCACGCTGCGGTGGCTGAGCCCGGCGATGCCCTTGGCGCCGACCACCCGGATCGCCGCGTCGATGATCCGCTCCCGCCGGTCCGGGTCGTACCGCCGGACCCCCGCCATCAGTGCGCCCCGCCGAGGTTGAGCAGGACCACCCCGGCGATCACCAGCGCGATTCCGGCGATCTTCGCGGCGGTGGCGGCCTCGCCCAGGAAGAGCATGCCGATCGCGGCGATCGCGGCGGTGCCGACCCCGGCCCAGATGGCATAGGCGGTGCCGACCGACATCGACTTCAGGGTCTGCGCGAGCAGGCTGAAGGCGATGACGTAGCCCAGCACGGTGCCGAGCGAGGGCCAGAGCTTGGAGAACCCCTCGCTGTATTTCATGGCGGTGGTTCCGGCGACCTCGGCGGCTATGGCCGCGGCAAGCAGTACGTAAGGCATGCGTACAACTGTACACAACGATACGTACAGCTGTACGCATCAGCCTGGGATACGGTGTCGTCGCACATCAGGGGACGGGACTCACAACGGAGTACAACGTGTCACAGAACGAGGGGCGGGGAACCCCGGAACAGTCGGGGCAGCCGGAGCCGGCAGCACCCACGCCCATACCGCCGGCCGGACCGCCGGCAGACCCACCGGCCACGGCTCCCCCGGCCGGTCCGTACCCGGGCCCCGGCCCGTACCCGAACCCCGGTCCGTATCCGGCGGCGCACCACGGCGCCCACCAGTGGGGCGGTGGCTGGCTGCCGCCCCTGCCGCCGCGCCCCGGTGTCATCCCGCTGCGCCCGCTGGGCCTCGGGGACGTCTTCGGCGGTGCCTTCAGCACCATGGGCCGCTACTGGAAGCAGCTCATCGGCTTCTTCCTCGCCGTGCAGTTTGCGACGCTGCTGGTGGTCGTCGCCCTCGCCGCGATCGGCATGGCCATCACCTGGAGCCATCTGGACCCGGTCTTCGACCCCGGCTACGGGCAGGACCCGCCGCGGGAGGACCTGGTACCGGTCCTGGCCACCTTCATCCCGCTCGGTGTGATCGCCGTGGGAGTGGCCCTGGTGGGCTTCTCGCTGACCAGCGCCGCCATGCCGGTCCTCGTCCAGGAGGGGGTGCTCGGCCGGCCGGTCACCTTCGGCACCCTGTTCCGCAGGGCCTGGGCCAGGACCGCCTCCGTACTCGGTGTCACCGTGCTGACCGGCCTGCTGGCCGCGATCCCGCTGGCGGCGTTCTTCCTCATCGGCATCCCGCTGAGCGAGGCCGCGGAGGCGGACGGGGCCGGCACCGACGGCTCGGCGAACTTCGTGACGCTGCTGCCGCTGCTGCTGCTCCTGGTCTTCTTCCCGTTCGCCGTGTGGATCTGGATCCGCTACGGCCTGGCGACGGCAGCCGCCGTCTGTGAGGAGGTCGGCCCGGTCACCGCCATGCGGCGCTCGGCGAAGCTGGTCCGGGGCAGCTGGTGGCGGATCTTCGGCATCAGCCTGCTCATCGGGCTGGCGGCCCTCGTCATGGCCTACATCATCCAGATCGTGTTCACCTTGATCGGTGTCATGGTGATGTTCCCGGCCCTCGCCCTGACCGGCCCGGACGCCGACGTCACGGCCGGGGTGGTCATCCTGTTCACGCTGTACGCGCTGTTCTCGGTGATCGGCAGCGCCCTGGGCCAGCTGATCTTCCCCACCCTGTCACAGCTGGCGTCCGCACTGCTCTACGTCGACCAGCGGATCCGCCGGGAGGACCTGATCTCCGGCCTGCTCGCCGCCAACACCCCGGGGCCGCGCCCGTAGGCAGGACATGGGAAGGCCCCCGGCACGGTGTGCCGGGGGCCTTCCCATGTCACGGACGGCCCGGAGGCCGGCTCAGACGTTGAAACCGAGGGCGCGCAGCTGCTCGCGGCCGTCATCGGTGATCTTGTCCGGGCCCCACGGCGGCATCCAGACCCAGTTGATCCGGAGCTCGCTGACGATGCCGTCGGTCGCCGACTTGGCCTGGTCCTCGATCACGTCCGTCAGCGGGCAGGCCGCCGAGGTCAGCGTCATGTCCAGGGTCGCGATGTTCGCGTCGTCGATGTGGATGCCGTAGATCAGGCCCAGGTTGACGACGTCGATGCCCAGCTCGGGGTCGACCACGTCGTAGAGGGCCTCACGGACCTCCTCCTCGGTGGCCGGCTTGATCGACGCCTCGGGCGTCGCGTTCTCGGTCATGCCGTCTTCCTCTCCGCGCCATCGCCCAAAGCCTGGGCGGTCGCGTCCTTCCACGCCATCCAGCTCAGCAGAGCACACTTGACGCGCGCCGGGTACTTGGAGACGCCGATGAACGCCACCGCGTCCTCCAGCACCTCCTCCATCGCCTCGTCGGGCTCGATCTTGCCCTTGGACTGCATCATCTCCAGGAAAGCACCCTGGATCTTCTGCGCCTCGGCGAGCTCCTTGCCGACGAGCAGCTCGTTCAGTACGGAGGCACTGGCCTGGCTGATGGAGCAGCCCTGGCCCTCGTAGCTGACGTCGGTCAGCGTCTGGCCGTCGTACTTCACGCGCAGCGTGATCTCGTCACCGCACGTCGGATTGACGTGGTGCACCTCGGCGTCGCCGTCGCGCAGGCCACGCCCGTGGGGGTGCTTGTAGTGGTCCAGGATCAGTTCCTGGTACATCGAATCCAGCTTCACAGCGCCTCGAAGTCCCGTCCTCGTCGTCTTCGTCAGCCGAAGAAGTTCCGTACGTGCTCCAGCCCGTCGATCAGCGCATCGACATCGGCCGGAGAGGAGTACAGGTAGAACGACGCTCGCGTGGTCGCAGGAATTCCGTACCGCAGGCAGACCGGGCGCGCGCAGTGGTGGCCCACCCGGACCGCGATGCCCTGCTCGTCCAGGACCTGACCCACATCGTGCGGGTGGATGTCACCCAGGGTGAAGGAGATCGCGGCGCCGCGGTCCTCGGCCGTGGTGGGGCCGATGATCCGCAGGTCGGGGACCTCCTGCAGGCGCCGGACGGCGTATTCGGTGATCGCGTGCTCGTGCGCGGCGATCTTGTCCATGCCGATCGCGGTCAGGTAGTCCACGGCCGCACCGAGGCCGACGGCCTGGGCGATCGGGGGCGTGCCCGCCTCGAACTTGTGGGGTGCCGGGGCGTAGGTGGAGGAGTGCATCGAGACGGTCTCGATCATCTCGCCGCCTCCGAGGAACGGGGGCAGGTCCTCCAGCAGCTCCTGGCGGCCCCAGAGGACGCCGATGCCGGTCGGGCCGCACATCTTGTGGCCGGTGAAGGCCACGAAGTCGGCGCCGAGGGCCTGGACGTCCAGCGGCATGTGCGGAGCGGCCTGCGAGGCGTCGATCAGCACCAGCGCGCCGACCTCCTGGGCCCGCCGGACGATCGTCTCGACCGGGTTGACCGTGCCCAGGATGTTGGAGACCAGCGTGAAGGAGACGATCTTCGTCTTCTCCGTGATGACCTCTTCGATGTCGGACAGGTCGAGCCGGCCGTCGTCGGTGAGGCCGAACCACTTCAGCTTCGCGCCGGTGCGCTGCGAGAGCAGCTGCCACGGCACGATGTTGGAGTGGTGCTCCATCTCCGTGATGGCGATCTCGGTCTCGCGGTCGACCCGGTAGGGCTCTTCCGCCCAGCCGAGCATGTTGGCGACCAGGTTGAGCGACTCGGAGGCGTTCTTGGTGAAGATCACCTCGTCGCGGCTCGGTGCGTTGATGAAGGCGGCCACCTTGTCGCGGGCGCCTTCGTACAGTGCCGTGGCCTCCTCGGCGAGCACGTGCACGCCACGGTGGACGTTCGCGTTGTGGCGCTCGTAGTAGGCGTTCAGCGCGTCGAGCACCTGGCGCGGCTTCTGCGAGGTCGCCGCGTTGTCCAGGTAAACGATCTTCTTCCCGTCGTGGACCACACGATCCAGCAGGGGGAAGTCCTTGCGGATCGCCTCGGTGTCGAGGAGGCCAGGCAGCTGTGTCACGCGGTTGCGCCACCCTTCACGTACTTGTCGTAGCCCTCGGCCTCCAGCTGGTCGGCGAGCTCGGCGCCGCCGGACTCGGCGATGCGGCCGTTCGCGAACACGTGCACGAAGTCGGGCTTGATGTAGCGCAGGATGCGCGTGTAGTGGGTGATCAGCAGGGTGCCGACCTCGCCGCCCTCGCGGACGCGGTTGACGCCCTCGGAGACGATGCGCAGGGCATCCACGTCCAGGCCGGAGTCGGTCTCGTCGAGGATCGCGATCTTCGGCTTGAGGAGCTCCAGCTGGAGGATCTCGTGGCGCTTCTTCTCACCGCCGGAGAAGCCCTCGTTGACGTTGCGCTCGGCGAAGGCCGGGTCCATGGAGAGACGCTCCATGGCCTCCTTGACCTCCTTCACCCAGGTGCGCAGCTTGGGGGCCTCGCCGCGGATGGCGGTGGCGGAGGTCCGCAGGAAGTTGGAGACCGAGACACCGGGAACCTCGACCGGGTACTGCATGGCGAGGAAGACGCCGGCGCGGGCGCGCTCGTCGACGGACATCTCCAGGACGTCTTCACCGTCGAGGGTCACCGTGCCACCGGTGATCGTGTACTTCGGGTGGCCGGCCAGCGAGTACGCGAGGGTGGACTTGCCGGAGCCGTTCGGACCCATGATGGCGTGCGTCTCACCCTGCTTGACGGTGAGGTCGACGCCCTTGAGGATCTCGCGGGTGCCACTCGCAGAGTCACCAGTCTCGACGGAGACGTGCAGGTCGTGGATTTCAAGCGTTGCCATGGGTGCCTCAGGACTCCTGGGTGAGGGAGACGAGCACGTCGTCCCCTTCGATCTTTACGGGGTAAACGGGGACGGGGCGCGTCGCGGGAAGGCCGGACGGCTTGCCGGTGCGCAGGTCGAAGGCCGACCCGTGCAGCCAGCACTCGATCTGGCAGTCCTCGACCTCGCCCTCCGAGAGGGACACGTTCGCGTGCGAGCAGATGTCGTGGATCGCGAACACCTCCCCGTCGGTGGAGACGATGGACACCGGCGTGCCGTCGAGTTCCACCCGCTTGGGGGTGTCCTCCTCCAGCTCGCTCAGCGCACAGGCCTTGACGTAGGTCATCAGACGGACGCCTCGAGTTCGGCCTCGATCTTCGAGATCAGCCGCTCCTCGATGTCGGCGACGCCGATCTGCTGGACCAGCTCGGCGAAGAAGCCGCGCACCACCAGACGGCGGGCCTCGTCGGCCGGGATGCCGCGGGCCTGGAGGTAGAAGAGCTGCTCGTCGTCGAAGCGGCCGGTCGCGGAGGCGTGGCCGGCGCCGACGATCTCGCCGGTCTCGATCTCCAGGTTCGGCACCGAGTCGACCCGCGCGCCGTCCGTGAGGACGAGGTTGCGGTTCATCTCGTAGGTGTCGGTGCCCTCGGCGGTCTTCTGGATGAGTACGTCGCCGATCCACACCGCGTGGGCGCCTTCGCCCTGCAGGGCGCCCTTGTAGACCACGTTGGACTTGCAGTGCGGGGCGTCGTGGGTGACCAGGAGGCGGTGCTCCTGGTGCTGGGAGGCGTCGGTGAAGTACAGACCGAGCATCTCGGCCTCGCCGCCGGGGCCCGCGTAGCTGACGCGCGGGTGCAGGCGGACGACGTCGCCGCCGAAGGTGACGACCACGGACTTGAAGCTCGCGTCGCGGCCGATCAGCGCGTTGTGCTGGGAGGTGTGGACGGCGGTGTCGTCCCAGTCCTGCACGGACACGAAGGTGACCTTGGCGCCGTCGCCGACGAGGATGTCGACGTTGGCGGCGCGCACGCCGTCACCGGTGTGGTCGATCACGATGATCGCCTCGGCGAACGGCTTGATGTCGAAGACGGTGTGCCCGAAGGTCGTGCCGCCCTCGCCGTGCAGGGCGACGCGGATCGGCTCGGCGAGCACGGTCTCCTTGGGCACGGTGACGACCGTGGCCTTGGCGAACGAGGTGAAGGCCTGGGCGGAGACCCGGTCCACCGGGGTGCCGGCCTTGCCGATGCGCTCGTCGCCGCGGTCCACGGACTCGACCGTGACGCCCTCGGGGGCGTCGATCTGGGCCTTCATGGTGCCGTTGGCGACGGCGGTGCCGTCGTGGAGTCCGCGCAGCCGCTCCAGCGGGGTGAAGCGCCACTCCTCCTCGCGGCCGTGCGGCACGGGGAAGTCGGCCACGTCGAAGGACGGGGGCGCGCTCATCCGGGTGGCGACGGTGGACTCGGCGGCCACCGCGATCGAGCCGGCGGTGGTGGAACCCACCGGAATATTCTGAGCCTCAGCCATGGCTGTCGTCTTGCTCTCTTCCTGCGTCTTGCGTCAAAGGGGATCTGCGCTGCGGGCGGGCCGCGGCCGGACTAGCCGACCGAGCCCTCCATCTGCAGCTCGATCAGCCGGTTGAGCTCCAGCGCGTACTCCATGGGCAGCTCCTTCGCGATCGGCTCGACGAAGCCGCGCACGATCATGGCCATGGCCTCGAACTCCGACATGCCGCGCTGCATCAGGTAGAACAGCTGGTCGTCGGAGACCTTGGAGACGGTCGCCTCGTGGCCCATGGTCACGTCGTCCTCGCGGACGTCCACGTAGGGGTACGTGTCCGAGCGGGAGATGGTGTCGACGAGCAGGGCGTCGCAGAGGACGTTGCTCTTGGAGCCGGCGGCGCCCTCGCCGATCTCGACCAGGCCGCGGTAGGAGGTACGGCCGCCGCCCCGCGCCACCGACTTGGAGACGATGTTGGAGGAGGTGTTCGGCGCCATGTGGACCATCTTGGAGCCGGCGTCCTGGTGCTGGCCCTCGCCCGCGAAGGCGATGGAGAGGGTCTCGCCCTTGGCGTGCTCGCCCATCAGGTAGACGGCCGGGTACTTCATGGTGACCTTGGAACCGATGTTGCCGTCGATCCACTCCATGGTCGCGCCCTCGTACGCCACGGCGCGCTTGGTGACCAGGTTGTAGACGTTGTTCGACCAGTTCTGGATCGTCGTGTAGCGGCACCGGCCGCCCTTCTTCACGATGATCTCGACCACGGCGCTGTGCAGCGAGTCGGAGGAGTAGATCGGGGCGGTGCAGCCCTCGACGTAGTGGACGTAGGCGTCCTCGTCGACGATGATCAGCGTCCGCTCGAACTGGCCCATGTTCTCCGTGTTGATACGGAAGTAGGCCTGGAGCGGGATCTCCACCTGCACGCCCTTGGGCACGTAGATGAACGAGCCGCCCGACCACACGGCGGTGTTCAGGGAGGCGAACTTGTTGTCGCCGACCGGGATGACGGTGCCGAAGTACTCCTTGAAGAGTTCCTCGTGCTCCTTCAGCGCGGTGTCGGTGTCGACGAAGATGACGCCCTGCTCCTCCAGGTCCTCGCGGATCTGGTGGTAGACGACCTCGGACTCGTACTGGGCGGCGACGCCGGCGACCAGGCGCTGCTTCTCCGCCTCCGGGATGCCGAGCTTGTCGTACGTGTTCTTGATGTCCTCGGGCAGGTCCTCCCAGGAAGCAGCCTGCTTCTCGGTGGAACGCACGAAGTACTTGATGTTGTCGAAGTCGATGCCGGAGAGGTCGGAGCCCCAGGTCGGCATGGGCTTCTTGTCGAAGAGCTTGAGGCCCTTGAGGCGGAGCTTCAGCATCCACTCGGGCTCGTTCTTCTTCGAGGAGATGTCGCGGACGACGTCCTCGTTCAGTCCGCGCTTGGCAGCGGCACCGGCCGCGTCGGAGTCGGCCCAGCCGTACTCGTACTTGCCCAGACCCTCAAGTTCAGGGTGAGCAGTCTCCGTGGTCATGCGGGGTTCCTCCCGGCCGTGCTTCCAGATGCTGATGTGGTTGCCTGTGCTGCGCTTCGCGGAATGAAGGTGGTGCACACCCCGTCGCCGTGGGCAATCGTGGCGAGACGCTGCACATGCGTCCCGAGCAGGCGTGAGAAGACCTCGGTCTCCGCCTCGCACAGCTGCGGGAACTGCTCGGCGACATGGGCGACCGGGCAGTGGTGCTGACAGAGCTGTTCTCCGCTGTGCGGACCGGGAGCGCTCTTCGCCGTAGCAGCGTACCCGTCCACGGTCAACGCCTTGGCCAGGGCCTCGGTGCGGTCCGCGGGGTCCGCCGCGTCGACTGCCACCCGGTAGGCCTCGGCCTGCGCGTCCAGCCGCGCCTTCGCGAAGGCGGCCACGGCCGCCTCGCCCTGTTCGCCGCCGCCCGCGGACTGCGCGATCCAGCGCAGGGCGTCCGCGGCGAGGGTGTCGTAGGACTGGTCGAAGGCGTCACGCCCGCAGTCGGTGAGCGCGAAGACCTTGGCGGGCCTGCCCCGGGTGCGCGTGCCGTACACGCGCTGCTCACGGGGTGCGACCACGTCGTCGGCGACGAGCGTGTCGAGATGGCGGCGGACGGCGGCCTGGGTGAGGCCGAGACGCTGGGCGAGGTCGGCGACGGTGGACGGACCGTGGTCCAGGATGGACCGCGCGACCCGGTTGCGGGTGGACCGCTCCCCGGTCGCGAGCTCCCCCTGGGGGGTCTCGATCAGCCGTTCGCCGTTTTTCACAACGCCATTGTTGCGTAATTAAGCGAGCCCAGACAAGCCGTGATCGCGGCCACCCCTGGTGGCCTCCATCACTAAGGGTTACCTAATTTATCTACGGAGAGTTATACGGAGGCCAGCACTCCGCTGTCAGCCGCCGTCCCCGCGAACGCCATTCACGCCCTTGCGCACCGCCCCCACCAGCAATCCTCCCCTCATGGAGTTTCCGGGCGCGCGGTGGCCCGAATTCCGGAAAAGATCACTGAACGCTGCTGGGCCATCCAGGATCAGAACCGCCGGAAGAGCGCCGTAATTGCGATCGAATACCGCCACCCCGCGGCCACCCCGCGACGGAGAGCCTCTTTCCGCGCTCCGTAGACTCACCCGCATGAGCAACGACCCCGCCGTGCAGATCCGCGGACTGGTGAAGCGGTACGGCGCCAAGACCGCGGTGGACGGCCTCGACCTCACCGTCGGCCGGTCCTCCGTCACCGCGGTCCTCGGCCCCAACGGCGCGGGCAAGACCACCACCGTGGAAACCGCCGAGGGCTACCTCCGCCCCGACGCCGGATCCGTCCGCGTCCTCGGCCTGGACCCGATAGCCGAGGCCGCCGCCCTGCGGCCCCGGATCGGCGTGATGCTCCAGTCCGGCGGGATCTACTCCGGCGCCCGCGCCGTCGAGATGCTCCGCCACATGGCAGGCCTGTACGCCGACCCGCTCGATGTGAACGGCCTGGTCGAGCGGCTCGGGCTGGGCGGCTGCGGCCGGACCCCCTACCGCCGCCTCTCCGGCGGCCAGCAGCAGCGCCTGGCCCTCGCCATCGCCGTGGTCGGCCGCCCCGAGCTGGTCTTCCTGGACGAGCCGACGGCCGGCCTGGACCCGCAGGCCCGCCGCGCCACCTGGGACCTCGTACGGGAACTGCGCGCCGACGGGGTGACCGTCGTCCTCACCACCCACCACATGGACGAGGCCGAGCAGCTCGCCGACGAGGTCGCCATCGTCGACGCCGGCCGGGTCATCGCCCACGGCAGCCCCGAGCAGCTGTGCCGGGGCGGCGCCGAGAACACCCTGCGCTTCACCGGCCGCCCGGCCCTGGACCTCGCCTCGCTGCTCAAGGCCCTGCCCGACGGAGCCAAGGCTGCCGAGCTCACCCCCGGTGTCTACCGGGTCAACGGCGATGTCGACCCGCAGATGCTGGCCACCGTCGCCTCCTGGTGCGCCCAGCACGGAGTCCTGCCGGACAGCCTCTCGGTGGAACGGCACACCCTGGAGGACGTCTTCTTGGAGCTGACCGGTAAGGAGCTGCGCGCATGAGCGCCGGTACGTTCACCCCCCGGCCGGGGGCCGCACCCGTGTCCCGGATGATCGCCGCGCAGACCGCGCTGGAGACCCGGATGCTGCTGCGCAACGGGGAGCAGCTGCTGCTGACGGTGATCATCCCGGCGCTGCTGCTGGTGCTGTTCTCCGCCGTGGACATCGTGGACACCGGCGCGGAGAAGCCGGTGGACTTCCTGGCCCCCGGCATCCTTGCGCTCGCCGTGCTGTCCACGGCCTTCACCGGCCAGGCCATCGCCACCGGCTTCGACCGCCGCTACGGCGTGCTCAAGCGGCTCGGGGCCTCGCCGCTGCCGCGCTGGGCGCTGATGGCCGCCAAGACCCTGTCCGTACTGGTCACCGAGGTACTGCAGATCGCCCTGCTGACGGTGATCGCGCTGGGCCTGGGCTGGTCCCCCCAGGGCAACCCGCTCGCCGTGGCGGCGCTGATCCTGCTCGGCACGGCGGCCTTCTCCGGGCTCGGCCTGCTGATGGCCGGCACCCTCAAGGCCGAGGCGACCCTGGCCGCCGCCAACCTCGTCTTTCTCCTGCTGCTGGTCGGCGGCGGGGTGATCGTGCCGCTGGACAGGTTCCCGGGGGCCCTCCGGTCTGCCCTGGAGCTGCTGCCGATCTCGGCGCTCTCCGACGGGCTGCGTGAGGTGCTCCAGCACGGCGCCCCGCTGCCCTGGGGCGCGGTCGCGGTGCTGGCCGGCTGGGCGGTGCTGGGCCTGGGCGCGGCAGCCCGGTTCTTCCGCTGGGAGTGAATCCCTTCCGTTGCACACGTCCCAGCCGCGAGGATGGACACCTCCACACATGACGTGACGCCGGGGGGCGGAGGCATGGCGCAGCGAGAGGCCGTTCTGCGGCTGGACGAACAGTGGGCACGGATCAGGTCGGGGGCCGCTCAGGCGGCTCCCGAGGAGGCGGACCGGCTGCTGGGCGAGCTGATCACCGCCCTGCGCGAGCCCGCCCGGACCGATCCCGACTGTGCCGCGCGGCTGGGTCTGCGGCTGGCCGACCTGGCCGGCCGGCGCTTCGGGCAGGGGGACCGGGCCGGGGCCCTGTCCGCCGTCGAGGAGGGCATGCGGCACGCCCAGCAGGCCGCGGGGCACTCCCCCGAATACGCCCGCTGGTACGCCAAGGGCCTGATCAACCAGGGTGTCTGGCTGGCCTGGCCGCTGAGCGACGGCCGGCGGCTGCCGCGCTATCCGCTGGGCACGGCCGCCGTCGAGGCGCCGAACCCGATGGAGCGGGTTGCCGGTGAGCGCGCCATCGACCTGACCCGGTCCGCGGTGGAGGTGTGGCGCGGCCTGGACCAGGCCGATCCGGTCAACCGGCGCGGCCTGGCCCAGGCCAAGGTCTTCCTCGGCGACCGGCTCGCCGAGCTCGGCTTCACCGAGGACGCGGTGGCCTGGGCGGTGGACGCGGAGAGCGACTTCCGCAGGCTGCTGCTGACCGGGCCGGACCCGGAGACCCGCCAGGAGGCCGAGGAGGTCCTGGACCACATCGGGCGCCAGCTGGAGCTGCGGCTGCGGTTCCTGTCCTTCGAGTCGCTGGTGCGGCTGCGCGGGGACGGGCTGCTGCCCGAGTCCCTGCTGCCGCAGGCCGTGGTGGCCGCCCGGATCCAGGGGGTGGAGCCGGCCGAGACGGCCGCCCGGCTGCTGCTCGATCCGGAACACGTGATGACGATGCTGGAGGTCACCCCGTGGCGGGCGGTGTGGCGGTTCGAGGTGCGGGCGGCCGACGGACTGTGGACCGTACTCGGGCATCCCTGGCATAGCGCAGCAGACGTGCGAAACAGGACAGCAGAGGACGTAGCGTCCGAACTCATCCACGGATTCACGGAGTCCGCGGACTGCCCGGAGCCCGGCGGGCATTGGCGGCTCCACATCTGGTGGCAGGAGGAAGGGGACTCGGCGGGCGCCCGGTTCCGCCTGCTCAGCAGCCCCGAAGCGGCGCCGTCGGGCCCGCCGGACGCCCCCTCGTGAAACTTTGCACAAGGGTTCGCCTACGATATGGGGCGTGTTGAACCCCCTCGCATACCTCGCCAGCCGCTGGACCCCGTCACCCCGGACCGTCCAGCGGGCCGCGCTCACCGCCCTCGTCATGACGGTGGTCATCGTCGTCACCGGCGGGGCGGTACGGCTGACCGGATCCGGTCTCGGCTGCGACACCTGGCCCAAGTGCACCGACGACAACCTCTTCGCGACCCCCGCTCAGGGGCTGCACGGGGCCATCGAGTTCGGCAACCGGATGCTGACGTACGTACTGAGCGCGGCCGTCGGCTGGTCGATCCTCTCGGCCCGCTCGGCCAAGCCGTGGCGGCGCTCGCTGACCCGGCTCGGCTGGACCCAGTTCGCACTGGTGCTCTCCAACGCCGTGCTCGGCGGCATCACCGTCAAGACCGGCCTCAACCCGTACAGCGTGGCCGGGCACTTCCTGCTCGCCACCGCGCTGATCGCGGTGACCACCCTCACCTGGCAGCGGGCCCGCGAGGGGGACTCCGCGCCGAAGCCGCGGGTTCCGGCACCGGTCCGCAAGCTGTCCTGGGCGCTGATCGCCACCACCTTCGTCCTGATCGCCGCGGGCACCGTGGTCACCGGGGCGGGTCCGCACGCCGGTGACAGCAGCGAGGTCGAGCGGATGGGCTTCGACTGGGCCACCACGGCCCATGTGCACGCCATCGCCGCCTGGCTGGTCTGCGCCCTCGCGGTGGCGATGTGGCTGGTGCTGCGGGTGGTCGACGCCCCGGTCGACACCCGGGCCCGGGCCCGCGACCTGCTGATCGTGCTGCTCGCCCAGGGCGGTATCGGGTACGTGCAGTTCTTCACCGAGCTGCCCGAGGTCCTGGTGGCCTCCCACATGCTCGGCTCGTGCCTGGTGTGGATCGCCGTGCTCCGGCTCGCGCTGAGCCTGCGCGAACGCCCGGTGGCGCAGGCGGAGATCCCGGCACAGAGCGACCCCGCGCTGTCAGCGGTCTAGCAGGACCGCGGCAGCGCTCTCGCCGGCCACGATCCCAGCCTCCCCGGTCCGCCCCAGCCGGTAGACCCGGCGGGCATTGCCCGCCGCGAGCATCCCGGCCACCCGCTCGGCGTCCCGCAGGGACCAGGCCCCGTCGGCCACCCAGCCGCCGAGCACCCGGCCCAGCGCCTCCCGGAACACCCGGGCCCCCACCACGTGCAGCTCCGGCAGCTGCCGGCCTCCGCTGGAGAACAGCAGCTTGCCGAACGGTGCGAGTTCGAGGAACTCGGCGAGCACCTCGGCGGCACGGGCCCCGGTGTGGGCGAGGGCCGGGCCCAGATCGGCGTACACGTGCGGGAACGCGGCGGCGAGATGGGCGGCCCGGCGGTGGTACGGATAGCCGTGCAGCAGCACCAGGTCCGTGCCGAGGCCGGCGGTCGCGCGGACGAAATCGGTGAGCAGCACCGGATCGGTCCGGTCGATCCGCTGGTACGGGTCCGCTGCCCCGGTGTGCAGTTGCAGCGGCAGCCGGGACGCCACGGCGCACCACAGCAGGTGCCGCAGCAGTACGGGATCCCGCACCGGCCCGCCCTTGGACCGCCCGGCCAGCCAGCGGCCGGCCGCCCGGCGGACCTCGCCGGCGCCGGGCGGCTCGGGGGCGAAGGCCAGCGCGGTGCCGTGGCCGGCGGCGGGCCCGCAGGTGAAGGCCACGGCGGTGACGGCGGCGGCGCTGACGGCCTCGGCGAGATTGCCGAGGAAGGCCTCGGCCGTGCCGGAGGTGTCGGCCACCTGCTCGGCCAGCAGCTCCAGCCGGACGATCTCGTACGCGGCGGCATCGGCGGTGGCGGCCAGCTCGGCGGGCGGGGTCAGATCCCCGGGCGGCCCGGTGTCGACGAGGTAGACCCCGACCCCGGCGCCGCGCAGGAGCCGCCGCCCGGCCTCGTACCCGCCCAGCTCGCGCCGTCGGGCGAGGTAGCGGGCGGGGGCGCAGTGGGCTTCCAGCCCGAGCAGCGGCGGACACCAGCGCCGGACGGCGAACCCGGCCTGGGTGTCGAAGAAGGTGGTCCCGGCGGCGGCGGGCCCCACGGACCGCCCGAGCCGGTCCTCGAAGGTGCCGAGCCCGAGCTCGGTGCGGAGCACCCCGTGGCAGTACTGGTCCACCAGGGGCGGCGTTTCGATCAACCGGTCGATCATCCGGACACCCCGTTGCGGACGGTGGACGGCACGCTTCTTCCACACGTCCTAACGGGTGACCCCCACGAGAGGTATTGCCACCACGCCGGCCGATCCGCCCCGCAGCCCACCCCGAGGCAAGGCCCGGAGCCGAGCGCTCCGGCGGCAACGCCGCCCGCCTGCGGCGAGCTCGGGCGCAGCCCGAGGGTGTGGTGTGCGGGGCAACCCGGAGCCGGACCCGGCCCAGCCCGCGAGCCCGGGCGGAGCCCAGGGCCAGCGGGGTACGGGGCAGCAGCCCCGAGCAGGTCCACGGGCCCGGGCGGAGCCCAGGGCCGGTGGGGTGCGGGGCGCCAGCCCCGGGCGGGGGCTGGGGCCGCAGGTCCCAGTTTCTGGGGGCACCTCCCAGCGGTAGCTGGGGGAGAAGGGGCGGGGTGGGGAAAGGCCCAGCGCAGCGCCCAGCCGAACTAGGCGGAGGCTTCCGGCTTCTTCGCCTCGGCCTCGGGCTCCGCAGCAGCGGCAGGCTCCGGCTTCGGCTCGGCAGCAGCCGACTCGGGCTCGGGCTTCGCAGCTTCGGCCGGCTTCGGCTCGGCAGCCGCGGCCGGTTCCGGCTTGGCCTCGGCCGGCTTCGGCTCAGGCTTCCCAGCAGCGGCCGGCTCAGGCTCCGCAGCAGCCGCCGGCTCCGGCTGCGCAGCCGCCGGCTCCGGCTCGGGCTTCGCAGCCTCGGCGGGCTTCGGCGCCGCAGCCGCCGCCGGCTTCGGCTCGGGCTTCGCAGCAGCCGCCGGCTCCGGCTCCGCAGCCGGCTCGGCCATCGCCGGCTCCGGCTCCGGCTCCGCCGCCGGTCCTGCCGTCCGGTTCGGCGTGCCGCCCAGTTGGATGCCCGCCATGCGGGTCCACTCGTACGGGCCGGTCCGGACCTTCGCCGCCATCTCGCCGTCGAAGGACTCCTGCAGCGTCAGTCCCGCCTTCTCCGCCGCCGCCTGCGCGACCTCGTACGTCGGCGCGACCAGATCGCCCCAGCCGCCGTCCTCGCCCACGAGGACGATGCGGGTGCCGCCCTGGCCGATGTACGCCAGCTGGCCCTCGGCCCCGCCGTGCTGCTTGCTGAACGCGCCGATCTGCCTGGCGAGCTTCGCCGCGGTGCGCTCCTGCTTCGTGTCTGCCATGGACCGCATGCTACCGGCGAGTAATCAACGGAGGAAGGGATCCACGGCCACGGCCACGAAGAGAAGCGACACATAGGTGATCGACCAGTGGAACAGGCGCATCTCCTTGAGCTTCGCGCCGGTCACCCCCGCCTTCGCCCGCGCCTGCAGCGCATGCGCCTCCCACAGCCACCAGCCGCCCGCGACCAGCGCCACCGAGGTGTAGAACCACCCGGTGTACCCCAGCGGGGTGAGCAGCAGCGAGACCGCGACCATCACCCAGCTGTAGAGGACGATCTGCCGGGCCACCACCTTGTTGCCCGCGACCACCGGCAGCATCGGCACGCCGACCCGCGCATAGTCCTCCTTCACCTTCATGGACAGCGGCCAGTAGTGCGGCGGCGTCCAGAAGAAGATGACCAGGAAGAGGATGACGGCGGCCCAGGACATCGAGTTGGTCACCGCGGACCAGCCGATCAGCACCGGCAGGCAGCCCGCGATGCCGCCCCAGACGATGTTCTGGGTGGTGCGCCGCTTCAGCAGCATCGTGTAGACGACGACGTAGAAGAGGAGTGCGCCGAGCGCGAGCGCCGCCGACAGCCAGTTCACCAGCAGGCCGAACCACAGCGTCGAGACCACCGCGAGGGTGATGCCGAAGACCATGGCCTCGGGCGGGCTGACCATGCCGGTCACCAACGGCCGCTGCGACGTACGGTCCATCAGCGCATCGATGTCACGGTCGATGTACATGTTCAGGGCGTTGGCGCCGCCCGCCGACAGGTACCCGCCGATGCACGTGGCGAGCACCAGCCACAGCGAGGGCACGCCCTGCTCGGCGAGGAACATCACCGGCACTGTGGTGATCAGCAGAAGTTCGATGATCCGCGGCTTGGTCAATGCCACGAAAGCCATGACCCGGGCCCCCAACGGCCGGTGACCGGGGCTCGTCCCGAGCACCCCCGCTGGACGGGATTCGACGGCCGTCACGCACACCCCTGACAGAGACTCCTGGCAAGCCCCGGACTCCGGTGAATTGGGCCTGGAGGTCCGGTGAAGACTTGCGCGTACCACGCCACTCTAGACGCTGCCCTTACGTGGCCCTGCGCGGGGGTCGCCCCGTGTTGGGCCGACCGTTGGACAGAGGTGACAGGGTAGTGACGGAGCGGAGGCACTCGAATAGCTGCACGCCGCGGCGAGGGTAGGCTCGGAAACGCGCCGGTGCACCGTTCGTCACCGGGACAACAGACATGTGGAGAGGAGCCCTGACTCACGGTGAGCACCAAGCCGACGACCACAGAGCTCGAGTGGACCGAACTGGACCAGCGGGCCGTTGACACCGCCCGGATCCTGGCCGCGGATGCGGTCCAGAAGGTAGGAAACGGCCACCCGGGCACGGCCATGAGCCTGGCCCCCGCCGCCTACACCCTCTTCCAGAAGGTGATGCGGCATGACCCGGCGGACCCGGAATGGGTGGGTCGCGACCGTTTCGTGCTCTCCGCCGGCCACTCGTCCCTCACCCTGTACACGCAGCTGTACCTGGGGGGCTTCGGCCTGGAGCTGGACGACCTGAAGGCGTTCCGTACCTGGGGTTCGAAGACGCCCGGCCACCCGGAGTACGGCCACACGGCCGGCGTGGAGACCACCACCGGCCCGCTCGGCCAGGGCATCGCCAACGCGGTGGGCATGGCCATGGCCGCCCGCTACGAGCGCGGCCTGTTCGACCCGGAGGCCGCCCCCGGCACCTCCCCGTTCGACCACATGGTCTACGCGATCGCCGGTGACGGCTGCCTCCAGGAGGGCATCTCGCACGAGGCGTCCGCGCTGGCCGGCCACCAGAAGCTCGGCAACCTGGTGCTGCTGTGGGACGACAACCACATCTCCATCGAGGGCGACACCGAGACCGCCGTCTCCGAGGACACCCTCAAGCGGTACGAGGCCTACGGCTGGCACGTCCAGCGGGTGGCCCAGCAGGCCAACGGCGACCTTGACCCGAAGGCCCTGTTCGAGGCCCTGCAGGCGGCCAAGGCCGAGACCGGCCGGCCCTCCTTCATCGCGGCCCGCTCGATCATCGCCTGGCCGGCCCCGCACGCCCAGGGCACCGAGGCCTCGCACGGCTCGGCGCTCGGCGACGACGAGGTGGCCGCCACCAAGCGCGTCCTCGGCTTCGACCCGGAGCAGACCTTCGAGGTCTCCGACGAGGTCATCGCGCACACCCGCAAGGCGCTGGACCGTGGCCGCGAGGCCAAGGCCGCGTGGGAGAAGGACTTCTCCGCCTGGCGCACCGCCAACCCGGAGCGCGCCGCCGAGTTCGACCGGATCCAGGCCAACGAGCTCCCCGCGGGCTGGGAGGACAAGCTCCCCGTCTTCGAGCCCGGTACCGGTGTCGCCACCCGCGCCGCCTCCGGCAAGGTGCTCCAGGCGCTCGGCGCGGTCATCCCCGAGCTGTGGGGCGGCTCGGCCGACCTGGCCGGCTCCAACAACACCACCATCGACAAGAACTCCTCGTTCCTGCCGAAGGGCAACCCGCTGCCGGAGGCCGACCCGTACGGCCGCACCATCCACTACGGCATCCGCGAGCACGCCATGGCCGCGGCCATGAACGGCATCGCCCTGCACGGCCACACCCGCATCTACGGCGGCACCTTCCTGGTGTTCTCCGACTACATGCGCAACGCCGTCCGGCTGTCCTCTCTGATGCACCTGCCGGTGACGTACGTGTGGACCCACGACTCCATCGGCCTCGGCGAGGACGGTCCGACCCACCAGCCGGTCGAGCACCTCGCTTCGCTGCGCGCCATCCCGGGCCTGAACATCGTCCGCCCGGCCGACGCCAACGAGACCGCCATCGCCTGGCGCGAGATCCTCAAGCGCCACACCAAGGTGTTCGGCAAGGGCGCCCCGCACGGTCTGGCGCTGACCCGCCAGGGCGTGCCGACGTACGAGCGCAACGAGGACGCCGCCAAGGGCGGTTACGTGATGTTCGAGGCCGACGGCGGCGCGCCGCAGGTCGTGCTCATCGCCACCGGCTCCGAGGTGCACCTGGCCGTGGACGCGCGCGAGCAGCTCCAGGCCGAGGGCATCCCGACCCGGGTGGTCTCGATGCCGTCCGTCGAGTGGTTCGAGGAGCAGGACGAGGCCTACAAGGCGACCGTTCTGCCGGCCTCGGTCACGGCGCGCGTCGCGGTCGAGGCGGGCATCGGCCTGACCTGGCACCAGTACGTCGGCGACGCCGGCCGGATCGTCTCGCTGGAGCACTTCGGCGCTTCCGCCGACGCCAAGGTGCTGTTCCGCGAGTTCGGCTTCACCGCCGAGGCAGTGGCCGCCGCCGCGAAGGACTCGCTCGCCGCCGCCGCGCGCTGACGCCCGTACCCCAAAGCACCAGTAGGAGATGCAATTCCCATGACAGACGCACTCAAGCGCCTCTCCGACGAAGGCGTGGCGATCTGGCTGGACGACCTGTCCCGCAAGCGCATCACGTCCGGCAACCTGGCCGAGCTGATCGACCAGCAGCACGTGGTCGGTGTCACCACCAACCCGTCGATCTTCCAGAAGGCGATCAGCAGCGGTGACGGCTACGAGCAGCAGCTCGCGGACCTCGCCGCCCGCAAGGTCACCGTCGACGAGGCGATCCGGATGATCACCACGGCGGACGTCCGCGACGCGGCCGACATCCTCCGCCCGGTGTTCGACGCGACCGACGGCCAGGACGGCCGGGTGTCGATCGAGGTCGACCCCCGGCTGGCCCACAACACCGTGGCCACGGTCGCCGAGGCCAAGCAGCTGGCCTGGCTGGTGGACCGCCCGAACACGCTGATCAAGATCCCGGCGACCAAGGCCGGCCTGCCGGCGATCACCGAGGTCATCGGCCGTGGCATCAGCGTCAACGTCACGCTGATCTTCTCGCTGGAGCGCTACCGCGAGGTCATGGACGCGTACCTGGCGGGTCTGGAGAAGGCCAAGGCCGCCGGCCTGGACCTGTCCCTGATCCACTCGGTCGCCTCCTTCTTCGTGTCCCGCGTGGACTCCGAGATCGACAAGCGCCTGGACGGCATCGGCACCGACGAGGCCAAGGCCCTCAAGGGCAAGGCGGCGCTCGCCAACGCCCGTCTGGCCTACGAGGCCTACGAGGAGGTCTTCTCCTCCGAGCGCTGGGCCGCCCTGGACAAGGCCCAGGCCAACAAGCAGCGCCCGCTGTGGGCCTCGACCGGCGTCAAGGACCCGGCGTACAAGGACACCCTGTACGTGGTGGACCTGGTCGCCCCGGGCACGGTCAACACCATGCCGGAGGCCACCCTGGAGGCCACCGCCGACCACGGCGAGGTCGCCGGCGACACGGTCCGCGGCACCTACGACCAGTCGCGCGCCGAGCTCGAAGCGGTCGCGAAGCTGGGCATCTCGTACGACGATGTCGTTCAGCTGCTCGAGGACGAGGGCGTCGAGAAGTTCGAGGCGTCCTGGAACGACCTGCTGAAGTCGACCGAGGCGGAGCTGGCGCGCCTCACCCCTGCGGAGGACTGAGCATTTTGTCAGTTAACGGAGCGAACAACCCGCTTCGTGACGCACAGGACCGGCGGCTCCCGCGTATCGCGGGGCCGTCCGGCCTGGTCATTTTCGGCGTTACGGGTGACCTGTCGCGCAAGAAGCTGATGCCCGCCATCTACGACCTGGCGAACAGAGGGCTGCTGCCACCGGGCTTCTCGCTGATCGGCTTCGCCCGCCGGGAATGGGAACACGAGGACTTCGCCCAGGAGGTGTACGAGGCCGTCAAGCAGCACTCGCGCACCCCCTTCCGGGAGGAAGTCTGGCAGCAGCTGGTCCAGGGCTGCCGGTTCGTCCAGGGCGACTTCGACGACGACGCCGCGTTCGAGACGCTCGTGGCGACGATCGAGGAGCTCGACAAGCAGCAGGGCACGGGCGGCAACTTCGCCTTCTACCTCTCCGTGCCGCCGAAGTTCTTCCCCAAGGTGGTCCAGCAGCTCAAGAAGCACGGGCTGGCGCAGAAGGAGGGCTCCTGGCGGCGTGCCGTCATCGAGAAGCCCTTCGGACACGACCTGAAGAGCGCCGAGGAGCTGAACAAGGTCGTCCACGAGGTGTTCCCCCGTGACGAGGTCTTCCGGATCGACCACTACCTCGGCAAGGAGACCGTCCAGAACATCCTGGCGCTCCGCTTCGCCAACACCATGTTCGAGCCGATCTGGAACCGGTCCTATGTGGACCACGTGCAGATCACCATGGCCGAGGACATCGGCATCGGCGGCCGGGCCGGCTACTACGACGGCATCGGTGCCGCCCGCGACGTCATCCAGAACCACCTGCTCCAGCTGCTCGCGCTGACCGCGATGGAGGAGCCCGGCTCCTTCCACCCCAAGGCGCTGGTGGCGGAGAAACTGAAGGTGCTGACGGCGGTGCAGCTGCCGGAGGACCTGGGCAAGCACACCGTGCGCGGCCAGTACTCGGGCGCGTGGCAGGGCGGCGAGAAGGTCGTCGGGTATCTCGAGGAGGACGGGATCGACCCGAGCTCCAAGACCGACACCTATGCGGCCATCCGCCTGGAGATCAACAACCGCCGCTGGGCGGGCGTCCCGTTCTACCTGCGGACCGGCAAGCGCCTGGGCCGCCGGGTCACGGAGATCGCGGTGGTCTTCAAGCGGGCTCCCTACCTGCCGTTCGAGTCGGGCGCGACCGAGGAGCTCGGGCAGAACGCCCTGGTCATCCGGGTCCAGCCGGACGAGGGCGTGACGGTCCGGTTCGGCTCCAAGGTCCCCGGCACCTCGATGGAGGTCCGGGACGTGACGATGGACTTCGCGTACGGCGAGTCCTTCACGGAATCCAGCCCCGAGGCCTACGAACGCCTCATCCTCGACGTCCTCCTGGGCGACGCGAACCTCTTCCCCCGCCACCAGGAGGTCGAGCTGTCCTGGAACATCCTCGACCCGATCGAGGAGTACTGGGACAAGCACGGCAAGCCCGCCCAGTACCCGGCAGGCACCTGGGGGCCGGTCGAGGCGGACGAGATGCTCGCACGAGACGGACGGAGCTGGCGGCGGCCATGAAGATCGATCTCACGGAGACCAACTCCAGCAAGATCAACTCCGCGCTGGTGCAGGCGCGCCGGGACATCGGCACGCCTGCCATCGGCATGGTGCTCACCCTGGTCATCGTCACCGACGAGGAGAACGCGTACGACGCGCTGAAGTCGGCGAACGACGCGTCCCACGAGCACCCCTCGCGGATCGTGGTCGTGATCCGGCGGGTCAGCCGCTCGCCGCGGTCGCGGCGGGACGCCCGGCTCGACGCGGAGGTCCGCGTCGGGACGGACTCCGGCACTGGCGAAACGGTTGTGCTGCGCCTGCACGGCGAGCTGGTCAACCACGCCGAGTCGGTGGTCCTGCCGCTGCTGCTGCCGGATGCCCCGGTGGTGGTCTGGTGGCCGCAGGACGCACCGACCGACGTGGCCGGCGACCCGCTGGGCGCGCTGGGCCAGCGCCGGATCACCGACACCTACGCCTGCGAGGACCCCATCGGGGCGCTCGGCAACCGGGCGGCGGCGTACGCGCCGGGCGACACCGACCTGTCCTGGACCCGGATCACCCCGTGGCGCTCGATGCTGGCCGCGGCGCTGGACCAGCAGGCACTGTCGGTGACCTCGGCCACGGTCGAGGGCGAGGACGACAACCCCAGCTGCGAGCTGCTCGGCATGTGGCTGGCCGACCGCCTCGAGGTCCCGGTGACGCGCATGCTGTCGCGGGGGCCGGGCCTGACGGCGGTCCGCCTGGAGACCAAGGACGGCGACATCGTCCTGGACCGGGCGGACGGCTCCCTGGCGACGCTGTGCATGCCGGGGCAGCCGGACCGGTCGGTGGCACTGAAGCGGCGGGAGACGGCGGAACTCCTGGCGGAGGAGCTGCGGCGACTGGACCCGGACAATACGTACGAGTCCGCGCTGAAGTTCGGGGTGGCCCGGCTGAACACGGCCAACCCGTCGAAGGCCGGCCCGGCCCCGGCGAAGCCCGACCCGGCCCCGGCCGTGGCCGACGCCACTCCGGCGCCGTCCAAGCCCGCCGCGAAGCCGGCGGCGGCATCCAAGAAAACCCCGTCCAAGTGACCCCCAGGCCCGCCGCCGCAGCCCCCGGGCTCCGACGGCGGGCCTTGCCCCACTCCCGGGGCTCCGCGCCCCGGTTGTGGGGCTGCGCACCGGCGGGGCCGCAGGCCGACCCGGTGCACGGCCCCGAAAGCGACCGGGCGCAGCCCCACACGGTCCGGGCCCGGCCCGGGTACCGGAGGGGTCCGGGGCACAGCCCCGAAAGCCACGCTGGGCAAAGCCCAAGCACCCCACCGGGCCGGGGCGCAGCCCCGAAGGCGGCGCCGGACGAGCTCCGCACCCCGCACCGGGTCCGGGGCACGGCCCCACACGGTCCGGGCACAGCCCGGGTACCGGACCGGGGCCAGCCCCACACGGTCCGGGCGAAGCCCGGGGTACCGGACCAGGTCGGGGCGCAGCCCCACACCGCCCGGTCGCGGCCCGGGTACCGGACCGGGTCCCGGGCACGGCCCCCGCAGGGTCCGGGCGAAGCCCGGGTACCGGACCGGGTCGGGGCGCAGCCCCACACCGTCCGAGCGCGGCCCGGGGTACCGGGCGGGGTCCGGGGCGGAGCCCCGGTTTCGGGAAGGGGCGGGGTGGGGAACAGCTCCGCGCAGCGGCCCCGCCCCACCCGCAGAGCCCCACACACCACAACCGACAAGAAGGCGGCACCACCATGGGCATGACGACACCCCAGGTCGTCGTCCACCGCGACAAAGACCTGATGGCCCAGGCCACCGCAGCCCGGCTGATCACCAAGATCGTCGACGCACAAGCCGCCCGCGGCACCGCCTCCATCGTGCTGACCGGCGGCCGTAACGGCAACGGCCTCCTCACCGCCCTCGCCGCCGCCCCCGCCCGGGACGCCGTCGACTGGAGCCGCCTCGACCTCTGGTGGGGCGACGAGCGGTACCTCCCCGCCGACGACCCCGAGCGCAACCACACCCAGGCCCGCGCTGCGCTGCTGGATTCCGTCCCGCTAAACCCCGCCCGCGTACACGTCATGCCCGCCTCCGACGGCCCGTACGGCACCGACGCGGACGCCGCAGCCGCCGCCTACGCGGAGGAGCTCCGCGCCGCGGCCACCCCCGAGGACCACGGCCCGGTCCCGCAGTTCGACGTGCTGATGCTCGGGGTCGGCCCCGACACCCATGTCGCGAGCCTGTTCCCCGAGCACCCCGCCACCTACGAACAGACCCGCACCGTGGTCGGCGTACACGGTGCGCCCAAGCCGCCGCCCACCCGGATCTCCCTCACCCTGCCCGCCATCCGGTCGGCCCGCGAGGTCTGGCTCCTCGCCGCCGGCGAGGACAAGGCCGGGGCGGTCGCGATCGCGCTCGGCGGGGCCGGCGGGGTGCAGGCCCCGGCCGCAGCCGCGCACGGGCGGTCCCGCACCCTCTGGCTGCTCGACCGCACCGCCGCCGCGAAGCTGCCCCGCGGGATGTACCCGCCCGCGCTCTCCTGAACCCGGAGAGCCCGGAGGAATCGGAAAGCCGGACCTCACCCTCACGCAAGAGCGCCGCCCACCGGACCACCGGTGCGCGGCGCTCTTCCGCTCAGAGGATCAGAGGATCAGAGGATCAGCCGGTCAGCGCGCCCTCAGGACCGGCCCCGCAGCTCCCGGTACCTCGCGACCAGCGCCTTCGTCGACGGGTCCAGGCCCGGCACCTCCGTGCCCGCGACCAGGGCCGGCTCCACCCGCTTCGCCAGCACCTTGCCGAGCTCGACGCCCCACTGGTCGAAGGAGTCGATGTTCCACACCGCCCCCTGGACGAACACCTTGTGCTCGTACAGGGCGATCAGCTGCCCCAGGACCGACGGGCTGAGCTCGGTGGCCAGGATGGTGGTCGTCGGGTGGTTGCCGCGGAAGGTCTTGTGCGGGACCAGCTCCTCGGCGACGCCCTCCGCGCGGACCTCGTCCGGGGTCTTGCCGAAGGCCAGCGCCTGGGTCTGCGCGAAGAAGTTGGCCATCAGCAGGTCGTGTTGGGCGGCCGGCCCCGGCGGGAGTTCGGCGACCGGGCGGGCGAAGCCGATGAAGTCCGCCGGGATCACCTTGGTGCCCTGGTGGATCAGCTGGTAGTAGGCGTGCTGCCCGTTGGTGCCGGGGGTGCCCCACACCACCGGGCCGGTCCCCCAGTCGACCGGATTCCCGTCCCGGTCCACCGACTTGCCGTTGGACTCCATGTCCAGCTGCTGCAAGTAGGCCGTGAAACGCGACAGGTAGTGGCTGTACGGGAGCACGGCATGCGACTGGGCGTCGAAGAACGCGCCGTACCAGATGCCCAACAGGCCCATCAGCAGAGGGGCGTTGTCCTCGGGTGCGGCGGTCCGGAAGTGCTCGTCGACCAGTCGGAAGCCGGCCAGCATCTCCCGGAAGGCGTCGGCCCCGATGGCGATCATCAGGGAGAGGCCGATCGCGGAGTCGAAGGAGTACCGGCCGCCGACCCAGTCCCAGAACTCGAACATGTTCGCCGGGTCGATGCCGAACTCGGTGACCTTCTCGGCGTTCGTCGACAGGGCGACGAAGTGCCGGGCCACCGCCGCGTTGTCGCCGCCCAGCCCCGCCAGCAGCCAGGCGCGTGCCGAGGTCGCGTTGGTGACCGTCTCGATGGTGGTGAAGGTCTTCGAGGCGACGATGAACAGGGTCTCGGCCGGGTCGAGTCCGCGGACCGCCTCGTGCAGGTCCGCGCCGTCCACATTGGAGACGAACCGCAGCGTGAGGTCCCGGTCGGTGAAGGCGCGCAGCGCCTCGTAGGCCATCGCCGGTCCGAGGTCGGAGCCGCCGATGCCGATGTTGACCACGTTGCGGATCCGCTTGCCGGTGTGGCCCTTCCACTCCCCCGACCTGACCCGGTCGGAGAAGGCGGCCATCTTGTCCAGGACCGCGTGCACGCCCGGGACGACGTCCTCCCCGTCCACCTCGACGACCGTGCCGGCCGGCGCGCGGAGCGCGGTGTGCAGGACCGCCCGGTCCTCGGTCGTGTTGATCTTCTCGCCGCGGAACATGGCCTCGCGGAGTTCCGCGACGCCGGTGGCCGCCGCGAGTTCCCGCAAGCGTGCCAGCGTCTCGTCGGTCACCAGGTGCTTGGAGTAGTCGATGTGCAGGTCGCCGACCTGCAGGGTGTAGCCGGTGCCCCGGCCCGGGTCCGCCTCGAACAGCTCCCGCAGATGTGTCTGCCCCAGTTCTTCCCGGTGCTTGCCGAGTGCCAGCCACTCGGGGGTCCGGTTGAGCCTGCTGCGGCCGTCTGCGTTCATCTCGGACATCAACCCACTTCTTCCGTCCTGTTGTGCCCCGCCACCCCCCAACTTAAAGGATCAGAACCGGACCGAGGCACACAAACGGGCCCGGCCCGCTGGAGAAGCTCTCCAGCGGGCCGGGCCCGAAGTCCTGCACGGTTCAGATCTCGCCGCGGAGCTTGGCGAGGGCTTCGGCGAGGATCGCCTCGCCGTCGGCGTCGGTACGGCGCTCCCGTACGTATGCCAGGTGGGTCTTGTACGGTTCGGTGCGCGGCGGCGCCGGGGGGTTGTCCCGGTCCTGGCCGGCCGGGAATCCGCAGCGCGGGCAGTCCCAGGTGTCCGGGACCTGCGCATCGCTGGCGAAGCTCGGCTGCGTCTCGTGCCCGTTGGAGCACCAGAAGGAGATGCGCAGGCGGGGTGCGGACTCGCCGCGCTCGGCCTCGCCCATCGGCCCCGCTCCGACCCGACTTCCACGGATCGCGTTGCCACTTGCCACGGTCGTAACTCCCTGCGTGATGGTGCCGCGAAGCGTGAGTGTACCGCGCTGTACCCGAGTTGGGGTCAGCTGCTGGACTTCATCAGCAGGCCGAGAGCGACAATGCACGCGAACCACAGCAGACCGATCACCACGGTGATCCGGTCGAGGTTGCGCTCGGCGACCGAGGAACCACCGACGGAGGACTGCATACCGCCGCCGAACATGTCGGAGAGGCCGCCGCCCTTGCCCTTGTGCATCAGCACCAGCAGCATCAGCAGCAGGCTGAAGACGATCAGGGCGATCGAGAACCCCATAATCACGGCTGGACCCTACTTCCTTGGAATTGATGCGGGGGCCAGGGGCTGCTGTTTCAGCCCTCCTGGCCCCCGCAAGGGTACGACGGATCCGTCCTACCGCATACTCACGGCCACCCTACTGGTCGCGGAACCGGACGATCTTGACGAACTCGTCGGCGTCCAGCGCCGCGCCGCCGATCAGGGCACCGTCGACGTCCGGCTGGGCCATGATCGCGGCGATGTTGCCGGACTTCACCGAGCCGCCGTACTGGATGCGGACCTTGTCGGCCAGTTCCTGGGAGTACAGCTCGGCCAGCCGGCCGCGGATCGCCCCGCAGACCTCCTGGGCGTCCTCGGGGGTGGCCACCTCGCCGGTGCCGATCGCCCAGACGGGCTCGTAGGCGATCACGATGGACTCGACCTGCTCGGCCGGGACGTCCTTGAGGCCGCCGTCGACCTGCGCCAGCGTGTGCGGGACCTGCCGGCCGGCCTTGCGGACGTCCAGGCCCTCGCCGACGCAGAGGATCGGCGTGAGGCCGTGCTTGAAGGCGGCCTTCACCTTGGCGTTGCAGATCTCGTCGGTCTCGCCGTGGTACTGGCGGCGCTCGCTGTGGCCGACGGCCACGTACGTGCACTTCAGCTTCGACAGCATCAGGCCGGAGATCTCACCGGTGTAGGCACCGGAGTCCTGCGCCGAGATGTCCTGGGCGCCGTACTTGATCTTCAGCTTGTCGCCGTCGACCAGGGTCTGGACCGAGCGGAGGTCGGTGAAGGGCGGCAGCACCGCGACCTCGACGGCCTCGTAGTCCTTGTCGGCGAGCGCAAAGGCGAGCTTCTGGACGTGGGCGATGGCCTCGAGGTGGTTGAGGTTCATCTTCCAGTTGCCCGCCATCAGCGGGGTACGGTCAGTCACTTTTGTTCAGTCCTCCAGAGCGGCGAGGCCGGGAAGCGTCTTGCCCTCGAGGTATTCGAGGCTGGCGCCGCCACCGGTCGAGATGTGGCCGAAGGCATTCTCGTCGAAGCCCAGCGTACGGACGGCCGCGGCGGAGTCGCCGCCGCCGACGACGGTGAAGCCGGGGCTGTCGAGCAGGGCCTGGGCGATGGCCTTCGTGCCCTTGGCGTAGTCGGGGTGCTCGAAGACGCCCACCGGGCCGTTCCAGAAGACGGTCTCGGCATCGGCGATCTTCGAGGCGTAGAGCTCGCGGGTCCTGGGGCCGATGTCCAGGCCCTCCTTGTCGGCGGGGATCTTGTCCGCGTCGACGGTCTCGTAGTCGGCCGGGGTCTTGCCCTTGAGGTCCGGGAAGTCCGCGGAGACCAGCACGTCCACCGGGAGGACCAGCTCGACGCCGTTGGCCTCGGCGCGGGCCATGTACTCCGTGACCTTGTCCACCTGGTCCTTCTGGAGCAGGGAGATGCCTACCTCGTACCCCTTGGCGTAGAGGAAGGTGTAGGCCATGCCGCCGCCGATCAGCAGGCGGTCGGCCTTGCCGAGCAGCTCGTCGATGACGGCGAGCTTGTCGGAGACCTTGGCGCCGCCGAGGACGACCACGTACGGGCGCTTGACCTCGGCGGTGAGCTTCTTGAGGACACCGACCTCGGTGGCGATGAGGTAGCCGGCCGCGTGCGGGAGGCGCGCGGGCAGGTCGAAGACCGAGGCGTGCTTGCGGTGCACGGCGCCGAAGCCGTCGCCGACGTAGAGGTCGGCGAGCTCGGCGAGCTCGTCCGCGAAGGCGCCGCGCTCGGCGTCGTCCTTCGAGGTCTCACCGGCGTTGAAGCGCAGGTTCTCCAGGACGGCGACCCTGCCGTCGGCGAGGGCGGCGACGGTCTCCTTGGCGGAGGCGCCGACCGTGTCGGTGGCGAACGCGACGTCCGCGCCGAGCAGTTCGCCGAGCCGCCGGGCGGCGGGGGCGAGCGAGAAGGCCGGGTCCGGGGCGCCCTTGGGGCGGCCCAGGTGCGAGGCGACGACCACGCGGGCGCCGGCCTCGGCGAGCTTCGCGATGGTCGGCAGCACGGCGCGGATGCGGCCGTCGTCGGTGATGGTGCCGTCGGAAAGCGGCACGTTGAGGTCGGCGCGGACGAAGACCCGCTTGCCGGAGACACCCTCGGAAAGCAGTTCGTCGATCGTCTTCATGTGTTTCTGACTCCTTCGAAGCTTCAAAGCCCGGACCAAGGTAAACGAGGCAAGCAACAGGGCTCGCACAGCGCTTCGTCGCGCTGCCCGAGCCCTGTGCTTCACATCGCGGTGCCTGTGCCCTGGGGCTTAGAGCTGGCCGCCGACGAAGACGGTGAGGTCGACGAGGCGGTTGGAGTAGCCCCACTCGTTGTCGTACCAGCCGACGACCTTGACCTGCTTGCCCTGGACCATGGTCAGGGAGGAGTCGAAGGTGCAGGAGGCCGGCCAGTTCACGATGTCGGAGGAGACGATCGCGTCCTCGGTGTAGTCGAGGATGCCCTTGAGCTGGCCCTCGGCGGCCTTCTGGAAGGCGGCGTTGATCTCGTCCTTGGTGACCTCGCGGTCGAGCTCCAGGACCAGGTCCGTTACCGAGCCGGTCGGGACCGGGACGCGCATGGCGATGCCGTCCAGCTTGCCCTTGAGCTGCGGGAGGACCAGCGCGGTGGCCTTGGCGGCACCGGTGGAGGTCGGGATGATGTTCTCGGCGGCGGCGCGGGCGCGGCGCAGGTCCGAGTGCGGGAAGTCCAGGATCCGCTGGTCGTTGGTGTACGCGTGGACCGTGGTCATCATGCCCTTGACGATGCCGAAGTTCTCGTCGAGAACCTTGGCCATCGGCGCCACGCAGTTGGTGGTGCAGGAGGCGTTGGAGATGACGTCGTGGCTGGCCGCGTCGTACTTGTCCTGGTTGACGCCCATCACGATGGTGATGTCCTCGTTCTTGGCCGGAGCCGAGATGAGGACCTTCTTCGCGCCGGCGGCGAGGTGCTTGGCGGCGTCCTCGCGCTTGGTGAAGATGCCGGTGGACTCGATGACGATGTCGGCGCCCAGCTCGCCCCAGGGGAGCTTCGCGGGGTCACGCTCGGCGAAGGTCTTGAAGGTGTTGCCACCGACGGTGATCGTGTCGTCGGTGTGGCTGACCTCGGCCTTGAGGCGGCCCAGGATGGTGTCGTACTTGAGCAGGTGCACCAGGGTGGCGTTGTCAGTCAGGTCGTTGACACCGACGATCTCGATGTCCGCCCCCTGTTCCAGGAGCGCCCGGAAGTAGTTGCGGCCGATACGGCCAAAACCATTGATGCCTACGCGGATCGTCACGAACCGATCTCCTCGTTGGTGCGCCGGTCTGGACGCCGGCGATCTGAATGGGATGTCCCCGACCGCTTACGACCCTACCTCTCCGTGAGGCTCCGAGTGACATCGACTGTGACCCGACGCGCCCCGGCGGCCCGTACCCATGTGCCCGGTACGGGCCCTCCGGGAGGTCGCCCTCCGTCACTCAGGGTCAGGATCGGGTCAGCGGTGCAGTGAACGCAGTGCCTTACCGATCAGTACGGCTCGGTCCCCGGCCACCGGGAGGTGTTCGAGGCCGAAGCCGAGCAGCACCGTGTCACGGGTAGTGACGGCGGCGAAGGACTTGAAGAGCTCTCCGGTACGGGACCAATCGCCCGGAACTTCGGGACTTCCGGCAGGTGCACCCTGGGCCGTCCAGCCCCCCAGCGAGGTTTCGAAGCCCTCCGCGGCCTGGTCGGTGCCGCCGACGGACAGCCGTGCCTCGTCAGTGAACACGCCCCGGCCGCCGGAGCCGGGGTCGGTGATGTAGGAAAGGGAGAGTTCGACCTTCTTGCCCGCGTATGCACTCAAGTCGAACTCGACCTGCTTCCAGCCGGCGGAGGAGCCGGTGAAGCTGTTCCACGTCCCGCTGCTGCCGGCCGGGGTGCAGCCCGCTGCGCCCCGGGTCAGGTAACGGCCCAGGAAGGGATGGCTGTCGAGGAAGAACCCGGCCTCGCATTCCGCGGGCACGGTGGTGGTGGTCAGCCCGCCGGCCTCGGGCAGCGTGGTCCAGTCGTCGCCGCCCGCGGTACGGGCCTCCAGGACGGCGTGGTCGTAGCCCGGCTCGGTGTTCCAGTGGAGGGCCGTCTTCAGGACCGGCTTGTCGGCGGCGGTGACCCCGGTGAGGTCCACCGTCCGGGACAGCCGCTGCCAGTCGTCGTCCTCGTGGGTGGCCGAGGCCATCCCGGTGCCCGCATACGGGGCGTACGGGTTGGTCACCCCGGCGTACTGGCCTGCCTGAGCGCTCTTGAACTGCGGGAACTGCGCGGGGGCGAGGCTGTCGGAGGTGATGGTGTAGGAGCCGGGGGTGTCCAGCGGGTTGCCCTCGGCGCCCGCCAGCCCGCCGGCGGCTCCGCCCAGTGCGCCCGCGCCGGTGAAGCCGTGGGGGCCCTTGACTGCGGCGCGCCCGTAGGCGCCCAGCCAGTACTGGCTGAAGTCGTCGGTGACGGCCGGGCCGACCTGGGCGTTGCCGCCCGCCCGCTCACCCGCCTCGATCAGCTTGCCGCCCTCGTTGAGGAAGGCGCGGAGCGCGAGCTGGGTGGGGCCTCCGGGGCTCCGGTCGCCGGTGTAGTGGACGGCGGTGGAGAAGTGGGAGAGGACCCCGAGCCGGTGCGGGGCGCCCTGGACGGCGACGTCCCAGACGGCGGCCTGCCGGCCGTTCGCGCGCAGCGCGTCGACATAGGCCTGGGCGTGCCGGGCGGCGGCCCCCTCCTCGGCGATCACCAGGACGTCCGCCCGGGGCCGTTCGGCCACGGTGTAGGTGAAGTGCTCGCTGGAGACCCGCTTGCCGGTGGTGCGGTCGCGGCCGGTGAACCAGACCTCGACCGTGTCCCCCGGCCGGGCGTCCTCGACCTCGGCCCGGTATTCGTCGAACCAGAGGTTGTCCTCGCCGCCGTAGGTCTCGCCGCCCTTCCAGGCCTCGAGGTCCTCGTCGTGGGTACGGCCGCCGTTGATGCGGTAGTTGAGCTCCTTGTCGCGGAGCGACGTGCGGGCGGTCACCGCGATCTCCTGGTCCTGGCCGCGGCCGGCCCAGGAGGTGGTGAAGGGATCGAGGGTGAAGTCCGCGGCGTTCAGGCCGACGACGGAGGCGGGCCGGTCGGGGTGGCCGGCGGTTTCGGCGACGGACAGCGCGAAGGGGATGTTCTTGGCGAACTCCGCCTGGATGAGCTTCTCGTCGTCCGGGAAGTTGAACCCGGAGGCGCAGTCCTCGGGCCGCCACGGGTCATCGGGATCGCTCTGCGAGGCGGTCCGGCAGGTGGTCATCTCGGGCGTGAACATCATCATGCCGTTGACGTTGGCGGCGTGGCCGTCGGCCTCGCCGTTGGTGGTGTACAGCTCGGAGGAGAGCTGTGGGTGGTAGCCGGGGACCGCAGGGTTCTCCGGGGTGCCGGCGAGCGCCTTGTAGAGCACGTCGTCGGGGGTGGGGGTGGCCACCTGCCAGCCGACGCCGTAGAGGAGCAGCTCGGCGGCGGAGTGGTAGTTGATGCCGTACTCGAAGCCGATCCGCTTCTGGAAGCGGTCCAGGGCGACGGTCTCGGGCTCGGAGCCCGGGCCGGCGCCGCGGAAGGTCTCGCTGGACTGGTTCGGCGAGGAACCCTCGTTGTCGTAGCCCCACTTGTAGGAGAAGTTCCGGTTGAGGTCGACCCCGTCTCCGGTGGTGATCCTGCCGTCGCCGTTGTTGTCCCGGAGGTTCTTGCGCCACAGCCGCTCGCCGTCGGGAGCGTGGGTGAAGTCGTAGCCGTCCGGGTTGGCGGAGATCACGAACCAGAGCTCGGTGGAGTCGACCAGCTGTGTGATGCGCCGGTCCTTGCCGTAGTTGTCGAGGTAGTGGTGGAGCAGCCGCCTGGTCATCTCCGGCGTGATCCACTCGCGGGCGTGCTGGTTGGACATGTACAGCACGGCGGGCTTGGCGCCGTCCTTGGCCTGCCGGGCGTTCTTGCTGACCTTGACGGCCAGGATGTCCTTGCCCTGGACGGTCTTGCCGAGGGAGACGACCTTGGCGAGGCCGGGGTGGGTCTGGCCGGTCCGGACGATCTCCTCCTGGAGGCCGCCCTTGCCGCTGTACGGGCGGAAGACGCCGTCTCCGGCGGCCCGGGCGCGGGCCGAGGCTCCGGCGGGGGCCCTGTGTTCGGCGAGCTTGATCCCCTGGGCGCCGAGGGCTCTGGCCTGGGCCCCGGTGAGGAAGAGCTCGACCTTGGCGGTGCCGTGCTCGGGGGCCCGTTCACCGAGCTCGTGGGCGTCCTGGCCGGCGGCGAGGACGAGCGGTACCTGTTCCCGGGTGATGTCGGCGTCGTAGACCCGTACCTCGTCGGCGGCCACGTCGGGGCCGGCGGGCCGGTCCTGGGACCGGGACGGGGACTGGGCCTGGGCCGCCATGGGTGCGGCGGCGAGTGAACCGATGACGAGTGCGCTAGCGGCGAGGATCGATCTCGCGCGGTGCCTCATATGCCCCCCTGGGCGTCGTCAGCCACGAAAGCGTCGGACGCCAGGCTCACGACCGCGGCATGGGCGTGTCAATGGGGCGTGCCGGTCGTGCAGGCGATCGTGTCCGGTACGGCCCGCGGTGTGGCGCGGTCGTGCCGCCCTGCGGGCACGACCGCCCACCCGGGCGCCTCAGCCGCTCAGGTTGTCTGCCATTTCCTCGGTGAGGTTCGACTCGGTGCCGGGGATGCCCAGGTCCTGGGCCCGCTTGTCGGCCATCGCCAGCAGGCGGCGGATCCGGCCCGCGACCGCGTCCTTGGTCAGCGGCGGGTCGGCGAGCGCGCCGAGCTCCTCCAGGGAGGCCTGTTTGTGCTCCATCCGCAGCCGCCCGGCCGCGGCGAGGTGTTCGGGGACCTCCTCGCCGAGGATCTCCAGGGCCCGCTGCACCCGCGCACCGGCGGCCACCGCGGCCCGCGCCGAGCGGCGCAGGTTGGCGTCGTCGAAATTGGCCAGCCGGTTGGCGGTGGCGCGGACCTCGCGCCGCATCCGGCGCTCCTCCCAGGCCAGCACCGACTCGTGCGCGCCGAGCCTGGTCAGCAGGGCCCCGATCGCGTCGCCGTCCCGGACCACGACCCGGTCCACCCCGCGCACCTCGCGCGCCTTGGCGGCGATGGAGAGCCGCCGGGCGGCGCCCACCAGGGCCAGGGCGGCCTCCGGGCCCGGGCAGGTGACCTCCAGGGAGGAGGACCGGCCGGGCTCGGTCAGCGAGCCGTGGGCCAGGAAGGCACCGCGCCAGGCCGCCTCGGCGTCACAGGTGGCCCCGGAGACCACCTGCGGGGGCAGACCCCGGATGGGCCGTCCGCGGCCGTCCACGAGCCCGGTCTGGCGGGCGAGCTGGTCGCCGCCGGCGACCACGCGTACGACGTACCGGCTGCCACGGCGCAGCCCGCCGGGGGCCATCACCACCAGGTCGGAGGAGTGGCCGAAGATCTCCAGGATGTCCTTGCGGAGCCGGCGGGCCGCGATGCCGGTGTCCAGCTCCGCCTCGATGACGATCCGCCCGCTCACCAGGTGCAGCCCGCCCGCGAACCGAAGAATCGCCGAGACCTCCGCCTTCCGACAGCAGGTCCGGGTGACGGGGAGCCGCGAGATCTCATCCTTCACCGCTGGCGTCATCGCCATGGGCCGATCCTTCCATGCATCCGAAAAATACGGTCGTACGCGGCGGCCAGCAGCTCCGGGTCGTGCTTCGGGGAGCCGTCCTCCCTGGCCACCGGCGCCAGCTCGACCGCGGCACCGAAGCGTTTTGCGGCATCGGCGAGGGACTCGCGGTCGGGCACGGCGGCCTGGTCGGCCAGCACCACGTCCAGGGCGAGTTTAGGGGCGTGTCGGGCCAAAACCTCCAAATGACGCTGCGGAGAGAAGCCCTCTGTTTCGCCGGGTTGCGGTGCGAGGTTCAGCGAGAGGACCCGCCGGGCCTTCGTCCGGGACAGCGCGTCGAGCAGTTCGGGCACCAGCAGGTGCGGGATCACGGAGGAGAACCAGGAGCCCGGGCCGAGCACCACCCAGTCGGCGTCCAGCACCGCCTCGACGGCCTCCGGCACGGCCGGCGGGTCGGACGGAACCAGGTGCACGGACTGCACCTCGCCGGGGGTGAGGGCCACCGTGGCCTGCCCGCAGACGGTGTCCACGTCCTGCGGGCGGGCCGGGTCGTGGCCGCGGACCAGGGCCTGCAGCTCCAGCGGGACCGCCGACATCGGCAGCACCCGCCCCTGCGCCCCGAGCAGCTTCCCGACCAGGTCGAGGGCCTGGACGTGATCGCCGAGCTGTTCCCAGAGGGCGACGATCAGCAGGTTGCCGACCGCGTGCTCGTGCAGGTCGCCGCGGGACTCGAAGCGGTGCTGGATGACCCGGGACCAGGTCTGGCCCCAGTCGTCGTCCCCGCACAGCGCGGCCAGCGCCTTGCGGAGGTCGCCCGGGGGCAGTACGCCGAGCTCCTCGCGGAGCCGGCCGCTGGAGCCGCCGTCGTCGGCGACGGTCACCACGGCCGTCAGGTCCCCGGTGATACGGCGCAGCGCGGCCAGGGAGGCCGACAGGCCCATGCCGCCGCCGAGGGCGACCACCTTGGGCTGGGCGCCGCGCCGGCGGGCCGCCCGGGACGTTTCGTCACGCCCCGCGGTCAGCCGGCGCAGGCGGCGCAGCCGCAGGCTCCGTCCGGTCACTCGCGCCCCATGTCCCGGTGTACCACGACGGTCTCGACTCCCTCGGAGGCGAGGCGGGCTGCGAGCTTCTCGGACATGGCCACGCTGCGGTGCTTGCCGCCGGTGCAGCCGACCGCGATGGTCACGTAGCGCTTGCCCTCGCGGCGGTAGCCGGTGGCGATGAGCTGGAGCAGCTCGGCGTACCGGTCGAGGAACTCCTTGGCGCCCGGCTGGTTGAAGACGTAGCCGGACACCTCCTCGTTGAGGCCGGTGAAGGGGCGCAGCTCCGGGACCCAGTGCGGGTTGGGGATGAACCGGCAGTCCACCACGAGGTCGGCGTCCACGGGGAGGCCGTACTTGTAGCCGAAGGACATGACGGTGGCGCGGAGCTCGGGCTCCTCGTCCCCGGCGAACTGGGCGTCCATCTTCGCGCGCAGCTCGTGCACGTTCAGGCTGGAGGTGTCGATCACCAGGTCGGCGTCCCCGCGCAGCTCGCGCAGCAGGTCGCGCTCGGCGGCGATGCCGTCGACGATACGGCCGTCGCCCTGGAGGGGGTGCGGGCGGCGGACCGACTCGAAGCGGCGGACCAGGGCGTCGTCGGAGGACTCCAGGAAGACGATGCGCCGGGTGACCCCGCGGGAGTCGAGGTCGGCGAGGGCCTCGCGGAGTGCGTCGAAGAACTGGCGGCCCCGGACGTCGACGACGACGGCGATCCGCGCCACATTGCCCTGGGAGCGGGCGCCCAGCTCCACCATGGTGGGGATGAGGGCCGGCGGGAGGTTGTCCACGACAAACCAGCCGAGGTCCTCGAGGCACTTGGCGGCCGTGCTCCGGCCTGCTCCGGACATGCCGGAGATGATCACCAGCTCGGGGATGGCCGCCTCGGCGGCCTCGCCGGGCTCCACTGTCGTGCCCGTACTCACCTGTGCTCCGTCTCGGTCGTGCGCGGTCATTTCTCGGCTCCCCGTTCGGATCCCGGTGCGGACACCGGCTCAGATCCCCGCTCGAATACTGTCTCGGATCCCGGCTCCGGTCCCGGCTCGGGTTCCGCTTCCGATCCCCCCTCGGACGAGGGTCCCGCAGGCACGGGGCCCACAGGGTTCTCATCCTCAATGATCTCTCCTGTCGCCGTGTTGACGGCAGGGCCGGCGGGGGCGGCCTGGGCGAGGGCCACGGCCACGGTCTCGGCCGTCTTCCGGCCTATGCCCGGGACCTCGCAGATCTGGTCAATTGTGGCCTGTCTCAGCTTCTTCACCGAACCGAAATGCTTGACGAGGGCCTGTTTGCGGCTTTCGCCGAGGCCGGGTACCTCGTCCAGCGGTCCGGCCTTGAGCCGCTTGCCCCGCTTGCTCCGCTGGTACTGGATCGCGAACCGGTGGGCTTCGTCACGCACCCGCTGGAGCAGATACAGCCCCTCGCTGGTGCGGGGCAGGACGACCGGGTCGTCCTCGCCGGGCAGCCAGACCTCCTCCAGCCGCTTGGCCAGCCCGCAGACGGCGACGTCGTCGATACCGAGCTCCGCCAGGGCCCGCGCGGCGGCGGCGACCTGCGGCTGCCCGCCGTCGACCACGACCAGCTGCGGCGGGTAGGCGAACCGCTTGGGCCGTCCGTCGTCCTCGGGCCGGATCTCGCCGGAGCCGTCCTCCTCGCCCTCCCACTCCCCCGTCTTCAGCTTCTCCTGGAGGTACCGGCGGAACCGCCGGGACACCACCTCGTGCATGGACCGTACGTCGTCCTGCCCGGCGAAGCCCTTGATCTGGAACCGCCGGTACTCGCTCTTGCGGGCCAGCCCGTCCTCGAACACCACCATCGAGGCGACCACGTCGTCCCCCTGGAGGTGCGAGATGTCGAAGCACTCGATGCGCAGCGGGGCACTGTCCAGCTCCAGGGCCCCGGCGATCTCCTCCAGGGCCCGGGAGCGGGTGGTGAGATCGCTCGCGCGCTTGGTCTTGTGCAGGGCGAGGGACTGCTGGGCGTTGCGGTGGACGGTCTCCATGAGGGCCTTCTTGTCGCCGCGCTGCGGGATGCGCAGGCTGACGTTGGACCCGCGCCGTCCGGCGAGCCACTCGCTCAGCGCGGGGGCGTCCTCCGGCAGGGCCGGGACCAGCACCTCCTTGGGCACGCTCTCGCCGCTCTCCTCGCCGTAGAGCTGCTGGAGGGCGTGCTCGACCAGACCGGCGGTGTCCACGGCCTCCACCTTGTCGGTGACCCAGCCGCGCTGGCCGCGGACCCGGCCGCCGCGCACGTGGAAGATCTGCACGGCGGCTTCGAGCTCGTCCTCGGCGACCGCGATCAGGTCGGCGTCGGTGGCGTCGGCGAGCACGACGGCGTTCTTCTCCATGGCGCGCCGCAGCGCCCCCATGTCGTCGCGCAGCCGGGCGGCCTTCTCGTACTCCATCTCCTCGGCGGCCTCGTGCATCTGCTTCTCGAGGCGGGAGAGGTGGGTGCCGGTCTTGCCGGCCATGAACTCGCAGAAGTCCTCGGCCAGTTCCCGGTGCTCCTCGGGGGTGACCCGGCCGACGCAGGGCGCCGAGCACTTCCCGATGTAGCCGAGCAGGCAGGGCCGGCCGATCTGGGCGGACCGCTTGAACACCCCGGCGGAGCAGGTGCGTACGGGAAACACGCGGAGCATCAGGTCGACGGTCTCGCGGATGGCCCAGGCATGGGCGTACGGCCCGAAGTAGCGCACGCCCTTCTTCTTGGGGCCGCGCATGACCTGGACGCGGGGGTACTCCTCGTTGAGGGTGACGGCGAGGGAGGGGTAGCTCTTGTCGTCGCGGTACTTGACGTTGAACCGGGGGTCGTACTCCTTGATCCAGGAGTACTCCAGCTGAAGCGCCTCGACCTCGGTGGCCACCACGGTCCACTCGACGGAGGCGGCGGTGGTCACCATGGTCGCGGTACGGGGGTGCAGGCCGGCCACGTCCTGGAAGTAGTTGGCCAGGCGCTGGCGCAGGCTTTTGGCCTTCCCGACGTAGATCACCCGGCGGTGCTCGTCGCGGAAGCGGTAGACGCCCGGGGAGTCGGGGATCTGGCCCGGTTGGGGGCGGTAGCTGGAGGGGTCGGCCATGCCAACCACCCTACTGGCGCGGTCGGACAAGGGGGGCGGTGGCCGGTGGCGGCCGGCGGGGGGGGTGACCGGGGTGGGACGGGCGCGGGGCGGCGCCCGGGCCCTGCTGCGGCGCGGGTCCGCTCTGGCCCGGGGCCGGGGCCCGGCCCGGCGTCCGGACCCGGCCCGAGCCCTGGCCCCGCTCCGGCCCGGGCCCGGTCTTGCCCGGGGCCGAGCCTGGCTTCGGGGCCGCGTCCGGGCCCTGGCCCCGCTGCGGCGCGGGTCCGCTCTTGCCCGGGGCTGGGCCGGGGCCGGCGTACGGGTCCGGGCTGGGCTTCGGGGTCGGCGTCCGGCCGCGGCGGCCGGGTCCGGGTGCGGGCGGGCTCCGGTGGGGGGCCGCTGCGCGGGGCATCACCCCACCCCGCCCCTTCCCGAAACCGGGGCTCCGCCCCGGACCCCCAGGGGGCGTGGGGTGCCCGCACCCCGCCCCGGGCCGGCCCCGGGCGGGGCGGGTCGGAGCCCCGAAGGGTGCCGGGCGGAGCCCGGGCACCGGGGGGTGTGGGGCGCAGCCCCACGAGCGGGGTCCGGGGCGGAGCCCCGGTTTCGGGGAGGGGCGGGGTGGGGGAAAGGCCCCGCGCAGCGGGTGCGCGGGGCCCAGGGGTCAGCGGCGGCGGAGGCGGCGGTGGAGCGCGGGGGCCGCCAGGGCCATGGCCACGGCGGCGGCTCCGGCTGCCGCGAAGCCGGCTGGGCCGGACGGGGCGGACGGGGCGGACGGGGCGTAGCCACCCGCCTTGCCGGCCTCCGCGTACGCGGAACCCGGCAACTTGTCCCCGTACGCCTTCGCCACCCTGGCCCGATACGCCGCCAGCGTCGTGCCCCCGCCGACCGCGGTCACCGCGTCCTCGTCCAGCGGCAGCACCCGCCCGCCCCCGGCCACGTACCACGCGTCGATCTGCGGTTCCCGGAACACCGTCCCGCCGGGCAGCCTGGCCGCGCCCAGCCCGGCGTACCGGAACTCGTCGTCGCCGGTCGCGATGTTCACGACCTGCCAGCCGGCCGCGGTCTTCGCGGTCCACAGCGCGGCCTGCTGCCCGTCCGAGGACACCGCCTTGCTCGCCAGGAACTCCAGGCGGGCCACCGGCGCGCCCGCCTTCCCCGCGACGAACTCCGGGGACAGGTGGTGGACGGGTATGGTCTCGCCCTCGATTCTGGGCTGTGCCGCGGTGAGCGAGACCTTGCCCTCGCGGGCGAAGAACCGGGACAGGGTGGCGAGGGTGTCGGGCGTACCGGCCGCCTGCCGGGCGGCGGCCGTGACCTCCGCCGTGGCGGCCGGCGGCTGCGGAACGGAGGCGGTGGCGGTGGCGGTGGCCTGCGGGGCGCCCAGGCCGAGGACGGCGGCGGCGAGGGCGCCGGTGACGGCGGCTGCGCGGAGGGGGAGGCGGAGGCTCATGGCGGTCACGCCCCGATCCGGTAGAGCGAGTGGGTCCAGGAGAAGGAGTTGTTGTCCACGTACCAGGCGTGCGAGGCCCAGTTGTAGCGGTCGCTGGAGGGCCATGGATCGCCCCAGTAGACCCAGCTGTTGGCGGTGTCGTAGCCGTAGATGACGTGCATGTGGCCGCCGCCGTTGGACCACTGGATCCGGGTCTCGATCGGCCGGTTCGCATTGATCTCGGTCTGCACGGTGGAGTAGCGGAGCCATCCGGTCACATACGAGCCGGGGTTGATGCCTGCCCAGTCGAGGCCGTTCTGAACGTTCCCGAGGGTGGCCTGGTTGTTGGGGCACTCGGTGCCCTGCTGGCGGTTGAAGGCGGCGTTGCAGAACTGGTTCTGGCTGTGGTTGCGGCCGAACCAGGTGGCGATGGTGTTCCCGCCGGCGGCCCAGCACCAGTTGGTCTTCTGCTGGGCCTGCATGGTGATGTTCAGCCGCTTGGAGGCGAGGGCGGCATGCGTGTCTGCGGCCCCGGCCGGAGCACCGGCTCCCGCCCCGGTGCCGGCATCGGCGGCGGTTGCCGGGCCGGCGGGCAGGGTGAGCAGCAGGGCGGCGATCAGGGCGGTGATCAAGGCGGCTGGGGAGAGCCGCCCCTTAGGATGGCGCATCGCGTTCCTCCCGGGTGGGGAAGTGGGGGTGGAGGAGCGCGTCCGGACGCTGTTCAGGAGCATCAGGGTGTTGTCGCGGTCAGGTCAACAGGCTTCAATACGCGGTGACACGGCCGTGTGAACGGGTCGGCGGCGATGTGAACGGCTGCCCTCGCGGCACCCGGTCGTCACACCTGGCCGTCACCAGGGCCACGGGAGTCACCGGCGGTACCTCCCGGCATCTCCCGGCACCTCTCGTACCGCCCCGCGTGAACGTTCACGTAAGGAGCCGCCATGCGTGTGACCGGCAATCCCGACGCGGATCACACGGAGGCCGCCGAGCTCGCGCAGCTGCTCCGGGCCGGCCCCTTCCACCTGGCGCTGCGCGCCGCCCTCGCCGCGCGCGGCCTGCCGCTGCACCGGGTCCAGCACCGGCTCGCCGCCCGCGGCATCAAGCTGGGGGTGACCAGCCTCAGTTACTGGCAGCAGGGCGCCCGGCGGCCCCGGCGGCCGGAGTCCCTGAAGGCCGTACGGGCCCTGGAACAGATCCTGGAGCTGCCGGCCGGCGCGCTGGCCCGGCTGCTGGACCCGGCGGACGGCATCGCGGAGCCGGTCCGGCCGGCCGCGCGCCCGTACCGCGCGCTGGTCGGGGTCGGGGTGGCCGTGGAGGAGCTGCTGGCCGGGCTGGAGGTACCGGCGGACGGCGGTCTGCACACGCTGGGGCACCACGAGCGGGTACGCATCGGGCCCGGCCGGGAGCTCCGGGACCGCGACTCCCAGCACGTCGTACGGGCCCACCGGGACGGCGTGGACCGCTACCTGGCCATCCACCACGGCGACCCGGGCTGCGATCCGGCCCGGGTGCGGGTACGGGCCGGGGAGAACTGCCGGACCGGACGGGTCCGCTGGCACCGGGAGGCGGGGGTGGTGGTCGCGGAGCTCCTCTTCGACGCCCGGCTGCGCAGCGGTGACACGTACGTCTTCGGCTACGGCTTCGAGGACGGCACCGCCGGCAGCAGCAGCGAGTACGTCCGGGGCTTCAGCTATGCGGGCGGCCAGTACATGCTCCAGGTCCGCTTCGACGAGGCGGCCCTGCCGGTGCGCTGCACCCGGTTCGGGCAGGCCGGGCCGGGGGCTCCGCGGACCGGTCTGGCGGATCTGACCCCGAGCGGCCGGCACCGCAGCGTGCACCTTGTGGAGCAGGCGGTCCGGCGGGGGATCCTGGGGATCGGCTGGGACTGGGAGTGAGCGGGCGAGCGCCGAGCGGGCGCCTCAGCCCGCGATGAGCCTGCCGCCCTCGACCCGGACCGGCACCGCGGGCAGCGGGGTCTCGGCCGGGCCCTTGAGCACCTTGCCGGTGGTGACGTCGAAGCGGCTGCGGTGGCAGGGACAGTTCCCCTCGTTCGCATCGATCTTGTCGAGGACGCAGCCGGCGTGCGTGCACTGGGCGCTGAACGCCTTGTACTGGCCTTCGGCAGGGCAGCTGACCAGCACCTTCTGCTCCCGGTAGAGCTTGGCGCCGCCGACCGGGACATCGGCCGCGGGGCCCAGCTCCACGGGGGCGGTGGGGGTGGCGGGGGTGTTGCCGCCGCTGTTGGTCGCGGTGGAGCAGGCGGAGAGGCCCACTCCGGCACCGGCGGCCCCGGCGAGGGCGGCGGCGCCCTTGAGCACGGTTCGGCGGGCGGCGGGCTGCGCGGACATGGCTTCTCTCCAGAGCGGGGCGGTACGGGCGGTACGGGCGGTACGGGCGGTAGGAAGGGTTCCGACCCTACCGGTGGGAGCCCGGCCGGCCCCGGCCGGTATAGGTTCCCGAGTGTGATCGTCGTCGGTGGAGAAGCCCTGATCGACCTGGTGCCCGTGGCACAGCCACCGGGCGCACTGCTGCCCCGGCCGGGCGGCGGACCGTACAACACGGCCCTGGCGCTCGGGCGGCTGGGCGCCGAGGTGGCCTTCTGTTCCCGGGTGTCCACCGATGCGTTCGGCGAGACGCTGCTGGCCGGGCTGCGGACGGCCGGGGTGGACCTGTCACTGGTCCAGCGCGGGTCCGAACCGACCACCCTGGCGGTGCCCTCGCTGGCCGCCGACGGCTCGGCCGCGTACGAGTTCTACACCGAGGGCACCGCGGACCGGCTGTTCGCCCTGCCGGACCGGCTGCCCGCCCGGGCACGGGCGCTCGCGCTGGGCACCTGCTCGCTGGTCCTGGAGCCGGGCGCGAGTGCGTACGAGGCGCTGCTGCGCCGGGAGTCGGCGCGCGGGCTGCTCACCCTGCTGGACCCGAACATCCGGCCCGCGCTGATCCCGGACGCCCGGGCGTACCGGCGCCGCTTCCGGTCCTGGCTGCCGTACGTGTCGGTGCTCAAGCTGTCGGAGGAGGACGCCAGGTGGCTGGGCGGCCGGCCGGAGGACTGGCTGGCGGCCGGGGCCTCGGCGGTCGTCCTGACCCACGGCGCGGCGGGCCTCACGGTCCGCACCCGGGCGGGCGGGGAGCATGCGGTCCCGGGGGTGCGGGTCCGGGTGGCGGACACCATCGGGGCGGGCGACACGGTCAACGCGGCGCTGCTGCACCGGCTTTCCGGGCCGGACGGCGGCGGCCCGGTGGACTGGCCGGCCGTCCTGTCGTACGCGGCCCGGGCCGCCGCCCTCACCTGCACGCGCGCGGGGGCGGAGCCTCCGCACGCGGCCGAGCTGTAGCGGACCTGTAGCGGCCCGCGGGCGATCCCTGAGCGCGGCATGAGTGAATGCAGCCGTTCAGTCATTCATTCGGTCACGACGCTCTGACTGCTGCCCTGGAGGGGCCATGAAACTGACGGTGTTCGGTGCCAGCGGCGGAGTCGGCCGCGAGGTCGTCCGGCAGGCCCTCGACGCGGACCACGAGGTGACGGCGGTGGTACGCGACCCGGCGCGGCTGCGCGTGCCGGCGCACCCGCGGCTGCTGGTCGCTACGGTCGGTGACCTGAGCGATGCGGAGGCACTGGTGCCGGTGCTGGCGGGCCGGGACGCGGTGCTTTCGGCGCTGGGCGCCGGGACCAACAAGAAGGCCAAGGCGGCGCCGGTGACCGGCCCGGCCACGCACGCCATGCTGACCGCGATGGGGCGGGTCGGGGTACGCCGGCTGTCGGTGGTGAGCGCGGCTCCGGTCGGTCCGGACGTCCCGGAGGACGGGGCGTTCACCCGGGCGGTGGTGCTGCCGTTGCTGCGGCGGGCGCTGCGTGATCTGTACGCGGATCTGGCGGTGATGGAGGAGGCGATCGCCGCGAGTGACGTGGACTGGACGGTCATCCGGCCGCCGCGGCTGCTGAACCGGCCTCGGACCGGGCGGTACCGGCGGGTGTTCGGCGGGAACGTGCCGGGCGGCCGGTCGATCGGGCGGGGGGACGTCGCGGACGCGCTGCTGGCCGGCCTGGCCGACCCCGCGTACGCGCGCTGCGCGGTGGGCATCGCGACGTAGCCGCTCCGCGGGGCGGGTGCTCCGCGGAGCGGAACCCCCGCCCCGGGCCGGCTACGCCTTCCTGGCCCGGCTCGCCCGCTTCGCCGGAGCAGCAGCGGCACCTGCGGCTGCCGCCGGCTTCCGCTTCGCCGGCGCCCGCCGCACGGTCGCCGAGTCCGAGACCCGGTCCGCCCCCAGGATGTCCCGCAGGAACTTGCCGGTGTGGCTGTCGCCCACCGAGGCGACCTCCTCCGGCGTGCCCTCGGCCACCACCAGGCCACCGCCGTAGCCGCCCTCCGGGCCCATGTCGATGACCCAGTCCGCGGTCTTGATGACGTCCAGGTTGTGCTCGATGACGATCACCGAGTTGCCCTTGTCGACGAGCCCGGACAGCACCTTGATCAGCTTCGAGATGTCCTCGAAGTGCAGGCCCGTGGTCGGCTCGTCCAGCACGTACACCGTGCGCCCCGTCGACCGCTTCTGCAGCTCCGAGGCCAGCTTCACGCGCTGCGCCTCACCGCCCGAGAGGGTCGGCGCGGACTGGCCGAGCCGGACGTACCCCAGCCCGACCTCGTTCAGCGTCCGCAGGTGGCGGGCGATCGTCGGCACCGCCTCGAAGAAGCCCAGGGCCTCCTCGATCGGCATGTCCAGCACCTCGGCGATGGACTTGCCCTTGTAGTGGACCTCCAGGGTCTCCCGGTTGTAGCGCGCTCCGTGGCAGACCTCGCACGGGACGTACACGTCCGGCAGGAAGTTCATCTCGATCTTGATGGTGCCGTCGCCGGAGCAGTTCTCGCAGCGCCCGCCCTTGACGTTGAAGGAGAAGCGGCCGGGCAGGTAGCCCCGCACCTTCGCCTCCATGGTCTCCGCGAACAGCTTCCGGACGTGGTCGAAGACTCCGGTGTACGTCGCCGGGTTGGACCGCGGCGTCCGGCCGATCGGCGACTGGTCGACATGGACCACCTTGTCGACCAGTTCGTCGCCGGCCACCCGGGTGTGCCGGCCCGGCACCGAACGGGCGCCGTTCAGCTCGCGCGCCAGGTGCGTGTACAGGATGTCGTTGACCAGCGTCGACTTGCCCGAGCCGGAGACGCCGGTCACCGCCGTCAGCACGCCCAGTGGGAAGGACACGTCGATATCGCGCAGGTTGTTCTCGCGGGCGCCGTGCACGGTGAGCCGGCGCTCCCCGTCGACCGGGCGGCGGGCGTCCGGCACGGCGATGGACTTCTTGCCGGACAGGTACTGGCCGGTCATCGAGTCGGTGTTCTTCAGGAGCTCCTTCAGTGAGCCGCTGTGGACCACCTTGCCGCCGTGTTCGCCGGCGCCGGGGCCGATGTCCACGACCCAGTCGGCCACCTTGATGGTGTCCTCGTCGTGCTCGACCACGATGAGCGTGTTGCCCATGTCGCGCAGCCGGACCAGGGTTTCGATCAGGCGGTGGTTGTCCCGCTGGTGCAGGCCGATGGACGGCTCGTCCAGCACGTACAGCACACCGACCAGGCCGGAGCCGATCTGGGTGGCCAGCCGGATGCGCTGGGCCTCGCCGCCGGAGAGGGTGCCGGCCGCGCGGTTCAGGGAGAGGTAGTCCAGGCCGACGTCGACCAGGAACTTCAGCCGTTCGTTGACCTCCTTGAGCACCCGCTCGGCGATCTTCTTGTCGCGGGCGTCCAGTCGGAGCTTGCCGAGGAAGTCCGCGCATTCGCTGATCGACATGGCGGACACCTCGGCGATGGACTTCTCCATCACCGTGACCGCGAGCACGATCGGCTTGAGCCGGGAGCCCTCACAGGTCGGGCAGGGCACCTCGCGCATGTACCCCTCGAACCGCTCCCGGCTGGAGTCGCTCTCGGCCTCCGAGTGCCGGCGCTTGACGAACGGAACGGCGCCTTCGAAGGCGGTGGTGTAGGCCCGCTCTCGGCCGTACCGGTTGCGGTAGCGCACCTCGATCTGCGTCTTGTGGCCGTACAGCAGGGCCTTCTTGGCGCGCTGCGGCAGGCCGGCCCAGGGGATGTCGGTCCGGAAGCCGAGCTCGCCGGCAAGCGCGCCGACCAGCCGCTGGAAGTAGTCCTTGGTGTGGCCGAGGGACCACGGCGAGACCGCGCCCTCGTCCAGGGACTTGTCCTCGTCGGGGACGATCAGCTCCGGGTCGACCTCCATGCGGGTGCCGATGCCGGTGCAGTCGGGGCAGGCGCCGAAGGGCGAGTTGAAGGAGAAGGAACGCGGCTCCAGCTCCTCGAAGGACAGGTCGTCGTACGGGCAGTAGAGGTGCTCGGAGTACATCCGCTCACGCTCCGGGTCGTCCTCGGCGAGGTCGACGAAGTCCAGGATGACCATGCCACCGGACAGGCCGAGGGCGGTCTCCACGGAGTCCGTGAGCCGGCGCTTGGCGCTCTCCTTCACCGTGAGGCGGTCGACGACCACCTCGATGGTGTGCTTCTCCTGCTTCTTCAGGACCGGCGGTTCGGACAGCTGGATGGTCTCCCCGTCCACCCGGGCCCGGCTGTAGCCCTTGGTCTGGAGGTCGGCGAACAGGTCGACGAACTCGCCCTTGCGCTCCCGCACCAGCGGGGAGAGCACCTGGAAGCGGCTGCCCTCGGGCAGCGCGAGCACCTTGTCGACGATGGCCTGCGGGGACTGCCGGGAGATCGGGCGGCGGCACTCGGGGCAGTGCGGCTTGCCGATGCGCGCGAAGAGCAGGCGGAGGTAGTCGTAGACCTCGGTGATCGTGCCGACCGTGGAGCGCGGGTTGCGCGAGGTCGACTTCTGGTCGATCGAGACGGCCGGGGAGAGGCCCTCGATGAAGTCGACGTCGGGCTTGTCCATCTGGCCGAGGAACTGGCGCGCGTACGAGGACAGCGACTCGACGTAGCGGCGCTGGCCCTCGGCGAAGATCGTGTCGAAGGCCAGGGAGGACTTGCCCGACCCGGACAGTCCGGTGAAGACGATGAGGGAGTCGCGGGGCAGGTCGAGCGAGACGTTCTTCAGGTTGTGCTCGCGAGCGCCACGAACGATGAGACGGTCGGTCACGCCGGTCCGCACCTTTCTGGAGAGAGTGGGGGCACGGGCCCCCGTCCCAGGGTATGGGGGGCGGCTCGGCAACGGATGAAGTCTGGAGGAGTCCGGATGGAGTCCGGATGGGGTCCGGACTTCCGAGCGTATAGCACGTGCATTCGATTTTCGGCACTCGGCCGGGTGCTTCACCCGATCGTGTGGCCCGGGCTAGGGTCGGAACATGATTGATCATGTGCACGACCTGCGATCTGTACGTGAGGCCACGGACCGGCTGCTGACCGCAGTCGCGAAACTGGACAACGCCGCCCTGTCCGAGGAGTCACACCTCCCCGGCTGGACCCGGGGCCATGTCCTGGCCCACCTCGCCCGCAACGCCGACGCCCTCGTCAACGTCTTCGAAGGCCGCCCGATGTACGCGAGCGCCGAGGCCCGGGAGGCCGACATCGCCCGCGACGCGGACAGGCCTCTGGAAGAACAGCTGGCGGACCTGCGTGATTCCTGGAACCGGTTTCTCGCCACCACCGAGGCCCCGCAGGACTGGTCCCGGACCGTCGAGCTGCGCAACGGCGTCACCGACAGCGCCGCCCGGATCCCGTTCCGGCGCCTGGTCGAGGTCGAGCTGCACCACGTCGACCTGAACATCGGCTACGAGCTCACCGACCTGCCGGCGGAGTTCACCACCCGCGAGATCGAGTTCCTGGCCGACCGCTGGTCCGGCCACGGCGGGGTTCCGGCCACCGCCCTGGCCGCCGAGGACGGCCGCAGCTGGCGCACCGGCTCCGCGGGCGAGCCCACGGTCACCGTGCACGGCACCGCCGCACAGCTGCTGGCCTGGCTCTCCGGCCGTGCGGACAAGGGCGCCTCCCTCGGCACCTCCGGCGGCCCCCTCCCGGCCCTTCCCCCGCTCTAGGATTGCGGTCATGACGTACAGCGGAGCGGTAAAGGTCGGCGGACCGGCCGACGTGCACGAACTCGCGGATCTGATGATCTCCAAGGTCGCCGTGGGCCCGATGAACAACAACGCCTACCTGCTGCGCTGCCGGGCCACCGGCGAGCAGCTGCTGATCGACGCGGCGGCGGAACCCGAAACCCTGCTGCACCTGATCGGTGACGACGGCATCGCGTCCGTCGTCACCACCCACCGGCACGGCGACCACTGGGGCGCCCTCCAGGCGGTGGTCGAGGCGACCGGCGCCCGGACGTACGCCGGGGCGTACGACGCCGAGGGCATTCCGGTCGGCACCGACGTGCCGGTCGAGGACGGGGACACCGTGCAGGTCGGCCGGGTCACGCTGACCGCCCGCCACCTGGTCGGCCACACCCCCGGTTCGATCGCCCTGGTCTACGACGACCCGCACGGCCACCCGCACGTGTTCACCGGCGACTGCCTGTTCCCCGGTGGCGTCGGGAACACCTGGGGTGACGAGAACGCCTTCGCCAGCCTGATCAAGGACGTGGAGGAGAAGATCTTCGGGCAGCTGCCGGACGAGACCTGGGTCTACCCGGGCCACGGCAACGACACCACCCTGGGCGCCGAGCGCCCGCACCTGGCCGAGTGGCGCGAGCGCGGCTGGTAACCCCCGCCCCGCCAACCGCAACGGCCGGTCCTCCGCATCCCGGAGGACCGGCCGTTGCGGTTGGCGAGATCTGGGGGCCCGTCCGTCAACCCCGGGATACGGTGCACTCCTTCCGGTCCAGGACGACCGTTCGCCCCCGCCCAGCGGGCAAGAAGGGGTAGTTGGAGCACCATGCCTGATGATCACCTCTCCACACGACGACCCTCCATGCTGCGGCTGGCCTCCGCCTCGCTGGCCGGCACCGCCATCGAGTTCTACGACTTCTTCGTCTACGGCACCGCCGCCGCCCTGGTGCTCGGACCGCTGTTCTTCCCCACCTTCTCCCCGCTCGCCGGCACCCTCGCCGCCTTCGCCACCTTCGGCGTCGGCTTCGTGGCCCGGCCGCTCGGTTCGGCCGTGTTCGGCCACATCGGCGACCGCTACGGCCGCCGCCCGGTGCTGCTCGCCTCGCTGCTGCTGACCGGCCTGGCCACGGTGGCGGTGGGCTGCGTCCCCACGTACGCGAGCATCGGCGTGACCGCCCCGATCCTGCTGCTCCTGCTCCGCTTCCTGCAGGGCCTGGGGCTGGGCGGCGAGTGGGGCGGCGCGGTCCTGCTCACCGCCGAGCACGCCCCGGAGCGGCAGCGCGGGCTGTGGGCCAGCTTCCCTCAGATCGGCCCGGCGGTCGGCTTCCTGCTGGCCAACGGCATCACCCTGGGCCTGTCGGCCGGCCTGACCGACGCGCAGTTCACTTCCTGGGGCTGGCGGGTGCCGTTCTGGGCGGCCGGGGTGCTGGCCCTGGCCGGCCTCTGGCTGCGCCACTCGGTGGAGGAGACCCCCCAGTTCCGCGAGCTCGCCGAACGGCGCGAGACGGCGAACGTACCGCTCGCGGAGGTGGTGCGCAGCCACTGGCGGCTGCTGCTGCTCACCGGCGGGGCGCTGGCCGTCGGCTATGCGGTGTTCTACGCCGTGACCACCTGGTCCCTGGCGTACGCGACGGAGCACCTTCGGGTGGACCGGACCACGATGCTGGCCTGCATCATGATCGCCGTCGCGCTGAAGGGGGCGGTCACCCCGCTGGTCGCGGTGCTCGGCGACCGGTACGGGCGGCGGCCGTTGTGCCTGGCCGGCTGTGCGCTCTCGGCCCTGTGGATGTTCCCGCTGATCGCCCTGCTGCGGACGGCCGATCCGCTGCTGATGACCCTGGGCTTCATCGGGGCCCTGTTCGGCATGGTGACGATGTTCGCGGTGGTCGGGGCGTACCTGCCGGAGCTGTACGAGCCCCGGATCCGCTGCACGGGCGCCGCGGTCGGCTACAACCTGGGCGGGGTGCTGGGCGGCGCCCTGACCCCGCTGGTGGCGACGGCACTGGCGGACGGCTCGGGGCCGCCCTGGGGGGTTGCGGCGTACCTGACCGGGGTCGCCCTGCTCAGCCTGGGCTGTTTCGCGCTGCTCCCGGAGACCAACCCGGTGGTGGTGGCGGGCATGCGGACGGGGGCGGCCGAATCGGCCGCCCCCGCATGACCCGCTGGGGTCTTTAGACCTCGACGCTCTCCTCGCCGGCGGCCTTCTCGGCCGCCGGCCGCTCACGCTTCTCGAGCTGTTCCTGCTGCTCCTGCTGCTCCTGCTTCTTCGAGGCCATCAGGCTGGTGATGGTGGTGATCACCAGGACGCCGCAGATGACGCCCAGGGAGACCGGGATGGAGATCTGCGGGACGTGCACCCCGTTCTCGTGCAGTGCGTGCAGCACCAGCTTGACGCCGATGAACCCGAGGATGATCGACAGGCCGTAGCTCAGGTGGACCAGCTTCTTCAGCAGTCCGCCGATGAGGAAGTAGAGCTGGCGCAGACCCATCAGGGCGAAGGCGTTGGCGGTGAAGACGATGTACGGGTCCTGGGTGAGGCCGAAGATCGCGGGGATCGAGTCCAGGGCGAACAGCACATCGGTGGTGCCGATGGCGAGCATGACCACCATCAGCGGGGTCAGGACGCGCTTGCCGTTCTTCTGGATGAAGAGCTTGGTGCCGTGGTACTGGTCGGCGACGCCGAACTTCTTCTCGACGGACTTGAGGAGACGGTTCTCCTCGAACTCCTCGTCCTCCTCGTCGGAGCGCGCCTCCTGGATGAGCTTCCAGGCGGTGTAGATCAGGAACGCGCCGAAGATGTAGAAGACCCAGGAGAAGCTGGCGATGATCGCGGCGCCGGCGGCGATGAAGATCGCGCGGAGCACCAGGGCTATCAGCACACCGATCAGCAGCACGCGCTGCTGGAGGTGGGAGGGCACCGCGAACTTCGCCATGATCAGGACGAAGACGAACAGGTTGTCCACGCTGAGCGACTTCTCGGTGATGAAGCCGGCGAAGAACTCCTGCGAGGCCTGGCCGTTGCCGAAGACCAGCAGGCCGAGGCCGAAGAGCACGGCGAGGACGATCCAGACGACCGTCCAGATACCGGCTTCCTTGATCGATACGTCGTGCGGTTTGCGGCCGATGAAGAAGTCGGCTCCGATGAGGATGCTGAGACCGGCAATGGTCAGCACCCAGAGATACAAAGAAACGTCCACTATTTCCACGCCTCCGGCAGATGGCTACAGCACTAGGTCAGCGTCATCGCTGCCGGAGGTCTCTTCCACCCGGACGGCACAGGGCCGCGGGCCGGCGCCCCGGGACCGGTTTCGGTCCGTATTGACGGGCACGCCGCAGCAGGAAATAGCAGGAATACTCCCCTCCGCGGGTCCAAGGGTACCCGCGAAGGACGAGAAAGGTAAAGGGATGACCAAAGGCTGGTCAGCCGATGGTCAGGACGCCGCCGGGGTGTTCACCTTCCGGGGCTCCGCCGGGCCTCCGCGACCCCCGCCAGCACCCGGTCCAGCACGGCGCTGCCGGGCGGCGGCAGGGACGGCTCGAAGGTCCAGGCATGGCCGACCCAGGGGTCCGCGAGATGGTTGTCGGGGACCGGCGAGAGCCGCATGAGCGAGCGCCAGAGCGGGTCGAGCAGCGGACCGTAGGCGGAGGCCTCGTCCCGGTCCGCGACCATCAGCAGGTGCACCCCGACCCGCGGGCCCTCGTCGGCCAGGTAGCGCAGCCGGGTGACGGCGCGGTCGTCGAAGCCGTGCGGGAAGTCGTGCACGATCAGCAGCTGGTCGCCGGTGTCCAGGTCGGGCGGCAGGTCCTCGGGGGCTCCGGCCCGCACGGCCATCTGTACGAGGTCCACCCGGCGGGTGAGCTCCTCCAGCGTCCTGGCGACGCCCGCGGGGCCGGCGGCCGGCGGCGCGGCCAGCACTCCGGAGCGGACCAGCGGCTCCAGGGCCGCCGAACCGGCCCCGGCCGCGTCGATGACGTGCACCCCGAGGCCGCCGCCGGGCTGGACGGCGAGCATCCGCGCGGCGTGCGCCACCGCCATGTCCAGCGCGGCGCGGCGCAGCCGGTCGGTGTCCATGGCCATGGCCGCTTCCGAGCCGGTACGGCCGTTGTCGATCCAGAGCCCGCGTTCCAGCGGGAGCCGGACCAGCATGGGGATCTGCAGGCCGGGGCATTCGGGGAGGTGCAGCTCGCCCAGGCGCAGTGCCATCGGGGCGTCCCCGTCGGGGCCGGGCACCCGGTGGGCGTGCCACACCGGGTTGTCCCAGCGGGCGTACGCGGCGGGCAGCGCGGGCTCCACCACCTCGACCTCGGCGGTGAGCTGGGCCAGGTCCCGGTCCAGGACGGACCGGGCCTGGTCGGTGAGCTCCTCGCGGCGGGCCAGGGCGGCGTCCCGGGCGGCGTTCCCGGAGCCGCCGAGCCGGTGCCGGGGGTCGGACAGGGCCTGGTCGAGTTCGCGGTCCAGCCGGGCATCGGCGAACTCGACGGCGCTGCGGTAGGCGGCGACGGCCCGGGCCAGGTCCTCGAACATGCCCCAGACCTGGTTGTACAGCCGCTCGTCCATGGACCAGCCGGTGGCGTCTCCGGCCACCGGCCGGGGCGGCTCGCCGGGGGCCGCGGGCGGCGCCTGCGGGGCGGCCGGCGGTGGCACGGTGCGGGAGCGCCGCGGGTGGGCGTAGTCGATGGTGGGCGGTCCGGCGACGGCGCCGTTGCCTTCGGGCCGGCCGAGGCCTTCGCCGCCGGCACCCGCGGCCGGACCGGGACCGGCATCCGGGCCGGTGCCGGAGCCGGAGCTGCCGGTGCCCGGGCCGGTGTGCCGGCCGTGGGCGGGGCGCGGGCCCAGGCCGGTGGCCGGGCCGGTGCCGGGGCCGCTTCCGGCGGGCAGGCCCTGGCCCTGACCGAGGGTGGCGTCGGCCGCGCCGGACGCAGCCGATGGCGCCGGGCCGGGCGTACCGGTGTAGGGGGTGCCGGACACCGGGGCCGTGGTGGGCCGCGGGGCCGTGGTGGGCCGCGGGACCGCGGCCAGGGCGGTGGCGGCCAGTTCCCCGGCCGCCGGGGCGGCCAGGCCGGCGTCGGCGAGCAGCGCGCCGAGCCCGTCGGCGTATCCCTGGCCGACCGCGCGGACCTTCCAGGCGCCCTGGCGGCGGTACAGCTCCAGTGCCACCACGGCGGTCTCGGTCGACAGGCCGGTCAGGGTGAACCCGGCGAGTTCCTCCCCCGCCGGGTCCGCCACGCTGATGTGGGAGGCCGGCACGGACCCGAAGCCGATCGGGCCGCCCGACGGCAGCACGAGGAGCATGCCGAGCCGGTGCACCTCCGCCCCGACCGCGTCGAGGTCGACGGCGAACCGGTGCCGGTCGGTCACCTCGCCGGGCACCTCCAGCCCCGGCTGCTGCCGGGCGCCGGGGTGGGCCAGCGCGGCGGGACCGGCGGGCCGGCCCTCTTCGTCCCCGAGCAGGGCCAGGGCGAGCACCGGAGTGCCCGCCGAGACCCTGATCTCCACCCGGCTCCGGGACAGGGGATGGTTCTGCCCCCGGACCAGTTCGGCCGTCATCGTGCAGCCCCTCCCCCGTCGTTCCCTCGTCTTACACGTGCGCGGCGATGGCCGGCAGCAGGTCCTGGAAGGTGCGGCCGTTGGCCGAGCTGCCCAGGGCCGTCATCTGCCAGCCTGAACCGACCCGGTGGACCTTCGCCATGATCTGCGCGGTGTACTGGCCGCCGCCGTCGAGGGTGTAGCGGGCCAGTTCCTGGCCGTTGGTCTCGTCGACGATGCGGCAGAACGCGTTCTGCACTTCCTGGAAGGTCTGGCCGGTGAACGAGTTCACCGTGAAGACGATCTGGTCGATGTGGACCGGAACCCGGGCCAGGTCGACCAGGATCGCCTCGTCGTCCCCGCCCTGGCCGACGCCGCCGACCAGGTTGTCACCGGTGTGCCGGACCGAGCCGTCGTTGCTGACGAGGTGCTGGAAGAACACCACGTCCTGCGGCTCCTTGCCGGCGAAGAGCACCGCCGAGGCGTCCAGGTCGATCTCCCGCGTACGGGAGCCGAAAAGTCCGCGGCGCTTCGCAGCCTGCCAGCCGAGGCCCATCCGGACCGCGGTCAGCGTCCCCCCGTCGGACTTCTCGAGGCTGATGGCCTGGCCCTTGGTCATGTTGACCGTCACGCGCTGTCCCCTCTCGTTCGCCATCTACCCGGCCACCCTACTGACAAGGCGCTCGGTCAGGCGAGGCCCGCCTCCTTCATCTGCCGCAGCTCCTTCTTCAGTTCGCTCACCTCGTCCCGGATCCGGGCCGCGACCTCGAACTGGAGGTCGGCCGCCGCCGCCCGCATCCGCTCGGTCATCTCCTCGATGATTCCGGCCAGTTCCGCGGCCGGCCGGTCGGTCGGCACCGCTGCGCCGGCCCCCCTGGCGCCCTTGGCCGCCTTGGCTCCCTTGGCCGCCTTGGGTGCGTGCACGGCGAGCGAGGGGACCGGGGCCTTGGCGCCCTTGCCGGCGGTCTTGTCGGCCTGCCGGTAGCCGGTACCCAGCAGCTCCTCGGTGTCGACCTCCTCGCGGGCGATGGTGGCGACGATGTCGTTGATCTTCTTGCGCAGCGGCTGCGGGTCGATCCCGTTGGCCGTGTTGTACGCGATCTGCTTCTCCCGGCGCCGGTTGGTCTCCTCGATGGCCTTCTCCATCGCCGGGGTCATCTTGTCCGCGTACATATGGACCTGGCCGGAGACATTGCGGGCCGCGCGGCCGATGGTCTGGATCAGCGAGGTGCCGGAGCGCAGGAAGCCCTCCTTGTCGGCGTCGAGGATCGCGACCAGCGAGACCTCGGGCAGGTCGAGGCCCTCGCGGAGCAGGTTGATGCCGACCAGGACGTCGTACTCACCGGCCCGCAGTTCGCGCAGCAGCTCGATCCGGCGCAGCGTGTCCACGTCACTGTGCAGGTAGCGGACCTGGATGCCGAGCTCCAGGAAGTAGTCGGTGAGGTCCTCGGCCATCTTCTTGGTGAGGGTGGTGACCAGGATCCGCTCGTCCTTCTCGACCCGCTGCCGGATCTCGTGGACCAGGTCGTCGATCTGGCCCTCGGTGGGCTTGACGACCACTTCGGGGTCGACCAGGCCGGTGGGGCGGATGATCTGCTCGACGAAGCCGTCGGACCGGGACAGTTCGTACTTTCCGGGGGTGGCCGACAGGTAGACGGTCTGGCCGATCCGCTCCAGGAACTCCTCCCACTTCAGCGGGCGGTTGTCGAGGGCGGAGGGCAGCCGGAAGCCGTGGTCGACCAGGGTCCGCTTGCGGGAGGCGTCGCCCTCGTACATCGCGCCGATCTGCGGGACCGTGACATGCGATTCGTCGATGACGAGGAGGAAGTCCTCGGGGAAGTAGTCGATGAGGGTGTGGGGCGCGCTCCCCCGCTCGCGGCCGTCCATGTGCAGCGAGTAGTTCTCGATGCCGGAGCAGGAGCCGATCTGCTGCATCATCTCCAGGTCGTAGGTGGTGCGCATGCGCAGCCGCTGGGCCTCCAGCAGCTTGCCCTGCTTCTCCAGCTCGGTGAGCCGCTCGGCGAGTTCGGTCTCGATGCCGCGGATCGCGTTCTGCATGCGCTCGGGGCCGGCGATGTAGTGGCTGGCCGGGAACACGTACTGGATGGTGTCGTCGCTGATGACCTCGCCGGTCAGCGGGTGCAGGGTGGAGAGGGCCTCGATCTCGTCGCCGAACATCTCGATGCGGACGGCGAGTTCCTCGTAGACCGGGAAGATCTCGATGGTGTCGCCGCGGACCCGGAAGGTGCCCCGGGTGAAGGCCAGGTCGTTGCGCGTGTACTGGATGTCGACGAACCGGCGCAGCAGCTGGTCGCGGTCGATCTCGTCGCCCACCTTGAGCGGGACCATCCGGTCCACGTACTCCTGCGGGGTGCCGAGGCCGTAGATACAGGACACCGAGGCGACCACGATCACATCGCGGCGGGTGAGCAGCGAGTTGGTGGCGGAGTGCCGCAGCCGCTCCACCTCCTCGTTGATGGAGGAGTCCTTCTCGATGTAGGTGTCGGACTGCGGGACGTACGCCTCGGGCTGGTAGTAGTCGTAGTACGAGACGAAGTACTCGACCGCGTTGTTGGGGAGCAGCTCGCGGAACTCGTTCGCCAGCTGGGCCGCGAGGGTCTTGTTCGGTGCCATGACCAGCGTCGGCCGCTGGAGCTTCTCGATCATCCAGGCTGTGGTCGCCGACTTGCCGGTGCCGGTGGCGCCGAGCAGCACGACGTCCTTCTCGCCCGCGCGGAGGCGCTTCTCCAGCTCGGCGATGGCCGCCGGCTGGTCTCCGCTGGGCTGGTAGGGACTGACCACCTCGAAGGGGGCCACCGTGCGTTCGATCTTCGATACGGGCCGCATGAGTCCACCGTACGACCCCCCACTGACAGGCCGGGCACCAAGCGGCGGGGTGGGCCGTTTGTCGTAGTTCGGTGGCGGGCAGTTGATCACGAACCCATGATCGCGACCAAGTGCACCCGTCACCCGTGACAGCAGGAGGGGAAGCGCATGTACGTACGACACGTGGCCGCGGCAGCAGCCGCCTTCCTGGGATGGGCCCTCGTCCTGAGCGGCGGGCCCGCCACGACCGCCACCGCCGCTGCATCCGGTGAATCCACCACTGCCGCCGCTGCCACCGGGCGGGATCCGGTACGGCTGGTCGGCGCGCCCGTGCTCTACGCCCACCGGGGGGCTTCCGCCTACGCCCCGGAGAACACCCTCGCGGCCGTGGACCTGGCCGAGGACCTGGGCATCGACTGGGTGGAGAACGACGTCCAGCGCACCAAGGACGGCGAGCTGGTCGTCATCCACGACGACACCCTCGCCCGGACCACGGACGTGGAGACGCGGTATCCGGACCGCAAGCCCTGGCGGGTCGCGGACTTCACGGCTGCCGAGATCGCCGGGCTCGACGCGGGCAGCTGGTTCACACCGCAGTTCGCCGGCGCCCGGGTGCCGACCCTGCGCCAGTACCTCGACCGGGTGCGGTTCAACCAGCAGAAGCTGCTCCTGGAGATCAAGAAACCGGAGCTGTACCCGGGGATCGAGCAGGACACCCTGCGGGTCCTGGAGGAGGCCGGCTGGCTCGGCGAGCAGCAGGTGGAGAACCGTCTGGTGGTGCAGAGCTTCAGCGTGGACTGCGTGCGGACGGTGCACAGCCTGCGGCCCGATCTGATCACGGCCTTCCTGGGCACTCCGGCAGCCGAGGACCTGGCCCTGTACGCCGAGTTCACGGACCGGATCAACCCGTGGCACACCACGATCACCGCCGAGTGGGTGGCGGCGGTGCACGCGCTGCGGGGCGTCCACGGTGAGCCCCTGGAGGTGGACACCTGGATCGTGGACGATCCGGCGGTGGCCCGGAAGGTCCAGGCGATGGGGGTGGACGGGATCATCACCAACGCCCCGGACGTGGTCCGCGAGGCCGTGGGCGGGTTCTGAACCGGGCCGCGGGCGCATGGAGCGGCCCGAGGCGGGCCGGGGCAGGCCTGGGGGGCGGCCTGGGCGGGCCGTGTCGGTGGCCGGCCGTACCGTGGATGCGTGGGCAACGTAGACAGCAGCGAGCGGCCGAACGGGCCGCGCCTCGAGTGGACCGTGGTCGCGAGCGACATCGGTCCGCTCTTCCTGGCCGCGACCGAGCAGGGTCTGGTCCGGGTGGAGTTCCATGCCGATCCGGAGCAGGCGGATCCCGCCGATCCGCTCGTCTCCCGGCTCGGCGCCGACGCCTGGCGCCCGGACCGGGGCCGGGAAGTGCTGCTCGCCGAGCCGATACGCCAGCTGGAGGCCTATTTCGCGGGCAGCCTGCGGCGCTTCGACCTGCCCCTGGACTGGCGGCTCTCGGCCGGGTTCAACCGCCTGGTGCTGCGCGAGCTGGCGAGCTCGGTGCCGTACGGATCGGTGGTGGGGTACGGAGAGCTGGCCGCCCGGGTCGGGCAGCCGGGTGCGGCCCAGGCGGTGGGCGCGGCCATGGGGTCGAACCCGCTGCCGGTGGTGGTGCCCTGCCACCGGGTGGTGGAGAACGACGGCGGGATCGGCGGATTCGGCGGCGGTGTGGAGACCAAGCGGGCCCTGCTGGCCCTGGAGGGCGTGCTGCCCCAGCCGCTGTTCTGAGCCTGGTGTGCGCGGTTGTCTGCGGTTGCCTGCGGTTGTCTGTGGATATCCACAGGCCGTTACACCGTGCAGCCCCGGGTGCGAAACTGCATCGGTGAACACCAGCGCCGCCAAGGCACCGCACACCGCTCCGGCCGTCTCGCCAGAAGACGTCCCGGGGCTCCAGCGCCGTACCCGGGCCGTCCTCATGACCAGCCAGGTCATCGGCGGCCTGGGCGTGCCGATCAGCATCGCCCTGGCGCCGGTGATGGCCACCGAGATCAGCGGCAGCGAGGCGCTGTCCGGACTGGCCTCCAGTGCCTCCGTGGCCGGCACGGCCATACTCTCGCTGCCGCTCGCCGCCCTGATGACCCGGCGCGGGCGGCGCCCCGGCCTGGTCCTCGCCTACCTGATCGGCGCAGTGGGCGCGGGCGTGGTGGTGCTGGCCGCCGTGATCGGGAACTTCCCGCTGCTGCTGCTCGGCATGGCCGCCTTCGGCGCCGCCTCCTCCGCGAACCTGCAGGCCCGGTTCGCCGCCGCCGACCTGGCCTCGCCCGACCACCGGGGCCGGGCGATCTCCACCGTGGTCTGGGCCACCACCCTGGGCGCGGTGCTGGGCCCCAACCTGTCCGCTCCGGCCAGCCGCAGTTTCGCCGGCACCTCCATACCCGAGACGGCGGGCCCCTTCCTGTGGGCCGCCGGCATCTTCCTGATCACCGCCGCGCTGATCGCCGTACTGCTGCGCCCCGACCCGCTGCTGACCGCCCGTGCCCTGGCCGAACCGGCGGAGCAGGCTGCGGAGGCCCGGTCGCTGCGGGCCGGGATGGCCGCCGTGAAGGCGTCGCCGCGGGCCCGGCTGGCGCTGGTCACGGTGACCGTCTCGCACACCACCATGGTGTCGATCATGGTGATGACCCCGCTGGACCTGAGCCACCACGGGGCTTCCCTGGACCTGATCGGCCTGGTGATCAGCGGGCACATCGCGGGCATGTTCGCCTTCTCGCCGCTGATGGGCCTGCTCGCGGACCGGATCGGCCGGCTGTCGGTGATCGGCCTGGCCGCGGGGCTGCTCTGCCTCGCCGCGCTGCTCGCCGGTACCGCCGGACCCAGCCACGGGCAGACCGCGGCGGGCCTGTTCCTGCTCGGCCTGGGCTGGTCGGCCGGGCTGGTCTCCGGGTCGGCGCTGCTCACCGACTCGGTGCCGCAGCCGGCCCGGGCCGCCGTCCAGGGCCTCTCGGACCTCAGCATGAACACCGCCGCCGGGCTCGGCGGTGCCGCGGCCGGCCTGGTGGTGGCCCAGGCCGGCTACGGCTGGCTGAATGCCATCGGTGCGGCGCTGCTGATCCCGCTGGCGGTGCTGGCCCTGTTCACCGTACGGCGGCGGCCCGTCACAGACTGATGTGGTAGGCCTTGCGCAGCGTCTCGTGGACGGTCCAGGTGGTGCGGTCGCCCTCGCGCAGCACGCAGGCCGAGCCGGGGCCGACCTCCAGGGTGGGGCCGCCCTCCACCTCGATGGTGGCGCGGCCGGAGACGACCACGAACAGCTCACTGGCCTCGGTGTCGGTGACCACCCCAGGGGTGATCTGCCAGATGCCGCGCAGCTGCTTGCCGTCCGCGGACTCCCAGAGCACCTTGCCGGTCACCACGGGCGAGCCGGAGAGGATCTGCCCGGGGTCGAGGTCCTCCACCTCCAGTTCGGCGTCCGGGACGTCGGCGACGGTGACGGTGAAGGAGGCGGGGCCGGGGGCGGCGGTGTGATCACTGGTGCTCATGGCGGGTCACCCTAGCCCGGCAGGACCGGCGGCCAGGGGCACCACATCGTCCACGATCGCGGTTCCGGGCGCGTCACCTTGTCGACCTTAGGTTGCCCTTCTCGGACAGCCGGCGGGGGAGGGTGTTTGGGGGCCGGGCTGCCGTGCCATGGATGGGGACATGCCACAACAGCACTCAGCGGTCCCCGTCGTGTCGGAAGAGGTACGGGAGGCGCTCGACCGGCGGCAGCCGGTGGTCGCGCTCGAATCGACGATCATCGCGCACGGTCTGCCGCGCCCCCGCAATCTGGCGGTGGGCGCCGAACTGGAGGCGCTGGTCCGGGCGGAGGGGGCGGTGCCGGCCACGGTCGCGGTGCTCGACGGGGTGCCCCGGGTCGGCCTCGACAAGGCGCAGCTGGAGCGGATCGCGGGCGCGGACGGGGCCGGGGGTGGGGGCGGGGAGGGCGTGCGGAAGCTCGGCCACCGGGATCTGGCGCCGGCCATCGCCTCGGGGGCCACGGGCGCGACCACGGTGTCCGCTACGGCCTTCCTGGCCGCGCGGGCCGGGCTGCGGGTGTTCGCGACCGGCGGGCTGGGCGGCGTACACCGGGAATGGGCGCACAGCCAGGACGAGTCGGCGGATCTGGCGCTGCTGGCCCGGACCCGGATCACGGTGGTGTGCGCGGGGGTGAAGTCGATCCTGGACGTGCCGGCCACGCTGCAGCGGCTGGAGACGCTGGGGGTGACGGTACTGGGCTACCGGACCGACCGCTTCCCCGGGTTCTACCTGGCCGATTCCGGGCTGCCGGTGGACTGGACGGCGCGGGACCCGGAGGAGGTGGCGGCGGTGATGGCCGCTCAGGACCTGCTGGCCGGACCGGAGTCGGCGGTTCTGGTGGCCAACCCGGTGGCCGAGGCGGAACAACTGGATCCGGCGCTGCACGACCGGGTGCTGGCGGAGGCGCTGGCCGAGTGCCGGGAGCGGGGCGTCACCGGGCAGGCGGTGACCCCCTTCCTCCTGGGATTCCTGGTACGGGCGACCGGCGGGGCCTCGCTGGAGGCGAACCTGGCGGCGGTGCGCGGCAATGTGCGGCTGGGCGCGCGGATCGCGGCGGCCTGGGCGGGCCGGTGAGCGGAGCCCTGCTGGTGGTCGGGGACGTGGTGACGGATGTGGTCGCGATGCATGCGGAACCCCTCGCCCCGGCCACCGACACCGCGGCCCGCATCCGTACGATGCCGGGCGGTGCGGGGGCCAATGCGGCCTGCTGGGCCGCCCGTACGGGGGCGGCGGAGGTCCGGCTGCTGGCCCGGGTGGGCAGGGAGTCGGCGGCCTGGCACGAGCGCGCGCTGGCGGCGGCGGGGGTGCGGGCGCAGCTGGTGGTCGACCCGGTGGCGCCGACCGGGACGGTGGTGGCGCTGGTCGGCAGGGATGCGGAGCGCACCTTCCTGACGGACAGCGGGGCCGCACTGCGGCTGTGTCCGGCCGACTGGACTCCCTCGCTGCTGGACGGGGTGGCCCATCTGCATCTGTCGGGCTATCTGTACTTCGCCGACGGCAGCCGCGAGCTGGCCGGGGTGGCGCTGCGGGCGGCGCGGGCGCGCGGGGTGCCGGTGAGTGTGGATCCGGCTTCGGCCGGGTTTCTCCACTCTCTGGGAGTGAAACGTTTCCTCAGTGCGGTGGACGGGGTTGCGGTCCTGCTGCCCAACGAGGACGAGGCCCGGCTGCTGGCCGGCACCGCGGACGCCGCGGAGGCAGCCGCGGCCCTCAGCCTGCGCTTTCCGCTGGTGGTGGTCACCCGGGGCGTGGCCGGTGCGCTGGTCGCGGAGGCGGGCACGGTGACCGCGGACGTCCCGGCGGAGCCCGCCCGGGCGGTGGACACCACCGGCGCGGGAGACGCCTTCACCGGCGGCTTCCTGGCGGCCCGGCTGGCCGGCGCACCGCCCGCCGAGGCGGCCCGGGCCGGCTGCCGGGCCGCGGCGCGGGCGGTCACCCGGCCGGGCGGGCGTCCGTAGCCCCCGGTCCCGTACGCAGCCCCCGGTTCATGCCGGTCAGCCCGGGTCAGGCCGGGCGGGTGCCGGGGAGGCCGGTCCAGGCGGGCCGGCGGGGGTCGTCGGCGCGGATCAGGGTGTCGGCGGCCTCGGCGGGGCCGGTCTCGGCCTCGTAGCGGGCGAAGGCGGGCAGGGTCCAGCGCTCGGACTCCTCGGTGCGGCGGGCGAGCGCGCCCGGGGAGAGCGCGATGTGCGCGGTGAAGTCGAACGGGAACCAGTGGCCCAGCAGCAGCGGGCCGTGCAGGATCAGCACGCCGCCCGGCGGGAGTTCCGCGTACGGGCTGCGGGTGGCCCGGTCGGTGACCGGATCCCACAGATCGGGCAGCACTCGTCCGGTGCCGCCGGGCTCCAGCGGGCCGAAGACCTCCCGCCAGAGCGCGGCCGTGTCGTACCAGCCGCCGAGGTAGGAGTCGACGTCCTGCCGGCCGTGCTCGAAGCGGAGCGAGGCGGGTCGCAGGAACCCCTCGGCGGCCACGGTCAGCACCGAACGGCCGCGCAGCCGCAGTGCGTCCGCGAGCAGCCCGGCCAGCCGGCCGGTCCCGGCGGCCGGGGCGCCGTCGACGGCCACTCTCAACCGGTCGCCGCCGGTGTCCCGTTCGTCCAGGTGGCCCGCGGTCCGCTCGGCCAGCCGCTCCCAGGTGATCGCTTCCAGCTTCTGCACCAGGCCATTGTCAGTGCTGCGCCGTAGCGTTTTTCACGAGGGATCACCGGCGGGACAGAGCCGTCGGGCCCGGCCTTGGGGAGGGGTCTGTCATGGCTCGCGAGACCACGTATCTGGAGCTGTCGCAGGACGGCGGCGGTGCACACAAGTTCTACGAGGTGACGGTGGACGGCACGGCCGTCACCGTGCGGTACGGCCGGATCGGCGCGGACGGCCAGATGCAGAACTCCTCGTTCCCCACGGCCGAGAAGGCCCGGGCCGCCGCCGCGAAGAAGATCGGCGAGAAGGTCCGCAAGGGATACGCGCCGGCCGTGCAGGGACAGCGGGCCCCGCGGTCGGTGACCCGCCGCCAGGTCGCCTCGGCGCCGTCCACGGCGCGTGCGGTGGCCCCGGTGCTGTGGCGCTTCCGCACCGGCGCCGCGGCCTTCGGGATCCATGTGGACGAGGACCGCTGCTGGGTCGGCAACCAGTCCGGGGACGTGTACACGTTGAGCCACGGCGGCGAGGTGCTGGCCCGGTATTCGCTTCCGGACGGGGTGAAGTGCCTGGTGGCGGACGAGTTCTGGATCTACGCGGGCTGCGACGACGGCACGGTGTACGACCTGTCGGCGAAGGTCCCCTTCGGTGCCTATGACATCGCGCCGGACGTGGACATCTTCTGGCTGGACATCCGCGAGGGCGTGCTGCACGTCTCCGACGCGGGCGGCGGCCTGACGGTCATCGACCACGAGGAGGAGTTCCAGTGGTCCCGCAAGTCCGGTGGCAACCACGCCTGGATGGTGCGGGCCGACGACCGGGCGGTCTACCACGGCCACACGTCGGGCGTGACGGCGTACGCGGCGGACGGCGGTGCGGAGTTGTGGCACACCGCGACCAACGGCGGGGTGCTGTTCGGCTGGCAGGAGGAGCACACGGTGTATGCGGGGACGGGCCGCAACGCGGTGCAGCGGCTGTCGAAGGCGACGGGCGCGATCGAGGCCTCGTACCGGTGCGATGCGGCGGTGTACTCGTGTGCGACCTCGCCGGACGGCCGGCATGTGTTCGCCGGTGACTCCAGCTCCTCGGTGTACTGCTTCGATGCCGACGGGCGGCGGCTGTGGAAGCTGGGCACCGGCAGTGGTTCCGCGCTGTCGATGCAGTACCTGGACGAGCGGCTGTACCTGGTGACCACGGACGGCTCGCTGGTGTGCGTGGACGCGAGCGAGGCGGCGATCGCCGCGGCCCAGCAGGGCACGGTGCCGACGGCGGTGGACGTGAAGTCGGCGGCGGCGCTGCCCGTCTACACCCCGGCGGTGTCGGCGGCTGCGGTGGCGACGGTGTCGGCAGCGGCGGCGCCGGCGGGCGGTGTGGTGGTGGAGTGCGTCCAGCAGGGCGGGCGGCTGCGGGTGCAGGTGGTCTCGGGCGGCTTCGAGTCCTCGTGGAACGTGCAGTTCCCGCGCGGGATCCGGGAGGCCGGGGCCCGCTATGTGGTGGACGGTCTGCACCCGGCCTCCGGGGGCTTCTACCGCGTGCGCGGCGAGATACGCCGACTGGTCTGAGCGGAGGCACCGGCCGCCGGTTGCTGTGGTGGACTGACCGTCATGGATACGGACGACGGGGACAGGGACCACCGGAACACGGACCATCGGGACACCGGCGGTCAGGGCGCAGACGTCCGGGATCTCCTGCACCGGATGGAGCGGAACCTCGCGGAGCATGCCGCCCATCTGCACCGTGCGCTGCCCGGGGCAGCCGTCCTCGAACCGGGCGACCTGCTGATCGCGGACAGCGGCCTGCCCGACGACACGTTCAACGTGATCGCCGCGGCCCGTTTCACCGCGCAGACGGCGGACCGGCGGATCGCCGAGACCGGGCGGACGGTGGCCGGAACCGGGCGCCCGTTCTCCTGGTGGGTGGGGCCCGCGTCGGCGCCGACGGACCTCTCGGCCCGGCTGATGGCTGCCGGGGCGGTCGCGACCGAGTCCGAGAGCGCCATGTGGGCGGACCTGTCGGCGGGGGAACCAGAGCCGGGGCAGGGCCAGGGGCAGGAGCACCGGGTGGTCGGGTCGTCCGGCCCGGAGGGGCTGGAGATCCACCCGGTCGTCACGCCCGCGGAGCTCGCGGCGTACGCCGAGGTGCTCGCCGCGAACTGGGAGCCGCCCTCGGCCTCGGTGCGGGAGTTCTACCGGCGCGCCCGGGTCCCGGCGCTGGCACCGGACTGTCCGGCGCACTACCTGGTCGGATATCTGGACGGTGTGGCGATCTGTTCGGCCGAGGTGTTCGACCATGCCGGGGTGGCCGGGATCTACGGCATCTGCACCCTGGCCGCGCATCGTCGCCGCGGCTACGGCGGCGCGATGACCCGGGCCGCCCTGCGGCTGGCGCGCTCACTGGGCCGCCGGTACGCCGTCCTCCAGGCCTCGCCGGACGGCGAACCGGTCTACCGCCGACTGGGATTCCGTACCGCCGGAGGGTTCACGGAGTACGCGCTAGGGGGCCGGGTACCGGGAGGGGCGGTGGGAATTGAACCCACGTCGCCCGGTTTTGGAGACCGGCGCTCTGGACATTGAGCTACACCCCTCCCGGCCCGCTCAGGCTGTCATGCAGCCGGGTGCCACGCCAGTGATTTCTGCGGCCGGGCCGCAGAGCGGCGGGGCCGGGGCCTCGTAGGAGAGCGGGGCGCCCTCCGGGAGGGCGTAGGCGATCTGGAGGACCACCGGTTCGGAGCCGGGGTTGTGGCCGAGGTGGACGCGGTCCCGGCCGGCGGCTTCGACGAACATCGCGCCGGGCGGGCTGACTTCGACCGTGCCGTCGTGCAGGATCCGGGTGAGGGTGCCGGAGAGTACGACGGCGAACACCGGGACCAGGTGGTAGTGCCAGCCGGTGGAATCGCCGGGCCGGAGGGTGATCCGGTCGACCACCACATCCATCGGCCTCGGCCTTCGCCTTGGCCTCGCCCTCGGTCGCCGCATCCTGAGCATCGTCATACCGTAGGACGAATATCGGCCGTATCGGCGGAATCCACGAAACCACGAACATCATCCGGCCCGAGGTGATATAGGCCCCGGAGAGCGGTATCAACTCTCCATGAACCTCGTGGTGTTCGAACCGCTGAAGCAGATCAGCTGCGCGGAGTGCCGGCACGGCCCGCTCCCCCACCTGGTCCGCGAATCCGGTGTGCCGCGCTGCCTCGACTGCGCCGATCTCGGACACCTCGTCTACCTGCCGCGCGGCCACGCCGCGCTCACCCGCCGGGCCCGCGAGGGCAGTTCACTCAGTGCCGTCGTGGTGCGCTTCAACAAGCGCCGCCGCCGGTACGAGCGCCAGGGACTGCTCGTCGAGGAGAATGCCCTGGCCCGCGCCGAGCGCTCCTGTCTGGCCGACGCCGACGCCCGGGCCCGGCACCGGGACCGGGCACGGGCACGCCGGGCCGCCGAAGACCTCCGCTTCACGGCGGCCTTCGCCACCGAGATACGCCGGCTGTTCCCGGGCTGCCCGGCCGACCGCGCGCTGGCCATCGCCACGCACGCATCGGTGCGCGGCAGCGGCCGGGTGGGACGCAGCGCGGCCGGCCGGGCCCTGGACGAGCTCGCCGTCTCGGTGGCGGTGCGGGCGGCTGTCCGGCACGACGACACCGAGTACGACGCGCTCCTGATGGCGGGAGTGCCCCGGTTCCGGGCCCGGGCCCGGCTGGCTCCGCAGATCGACGCGATCCTGGATGCCTGGCGGATCAGGCCTGGTTGAGCCGGAACCGCCGGTACAGCAGCACCCCGCCGAGCACCAGCGCCCCGCCGCCGGGCAGCAGGTAGCCCATTCCGTCGGCGCCGGTCTGCGCCAGTGCGGAACCTTCGGGCTGGACCGGCGCCGGGGCCGGGGCCGGCAGCGTGACGGGCCGGGGGGCCGTCGGCGGCCGGACGGGGGGCTGGGCCGGGGTGACGGGCCGCGTGCCGTTGACCGACTCGTTGCCGTGGGCGGAGTTCCCGATGCCGACCACGTTCACCGAGTTCCCGCTGACATTGACCGGCAGCTGCACCGGCAGCTGGATGCCGTTGCCGGACAGCACCCCGGGTGAATCCTTTCCGCGTCCCTCGGCGACGGCTCCGCCCCGGTTCCCGGCGTGCCCCCCGCCCGGTTTGGACGGATGGCCGGTCGACCGCGGACCGGAATGCGCCGGACCGGAACCCTTGCCCTTCCCCTCCGCGTTCACACAGGTGTTCCCGGCTGCCGGGTTGAGCAGTCCGACCACGTTCACGGTGTTCCCGCAGACGTTCACCGGCACATGGACCGGCAGCTGTACCAGATTCCCGGCGAGCACCCCCGGCGAGCGCTCCGCCCGCCCGCCCGCCTCGGCATCGGCGAACGCGAGGCCGCCCGCTCCGACCGAAGCCGCACCTCCCACGACCACCGCCGCGATCAAGCCATTCCGACGACCCTGACGCATCAGCTTTCCCTGCCTTCCGGAGAAGTTCACGGGCGTACCACCCGCACCGGAAACAACGCGGTAAACCCATACGGGTTATAGAGCCGGTAGGTATTTCACCCCATCGTGTACTGGGTACTGCGTACTTCATGACTGCTGCTCGCCCGCTGCTCCTCCTCGACGTGGACGGCCCGCTGAACCCGTTCCGCTCCCGCCTGCCCGGGCTGCGCGGCTACCGCAGCCACCGGATGCATCCGGACATCTGGCTGTCCCACCAGCGCCCCGGGTCCCGCCGCGCCCGCCGCGGCGTACAGGTGCGGCTCCATCCGTCGCACGGCGCCCGGCTCCGGGCGCTCCCCTTCGAACTGGCCTGGGCCACCGCCTGGACGCACGAGGCCAACACACTGGTCTCGCCGCGCATCGGCCTGCCCAGCGACCTGCCGGTCGTCGAATGGCCGGAGCCCTTCACCCGCGACCCCGACGGACTCTTCTGGAAGACCCGCCCGCTTCTCGCCTGGGCCGCGGGCCGCCCCTTCGCCTGGGTCGACGACCTGATCACCGACCGCGACACCGCCCATGTCTCCACCCATCACCCGGCCCCCGCCCTCCTCCTCCGCATCCACCCCCGCCACGGCCTCCGCGACCGCGACTTCGCCACCCTGGCCGCCTGGGCCGCCCGACTCCCCTCCTGAGGAGCTCAGGCTCGGTCGGGGTGGCCGAGGGCGTGCAGGGGGTCGGCGGAAGGGCGGCCGGTGGGCCACCAGTCGTCGGCGGAGGGGCGGGATTCGTAGGCGTACCAGAGGCCGTCGCGGCCGAGGCGGAGCTGGCGGGTGGCGGAGGTGAGCCGGTTGCGGTGCGGACGGAACGGGCCCTGGCCCGCGGCGAGGAGGGCGGGCCGGGCACGGTCGAAGGGGCCGGCCGGCGGGTCCCAGGGGTCGTCGAGGGCGGCCAGGCCGGCCGGGCCGCCCTGGCGCCAGGCGGCAGCCGCGCGGGCCAGGTCGGTGGTGGTGCGGCCGGTGGCGTGGGCCAGGTCGCGGTACAGGCGGCGGGCGGTGGCGGTCAGCCCGGACGTGGGGTGGGCGGAGGCCAGCCGGACGGCGTCCTGCCAGAGGGTGAGCGCGGCGTACGGGTCCTCGCCGGTGTCGAGCAGGGCGAGGGCCCGGGCTGCCGCGTCCGTGGCCAGCTGGTCCAGCGCGAGCGGGTCGGGGCCGGCCGGATCCGCCGGATAGGCCGGCGGGGTGCCCGGTGCGGCCGGCGGTCCGGATGGAGCGGGCAGCGGCGCCAGGACGCGGGCGAGGGCCGTACGGGCCGGGACGCCGGGGAAGTCCGGGGCCGTATCGGGCCGTTCGCGGGCGGCGTGGGCGGCGTTGCGCCGGGTCAGCTCCTCCAGCAGCTCCCGCTCGCCCCGGCCGCGCAGCAGCAGGAGGACGAACGGGTCCTGGTCGAGGAGCCGGGCCGTGCGGTAGCAGAGGGCGGTCACGTGCTTGCACGGCGGGCGCCCGCCGTCCGGGCAGGAGCAGCGCGGGAGGAGGTCGCCGGGGCCGGGCAGGATGCGGTCCGCGAGAGAGCGCGGGATCTCCCGTTCGACGAGGGCGGCGAGGCATGCCGGGTCCGCCGCGAGGGAGTCCAGGAGGTCCCGCCATTCCTCGTCGCCGAAGGGGGCCAGGGCGAGTTCGGTGCGGTAGGGGCGGGGGCGGCTGCCCCGGACGTACGCCACCAGCAGGCCGGGGGTGATGGTGATCGCGTCGACCTTCCCGGAGGCGGCATACGCGAGGCCCCGCTCCAGGCGCCCGGAATCGCGGGAGAGCTCTTCCAAGGCCGCGGTCCAGGCCCGGCCCCACCAGCTGGTGGGCTCCGTGCCCGGCGGTACGGAGTCGAAGGTGCGGCGGCGGTCGTCCCGGCTCGTGGTCATGCGGGCCTGCGCAGGGAGACGAGGTCGGCGAGCTCCCGGTCGGTGAGCTCGGTCAGGGAGGTTTCACCGGAGCCGAGGACGGCGTCCGCAAGGGCGCGCTTCATCTCGAGCAGCTCGGCGATCCGGTCCTCCACGGTGCCTTCGGCGATGATCCGGTGGACCTGGACGGGCTGGGTCTGGCCGATCCGGTAGGCGCGGTCGGTGGCCTGTTCCTCCACGGCCGGGTTCCACCAGCGGTCGTAGTGGACGACATGAGAGGCCCGGGTGAGGTTCAGACCGGTGCCCGCCGCCTTGAGGGACAGCAGGAACACCGGGACCTCACCGGACTGGAAGCGGTCGACGAGGTCCTCCCGGCGCGGCACCGGGGTACCGCCGTGCAGCAGCTGGGCCGCGATCCCACGGCCCGCCAGATGCTTCTCCAGGATCCGGGCCATGGTGACGTACTGGGTGAAGACCAGTACCGAGGCGCCCTCGGCCAGGATCGTGTCCAGCAGCTCGTCGAGCAGGGCGAGTTTGCCGGAGCGGTGCGCGATCCGCGGGTGCTCCTCTTTCAGGTACTGCGCGGGGTGGTTGCAGATCTGTTTGAGCGAGGCCAGCAACTTCATGATCATCCCGCGGCGTTCGATGCCTTCGCTCGCCTCGATCACCGCCATCGCCTCGTCCACCGCGGCCTGGTAGAGCGAGACCTGCTCCCGGGTGAGGGACACCGGATGGTCGGTCTCCGTCTTCGGGGGCAGCTCCGGTGCGATCCCCGGATCCGACTTCCGGCGCCGGAGGAGGAAGGGCCGGACCAGGGCCGCGAGGCGGGCCACCGCCTCCTCGTTCCCGCCGTCCTCCTGCTGCTGCTGTTCCACCGCCCGCGCGTGCCGGGACCGGAACGCGGTCAGCGGACCGAGCAGCCCGGGTGTGGTCCAGTCGAGCAGCGCCCACAGTTCGGAGAGGTTGTTCTCCACCGGGGTGCCGGTCAGCGCCACCCGGGCGGGGGCAGGGATGGTCCGCAGGGCCTTCGCCGTCGCCGAGTGCGGGTTCTTGACGTGCTGGGCCTCGTCGGCGACGACCATCCCCCAGCTCTGCTCGGCCAGCCGGGCGGCGCCGGCCCGCATCGTGCCGTACGTGGTGAGGACGAAGCCGCCGGTGAGGCCCTCCAGGGTGCGGGTGGACCCGTGGTAGCGGCGGACCGGCACCCCGGGCGCGAACCGCTCGATCTCGCGCTGCCAGTTGCCCAGCAGGGAGGCGGGGCAGACCACCAGGGTGGGTTCGGGGCGGGCCCGGTGCAGGTGCAGGGCGATCAGGGTGACCGTCTTGCCGAGGCCCATGTCATCGGCGAGGCAGCCGCCGAGGCCGAGCGAGGTCATCCGGTCCAGCCAGGCGAGGCCGCGCGCCTGGTACTCGCGGAGGGTGGCCTTCAGGCCGGCCGGCGCGGGCAGGGCCTCCAGGTCCCCGGTCAGCCGGTCGCGGAGCGCGGCGAGCGCGCCGACCGGGACCGCGGGCACCGCCTCGCCGTCCACCTCGGCGGTCCCGCCGAGTACGACGGCCAGCGCGTCCACCGGGTCCAGCAGGCCGAGCTCCCGCTTCCGGGCCTTGCGCACCAGCTCCGGGTCCACCCGCACCCACTGGTCGCGCAGCCGCACCACCGGCCGGTGGGCCTCGGCCAGCGCATCCATCTCGCCGGGGGTCAGCCGGTCCTCGCCGAGGGCCAGCTCCCAGGAGAAGGAGAACAGCCCGGCCGCGTCGAAGAAGGCGGTCCCGTCGGTGGCGGAGCCGGGCGCGGTGGAACGAACCACCGCGGTCGCCGACAGGCTACGGGCGAGCTCGCGCGGCCAGTGCACCAGCACCCCGGCGGCGGCGAGCCGGGTCGCGGCCCGGCCGAGGAGGTCTTCGAGCTCGGGATCGGACAGGGCCAGCGCATCGGGCACCGGCTGTTCGAGCAGCCGCAGCAGCGGGGGCCAGACCCGGGCGGCCCGGCGCAGCGCGAGCACCGCGTCGACCCGGGCGCGCGGGCCGAACCCGGCGGCGGCCGTACCCGCCCACAGCTGCGCGGCATCGGTGACGAGCGTGGGATCGGCGAGGCTGTGCACCTGGACCACGGCGGCGCCGGCCCGCCGGAGGTCCTCCGGCTCCGCCTGGTCGAAGAGCCGGTACGAGGACAGGTCCAGCCGCAGCGACAGGCCGACGCCGGCGTCGGAACCCGCCGCGACCTGTGCGGCCCAGTCCTGCATCCCGGGCACCCGCTGCGGCTCGGCCGCGGCGAACGGCCGGCCTGCCGCGACCGGCGCGGCCGGGGTGCGCGGCAGGGTGTCTGCGACGGCGTCGAGGAACGCCCGCACCAGCGCCTCCGGTTCGGGCAGGTGGAGGGGGCGGCGGCCGGCCAGCGGGGTGGCGTACCCCTCGTGCGGGAGGGCCGCCGCGAGGGCGCGGAGCTGCGCGATGTCCTCGGCGTCGAGCGGCCCGGCCCGCCAGGCGTCGTACCCCTCCGGGGTGAGCCCGGGCAGCAGCCGCCCGCGCGCGACCAGCCCCAGCGCCTGCCGGGCGGCGACTCCCCAGCAGCGGGTGGCGGGGTGGGCGGCCGGGTCCGGCGCGGCCCGGGCGAGTAGGGGCAGCGCGTCGGTGACGGACAGGACCACGGCCGGCACCTCGCGGCTGCGGACGCCGCCGGCCGTGCCGTGCGGCCGGACGACGGTCAGGTGACCGGCCGCTGCCGACCCCTCGGGCAGGGGCTCCCCGGCGGGGGACCAGAAGGCGAAGCGCCCCTCCCGGGGCACGGCGGCGGGCAGGAACACGGCGGCGGCACGGCGCAGGGCCGGGTCCGGAACCGGGACCGGAGCCGGAGCCGGGGCAGGGGCAGGGTGGTGCGGCTCAGGCGGCATGCGCGGCTCCCTTCCTCGGCTCGGTCGCGGTCGGCCCCCGCGGGGCGGGGCCACCGGGTGACATCACTCTCGCCGAGTCTAGGTGCGGCCACTGACAACCCCACTGACCTGCACAGATGCCGGGCGGATCAGTCCTTGGACCAGCGGCCCAGCTCGCCCGCGTAGCCGTACCGGGGCCGGCCGGGGGCAGCGCTGGTCCGCAGGGTCCGGCCGTTGTCGTCGATGCGGACGACCCCGGATCCCGCCGCGCTGCTCCAGCGCAGCTCGGCGTACCAGTCGCAGTCGCACCCGGTGGCGGACGCCTCGATCCGCAGCACCACCGGCTCCGCGGCCGTCACCCGGAGCGGGAAGGCCGGCGCCGGAACGGGCCGCTCCCCGTCGTGGCCGGCCACCGGCCGGGCCAGGGGACGCGGGGCGTCCAGGTTCACGGCGAAGGCGGCCGGGGTGAGCGAGCCGCCGCAGCCGGGCGACATCAGGAAGACATTCCAGGGGGGCGGGGTGCGGCGGGCGGTCACCCGTACGTCCAGCCCCTGGAGGACGACGGCGTCGGCGCCCGTCCCGTGCACGGTCACCTCGACGATCTGACGCCCCGCGTGAACGGCCTGCCGGGCGGTCGCCCAGGCCGGGGCGTCGGCCTCCACGGGAGGCGCCGGCACCGCCTGGGGCCCTTGGCGCAGCAGGTACGCGTGGTCGCAGCCGTTGGCCCATACGTGCGAGCGGACGGCGGTACGCGGTGCGGGGGCCGGGGGCGGGGCCGGCGTGGAGACCGTCGGGGCCGCCGTCGACGGGGAAGGGGCGGCGCTCGGGCCCGGCGCCGGGCCGGGGCCGGTGGCGGCCCCGGTCCCACTGGGGGCCGGGCTGGTGGGCGTCCCCGCTCCCATGCCATTGCCGGTGCCATGGCCGCTACTGGGGGCCGCGCTGGGGCCGGCCACCGGGCTGCTGCCCGCCTGCGGCCGGCCGGAGTCCGGCTGCCCGGCCATCGCGAGGCCGGCAGCCGCCAGCGCCACCGCCGCCACGCCGACAACCGCCCCGGCCACGGCCCGCCGCCCCCGGTACCAGGGCCCCCTCACGGCCTCGTCCAACGCGCCGTCGCCCTCCCCGGCCCCAACGCCCGGGCCCCCCGGAACACCGCCACCGGCCACCGGACCCAGCTCCACGCTCGGGCCCCCCGAGGCTCCGCCTCCGGCCGACGGGCCGGCCTCCGGACCCGAGGGCCCGGCCACCGGCTCGGCCGACGGGCCGGAGGGCCCGGCCACCGCCTCGCCCGGCTCGCGCCGTGCCGCCACCGCACCGCCCGCCGCGGTGGCCGGCTCCGCGTCCGGGCTCGCCGGGGTGCCGGCCCCGGCGCCCGGCTCGGCCTCCGCCCCGACCCGCGCGCTCCGGCTCCCGCCCGGAGCCGCGGTCGGAGGGGAATCCGTGGGCGGGGTGGAGCGGGGTGTGGCGCGGCGGCGGGCGTCTGCCAGGAGCCAGGCCCGGTGGAGGTCCACCGCCTCGCCCGGGGAGGCCCCGCAGGCCCGCGCGAAGCGGTCCACCGCCGCGAACTCCGTCGGCACCGCCTCCCCGTTGCAGTACCGGTGCAAGGTCGACGTACTCGTGTGCAGCTTGCGCGCCAGCACCCCGTAACTCAGCCCGGACCGCTCCTTCAGCTCCCGCATCAAGCGCGCGAACCGCTCCGCTCCCTGCCCGCCCTCGGCCATGCCCCACTCCCCCGTCCCCCGGTGCCGTCCCGGTCGTCCCGGCCGACCTGTCCGTCCCGCCCCGCCGTTCCATGCAGGGGGCATTCCCCCAGGTGACAGCACGTACGGCCATTCCAGTGTCCCGAATCCTCGGCAATCCGTCGCCTGACACCCCGGGCTCGGGGAATGCTCATCCAGAACGCGCAACACACTCATCACAACGGGGAGCACGATCATGCTCAAGCGTCTCGGCACCACTGTCACCGCCGTCCTCGCGGCCACCGCCGCCTTCACCCTCACGGCCTCGGCCACTGCCACGGCCGCTGCCGCGCCCGGGTTCATCACCGGCCGGGACCTGCCGCCGCACCCGGCCTCTCCGTGGTCCACCGGCCCGGTCACCAAGGGACTGCCGGAGTGGCCGGTGTTCTGCCTGGAGGGCGCCCTTCCGAAGGCCAACGCCTGGCACCGCACGTTCAACACCGAGTTCGACACCGGCGCCCTGCAGATCTCGGTGCGGGCCGCCTCCGACAGTGCCGCCGCCCAGCTGGCCACGGCCCTGGAGCGCAAGGTCGCCGCCTGCGCGGCCGACTGGCTGCGGAAGAACCCGGGCGGGACCGCCTCCTGGCAGGACTACGGGAAGATCAAGGTCGAGGAGGGGGCGCACGTCTACGGGGTGCACACCTCGATCCCCGAGTCCGAGCCCGGCGTGGGCCTGTACGGCATCGGGCGCGACGGTTCCACCGTGACCGTGGTGAAGTGGAGCCAGATGGGGAATCTGTCCGACGCCCCGGTCTCCGCCTTCAAGAAGACGACGACCACCGCCGTCAACAAGCTCAACCCTTAGAAACGCCTCGGCCGGCCCGCGGTGGCAGCATGGAACCGAGCCCGGAAGGCACCGAGCCCGGAAGGCGAGGCGAGGTTCATGCGTTCCGGAAACGAGCCGGTGACGGCGCGCAGCCCGCTGCGGCTGCGGTTCTGGCTGGGTGTGTGGGGGCTGATCTGGGCCGCCGCCGGGACGGCCGCGTTCCTGCTGGCCGGCCGCCCCGGGTGGGCGGCGGCCTGCGGGGGCCTGATGCTGGTCGTGGTGGTCGACCTGATCATGGTGCTGCGGCACATCCGCCAAGGGCCGCACTGGCAGCCCGGCCGGGACATCCCGCCGTACGAGCCCCCGCGCAGCCGCCGTTAGCCCGGGCCCGGACCCTGCCCCGGGCCGTCAGCCCTCGAAGCGGGCCGCCTCCAGGTACTCGGGCCTCGGGTCGAGGGCTGCGGCCAGCCGGAAGTGCTTGCGGGCGGGACCGGGCCGGCCGGCCCGCTGGTGGGTGCGGGCCAGCGCGAAGTGCGCGAACGCGTTGTCCGGCTCCCGCTCCAGCACCAGCTCGAACTCAAGCTCGGCGGGCCGCAGTTGGGCCGCCGCGAAGAAGGCCCGGGCGCGCAGCAGCCGGGCCGCGGTGTTCTCGGGGTGGGCGGCGATCACCGAGTCGAGCAGCCGCACCGCTCCGCGCGGGTCCCGGGCCGCCAGCAGCTGCTCCGCGGCACGGTAGTCGATGACATGCGTCTCGGGGCTGGCGGACGGGTTGGGCCTGGTCTCCGACACAGTGTGTCTCCTTCCCTCTACGGGCGCCTTCAACGCACCACGCCCACCCGCTATTCCATGGACACGTCAGCGGACACGTCCGTGGGCGGCTCAGCCCGCGGCAGCTGCCGCCCGCTCGCCCAGCTCCTTCCACACCAAGCGGACCTGCGGCTCCAGCGCCTCCAGCGGTCCGTCGTTGTCGATCACCAGCGTGGCGACGGCCAGCCGCTGCGCACGCGTGGCCTGCGCCGCCATCCGGGCCCGCGCCTCCTCCTCGGACATGCCCCGCAGCCCGGTCAGCCGCGCCAGCTGGGTCTCGGGGGCTGCGTCCACCACGACCACCAGGTCGTACAGGGGGGCCAGACCGTTCTCGGTCAGCAGCGGTACGTCGTGCACCACGATCGCGTCCGGTCCCGCGGCGGCCTCCAGTTCGGCCGAGCGGGCGCCGACCAGCGGGTGCACGATGGCGTTGAGCGTGGCCAGCTTCGCCGGGTCGGCGAAGACGATCGAGCCCAGCCTGGGCCGGTCCAGCACCCCCTCCGGGGTGAGCACCTCCGGGCCGAACGCCTCCACCACGGCCGCGAGGCCGGGCGTCCCCGGCTCCACGACCTCCCGCGCGATGCGGTCCGCGTCGACGATGACCGCCCCGTACTGCGCCAGCAGCCGCGAGACCTCGCTCTTGCCGGCTCCGATTCCGCCCGTCAGGCCAATCTTCAGCATGGGCCGCAGCTTAACGCTCCGCCACGGCCTGCCCCGCCCCTCCGTCGTAACCCTCCGCCACGGCCTACCCCGCCCCTCGCTACCCGTCCCCCTCGCGCTCCGCCAGGAAGCGCTCGAACTCGCGCCCGATCTCGTCGGCCGAGGGGATCTCGGCCGGCTCGGCGATCATGTTCCCGCGGGTCTCCGCCCCGGCCGCCGCGTCGTACTGGTGCTCCAGCCCCTGCACCAGGCCGACCAGCTCCTCGTCCCCCTCGCGGATCTGCCGGTCGATCTCGGTCTGGGTGCGGTGCGCCTCGGTACGCAGCGCATGCGCGACCCCCGGCAGGACCAGACCGGTCGCCGCCGTGATCGCCTCCAGGGCGGTGAGGGCCGCATCCGGGTAGGGCGAGCGGGCGATGTAGTGCGGGACGTGGGCGGCAACGCCCAGGACGTCGTGGCCCGCCTCGGCGAGCCGGAATTCGAGCAGCGATTCCGCGCTGCCCGGCACCTGCGCCTCCTCGAAGGGGCTGCGGTGGCCCGGCATCAGGTCGGTGCGGTTGCCGTGCGGGGTGATGCCGACGGGCCGGGTGTGCGGGACGCCCATCGGGATGCCGTGGAAGTTCACCGAGAGGCGGACGCCGAGCCGCTCGACGACCTGCCGGACGGCGACCGCGAACCGCTCCCATTCCACGTCCGGCTCCGGCCCGGACAGCAGCAGGAAGGGGGCACCGGTGGCGTCCTGGACGATCCGCACCTCCAGCTTCGGGGCGTCGAACCCGGTCCAGCGGTCGCGCTGGAAGGTCAGCAGCGGCCGGCGGGCCCGGTAGTCGATCAGCCGGTCCGCATCGAAGGAGGCCACCCGCTGGTGCGGCAGCGTGTCCAGCAGCCGCTCGACGATCTGCTCCCCCGTTTCACCTGCGTCGATGTATCCCTCGAAGTGGTAGAGCATGACCAGCCCGGCCGAGTCCTGGGCCAGCGCCAGGTCGACCACCGCCAGGCCGTTCGCGTCCCATTCGTACAACCCCTGTGGATCAAGCACCGTCACCACTCCTCCTCGCCGCGTTCTCTGAGAGGAACGCCCAAGGACGCTCCTCCATTCCCCAGTTGACGACCCGACCATCAACCCCGGTGTCCTCCGGAAACGCGGTAAGGCCCGCCCCCCGAAGGGGACGGGCCTTACCGTTTCAGCTCAGTTCACACCCGGAGGTGTGAGGGCTGCGCCGTGATCAGCTCTGGCCGCCGGCCAGCTTCTCGCGGAGCGCGGCCAGGGCCTCGTCGGACGCGAGGGCACCGGCGTTGTCGTCCGACTCCGAGGAGTACGAACCACCGGAGATGCCCGCACCGGCGTTGCCACCGGCGGCCGGGGCGGCAGCGCCCTCGGCAGCGGCGGCCTCGTCGGCCTCGCGGCTCTTGATGACCTGCGCCTGGTGCTGCTCGAAGCGAACCTGCGCCTCGGCGTACTGGCGCTCCCACTCCTCGCGCTGCTTCTCGAAGCCCTCGAGCCAGTCGTTGGTCTCGGGGTCGAAGCCCTCGGGGTAGATGTAGTTGCCCTGGTCGTCGTAGGACGCGGCCATGCCGTACAGGGTCGGGTCGAACTCGACCGACGCCGGGTCGGCACCGAAGGACTCGTTGGCCTGCTTCAGGGACAGCGAGATCCGGCGACGCTCGAGGTCGATGTCGATGACCTTGACGAAGATCTCGTCGTTGACCTGGACGACCTGCTCCGGGATCTCCACGTGGCGCTCGGCCAGCTCGGAGATGTGGACCAGACCCTCGATGCCCTCGTCCACGCGGACGAACGCACCGAACGGAACCAGCTTGGTGACCTTACCCGGGACGACCTGGCCGATCTGGTGGGTCCGGGCGAACTGCTGCCACGGGTCCTCCTGGGTCGCCTTCAGCGACAGGGAGACACGCTCGCGGTCCATGTCCACGTCGAGGACCTCGACGGTGACTTCCTGGCCGACCTCGACAACCTCGGACGGGTGGTCGATGTGCTTCCAGGAGAGCTCGGAGACGTGCACGAGACCGTCGACGCCACCCAGGTCCACGAAGGCACCGAAGTTGACGATCGAGGACACGACGCCGGAGCGGACCTGCCCCTTCTGGAGGGTGGTGAGGAACGTCTGGCGGACCTCGGACTGGGTCTGCTCCAGCCAGGCGCGGCGGGACAGGACCACGTTGTTGCGGTTCTTGTCCAGCTCGATGATCTTCGCCTCGAGCTCCTTGCCCACGTAGGGCTGGAGGTCGCGGACGCGACGCATCTCGACCAGGGAGGCCGGGAGGAAGCCGCGGAGGCCGATGTCGAGGATGAGACCACCCTTGACGACCTCGATGACGGTACCGGTGACGATGCCGTCCTCTTCCTTGATCTTCTCGATGGTGCCCCAGGCACGCTCGTACTGGGCGCGCTTCTTCGAGAGGATCAGGCGGCCTTCCTTGTCCTCCTTCTGGAGAACCAGGGCCTCGATCTCGTCGCCGACCTTGACGACCTCGTTCGGGTCGACGTCGTGCTTGATCGAGAGCTCGCGGCTCGGGATGACGCCTTCGGTCTTGTAACCGATGTCGAGCAGGACCTCGTCCCGGTCGACCTTCACGATGACGCCGTCGACGATGTCGCCGTCGTTGAAGTACTTGATCGTCTCGTCGATCGCGGCGAGGAAGGCTTCCTCGTTACCGATGTCGTTGACCGCAACCTGCGGAGTGGTGGCGGTGGTCTCGGTGCTGCTCGTCATGTGGGAAAGGGCTCCGGTTACGGACAGAAGGTCGTAGGTACTGCTACGCCGGGAGCCCTTATCGCCTCTGTAACGCCGGACAGCCAAGGAGGCCCCGAATCACCGCACGAACACGGCGAGGGCCTCGAAAACCGAGGGGACTGCAACAGATGCGAGCGCAGCCTGCTAGGTCTGAGGAGCACAGGCTCGCAGCGCAACTTGTAGCATACGGGGGCAGCCGGACAGGGTCAATGCGCGAAGGCGCCCACCCGGGGCGGATAGCCGCATACCCGGCACAACTCGTGGGCGGGCGACCGTCTCAGCCCGTCCGAAAGCTTTTCCGCAGACTACGACGATGGGCCCCATGAACCAAGAGGACTACGCCCCCGAAGACGTCCCGGAGGGCGTGTACGACGCGCCGGAGGACGCCGAGGCCACGCGCCGTGACGCGGGGGAAGCGGAGAGCAGCCGGGCCAGCCGCGGCTGGTGGGACCGCAACGCCGACGAGTACCAGAGCGAGCACGGAGCGTTCCTCGGCGACGACCGCTTCGTCTGGGGGCCGGAGGGCCTGGACGAGGCCGATGCCGCACTGCTGGGCCCGGCCTCGGAGCTCGCGGGCAAGGACGTCCTGGAGATCGGCGCCGGCGCGGCCCAGTGCGCCCGCTGGCTGGCCGCCCGCGGCGCCCGCCCGGTCGCCCTGGACCTCTCGCACCGCCAGCTCCAGCACGCCCTGCGGATCGGCGGGAACCTGCCTCTGGTCGAGGCGGACGCCGCAGCCCTGCCGTTCCGGGACGGCTCCTTCGACCTGGCGGTCTCGGCGTACGGCGCGATCCCCTTCGTCGCCGATCCGGTGAACGTGATGCGCGAGGTGCACCGGGTGCTCCGGCCCGGCGGGCGCTGGGTCTTCTCCGTCACCCACCCCATCCGCTGGGCCTTCCCCGACGAACCCGGCCCCGAGGGCCTGTCCGTCTCCGCCTCCTATTTCGACCGGACCCCGTACGTCGAGCAGGACGAGACGGGCCACGCGGTGTACGTGGAGCACCACCGGACGATCGGCGACCGCGTCCGGGACGTGGTCGCGGGCGGCTTCCGGCTGGTCGACCTGGTGGAGCCGGAGTGGCCGGCCTGGAACAGCCAGGAGTGGGGCGGCTGGTCCCCGCTGCGCGGCCACCTGATCCCGGGCACCGCGATCTTCGTGTGCGAGAGGGACTGAGGCCCGCGTGATCCGTTCCGCCGCCCTGGAGGCGCTGCCCGTACGCGAGGCCGTCCCCGCCCTGCTGGCGGCGCTCGGCGCGCACGGCTCCGCGGTGCTGTGCGCCCCGCCCGGCACCGGCAAGACCACCCTGGTGCCGCTGGTGCTGGCCGGGCTGGTGGGCGGCGGGCCGCGCCGCCGGGTGATCGTCGCCGAGCCGAGGCGGATCGCGGCCCGCGCGGCGGCCCGGCGGATGGCCTGGCTGCTGGGCGAGCGGGTCGGCGGGTCGGTGGGCTTCACGGTGCGCGGCGAACGGGTGGTGGGTCCGGACTGCGCGGTGGAGGTGGTGACCACCGGGGTGCTGCTCCAACGGCTGCAGCGGGACACCGAGCTATCGGACGTCGACGTGGTGGTCCTGGACGAGTGCCACGAGCGGCATCTGGACGCGGACACCGCCGCGGCCTTCCTGCTGGACGTACGGGCCGTCCTGCGGCCGGAGCTGTGGCTGGTCGCGGCCTCCGCGACCACCGACGCGGCCGGCTGGTCCCGGCTGCTCGGCGAGGCTCCGGTGGTGGAGGCGGCCGGGGTGGCGCATCCGGTGGAGGTGGTGTGGGCCCCGCCGGCCCGCCCGGTCCGGCCGCCGCACGGGATGCGGGTCGACCCGGCCCAGCTCGCGCAGGTGGCCGCGGTGGTGCGGCGGGCACTGGCGGAACGTTCCGGCGATGTGCTGGCCTTCCTCCCCGGGGTCGGGGAGATCGCCCGGGTCGCCGGACAGCTGGCCGCCGTGGACGCGGAGGTCCTCCAGATCCACGGACGCGCCCCGGCCGCCGTGCAGGACGCCGTCCTGGCGGGCGGCACCGGACGGCGCCGGGTGATCCTGGCGACCGCGGTCGCGGAGTCCTCCCTCACGGTGCCGGGGGTCCGGGTGGTGGTGGACTCCGGTCTGGCCCGCGAGCCGCGGATGGACCACGCACGCGGCCTGGGCGCGCTGGCCACCGTACGGGCGTCCCGCGCGGCGGCGCGGCAGCGGGCGGGCCGGGCCGGCCGGGAAGGGCCGGGCACGGTCTACCGCTGCTGGGCGGAGGCCGAGCACGACCGGCTGCCCGCGTTCCCCGCCCCGGAAATCCGGATCGCCGACCTGACCGGCTTCGCCCTGCAGAAGGCCTGCTGGGGCAGCCTGGACATGCCGCTGGAGCTGCTGGACGAACCGCCCGCCGGGGCGATGGCCGCGGCCCGGGAGGTCCTGGCGGCCGTGGGCGCGGTGGACCCGGACACCGGCAAGGCCACGGACCGGGGCGTACGGATGGCCCGGCTCGGCCTGCACCCGCGGCTGGCCCGCGCCCTGCTGGACGGGCCGCCGGGCGCCGCGGAGGTGGTGGCCCTGCTGAGCGAGGAGCCGCCGCGGGAGTACGGGGACGATCTGGCCGGCGCGTGGCGGGCGGCGCGGCGCGGGGGCGACGGCTACGCGGCACGGTGGCGGGCGGAAGCGAAGCGGCTGGCCCGGGCTGCGGGGGCGGGCCCCGCTGCGCGGAGCCATTCCCCCACCCCGCCCCTTCCCGAAACCGGGGCTGCGCCCCGGACCCCCTCTGTGGGGGACAACTCCCTGTCCGACGACGCCACCGCCGGGCTGGTCGCAGCCCTCGCCTTCCCCGAACGCGTCGCCAGAGCCAAGGGCGAGGGAGCCTTCCTCATGGCCTCCGGGACCGGGGCCGAGCTCGCCGACGGGTCGCGGCTGCGCAGCGCGCCCTGGCTGGCGGTCGCCGTCGCCGACCGCGGCGCGCACTCCGCTTCCGCGCGCGTACGGCTCGCGGCCGTGATCGACGAGGGGACCGCCCGGGCCGCCGCCGCGCATCTGCTGTCCGAAGGCGAGGAGGTGCACTGGGAGGACGGCGACCTCGTCGCCCGCCGGGTGAGCCGGATGGGCGCGATCGAGCTGACCGTACGGCCGCTGCGCGACCCCGACCCCGCCCTCGTACGGCAGGCGCTGCTCGACGGCCTGCGCACCGAGGGGCTCGGCCTGCTGCGCTGGACCCAGGACGGGGCGGGCCTGCGGTCCCGGCTGGGCTTCCTGCACCGGACGCTCGGCGGCGACTGGCCCGACGTCACCGACGAGGCCCTGCTCGCGCGGGCCGGCGACTGGCTGGAGCCCGAGCTGTCCCGGGCCCGGCGCCGCGCCGACCTGGGCCGCATCGACGCCGGGCAGGCCCTGAACCGGCTGCTGCCCTGGGCCACCGGTGAGGCCGCCCGGCTGGACGAGCTGGCTCCGGAGCGGATCGAGGTCCCGTCGGGGTCCCGGATCCGGGTGGACTACTCCGTCGGGCAACCCGTGCTCGCGGTGAAGCTCCAGGAGCTGTTCGGGCTCGCGGAGACCCCGCGGGTGGGCGGCCGGCCCGGCGTGCCGGTGCTGGTGCACCTGCTGTCGCCCGCCGGGCGGCCCGCGGCCGTCACCGCCGATCTGGCCTCCTTCTGGCAGGGCGGCTACCGCGCGGTGCGCGCCGAGCTGCGCGGGCGCTACCCCAAGCACCCGTGGCCGGAGGACCCGGCGACGGCCGAGCCCACCCGGCACACCAACGCCCGGCTCAGGCGGGAGTAGCGCGGGCGGCCGAGCCGGCCGCGGCGGCCCGGCGGCTGCGGGCCTCCAGCCACAGGGCCAGGCCGAACAGGCCGAGCCCGGTGACCCCGAGGCCGATCGGTGCGTAGGTGTGGAGCGTCAGCACCTTGATGCGGTTGGCGGAGACCAGGTCCACGGTGTGCCGGACGTAGTCCTCGCGCATCTTCACATGCCCGGAGAACGCGGTGAGCTTGCCGCCCTCACCGCCGGCGGCGATCCCGCCGCGCAGCTCCTGGTCCATGATCTGCTCACCGTTGACGGGCGCCCCGGTGACCGGGTCGACCCAGAACATCCGCTTGGCCGTGTACCAGAGGGTGGTTCCGGTGGTCGCCTCGATGGTCGTCGGGTCGATGCCCTCGATCGGCATCTTCTTGGGCATGGGCACCTTGGTCCAGGGCACGGTCTGCTCGAAGTAGTAGACGTCCATGCCGCGGAACTTCCGCGGGCCCACGTAGTGGATCGGCGCGGAGGTGCGGGTCTGCGCGTCGAAGTAGAGGTAGTCGCGCGGCTCGGTGAAGAAGGGGAACTTGAACTCGATGCCCTCGCGCTTGACCGCGTCCCCGTCGACCATCTCGCCGGTGGCGTGCACCGGGTCCTGGGTGTGCGCGTCGAAGATGTAGCGCTCGGGGATCTGGGAGACCATCTTCCCGTCCGGACCGACCACATGGGACAGGCTGTCCCAGACGACCACGTCCTTGCCGGCGCTGGCCTCGATCTCCCGGGACGCTTCGACATTGCCCTTGAGGGTCTGGATGACCGTGACCTTGTCGACCTTCTTGGGCTTCATGCCGTCGAAGTAGTCGAGCAGGATCGCGTCCTTCGCCTCCAGCACGATCTCCTGGTACTGGCTCGGGGGGATCTTGGCCAGGCGCGGGTACGCGTACCAGCGCAGCAGCGGCGCGAGGGCGGTGCAGAACACCGCGAAGGCAAGCAGCACGAGGCTGGCTCGGCGTCGCACGGTCGGCCTCCTCTACTTTCCGGGCGCGGTGGGCGCGGTGGTGAGCAGGGGTCTGGGCGAGGTCTTGCCCTCCGGCACGCCCACCGCCGTGATGGCGAAGACGATGGCCAGCGCGGCAGCCAGCCCGATGGCGGCGGCGACGAGTGCGCGCATGCCGGAGCCTCCGGAATCTGATACGGCGTCAGGGATGGGGCACCGTAGCAATGCGCGGGTGAGATGAGAACCGTCTGGACCCCGGATCACGTGAACCGGCCCCCGACCTGCGGCGGCAGACTTCCTCCCCGGCGGGCGGGGCACGTCGCGCACGGCGCGTACGCGGATCCGTCCCCGGGCCTGCGGAGTGGCGGGCGGCCCGTGGTGTCTCCATCGTTCTGCCGCCCGGGGGCGGTGTCGAACGGAACCGGCGCCGGTCGACACCGGAGGCGGGCGGCGGGATCGTGGGAAGGGATCGTACGGACGCGGCGGACGGGGACACTGCGCACTCCGCTTCACGCTCTCTCCGTGGAGAGAGGATGGGAGGACCACGATGAACCGAGGCTCGTCTCTCGTCATGACCATCTCTGCGGTTACCTGCACCTTCGTCGCGAAGCAGCCGAACCCCCCGCAGAAGCCTGACGGGAACACGGAGGGCGCGGCCAGGGAGCAGTACCGGACGGGATACCAGCAGGGCCTCAAGGACACCCTGGAGACCTGCGAGAAGAACCCGCCGAAGGGCCTCGCGGCTCCGGACCCGAACTGGCAGGCGGGCTACGACAAGGGCGCCGAGACCGCGCTCAACAGCAAGCGCTGCCAGGGTGACTGAGGACGGGGCTACGGCTTCGCCGAGGAGGAAGGGGTCGGGGTCGGGGTCGGCTCGACCGTCGGGGTCGGGGTGGGGCTGGACGTCGGCGTGGGCTTCGGGGTGGGGGTGGGCTTGGGCTTCGGGGTCGGAGTCGGGGTGGGCTTGGGCTTCGGGGTCGGAGTCGGGGTCGGCTTGGGCTTCGGGGTCGGAGTCGGGGTCGGCTTGGGCTTCGGGGTGGGGGTCGGCTTGGGGGTCGGGGTCGGGGTCGGCGTGGGTGTGGGCTTCGGCTTGGGGGTGGGGGTCGGCTTGGGCTTTGCGGGCCCGGTCGGGGTGTCCGGGACCTCGTGGGTGCCCTTGTCGTAGTACGCGAACCAGGACTTCACCGTCAGCAGGTATTCCGTCGACCGGTTGTAGGACAGGATCGCCCGGTCCAGGTCGGCGCCGACCCGCAGATCACGGCTGCCGGCGCACAGATAGCGCCCGGCCGCCAGCGCCGCGTCGTACACGTTGTTGGGGTTGCGGCGGCCGTCGCCGTCCGCGTCCTGCCCCCAGGCCGCCCAGGTGGACGGGATGAACTGCATCGGCCCGACCGCCCGGTCGTGGACGGTGTCGCCGTCGTAGGCCCCGCCGTCGGTGTCGCTGATGTTCGCGAACCCGTTGCCGTTCAGGACGGGGCCGAGGATCGGGGTCAGGGTGGTGCCCGCGCTGTCCAACCGGCCGCCGCGGGCCTGGCCCGACTCGACCTTGCCGATGCCGGCGAGGAGTTGCCAGCGCAGCCCGCAGCCGGGGTCGGTCGTGGCGACCGTCTTCTCCGCCTTCCGGTAGGCGGCGAGGACGGTGGCGGGTATCCCCCTGGCCCCCTCCCCCAGCCCGGTGAGGACCACCGGTTGCGCCCGCGGCGCGCCGCCACCCGGCCCGCCCGTCGGGGCCGGGCTCGGCGCGGGTGTGGGGGCTGGGGCCGACGCGGGCGGCGCGTCGTCCAGGACCACGGCCGGCGGTTCGGGGCTGACCAGCGGCGGGAGTTCGGTGAAGTAGGCGGAGTCGCCGCCGTTGCCGTCGGCGGGCGCCGGCGGCGGGGCCGCCTGGGCGGCCCGGCCGGGGCCACCGGGCGCGCCGGGGCCGCCGGAGCCGCCGCCGGTCGCCTGGGATGCCGTCAGCACGGCGCCCACGAGTGCGGCGGCCACGGCGGCCACCCCGCCCCTGCGCAGCCTCCGGCCGAACCGAGCCGTCCTGGTCATGACGAACCCCTCCCCCTCGACGTTCGCGTGACCCTATGTCAGGCGCAGGCCAGAAGAAACGTTCTGGCCTGCGCATTCACCGTTTTTCCACGAGTCGGGAACCTGACCGCATACTGGGCGCGTCCGTCAAGGGGGAAATGAGGTTCCATGCCGTTCACTCTCAGCCACGCCGCCGCCGTCCTGCCGGGAATCCGGCGGAGCGGACACGGCCGGGGTCCCTTCCTGGCCTCGGCGTTGGTCATGGGGTCGTTTGCGCCCGACATGACCTACTTCGCGGCGAGTGTGATCCCCGGGGCGATGGAGTTCGGCTCCACGACCCACTCCCTGCCCGGGGTGCTGACGGTCGATGCGGTGATCACGGCCGTGCTGGTCGGCTGCTGGCTGCTGCTGCGCGAACCGCTGGTGGCCCTGCTGCCCGCCGCCTGGCGCGGGCGGACGTACGCACTGCTGCGCGGAGCGCACTGGCCCGGCGGACGGCCGCCGGCCCGGCTCCTCGGCGCGTTCTACCTCTCGGCGGTGGCCGGTTCGCTGACGCATGTGGGCTGGGATTCCTTCACCCACCTCGACCGGTACGGGACGAACGCCCTGCCCTGGCTGTCCGGCTACTACGGGGGCTTCCCCCTCTATACCTACCTGCAGTACGGCAGTTCCGCGCTGGCGGCCGGCGCGCTGCTGTGGTTCCTGGTCTCGGCGCTGCGCCGGCTGCCCGCCGGACCGGTCCCCGCATCGGTGCCGGCGCTCGGCCGGGCCGAGCGGGTGGCCGCGTTCGCGCTGGTGGCCGGGTGCGTGGCGGTCGGGGTGACCTTCCGCGTGCTGCGCTTCTACACGTACTTCGACCGGATCCGCACCCCGCTCGACATCGTCCCGACCGTCTGCTTCGGCGCCGGCAGCGGGCTGATGGCCGGGCTGGTGCTGTACGCCGCCCTGTTCCGGCTGCGCCACCGCGGAGCCGTCCGGCCCCCCGGCCATGACCGGCACCGGGACCCGGAGCATGACCAGGACCGTACGCGGACGCCCGGGTCGCCCGCCCCCGCCGGCCGGCGGTAGCAGCGGGCGCCCGGGCGTCCGTACACCGGGTCAGTGCGCGGCGGACTCCCAGTCCGCGCCGACGCCCACCGAGACGTCCAGCGGGGCGCGCAGGTCGACGGCGGCGGCCATCTCGCGGCGCAGCAGCTCCTCGACCTGCGCCCGCTCGCCGGGAGCGATCTCCAGCACGATTTCGTCGTGCACCTGGAGTAGCATCCGGGACTTCAGCCCCGCCTCGGACAGCGCCTTGTCCACGCGGAGCATCGCCACCTTGACGATGTCGGCGGCGGTGCCCTGGATGGGGGCGTTCAGCGCCATCCGCTCGGCCGCCTCACGGCGCTGCCGGTTGTCGCTGTTGAGGTCGGGCAGGTACCGGCGGCGGCCGAAGACGGTGGCCGTGTATCCGGTGGCGCGGGCCTCGTCGACCACGCGCTGGAGGTAGTCCCGGACCCCGCCGAACCGCTCGAAGAAGGTCTCCATGAGACCGCGCGCCTCGGCGGGCTCGATGTTCAGCTGCTGCGCGAGGCCGAAGGCGGACAGCCCGTACGCCAGGCCGTACGACATCGCCTTGATCTTGCGGCGCATCTCGGCGTCGACCGCGGACCGCTCCACGCCGAACACCTGGGAGGCGACGGTGGTGTGCAGGTCCTCCCCGGAGAGGAAGGCCTCGGTCAGGCCCTCGTCCTCGGAGAGGTGGGCCATGACGCGCAGCTCGATCTGGCTGTAGTCGGCGGTCATCAGGGACTCGAAGCCCTCGCCGACGACGAATCCGCGGCGGATGGCCCGGCCCTCGTCGGTGCGCACCGGCACGTTCTGCAGGTTGGGGTCGGTGGAGGACAGGCGTCCGGTCGCGGCCACGGTCTGGCTGAAGGTGGTGTGCACCCGGCCGTCCGCGGCGATCGTCTTGACCAGGCCCTCCACGGTGACCCGCAGCTTGGCCTGCTCCCGGTGCCGGAGCATGATCACCGGAAGTTCGTGGTCGGTCTGGGTGGCCAGCCAGGCCAGGGCATCCGCGTCGGTGGTGTAACCGGTCTTGGTCTTCTTGGTCTTGGGCAGGTCCAGCTCGCCGAAGAAGACCTCCTGGAGCTGCTTGGGCGAGCCGAGGTTGAACTCGTGCCCCACCGCGGCGTGCGCTTCCTTCACGGCCTGCTGCACGGCGCCCGCGAACTGCTGCTCCATGGCCTCCAGGTGGTCGCGGTCGGCGGCGATGCCGTTCCGCTCCATCCGGGCCAGCAGCTCGGAGGTGGGCAGCTCCATGTCGTGGAGCAGGGCGGTGGCGCCGACCTCCTCCAGCTTCTCCGTGAAGGCCTCGCCCAGGTCGAGGACGGCGCGGGCCTGCGCCATCAGGGCCTCGGCCTCGGCGGTCTCGTCCGCGCCGAAGGCCAGCTGGCCGTCGGCGGCCGGCGGCTGGAGCTCGCGGCCCAGGTATTCCACCGACAGCACGTCCAGGGCGAAGGAGCGGCGGCCCGGCTTGACCAGGTAGGCGGCGAGGGCGGTGTCCATGGTGACCCCGGCCAGGCCGGTCCAGCCGTGTTCCGGGAGGACGCGCCACAGGTTCTTCGCGTTGTGGACCACCTTCGGCCGGGAGGCGTCGGCGAGCCAGCCGGTGAAGGCCTGCTCGTCGGCCTCGTCCAGCTCGGCCGGCTGGAACCAGCAGGCCGCGCCGTCGGCGGCGGCCAGCGCGACCTCGGCGACGCTGCCGGCGCCCAGCATCCAGCTGTCCACCGTGGAGAGCCCGAGCGGGCCGCCGGCATGCGCCTCCAGCCAGGGCGCCAGCTCGCCCGCGGACAGCACGGACCCGTCCAGCTCCACCCCGGCGGCCGGGGCGGGGGCCGCCGCCTCCTCGGCGCCCGGGTCCACCGCCAGCAACCGCTCGCGCAGCGAGGCGTTGCGGATCTCCAGCACGTCCAGGACCCCGGTCACGGCCGTCCGGTCGTACGGCAGCCGCTCCAGGTCGGCGGGGGTCCGGCCGAGCTCCACGTCCTTGACCATCTCGGTCAGGACGCGGTTCATCTTGACCGCTTCCAGGTGGTCGCGGAGGTTCTGCCCGGCCTTGCCCTTGACCTCCTCCACCCGCTCCACCAGCTCGGCGAAGGACCCGAACTGGTTGATCCACTTCGCCGCGGTCTTCTCGCCGACGCCCGGGATGCCGGGCAGGTTGTCGGACGGGTCCCCGCGCAGCGCCGCGAAGTCCGGATACTGCTGCGGGGTCAGCCCGTACTTCTCCTCGACCTTCTCCGGGGTGAACCGGGTGAGCTCGGAGACGCCCTTGGTCGGGTACAGCACGGTGGTGTGCTCGGACACCAGCTGGAAGGAGTCCCGGTCACCGGTGACGATCAGCACCTCGAACCCGAGCGCCTCGGCCTGCGTGGCCAGCGTGGCGATCACGTCGTCGGCCTCGAAGCCGTCCACCGCGAACCGCGGCACGCTCATCGCGTCGAGCAGCTCGCCGATCAGCTCCACCTGCCCCTTGAACTCGTCGGGGGTCTTGGAGCGGTTCGCCTTGTACTCGGGGAACTCCTGCGAGCGCCAGGTCTTGCGCGATACGTCGAAGGCCACCGCGAAATGCGTGGGCGCCTCGTCGCGCAGCGTGTTCGCCAGCATCGACGCGAAGCCGTAGATGGCATTGGTCGGCTGGCCGCCGGCGGTGGTGAAGTTCTCCGCGGGCAGCGCGAAGAACGCCCGGTACGCCAGGGAGTGCCCGTCCATGAGCATCAGGCGCGGACGGTCCGCCGCGGTCGTCGGGGCGATCTTCTGGCTGGTCTTCTTCGATGCTGTCTCTGCCACGCCTCCGATCCTAGGCGGCCCCGCTGACAATTCCGGCGTCGGCGATGTCGGCGGACCGTGACAGGATCGGAGGTGGAAACGTACGCGGCGCAGACGTACGCGCAGCAGCTCGAAGGGGAGCGACATGGCCGCCAAGCCGCCCGCAGGTGATCCGGTACAGGACGCGCCGCAGGTCGCGCCGCCCCAGCACGCCGCCGCCGGCCTGCCCGCGATCGCCCACACCCTGAAGGTCGCGCAGGCCCAGATGGGGCTGCGCCGGACCGCGCAGACCCTCCTCAAGGTCAACCAGAAGGACGGCTTCGACTGCCCCGGCTGTGCCTGGCCCGAGGGGGACAAGCGGCACACCGCGGAGTTCTGCGAGAACGGCGCCAAGGCGGTCGCCGAGGAGGCCACCCTCCGCCGGGTCACCCCGGACTTCTTCGCCGCGCACCCGCTGGCCGACCTCGCGGCCCGGTCCGGGTACTGGCTGGGCCAGCAGGGCCGGATCACACAGCCGATGTACCTGCCCGAGGGCGCCGACCGGTACGAGGCGGTCACCTGGGAGCGGGCCTTCGAGATCATCGCGGAGGAGCTGACCGCCCTCGGCTCCCCCGACGAGGCCCTCTTCTACACCTCGGGCCGCACCAGCAACGAGGCCGCGTTCCTCTTCCAGCTCTTCGCCCGCGAGTTCGGCACCAACAACCTGCCGGACTGCTCCAACATGTGCCACGAGTCCTCGGGCTCCGCGCTCACCGAGACCATCGGCATCGGCAAGGGCAGCGTCTCCCTGGAGGACCTGCACCGCGCCGACCTGATCATCGTCGCCGGGCAGAACCCGGGCACCAACCACCCGCGCATGCTGTCCGCGCTGGAGCAGGCCAAGACCGCCGGGGCGAAGATCATCTCGGTGAACCCGCTGCCCGAGGCCGGCATGGAGCGGTTCAAGAACCCGCAGACCCCCCTGGGCATGCTCAAGGGAACCGCGCTCAACGACCTCTCCCTGCAGATCCGCATCGGCGGCGACCAGGCCCTCTTCCGCCTCCTGAACAAGCTCGTCCTCGAGGCCGACGGGGCCGTGGACGAGGAGTTCGTCCGGGACCACACCCACGGGTTCGAGGAGTTCGCCGCCGCCGCCAAGGACGCCGACTGGGACGAGACCATCACCGCCACCGGCCTGACCCGGCCCGAGATCGAACGCGCCCTGGCCATGATCCTCGCCTCCAAGCGCACCATCGTCTGCTGGGCCATGGGCCTCACCCAGCACAAGCACGCCGTCGCCACCATCCGCGAGGTCGTCAACCTGCTGCTGCTCCGCGGCAACATCGGCCGCCCCGGCGCCGGCGTCTGCCCGGTCCGCGGCCACTCCAACGTCCAGGGCGACCGCACCATGGGCATCTTCGAACGCCCCGCCCCCGCCTTCCTCGACGCCCTGGACGCCGAATTCGGCATCACCTCGCCCCGGCACCACGGCTACGACGTGGTCCGCGCCATCCAGGCCCTCCGTGACGGCAAGGCCAAGGTGCTCTTCGCCATGGGCGGCAACTTCGTCGGCGCCACCCCCGACACCGAGGTCACCGAGGCGGCGATCCGCCGGGCCGCCCTGACCGTGCACGTGTCCACCAAGCTGAACCGCTCCCACGCGGTCACCGGCCGGCGCGCCCTGATCCTGCCCACCCTGGGCCGCACCGACAAGGACGTACAGGCCTCCGGCAAGCAGTTCGTCACGGTCGAGGACTCCATGGGCATGGTCCACTCCTCCCGCGGCAACCTCACCCCCGCCTCCCCGCACCTGCTCTCCGAGCCGGCCATCGTCGCCCGGATGGCGCGGGCCGTCCTCGGCAGCGCCTCCCGGACCCCCTGGGAGGAGTTCGAGCGGGACTACGCGGCCATCCGCGAGCGGATCTCCCGGGTGGTGCCGGGCTTCGAGGACTTCAACACCCGGATCGCCCGCCCCGGCGGTTTCACCCTCCCGCACGCCCCGCGCGACGAGCGCCGCTTCCCGACGAAGACCGGCAAGGCGAACTTCACCGCCGCCCCCGTCGAGTACCCCGAGGTCCCCGAGGGCCGGCTGCTGCTCCAGACCCTGCGCAGCCACGACCAGTACAACACCACGATCTACGGGCTCGACGACCGCTACCGGGGCATCACCGGCGGGCGCCGGGTGGTGCTCGTCCACCCGGCCGACGCGGCCGAACTCGGCCTCGCCGACGGCGCGTACACCGATCTGGTGAGCGAGTGGAAGGACGGCGTGGAGCGGCGGGCGCCCGGCTTCCGGGTGGTGCACTACCCGACCGCCCGCGGCTGCGCGGCGGCGTACTACCCGGAGACCAATGTGCTGGTGCCGCTGGACTCGACGGCGGACGTCAGCAACACCCCGGCGAGCAAGTCCGTGATCGTCCGCTTCGAACCGGCTGCCACCAACCCCACCCCCGAGCAAGCGCTCGCTCAGTAGGCTGATAGGAAGACTGCGTTAACGATCGTTGACGCAACCAGAAACGGAGACGGCCCATGGGCGAGCAGCACGCCGTGAAGTTCCCGCAGGAGGTCCTCGACGAGTACGCAGCCCTGGGCATCGACCTGCCCTCGCTGTTCTCGGCGGGCCACCTCGGCGAGCGGATGGACATCCACATCCTGGAAGCCGCGGCCGACCGCGTCGTCGGCACCATGCCGGTCGAGGGCAACACCCAGCCCTACGGCCTCCTGCACGGCGGCGCCTCCGCCGTGCTCGCCGAGACCCTCGGCTCGGTGGGCGCCATGCTGCACGGCGGCCACACCAAGATCGCCGTGGGTGTGGACCTGAACTGCACCCACCACCGGGGCGTCCGCTCCGGCCTGGTCACCGGCACCGCCACCCCCGTCCACCGCGGCCGGTCCACCGCCACGTACGAGATCGTCATCACCGACGAGCAGGACAAGCGGGTCTGCACCGCCCGGCTCACCTGCCTGCTGCGCGACATGAACGAGTAACACCCCGGCAATCACCGGGCGTTGTAAACATTCCGGCGCCGGTCTAGCGTGCCCCGCATGGGTACCGGACCGGCGCCGCGGCGCATCCCGCCGACCGGCGGCGTACGGACATGAGCGGCATCGGCCCCGTCGAGCCCGGAGAGGGCACCGCGGAGAGCGCGCCGCCGCCGGCCGCCCGCACCCGTGCGCCCGCCTTCCGGCACGGCCGCACCGCGCTGGCGGCGGCCGTCGCCGGCGCGGTCTGCGCGACCGCCGGATACCTCCTGATCACCCGGCCCGAACCCGCACCCGCGCCGGAGCCGCTGCCTCCGCCCGCACCCTCCCAGCAGGTGACGCTCAGATACGGGGAACCGGCGGACCCGGCCCCGGCGGGCAGCTCGTTCGCCTTCACCCTCCGTGTCCGCAGCTCCTCCCGGACACCCGTGATCGTGGAGCGGATCGACCAGCCGTCACGGGCACTGAGGGTGAACATTCGGCCACAGTTGCCCGTGACGGTGGAGGCGGGCGGGGTCCGTGAAGTCCTGGTGGAGATTCTTGCGACCGATTGCGTGCATGTAGCACGGAATGCGGGGCTCCCATTCCTAGAGGTAACCCTCAGTAATGAAAAGCAAAAAGAGGCACACAGTTACATCCTCGGTGACCGATATGCCAGGGATCTTTCTGCGGCTCTGACCAGGGCCTGTCCCGAAGAACGAGACCAGAGCGTGAGCAGACCGTCATGACCAAAACCCTTCAGACTCCTGGGAAGTCAGGACTCAAACTCAGAAACAGTCCTGCCCTGTCTCAGCATACGGACAAGACGAACCGGCCGGAATTCCCCCGATCCACCCACAGACATCCGCTATGCATTACGCCGTGGCATAACAAGAGAGTCACATCATTGGCCCGAGCCCTCCATAACCTCCGGTCCGCCGCCTAGAGTCACGGCCAGTCACCGCGACCACCGGATTCCTTCCAGTTCGGTTTCCCGCGTTCGACTCGGTGCGTCCCAGGGGGGACGCCGTGCCTGGAAAGGACTGCTCGTGCGTCAACGTAAGCTCATTGCCGTGACCGCCGCACTCGCCGCGGGTGCCCTCACGCTCACCGCCTGTGGATCGCGCGACGAAGGCAACAAGGCCGGCGACACCGCCGGCGGCGTCACGGTCGTCATCGGCGTCGACGCCCCGCTGACCGGTGACCTCTCGGCCCTCGGCCTCGGCATCAAGAACTCCGCCGACCTCGCGGCCAAGACCGCCAACGAGAAGAAGTACGTCCCCGGCGTCACCTTCAAGGTCGAGGCCCTCGACGACCAGGCGCAGGCCTCCTCCGGCCAGCAGAACGCCACCAAGCTCGTCGCCAACAAGGACGTCCTCGGCGTCGTCGGCCCGCTGAACTCCTCCGTCTCCGAGGCCATGCAGAAGGTCTTCGACGACGCCAAGCTGGCCCAGATCTCCCCGGCCAACACCAGCCCCTCGCTGACCCAGGGCCCCAAGTGGGCCGAGGGCACCAAGGCCCGCACCTACAAGAGCTACTTCCGCACCGCCACCACGGACGCCATCCAGGGCCCGTTCGCGGCGCAGTACCTCTACAACAAGGGCGGCAAGAAGAAGGTCTTCATCATCGATGACAAGAAGACCTACGGCGCAGGCCTCGCCGGCACCTTCAAGGGCGAGTTCACCAAGCTCGGCGGCGCCGTCGCCGGCGAGGGCCACATCGACCCGGAGTCCAAGGACTTCTCCGCGATCGTGACCCAGGTCAAGAGCTCCGGCGCCGACGTCGTCTACTACGGCGGCGAGTACCCGGCGGCCGGCCCGCTCAGCAAGCAGATCAAGGCCGCGGGCGCCAACATCCCGCTCGTCGGCGGCGACGGCATCTACGACAAGAAGTTCATCGAGCTCGCCGGTTCCGGCTCCGCCGGTGACCTGGCCACCTCCGTCGGCGCCCCGGTCGAAAGCCTGCCGTCCGCCAAGGAGTTCATCGCCAACTACGAGAAGGCCGGCTACAAGGACCCGTACGCGGCCTACGGCGGCTACTCCTACGACTCCGCCTGGGCGGTCATCGAGGCCGTCAAGAAGGTCGTCGAGGCCAACAGCGGCAAGCTCCCCGAGGGCGCCCGCGCCAAGGTCCTCGAGGCCGTCCAGGGCGTCTCCTTCGAGGGCGTGACCGGCAAGGTCTCCTTCGACGAGTACGGCGACGCCACCAACAAGCAGCTCACGGTCTACAAGGTCGAGGGCACCGAGTGGAAGTCCGTCGAGTCCGGCACCTACGGCGGCTGACCTCCTCCCGGCCGGCCCGCTGACCGGGCCGGCACCCACCCACACCTGCCGCGCGGGGCGCGCACCACAAAGCGCCCCGCGCGGTGTCACATCCGTCGAAAGACTCGGAGGACTGCGGTGCACGAACTGCCGCAACAGCTGGTCAACGGCCTGCTACTGGGATCCATGTACGGGCTCGTCGCCATCGGCTACACGATGGTCTATGGCATCGTCCAGCTCATCAACTTCGCCCACGGCGAGATCTTCATGATCGGAGGGTTCGGAGCCCTCTGGGCCTGGATGGCCCTCCCCGGCGGCACCACCATGTGGCTCGCCCTGCCGATCATGCTCATAGGCGCGATAGTCGTCGCCACCCTCGTCGCCGTCGCCGCGGAACGGTTCGCCTACCGTCCCCTCCGCAACGCACCACGACTCGCCCCGCTCATCACCGCCATCGGCCTCTCCATCGTCCTGCAGCAGGCGGTCTGGGCCTGGTACCCGTCCTCCGTGGTCTTCCCCGAGATCGAGGGCGGCCCCTTCAACTTCGGCAGCGTCACCATCCAGACCGGCGACGTCTTCCTCCTGATCGCCGCCCCCATCTCCATGGCGTTCCTCGGCTTCTTCGTCAAGAAGACCCGCACCGGCCGCGGCATGCAGGCCACCGCGCAGGACCCCGACACCGCCAAGCTCATGGGCATCAACACCGACCGCATCATCATGATGGCGTTCGCCCTGGGTGCCGTCTTCGCCGCCGTCGGCGCCGTCGCCTACGGCCTCAAGTACGGCGAAGTCAACTTCAAGATGGGCTTCCTGCTCGGTCTGAAGGCCTTCACCGCCGCCGTCCTCGGCGGCATCGGGAACATCTACGGCGCCATGATCGGCGGCCTGGTCCTCGGCCTCGCCGAGACCCTGACCACCGTCTACGTCTCCGAGATCCCCGGCATGGAGCAGCTCGGCGGACAGTCCTGGGGCAACACCTGGGCGTTCGTCCTCCTCATCCTCGTGCTCCTCTTCCGGCCACAGGGCCTGCTGGGGCAGCGCGTGGCGGACAGGGCGTGAAAAACATGACGATCATCACCGCGGACACCGCACAGACCACCCCCGCAGCCGACAAGGGCTTCCTCCCCATCCCCGAGAAGGCGGCCCGCGCCCTCGCCACCGGTGGCGGCCTCCTCACCGTCGCCTCCTGCTTCCTCTCCTGGACCTGGACGGCCGCCTTCCCCGGCGACCTCACCGTCTACGGATACCCCGGCGGCCTCCAGTGGCTCGTCCTCGTCGGCGGCGCCCTCACCACCCTCTTCGGCCTCGCCTCCTACGGAGTCAAGGGCCTCGGCTGGCTGGCCCCGGCCGGCGCCGACGCGGCGCTCAAGCTCTCGGCCCTCGCCGCCTTCGTCACCGCCTGGTACACCGTCATCGCCATCGTGGCCAAGCTCGGCGCCCTCGTCGACCTCGAACCCGGCGGCGCCATCGTGGCCCTCGCCACCCTGGCCACCCTCCTCGGCGCCCTCGCCCTGCCCTTCAAGCGCCCCGCGCTCGAAGCGGCCGACCCGGACGACGGCCCCTGGGACCAGTTCAAGCACGGCGCCGCCAACCAGTGGACGACGGTCAAGGCCTCCTTCGCCGCCGGCACCCCCACCCCGGCCCGCGCCCTCCCCTCCTACGTCGAGATCCTGATCATCACCGCGGTCCTCGCACTCGGCCTCGGCGTCTTCACGTACGGCATCACCACCCCGTACCAGGAACTCTTCATCGGCTTCCTGATCTGCGCCGGCTTCGGCTTCGCCGCCCTCGGCAAGGCCGGCCTGGTGGCCCGCTTCACCGCACTCACCACCAAGCACCGCAACGTCGCCCTGGTCGGCGCCTTCGCCGCCGCCGCAGCCTTCCCGCTCACCCAGACCGACGACCAGTACGCGAACCTCGGCGTCAACATCCTCATCTTCGCCACGGTCGCCCTCGGCCTGAACATCGTCGTCGGCCTCACCGGCCTCCTCGACCTCGGATACGTCGCCTTCCTCGGCGTCGGCGCCTACACCGCCGCCCTGGTCTCCGGCTCCCCCAACTCGCCGTTCGGCGTGCACCTGCCCTTCTGGGCCGCACTCCTCGTCGGCGCCCTCGCCTCCATGGTCTTCGGCGTCCTCATCGGCGCCCCGACCCTGCGACTGCGCGGCGACTACCTCGCCATCGTGACCCTCGGCTTCGGAGAGATCTTCCGTATCTCGATGAACAACCTCGACGGAGTCTCCGGCCCCGACGTCACCAACGGCCCCAACGGCATCGCCAACGTCCCCAACGTCAACCTCTTCGGGTTCGACTTCGGCGCAGCACACACCATCGCCGGATTCACCATCGGCCGGTTCGCCAACTACTTCCTGCTGATGCTCCTGATCACCCTCATCGTGATCCTGGTCTTCCGCCGGAGCGCCGAATCCCGCATCGGCCGCGCCTGGGTCGCCATCCGCGAGGACGAAACCGCCGCCGAAGCCATGGGCATCAACGGCTTCCGCGTCAAGCTCATCGCCTTCGCCCTCGGCGCCACCCTCGCCGGCTTCGCCGGAGCCGTCCAGGCACACGTCAACTACACGGTCACCCCCGACCAGTACGTGTTCGCCAACGCCGTCCCGCCGAACTCCGCCTTCCTCCTCGCCGCAGTCGTCCTCGGCGGCATGGGCACCATCTCCGGCCCGCTCGTCGGCGGAGCACTCCTCTTCCTGCTCCCCAACAAGCTCCAGTCGCTCGGCGAGTACCAGCTCCTCGCCTTCGGAATCGCGCTCGTCATCCTGATGCGCCTGCGTCCCGAGGGCCTCATCCCCAACCGGCGCAACCAGCTCGAGCTCCACAAGGACCTCGAAGCGCCCACAGTCCTCAGCAAGGCAGGGGCCTGACCCATGACGACCACCACCACCGCCACCCAGGCGGAGACCGTCCTGGACGCACGTGGCGTCACCATGCGGTTCGGCGGCCTCACCGCCGTGAAGAACGTCGACCTCACCGTCAAGAGCGGCGAGATCGTCGGCCTCATCGGCCCCAACGGCGCCGGCAAGACCACCTTCTTCAACTGCCTCACCGGCCTCTACATCCCCACCGAGGGCGAGGTCCGCTACAAGGGCACGGTCCTGCCGCCCAAGTCCTTCAAGGTCACCGCGGCCGGCATCGCCCGCACCTTCCAGAACATCCGTCTCTTCAACAACATGACGGTCCTGGAAAACGTCCTCGTCGGACGCCACACCCGCACCAAGGAGGGCCTCTGGTCCGCCATGCTGCGCCTGCCCGGCTTCCACAAGGAGGAAGCCGCCAGCCGCGAGCGGGCCATGGAACTCCTGGAGTTCATCGGCCTGGCCCACAAGGCCGAACACCTGGCCCTCAACCTCCCCTACGGTGAGCAGCGCAAGCTGGAGATCGCCCGGGCCCTGGCCAGCGACCCCGGCCTGATCCTGCTCGACGAGCCCACCGCCGGCATGAACCCGCAGGAGACCCGGGCCACCGAAGAACTCATCTTCGCCATCCGGGACCAGGGCATCGCCGTCCTCGTCATCGAGCACGACATGCGCTTCATCTTCAACCTCTGCGACCGCGTCGCCTGCCTCGTCCAGGGCGAAAAGCTCATCGAAGGCAGCGCGACCGAGGTCCAGAGCGACGAACGCGTCGTCGCCGCCTACCTCGGCGAACCCTTCGAAGGCGCCCCCGGCGCCGAAGAGGCCGCCGAGGTCGAAGCCGCGGAGATCGAAGCCGCCGAAGCCATCGCCGAGGAGAACACCGAGGAGGACACCGAGGCAGACGCCCCGGCAGACGCCCCGGCGGACACCAACGGCGACGACACCCCGGCGGACAGCACCACCAGCACGGACGGAGAGGCCAAGTGACCGCACTCCTGGAGGTCGAGGACCTCCGCGTCGCCTACGGCAAGATCGAAGCCGTCAAGGGCATCTCCTTCAAGGTCGAAGCCGGCCAGGTCGTCACCCTCATCGGCACCAACGGCGCGGGCAAGACCACCACCCTGCGGACCCTCTCCGGCCTGATCAAGCCCAAGGGCGGCCAGATCAAGTTCAACGGCCGGTCCCTCAAGAAGGTCCCCGCCCACCAGATCGTCTCGCTCGGACTCGCCCACTCCCCCGAGGGGCGGCACATCTTCCCGCGCATGACGATCGAGGACAACCTGCTCCTCGGTGCCTTCCTCCGCAAGGACAAGGACGGCATCAACCGGGACGTCCAGCGCGCCTACGACCTCTTCCCGATCCTGGGCGAGCGCCGCAAGCAGGCCGCGGGCACCCTCTCGGGCGGCGAGCAGCAGATGCTGGCCATGGGCCGGGCGCTCATGTCCCAGCCGAAGCTGCTCATGCTCGACGAGCCCTCCATGGGCCTGTCCCCGCTGATGATGCAGAAGATCATGGCGACCATCAGCGAGCTCAAGGCCTCCGGGACCACCATCCTGCTGGTCGAGCAGAACGCGCAGGCCGCGCTCTCGCTGGCCGACCAGGGCCACGTCATGGAGATCGGCAAGGTCGTCCTGTCCGGCCCGGGCCGTGACCTCCTCACCAACGAGGACGTCCGCAAGGCCTACCTCGGCGAGGACTGACCTCCCGCCCAGGCCCGACGACTGAGGCCCGGCTCCCTCGGGGGAGCCGGGCCTCGGTGTTTGCCCGGGGTCACCCCTGGGCGGCGTTCTTCTTCTCCTCGGCGTCCTCGATGACGGCCTCGGCCACCTGCTGCATGGACATCCGCCGGTCCATCGACGTCTTCTGGATCCACCGGAACGCAGCCGGCTCGGTCAGCCCGTACTGCGTCTGCAGCACGCTCTTCGCCCGGTCCACCAGCTTCCGCGTCTCCAGCCGCTGCGAGAGGTCGGCGACCTCCTTCTCCAGAGCCTTCAGCTCCGAGAACCGCGACACCGCCATCTCGATGGCGGGCACCACATCGCTCTTGCTGAACGGCTTGACCAGGTACGCCATGGCACCGGCGTCCCGGGCCCGCTCGACGAGATCGCGCTGCGAGAACGCGGTCAGCATGAGGACGGGGGCGATGGACTCCTCGGCGATCTTCTCAGCCGCGGAGATCCCGTCGAGAACGGGCATCTTCACATCGAGGATCACCAGATCGGGCCGGTGCTCCCGGGCCAGCTCCACCGCCGTCTGCCCATCGCCGGCCTCACCGACGACGGAGTAGCCCTCCTCCTCCAGCATCTCCTTGAGGTCGAGCCGGATGAGCGCCTCGTCCTCGGCGATGACGACGCGGGTCGTCAGCGGGGGGACGTGCGACTGGTCGGCGTCGGGCGTAGGCGTCGACTCGTGCTCGGCGGTCACGGTGGCTCCTTGATGCGGGGCGGTGCTGCTTGGATGAGCCTACCTAGCAGCGCGCTCGCGCACGCACCCGGTACACTCCGACATGCAGCACGCCGGGTTGGCGCAACTGGCTGACGCGGAGGTCTCAAACACCTCTGTCCGAAAGGACGTGTGGGTTCGAATCCCATACCCGGCACCGTCCGAAAAGCGGACGTTCACCTTCGTGTGAACGTTCGCTTTTTCGCATTCTGAGGCGGGCCCGCTCGCCCAGAGTAATCGCATGCACTTTCACAGCCTCGAAGTGCGCCAGGTCGCACTCACGCTCCTCCGCTCCGGCGTCAAGAACGCGGAGGTCGCCCGACGGCTCAGCGTTCCCCTCGGCACCATCGGCTACTGGAAGCACCTGGACCGTGCCAAACGCGGCGAGTGTCCGGGACGAGGAGGTTCCCGGGACTGCCCACGCTGCCATGACGCACCTCTGGACCGTGCCGCCTACTCGTACCTCCTAGGGCTGTATCTGGGCGACGGCCACATCAGCAAGTACTCCGGGCACCGGACGTACAGCCTCATGATCACGTTGGACGACCATTGGCCCGGCATCCAGAACGAGGCAGAAGCGGCACTGCGAACGGTGTTCCCAGCGCGCTCGACCTGCCGGGTTCGTGTGAAGGGTGCCCACAACGTCAAGGTGTACTCGAAACACCTGCCCTGCCTGTTCCCACAGCACGGACCGGGCAGGAAGCATGAACGCCTGATAGCGCTCGAAGCATGGCAGCAGGAGATCGTCGATGGACACCCATGGGAGTTCGTCAGAGGGCTGATCCACTCGGACGGCTGCCGCATCACGAACTGGACCGTCCGCAACGGCAAGCGGTACGAGTACCCGCGGTACTGGTTCACCAACGTCTCGGACGACATCAGGCGGCTCTTCACGGACACACTCGACCGCCTCGGGGTCGCGTGGAGGAACTGCACCCGCCACGGCAAGCCGTACAACGTGTCCATCGCCCGCAAAGCGTCCGTCGCCCTCATGGATCTGCACGTCGGCCCCAAGCACTGAGCTCGGGGCCGGCGCGGCGCGGAGCGGGGTGTCAGCGGAGGGGGTCGCCGATGTGGTGGACGCGGACCAGGTTGGTGGAGCCCGGGACGCCGGGCGGGGAGCCCGCGGTGATGACCACCACGTCACCCGGGACGCAGCGCCCGATCCGCAGGAGTTCCTCGTCGACCTGGGCGACCATCGCGTCGGTGGAGTCCACGTGCGGTCCGAGGAAGGTTTCCACCCCCCAGGTGAGGTTGAGCTGGGAGCGGGTGGCCGGCTCCGGGGTGAAGGCCAGGAGCGGGATCGGTGAGCGGTAGCGGGAGAGGCGGCGGACCGTGTCGCCGCTCTGGGTGAAGGCGACCAGGAACTTGGCGCCGAGGAAGTCGCCCATTTCGGCGGCGGCTCGCGCGACCGCACCCCCCTGCGTCCGGGGCTTATTGCGTTCGGTGAGCGGCGGCAACCCCTTCGCGAGGATGTCTTCCTCGGCGGCGGCCACGATGCGGGACATGGTGCGGACGGTTTCGACGGGGAATTTGCCGACGCTGGTTTCGCCCGAAAGCATGACGGCGTCGGTGCCGTCGATGATGGCGTTGGCGACGTCGGAGGCTTCCGCCCGGGTGGGGCGGGAGTTGTCGATCATCGAGTCGAGCATCTGGGTGGCGACGATGACGGGCTTGGCGTTGCGCTTGGCGAGCTTGATGGCGCGCTTCTGGACGATGGGGACGAGTTCCAGGGGCATTTCGACGCCGAGGTCGCCGCGGGCGACCATGATGCCGTCGAACGCGGCGACGATCTCGTCGATGTTCTCGACGGCCTGCGGCTTTTCGATCTTGGCGATGACGGGGAGGCGGCGGCCTTCCTCGGCCATGATGCGGTGGACGTCGGTGATGTCGTCGGCGCTGCGGACGAAGGAGAGGGCGATCACGTCGGCGCCGGTGCGCAGGGCCCAGCGGAGGTCTTCGACGTCCTTGGTGGAGAGGGCGGGGACGGAGACGGCGACGCCGGGGAGGTTGAGGCCCTTGTGGTCGGAGACCATGCCGCCTTCGATGACGGTGGTGTGGACGCGGGGGCCTTCGATGGCGGTGACCTGGAGGGTGACGCGGCCGTCGTCGACGAGGATGCGTTCGCCGGTGGTGACGTCGTCGGCGAGGCCGTCGTAGGTGGTGCCGCAGATGTGGCGGTCGCCTTCGATGTCTTCGACGGTGATGGTGAATTCGTCACCGCGTTCAAGGAGTACGGGTCCTTCGCGGAAGCGGCCGAGTCGGATCTTCGGGCCTTGAAGGTCGGCGAGGATTCCGACGCTGCGGCCGGTCTCGTCGGAAGCCTTTCGCACGCGCTGGTAGCGCTCCTCGTGTTCGGCGTAGGTGCCGTGGCTGAGGTTGAGGCGGGCGATGTCCATTCCGGCTTCGACCAGGGCCTTGATCTGGTCGTATGAGGCGGTGGCGGGGCCCAGGGTACATACGATTTTCGCTCGGCGCATGGGCCGAGCGTATGCCCTACCGGGCGGTAGGAAGTGGGGTGTCGGTGTCCGCCCAACAACCTTTGGGGAAAAGCTTGTTGACATGTGTTGAATGGGCGCGGGGGCGCTCTGATGAGCACCCCCGGGGGTGGCGGGTCAGAGCTGTGGCGGGGTCATGGTGAAGCGTGCGTTGACCTGGGCGTAGACGGTCTGGCGCTGGGGTTCGAGGTCAAGCGGGGGCGCTCCGGCGTCTTCGGCGGCTCCGTAGGCCATGGCGCGGAATGCGCCGCCCTGGGCGGCCATGGCGACGGGGGCGGCGTTCTCGGCGCCGAGGTCGGCGAGTTCGAGGAGGGCGGCGAGGCGGGCGCCGAGGGCCTCGGCGTATTCGCGGGCGCGCTGGACGGCTTCGAGGACGGCTTGGCGGCGGGCCTGGCCGTGGGCGGGTGAGTCGGGGCGCAGGGCCCACCAGGGGCCGTCGACGCGGGTGAGGTCGAGGTCGGCGAGGCGGGTGGTGAGTTCGCCGAGGGCGGTGAAGTCGTTGAGTTCGGCGGTGATGTGGACGCGTCCGTGGTAGGCGCGGATGCGTTCGCCGCGGCCGTGGCGGGTGAGTTCGGGGGTGATGGAGAAGGCTCCGGTTTCGAGTTTCTCCACCGGGTCGCCGTAGCTCTTGATGAGGTCGAGGACGGCGTTGTTGCGGCGGGTGAGGTCTTCGAGTGCGGTGCGGCGGTCGGTGCCGCGGGCGCTGACGCTGATGCCGATGCGGGCGATTTCGGGGTCGACTTCGAGGCGGGCCTCGCCGCGGACGGCGACGCGGGGCACTTCGGGGGTTCCGTAGGGCTGGGCGGGCGCTGCGTCTGAGGTCATGAACATCACTCTCGCACTGTCACCCGTTGGGGGGCAGAATCTACGCGCGTTGTTCAGTGTTCACGCCTCACATGGGGAGATGGCATGGCGTTCGATCGCAGGACGTTTCTGGGGACCACGGCCGCTACGGGTGCGGCCGTTGCGCTGGCGGGGGGTTCGGCTGCGCCGGCTGCCGCGCACGGTGGCAGGCCGCCGCGGACGTACTCGTTCACGGTGATGGGGACGACCGATCTGCACGGGAACGTCTTCAACTGGGACTACTTCACGGACCGGGAGTTCGACGACAAGGCGCACAACGATGTCGGTCTGGCGAAGATCTCGACGCTGGTCGAGCAGGTGCGTGCGGAGAAGGGGCGGCGGAACACGCTGCTGATCGATGCGGGCGACACGATTCAGGGCACCCAGTTGTCGTACTACTACGCGAAGGTGGATCCGATCACGGCGCGGCGTGGTCCGGTGCATCCGATGGCGCAGGCGATGAATGCGATCGGCTATGACGCGGCGGCGCTCGGGAACCACGAGTTCAATTACGGCATTCCGGTGTTGCGGAAGTTCGAGGAGCAGTGTGATTTCCCGCTGCTGGGGGCGAATGCGCTGGATGCGAAGACGGCGCGGCCGGCGTTTCCGCCGTACAGCGTGCACCGGTTGCGGACGCCGTGCGGGCGGGATGTGAAGGTGGCGGTGCTGGGTCTGACGAATCCGGGGATCGCGATCTGGGACAAGGCGAACGTGCAGGGGAAGATGACGTTCCCGGGGCTGGAGGAGCAGGCGGCGAAGTATGTGCCGCGGCTGCGGTCGATGGGTGCGGATGTGGTGATCGTGTCGGCGCATTCGGGGTCGAGCGGTACGTCTTCGTACGGTGATCAGCTGCCGTATGTGGAGAATGCGGCGGGTCTGGTGGCGGAGCAGGTGCCGGGGATCGACGCGATCCTGGTGGGGCATGCGCACACGGAGATCCCGGAGTACCGGGTGAAGAACAAGGCGACCGGCAAGGACGTGGTGCTGTCGGAGCCGTTGAAGTGGGGGCAGCGGCTGACTCTGTTCGATTTCGAGCTGGTGTGGTCGCGGGGCCGGTGGTCGGTGGAGCGGGTGTCGGCGAAGGTGCTGAACTCGAACACGGTCGCGGAGGACCCGAAGATCGTCCGGCTGCTGTCGGACGAGCACCGCAAGGTGGTGGCGTATGTGAACCAGGTGATCGGGACGTCCACGCAGGCGATGGTGTCGGCCGAGGGTCCGGTCAAGGACGTGGCGATCATCGATCTGATCAACCATGTGCAGGCGGAGACGGTGCGGGGGGCGCTGGCCGGTTCGGAGTGGGCGGCGTTGCCGGTGCTGTCGCAGGCCTCGTGCTTCTCCCGGACGGCGGCGATTCCGGCGGGTCAGGTGACGATCCGGGATGCGGCGGGTCTGTACCCGTTCGAGAACACGCTGGAGGCACGGGTGCTGACGGGTGCGCAGCTGAGGGACTATCTGGAGTACTCGGCCCGGTATTTCGTGCGGACGGCGCCGGAGGCTCCGGTGGATGCGGCGAAGCTGACGAATGCGGAGGGCATTCCGGACTACAACTACGACGCGGTGTACGGGTTGACGTACGACATCGACATTGCGCAGCCGGTGGGGTCGCGGATCACCGGGCTGTCGTTCGGGGGCGTGCCGGTGGACCCGGCTGCGCAGTTCGTGCTCGCGGTGAACAACTACCGGGCGTCCGGCGGCGGGGCGTTCCCGCATGTGGCGGGGGCCCGGCAGGTGTGGGCGAACTCGGATGAAATCCGTAACACGATCATCCAGTGGGTGAAGGCGAAGGGGACGGTGGATCCGGCGCAGTTCGCTTCGGTGGACTGGCGGCTGACCCGGGCCGGGGTGCTGGTCTTCTAGTTCAGATAGTTCAGAGGTGTTCGACGAGTGGGAGCAGTTCGCCGGTTGCCGGTGGGCGGTGGCGGTGCTGTTCCCGCTGGTCGAGGCCGAAGGTGGTGAAGGCGGTACGGGCCGGCTGGGGGTAGGGGTCCTTGCCGGTGAGGGTGTTGAGGATGGCTGCGCTGCGCCAGGCGGCGAGGCCGAGGTCGGGGGTGCCGACGCCGTGGGTGTGGCGTTCGCCGTTCTGGACGAAGACCGATCCGGTGATGGCGGGGTCGAGGATCATCCGGTGGTTGCGGTCGATGCGGGGGCGTCCGGCGGAGTCCCTGCGGAGGTAGGGGTCGAGTCCGGCGAGGAGGCCGCTGAGCGGTCGTTCGCGGTATCCGGTGGCGAGGACGACGGCGTCGGTGGTGAGCCGGGACCGGGTGCTCTGCTGGGTGTGTTCGAGGTGGAGTTCGACCTTGGTGGTGGCGATGCGGCCGGCGGTGCGGACGGTGACGCCGGGGGTGAGGACGGCGTCGGGCCAGCCGCCGTGGAGGGTGCGTCGGTAGAGCTCGTCGTGGATGGCGGCGATGGTGCCGGCGTCGATGCCTTTGTGGAGTTGCCATTGGGCGGGGACGAGCTGGTCGCGGACGGGTTCGGGGAGGGCGTGGAAGTAGTGGGTGTAGTCGGGGGTGAAGTGTTCCAGGCCGAGCTTCGAGTACTCCATGGGGGCGAAGGAGGGGGTGCGGGCGAGCCAGGTGAGGCGTTCGCGGCCGACGGGGCGGGAGCGGAGCAGGTCGAGGAAGATTTCGGCGCCGGACTGGCCGGATCCGATGACGGTGACGTGTTCGGCGCCGAGGATGCGGGCCCGGTTGTCGAGGTAGTCGGCGGAGTGGATGACGGGGACGGTGGGTGCTTCGGCGAGGGGGCGGAGCGGTTCGGGGATGTGCGGGGCGGTGCCGACGCCGAGGGCGAGGTGGCGGGTGTGGGTGCGGCCGAGGGCTCCGGCTTCGCCGTCGGCATCGAGTTGGGTGAAGTCGATTTCGAAGAGGTCGTGTTCGGGGTTCCAGCGGACGGCGTCGACCTGGTGGCCGAAGTGGAGTCCGGGGAGCCGGCCGGCGACCCAGCGGCAGTAGGCGTCGTACTCGGCGCGCTGGATGTGGAAGTGCTCGGCGAAGTAGAAGGGGAAGAGACGTTCCTTGTGCTTGAGGTAGTTGAGGAAGGTCCAGGGGCTGGTGGGGTCGGCGAGGGTGACGAGGTCGGCGAGGAAGGGGACCTGGAGGGTGGCTCCGTCGATGAGGAGGCCGGGGTGCCAGCGGAAGTCGCGGGACTGGTCGTAGAAGGCGGTGCTGAGGCCGCCGCCTGACCATTCGTGCTGCTGGAGGCCGTGGGCGAGGGCGGCGAGGGAGAGGTTGAAGGGGCCGATGCCGATTCCGACGAGGTCGTGGGGTGCATCGAGCTGGGCGGTCATCGCTGGGTACCTTCCGCTTCCGGGACGTGTCGGAGGACGCGCACCAGGGTGTCCAGGTCCGCAGCCGTGGTGTGGGGGTTGAGGAGGGTGGCCTTGAGCCAGAGGCGGCCGTCGGCGAGGGCCCGGCCGAGGACGGCGTGGCCGCCGTGGAGGAGGCTGCGGCGGAGGGCGGCAAGGTCTTCGTCGCGGGCGCCGGCGGGGCGGAAGAGGACGGTGCTGAGGGTGGGCGCCGAGTGGAGTTCGAAGCGGGGGTCGGCTTCGAGGAGGCGGGCGAGCCGGCGGGCGGCCGTGAGGGTGCTGTCGATGAGCTGGGCGAGGCCGTTCCGGCCGAGGGCGCGGAAGGTGACCGCGATCTTGAGGGCGTCGGCGCGGCGGGTGGTGCGCAGCGAACGGCCGAGGAGGTCGGGGAGGCCGGCTTCGGTGTCGTCGGCGGCGTTGAGGTAGTCGGCCTGGTGGGCGAGCGGAGTGAGGAGGGTGTCGTCGGGGACGGCGAGGAGTCCGGCGGCGACCGGCTGCCAGCCGAGTTTGTGCAGGTCGAGGGTGACCGATCGGGCTCGTTGGAGGCCGTGCAGGGGGGTGTGGTGGCGGGGGTCGGAGCTGAGGGCGAGGGCTCCGCCGTAGGCGGCGTCGATGTGGAGGTCGGCGTGGTGCCGGTCGCAGACGTCGGCGAGGGCGTCGAGGGGGTCGATGAGGCCGGCGTCGGTGGTACCGGCGGTGGCGGTGACGAGGGCGGGGCCGGGGGTGTCGGCGAGGGCCCGGTCGAGGGTGGCGGGGTCGAGGGTGCCGGTGGGGGTGGGGAGGGTGCGGGGGGTGGGGAGGCCGAGGAGCCAGGCGGCGCGGGGGATGGAGTGGTGGGCGTTGGCGCCGTGGAGCACGGTGAGGGCGGGGCCGTGGCGTTCCCGGGCGAGGAGCAGGGCGAGCTGGTTGGACTCGGTGCCGCCGGTGGTGACGAGGGCGTCGGCGGTGGGGTGGCCGGGGTAGAGGGCGGCGGCGAGGGCTCGGGTGAGGCGGGCTTCGAGGGCGGAGGCGGCGGGGGCCTGGTCCCAGGAGTCGAGGGAGGCGTTGAGGACGGAGGCGGCGAGGTCCGCGGCGGCGGCGAGGGCGAGGGGCGGGGTGTGGAGGTGGGCGGCGCAGAGGGGTTCGGCGGGGTCTGCGGAGCCGGCGGCGAGGGTGTGGACGAGGGTGCTGAGGGCTTCGGCGGTGCCGGTGCCGGTGGTGGGGAGTACGTCGCCCAGTGCGCTGATGGAGTCGGCGACGGCTGAGGGGCCGCCGGCGGGGAGGGGGCCGTGGCGGTCGCGGGCGCCGGCGTGCAGGGCGTCGAGGACGGTGTCGAGGAGGGGGCGCAGGGCGGCAGGGCCGTCGGCGCCGCCGGCGAGGGGCGGGAGCGGCGGTCCGGGCGGGCCGTCGGCTCCGCCGGTGGGGGGCGGGTGCGGGCCGGGGTGCGCTGGCATGGGGTCCTCGTTGCGCGGGCGGGGGCGGGGTGGGGGTGTGCCCCGGTGGGTGCAACGAGTGGGTGGGGGTGGAGGTAACCCCGGGTTCCGGCCACACGGTTGATCTCGGCGGGCGGGTTGACGCTGCGCGGCACCGTTCCCCCACCCGCCCCTCCCCCGGCTGTACCGATATGGGGCTCCGCCGCGTGGGGGGGCTCCGGCCCGGACCCCGCTTCCCGGGCTCCGCCCGGCCGATTCTGGGCTCCGCCCCGGCTCCTCCCCCGCCAGGGCTTCGCCCGGCGGTCCGCCCCGGCCCGTCCGGTGCTTCTGGCAGGCCCGGTCTACTCCCAGTCCTCTTCGGTCTCCTCGTCCTCGTCGTCCTCGTCCAGCGCTTCCGGCCGGTGGTTGTAGATGACGGCCGCCAGCGCACGAACCCGGTCGTCGATGGGCTCCCACTCCGGAAGGGAGCCGAAGGCGGTCAGTGTCGTCTGCTTGGCCTCGGGCGATGCGACGCAGGCGAGGAGGTCGTCGAGTTTCTCCTCGGCGGTCTCGATGGCCCGTACGAGTGCCCGCCGCTTGGTTTCGATGAGTTCGGCGATGTCGAGCTCTGTGTCCTCGCCCTCTTCCTCGTCCTCCAGCTCCCGCGCTCTGACGGGGTCGGAAGCCAGTACCAGTCGCCAGGGGGTAAGGGCCAGGGCTGCGACGCCACCTCGGTCTCTGCGGAGCCGGTCCGGGCGGGCGAGGTCGACGTCCGGGATGGTGTACATCTCTGCCTGATCGCGGCTGAGCAGCTGCGCCGGCGAGAAGGAGTTCGCGCATTCGCGTTCCGCGTCGAAGGCATTGGCCGCGACCGCCAGGAGCCACAGGCCCTCTTCGTTCTCGGCGAGGCCCGCGATCAGCTGGTCGACGTTGGTCCGCCAGGGGACCGTGTTGCCGACGGCCGAGCCGACGTTCCGTGTCACCAGCTTGTCGGTCAGCAGGGCTGTTCCGCCCGCGACCGCCAGTGTCCGCTGAGCGTCCCTGTCACCGGCAAGGGCCGGCGGGACAAGGGTGGTGAAGTCCTCGCAAGGGACCGGGGACCACTCGCCCATCACCGCCTTCGACAGCACGCCGCCGTTGGCCCATGCGTTGCGCGCCTGCTTCAGCGTGGCCGATTTGGCCCCCCGCCACGGCAGGTCGATGATCGGCCCCAGGAGTTCCGCATAGCCCGGGGTCGTCATCCGGCGGGTGCCCTTGATGTCCTTGGCATGGCGCTTGACCTGGTCGAACACCTCCGGCCTGGTGAGTTGGTGGACCAGGTAGACGGCTCGCCAGAGCGGTGTTCCCGGAATGCGCTGGTCGTTGAAGATCTGCGGGAGTTCTTCCGGGCTTCTGCGGCCGAGTGCGAGACCCACCGTTCCTTCGAGCAGCGCGGTCTCCGTCTGGCCGCTGAGATGGACCCTGCGCAGGGCGCGCGAGCCGACTTCCACGTTCTGGGCGGCGGATTCCCAGACTTTGAACTCGACGTGCACCGAGGCGAGGATGCTACGGACCGCGTCGTCGAACACTTCCTCGGCCGGGAGCCCGGTCGCCCCGTGCATGCGGAGACCCACGGTGATCTGTGCCGGCACCACGAGGGTCTGCCCCAGCCGGACGGACCGGTCTGCGGGGTGCTGGGAGCCGAGCCCTTGGTAGAACTCGGCCTGGAGGCCGGCGAGGGCTTCCTGACGTCCGACGGCCATGCGCTGGCTGCGCGGCTTCTCCATTCCGCGGCGTTGGGGCTTCTCGGCGAGCAGCAGATCTGTGGCTGTCCTGGCAATCTGCTCCGGTCCGGGCGAGTCCTCTCCCGTGAGGAGGGCCCAGGCGCTGGTGAGCCTGGTGATGCCGTCGCGGACCACCAGCACGTCGATCGGCTCGGACCCGTCTGTGAATTCGAGGCGCGCCGGATGGGCGATGACGGCTCGGGTGATCCGTCGGGCGAGGATCGACTGGTCGTACGGATCCGGGTTGGCTCGCCGGGTTGCTGCGATGGTCTGCCTGAGGTGTGCGCGAAGGTGTGCGAGGTCACGGTAGGTGTAGACAACGCAGGCGAGTGGCTTGCCGGTGTCGTCGATATCACCGAGTACGTGGGGGTCCTCGATGGGCAGGGCTTCCTGTCCGGTACGCGGCTGCAGTCCTGGGAAGAGTTCGGTGAGCCAGGCCCGGGTGTGGAGCGACCGCAGCGTGGCGCCTTCGACATGCTCCTCGATGAGTGCGGCGAGTCGGCCCTTCTGGGCGCGAAGCTGAGCTGCCGCCGAGTCGGGGGAGACAATCGCGCGGGCGACCGCGTGCCAGGAGTCCAGCCCCAGTGCCGTGCCTGTCGACGTCAGGCCGGCCTTGACCAGTGCCCCTCGCTCGGATACCGAAGAGAGGTCGGGGAGGCTTCGCTCGAACCCGGAGACCGTGAACTGTTCGTTCTCGTAAAGGAAGGTAAACGTTTGTGGCCCCTGACCGGCCTCCTCCGCCTCATCACCTTCAGTTGTCACAGGCTCTTGGAATTGAGTCGGAATTCCCATCCTTCTCCTTCGATTTTCAGGTGTTCTGAGGGTGAGGCTCTGACCATTCCAATGGCCTCGTGTGGTAAAGGCCGCTACACTGGAGGCGTAGTCCGGGTCGCGCCTTGGTGCGGCCAGGTCTGCTTTCACGGAGCCCCGGCCGGTAGGCCGGGGCTCCGTCGTGTGCGGGTTCACGCCTCTCGCGGCAGCGCAGCCTTCGGCAGGTGGCGCTGGTGCCAGTGCCGTGCGTAGTCCTGCCCCCTGTCGCCGGCGATGACCTGACAGGCGGTCCAGGCCACCAGGTCGGCGGCCTGGAGCGGTACGGATTCGTGGGCGGGGACCTGGAGGACGGGGCGGACGATGCCGGTTGGCTGGAGTTCGTCGTACACCTGGTCGTACAGGCGGTCGGTTCCGTCGCCGTCGATGACGAGGCCGGCGGTCTGGCCGTCCTGTGCGAGCCGGCTGTCCACCTCGCGTACGAGCCCGGTGAAGGCGAGCTGTTTGGCCGCACGGAAGTCACGATGGACGGAATAGACCGAGCGGACAGCCAGTCCAGGGCTTCCGCCGATCAGGTCCAACGCGCTCTGCGCCATGCGGCGGCGGTCGGCCTTCGTGGGGTTGCGTGCGCCGGGTCGCCCCCGGCCGCCGAGGAAGGGGCTGGCGTGAAGCTCGTATTCGACCGGAACACCGTAATCGTGGAACCACGTTAAGCGGAGTTCGGCCCAGGCCCGGTCGAACGCGTGCCACGCGGCGGGTTCCGCGGCGATGGCGGTGAAGGAGGCGAACGTGTTGGGGATACCGGAGTCGTCGATGTAGATGATCTGGTCGACGGAGTGGTGCGCGTTGATGGCTGGAATGCCCTTCGATGGATCCAGTCAGGACTCGGGTGTCGTGCGGCTGCACCGCTCGACCCGGGGTGTGGATCCATGCGATACGCGCTGCGTCGACCCGGAGATTCGCTCGACGGACCGTCGCTCGCACCCTTTCGCCCTATACGGTCGGGGCAACAGGGCCAGTTCGGGGCTCCTACCGGAGCATCCGGCCAATGCCGGACACCGCGTCACGTATCACCAAGTGGCGTGTGTCATGGAAGACACTAGCACCTCACCTGTCACAGCGTCAGATATTCCCTCCTGCAGCCAAACCTCCCGACTCCCCCCGCACTTGGAGAGCCGGGAGTGAAGTCCCGCCCCGCTACCTGCCGTTGACCCGGCCCACGTTCAACGCGCGGGTGAGGTCGTCCAGGTGGTCGGTGAGTTTGCGGCGGAGGAGGGGGAGGAGGTCCTCGTGCTTCAGGCAGGTGCGGGCCAGCTGGAGGTTGTCCTCGTCGATGGCGTACACGGGGAACGCGTGGCGGCCCGCCGCTTCGGCGATGGCGGGGCCGCGGCGGGCGGCGAGGGCGACCGCGTCGGTGTAGAAGCGGGGGACGTAGGAACCGACGAGTTCGGACTGCTCGGGCTGCCAGAAGCCCTGCGCGGTCGCGGTGAACAGGTAGTTGGACAGGGTGTCGTCGTGGAACATGCGGTCCCAGGCGATGGCCTTGGCCTCCGGGTGGGGCAGGGCCGCCCGGCAGCGGGCCGCGCCTTCCTGGCCGGTGGCGCTGGGGTCGGCGGCGAGGGCTTCGGCGATCTCGGGTTCGTCGATCGCGCCGAGGACGGCGAGCCGGGCGAGGATGCGCCAGCGCAGCTCGGGGTCGAGTTCGGGGCCGCCGGTGACGGTGCCGTCGGCCAGCCAGGCGGCGATGGCGTCGGGCTGGGTGGCGCTGTCGATGAAGGTGCGTACGGCGGCGAGGCGCAGGCCGGGTCCGGTGCCTGAGGTGGCGGCGGTGCTGGTCCAGTCCTCCGAGGTCAGGCCTTCGGTACGGCGGATCAGGGCGCGGGCGACGGAGGTGATGAGGGCGAGGGCGCCGGGGCGGTCGGCGGCCGGGAGGTAGCGGTCGGCGATCTGGGTGCGGGCGAAGCCGAGGACGCCCTGGACGATGGCGAGGTCGGTCTCCTCCGGGAGGTGCGCGTGGACGGTCTCCAGGTAGGCGACGGGTCCGAGTTCGCCGTCGCGGACCATGTCGCGGAGGGCGTTCCACACGACGGCGCGGGTCAGGGCGGAGGGGATCGCGGAGAGCGAGCGGAGGGCCGTCTCCCGGGAGGTCTCGTCGAAGCGGATCTTGGCGTAGCCGAGGTCGCCGTCGTTGAGGAGGAGGAGGGTGGGGCGGGGCCCGGCGACGGAGATGATCTCGTCGGAGGGGACGTCCAGGTCGAGGTGCTCGCGGAGTTCCAGTTGGCCGTCGGGGGTGCGGTCGTACAGGCCGGCGGTGATGCGGTGCGGCCGGCTGCCGTTGTGGTCGACGGTGAGGGTCCAGCCTCCGGTGCTCTCCTGGATCCGGGGGGTGAGGGTGTCGATGCCGGTGGTGCGCAGCCAGGTGTCGGCCCAGGCGTGGACGTCGCGGTCGGTGTGGGCGGCCAGCGAGTCGACGAAGTCGGCGAGGGAGGCGTTGGCGAATTTGTGGCGGGCGAAGTGGGTGTTGATGCCGGCCAGGAAGTCCTTTTCGCCGAGCCAGGCGACGAGCTGGCGGAGGGCGGAGGCGCCCTTGGCGTAGGAGATGCCGTCGAAGTTGAGGAGGGCGGCGGCGGTGTCGGGGACTCCGTCGGGGTCGGGGGCGACGGGGTGGGTGGAGGGCCGCTGGTCGGCGTCGTATCCCCAGGCCTTGCGGGTGATGCCGAATTCGGTCCAGGCGCCGGTGAAGCGGGTGGCTTCCGCGGCGGTCTGGTAGCCCATGTATTCGGCGAAGGACTCGTTCAGCCAGATGTCGTCCCACCAGCGGAGGGTGACCAGGTCGCCGAACCACATGTGGGCCATTTCGTGGGAGATGACCATGGCGCGGGTCTGGCGTTCGGTGTCGGTGACGGCCGAGCGGAAGATGAACTCGTCACGGAAGGTGACCAGGCCGGGGTTTTCCATGGCGCCGGCGTTGAATTCGGGGACGAAGGCCTGGTCGTAGGAGTCGAAGGGGTAGGGCTCGGTGAACTTCTGCTGGTAGCGGTCGAAGCAGGCTTTGGTGACGGAGAGGATCTCCTCGGCGTCGGTGTCCATGTGGGGGGCCAGGGACTGGCGGCAGTGGATACCGAAGGGCAGTCCGGCGTGTTCGGTGGTCACCGAGTGCCAGGGGCCGGCGGCGACGGCGGCCAGGTAGGTGGAGATGACGGGGGTGGCGGCGGACTGCCAGATGCCGGCGCCGTCGGTGTCGCGGGTGCCGGTGTGCTCGGTGATGCCGTTGGCGAGGACGGTCCAGCCGGCCGGGGCGGTGACGGTGAACTCGAAGACGGCCTTGAGGTCGGGCTGGTCGAAGGCGGCGAACACGCGCTGCACGTCGTCCATGAACATCTGGGTGTAGACGTACGTCCGGTCGTCGGCCGGGTCGGTGAAGCGGTGCATGCCCTCGCCCGTGTGCGAGTAGCGCATCCGGGTGTCGACGCGCAGCTCGTGCGGGCCCTCGGTGAGGCCGGTGAGGGGCAGCCGGTTGTCGGTGAGGGTCGCCGGGTCGACGGGGTCGCCGTCGAGGGTGGCGGAGCGCAGCTCTTCGGGTTTCAGTTCGACGAAGGTGTCGCCCGCTGCGCGTGTGGTGAAGCGGATGACGGTGGTCGAGTCGAAGCCGGTGTCTCCGCCGGTCAGGTCGAGGGTGACCGTGTAGCGGTGGACGTCGAGGAGCTGGGCGCGGGTGTGCGCTTCGTTGCGCGTCAGTACGGGCATGGGGCCCATGCTGCCCGACGGAGCGGCCGGGTCACAGGGGCCTCCGGCCGCCTTATTCTTCGCCCGCAGCGATCGTCTCGTGGTGGCGGATGACCTCGGCGATGATGAAGTTCAGAAGCTTCTCGGCGAAGGCCGGGTCGAGTTTGGCGTTCTCGGCGAGCTGGCGCAGCCGGGCGATCTGGCGGGCCTCGCGGCCGGGGTCGGCGGGGGGCAGCTGGTGCCGGGCCTTGAGGTGGCCGACCTGCTGGGTGCATTTGAAGCGTTCGGCGAGCATGTAGACCACGGCCGCGTCGATGTTGTCGATGCTGTCCCGGAGCCGGGCCAGTTCGGCGACCACCTCGGGGGCGGTCAGGTCCTCGGCGGTGAGGGCCTCGGCAATCACGTCGTCGCTGCTGTTCATGGTCCTTGAGCTTACGTGGCCGGGCCGGGGGTTTTCGTGGTCGGCCGGTCTGTGAGACGGCTTCCTCGAGCGGTGGGCGAGGCGGGCTCCGCCTAGCCGGGGTGGGGTCAGCCGAGGGGGAGGACGGCGGTGACCGTCCAGCCGCCTTCGGGGGTGGGGCCGGCGGTGAGGGTGCCGCCCATGGCCTCGGCGCGTTCGGTCATGCCGGCCAGGCCGTAGCCGCCGCCGCGGGCCTGGTCGGAGAGGCGGGCGGGGTGGCCTCCGTCGTCGGTGATGCGGAGTTCCAGGCCGGCCGGGACGGTGCGCAGGCCGATCCGGACGGCGGTGGCGCCGGCGGCGTGCTTGGCGATGTTGGTGAGGGCTTCGAGGACGATGCGGTGGGCGGTGGCGGCGATCTCGGCGGGCAGCCGGTCGTCCAGGCCGTTCTCGATGGTGAGGACCACGGGCGGGCCGGTGGCGGAGAACCGTTCGGTGAGCTCGCGGAGCTCCTGCAGGCCCGCGACGGGGGCGGTGCCGGCCGGGGCGTCCTCTTCGCGGAGGACCTTGACCAGGCGGCGCATGGAGCCGAGTGCCTCGTCTCCGGCGCGTTCGATCCGGGCGAGGATCGCGTCGGTGCGGGCGGGGTCCGGGTCGGCGGCGACCTGGGTGAAGCGGGCGGCGCGGGCCTCCACGACGATGCCGGTGACGTGGTGGGCGACCAGGTCGTGGAGCTCGCGGGCCAGCTCCAGGCGTTCGGCGGTGCGTACGGCGTGCAGGTCGCGGACGCGTTGGGCGGCCTGGACCCGTAGCAGGAGGGAGTAGCCGCCGACGACCACGGTGAGGACGGAGAAGAGGAGGGAGAAGCGGCCGGGGTCGATGTCGCGGACGGGTACGGCCATGCAGCCGAGGCCGAGGAGCGGGCCGAGGACGGCGGCGGTGCGGGTGGGGGCGCGGAGCAGGACGGAGCTGAGGAGGACGAGCAGGGCGGCGGCCTCGCCGATGCCCCAGACCACGAGGGGACGGTTGGTGAGGATGAGGATGAGGGTGGTGGTCCAGGTGGTGGCGGCGGCGAAGGCGGCCCGGAGGGTCAGGGACAGGCCCGGCCAGGGGACGGCGCTGAGGCACACGAGGAGGCCGGAGGTCCAGACGACGGCGTGCGGGAAGGTGGGCTGGCGGGCGAGGAGGATGCCTTCGAGGGTGACCAGGCCCAGGAGGACGGCCGTGAGGGCGGTACGGGCGCAGAGGGCGGCGCGGGGGTGGCGTCGGGCCCAGCCGGCGAGGGGGCTCATGGGTTCGCGGGGTTCATGGGGTGCTCGCGGCCAGGCCGCTCTCCCAGGCCCAGGCGGCGATCTCGACGCGGTTGCGGGCGCCGAGTTTGGCCTGCACGTTGGCCAGGTGGGTCTTGACGGTGGACAGCGAGACGTAGAGTTCCGCGGCGATCTCGGCGTTGGTGAGGCCGCGGGCGAGACAGCGTACGACGTCCCGTTCGCGTTCCGTGAGGGCTTCGGCGGGGTGCCAGGCGGAGGCGGCCGGGGTGCGGGGGGCCATGTCGCGGAGCAGGCGGACGGTGATGGCCGGTGACACCAGGGCGTCTCCGACGGCGGCGGCACGGACCGCTTCAACCAGCATGGCCGGGCTGGCGTCTTTCAGGAGGAAGCCGGAGGCTCCGCCGTGGAGCGCCGCGTGGACGTATTCGTCGAGGTCGAAGGTGGTGACGATGACGATGCGGGGTGGGCTGCTGCGGCCGGCGAGGCGGCGGGTGACTTCGAGGCCGTCCAGTTTCGGCATGCGGATATCGAGGAGGAGGACGTCCGGCCGGTGTGCTTCGACGGCGGCGAGGGCGGCTTCGCCGTCGCCGGCGTCGGCGAGCACGGTCATGTCCGGCTGGCTCTCCAGGATCATCCGGAAGCCGGTTCTGACCATCTCCTGGTCGTCCGCGATGACCACGCTGATCGTCATGCGCTGCCTGCCCCACTGTCGCCCGGTGCGGGTGGATCCTTCGGATCCTTCCCATGGGACCGGGCCGGGGGTCGGCCCGCAACCGCGCAGCGGGGTGCCTCGCCCTTCCGGCCGGTGCGGGACCGGCCAGAAGGACGAGGCGGGTGTGCGGTGCGGGCCGGGGCCCAGGCCGGGGCCCGCGCCGGGGCCGGGGCCGGGGCCGGGGCCCTTAGAGCGTGGCCGCGGCGTTCTTGATGGCGGTGGCGAAGGTGGACACCTCGGTGTAGACGCCCGGGTAGTCGGGGCGGGCGCAGCCGATGCCCCAGCTGACGATGCCGACCTGGATCCAGGCGCCGGCGTTGTCGCGGCGGAACATGGGGCCGCCGGAGTCGCCCTGGCAGGTGTCGACGCCGCCCTGGTCGAGCAGGCCGGCGCAGATCTCCTCGCCGGGGATGATGTCGCCGCTGTAGGCGGCCTGGCAGTCGGCGTCGGAGACGAAGGGCACGGTGGCCTTCATCAGGTAGCGCTGCTGGCCGCCGCCTTCGCGGGTGGCTCCCCAGCCGGCGACGGTGAAGGTGCCGTTGTTGTACTGGGTGGTCTCGGCGATCTTGAGGGTGGGCAGGTTGATCGGCTTGGCGAGTTTGATGAGGGCCCAGTCCTTGCCGGAGCCGTTGTAGCCGGGGGCGCGGAGCACCTTGGTGGACTTGACCTTGATGGCGCTGGCGCTGTTGAGATCAACGACGCCGGCGGTGGCGGTGATGGAGGTGTTGTTTCCGCTGGCGCCGACGCAGTGGGCGGCGGTGAGGACGATCTGCTGGGTGTAGAGGGCGCCGCCGCAGCCCATGGAGAGGCGGACCATGAAGGGGAACTCGCCCTGGGCGGCGCGGGTGCCGCCGACGACCGGGGCGGTGCCGGCGCTGGCGGTGCCGGGCTGGAGGCTGACGGCGGCGAGCGCTATGGCGCCGGCGGCGAGGGAACGCTTGAGGAAGCGGGTGTAGGACACGGTGAACACGCTGCCTTTCGTGGGGGGTTGGGCTGTGCGGTCCGTGCGCGTCATCGGGTGAATGACGTTTCTGACGGGTCCATGTCACATCAGCGGGCGGTGCGCCAACAAGACGGTGTTTTCGGCCAATCTCCGGCAAGGTTTGCGGTGGGGAGGGCGGCCTGATGCAGAACCGCAGGCGGAACAGCCCCGTAGAGCACGGGTTTCCGCATCTGGCCACCGTCCGGGCGGCCCTCACCGCCCTGCACCGCCGGCTGCCCCGGGACGGCATCCAGGCCTACGCGGCCGGACTCGCCCCCGCCGACGCCGCCTTCACCGACTCCGACGACCTGTACCTGGGCGCCCAGCGGGTGGCCGCCGCGGTCGTCCGCCAGCTGCGGCTGCCCGATGCCCGGATGGTCATCGCCTACCGGGCCATGGAGGAGGCCGCCGCCGTCGAACTCGCCGCCGGCCCGGAGTACTTCATCGAGGTCAACGACCGGTTCCGGACCCACCGGCGGGACCTCGCCGCCGCCCTCGCGCACGAGGTCACCCATGTGCTGCTGCACCGGCTCGGCCTGCGGTTCCCGGGCACCGGCGCCGACGGCACCCCGGCCGACGAGATCCTCACCGACACCGCCGCCGCCTATCTGGGGGCCGGCTGGCTGCTGCTCGACGCCTACCGGGAGGACGCCCTCGGCCACCAGAAGCTCGGCTACCTCACCCCGGAGGAGTTCGGGTACGTCCTCGCCAAGCGGGCCGCGTTCTTCGGGCCCGCCGCCGACCCGGCCGTACTGTTCACCAGCCCGCAGGCGTACGAGGCGTACGTCCGCGGAGCCGGCCTCGCGCGCCGGGACCGGCAGCGGCCCCCGCTGGCCGCGGCCGGGCCGGTGGCGCGCCGGCGCTACGCCCGGGCCCGGCGGGCCGCGGCCGGGGCGGCGGCATCCCCGGCCGGGGCCCCGTACCGCTTCGAGGGCGCCGGGGCGGAGCTGCGGGTCAGCTTCCCCTGCCCGGTGTGCGAGCAGCGGGTCCGGGTCCCGGTCCGCGGGCGGCTCCGGGCCCGCTGCGCGCTCTGCGGCACCGTCCTGGACTGCGACACCTGAACGGCGTGGCCGCCCCAACATGATGGGCCGGCTGCGGTTCAGCGGATGGCCGAAGTGGGTAGTAAACCCGCGTCGCACCACAACGCTTCGGACCCGACCCCTCGCCAGGGGGCCGGGCCCGAGTCGTTTCCCTCCCCGCCCCGGGCCGGGCCGCTCAGCGCGCCCCGTACACCGGCAGCGGAGGCTCGGCGTCCGCGAGGAGCTTCAGGGTGGCCTCGCCCGCCTCCGCCGGGGTCCAGCGGGAGCCGCGGTCCGCCGTCGGGCCCCGGTGCCAGCCCTGCATCACCGTGATCCGGCCGCCCTCGGTCTCGAAGACCCGCCCGGTGACCCCGGCCGAGGCCGTGGAGCCCAGCCAGACGACCAGGGGGGAGACGTTCTCCGGGGCCATGGCGTCGAAGGTGCCGGCCGCCGGGGCCGCCATCGTCTCCGCGAAAGTCCGCTCGGTCATCCGGGTGCGGGCGGCCGGGGCGATCGCGTTGACCTGGACCCCGTACCGGCCCATCTCGGCGGCGGCCACCAGGGTCAGCCCCACGATGCCCGCCTTGGCCGCGCTGTAGTTGCCCTGACCGACCGAGCCCAGCAGCCCCGCCCCCGAGGAGGTGTTGACCACCCGGGCCGCCGCCCCGCGCCCCGCCTTCGCCTCGGACCGCCACCAGGCCGCCGCCTCCCTCAGCGGCAGGAAGTGCCCCTTGAGGTGGACCCGCATCACCGCGTCCCAGTCGTCCTCGTCCAGGTTGACGAGCATCCGGTCGCGCAGGAACCCCGCATTGTTGACCAGGGTGTCCAGCCGGCCGTACGTGTCGACCGCGCAGGCGATCAGGGAGGCCGCGCCCGCGCCGGTGGCGATGTCCCCGCCGTGCGCCACGGCCGAGCCGCCCGCCGCGCGGATCTCCGCCACCACCTCCTCGGCCGGGCCCCCGGAGGAGCCGCCGCCGTCCGGGCCGACCCCCAGGTCGTTGACCACGACCTTGGCGCCCTCGGCCGCGAAGGCCAGCGCATGGGCCCGGCCCAGTCCCCGGCCGGCGCCGGTCACGATCGCGACCCGGCCCGCACACATGCCCGTCTCCGCCGTCTCCGCCGGCTTCGCCTTCTCCGCCTTCTCCGCCTTCTCCGTCATCTCCGTCGCCTCCGCCATCTCAGCTCTCCTTGTTGACCGTTGCCGCATCCAGAAACGCGGGGCGCTCCCCGCCCCCGTGCACCAGCAGGCTCGCCCCGCTCACGTATCCCGCCCGGTCCGAGGCCAGGAACACCGCCGCCGCCCCCACCTCGGCCGGCTCGGCCAGCCGGCCCAGCGGGACGGTGGCCCCGACCGCGGCGATCCCGGTCTCGTCCCCGTAGTGGAGGTGGGCGAGTTCGGTCCGCACCATGCCGAGGACCAGCGTGTTCACCCGTACCTCGGGGGCCCATTCGACGGCCATCGAGCGGGCCAGGTTCTCCAGACCCGCCTTGGCCGCCCCGTATGCCGCCGTGCCCGGCGAGGGGCGGGTGCCGCTGACGCTGCCGACCATCAGCACCGAGCCGCGGGCCGCCCGCAGATACGGGAACGCCGCCAGCGAGGCGGTCATCGGTGCGAGCAGGTTGAGTTCCAGCACCCGCGCATGGCGTTCCGCCTCCCCCGCGGCCAGCAGCCGGTACGGGGTCCCGCCCGCGTTGTTGACCAGGCAGTCGAGCCGCCCGAAGTCCGCGGCGACCGCGTCGGTGAACTCCCGCACGGCGGCCCCGTTCCGCAGGTCGACCTCCCGGTAGACGGCCTTCCGGCCCGCCGCGGACACCGGTTCCTCCGGCGGTCTGCGGGCGCAGAGGACGACCTCCGCGCCGGCTTCGAGGAACGACCGGGCGATCCCGGCGCCGACCCCCCGGGTGCCGCCGGTGACGACGACAACCCTCCCGTCGAGCTCCATGGGCTGCTACCTTCCTCACCTAACAAATGTTTGGTGGAAAGGTAGCTGATCCGCTTATGGGTGTCTCCACCTCAAGCCCCGACAAGGGCATCGCACTGGTCACCGTCGACTTCCCGCCCGTCAACGCCCTTCCGGTACAGGGCTGGTACGAGCTCGCCGACGCCCTGCGCGCCGCCGGCCGCGACCCCGGGAACCGGTGCGTGGTCCTGGCTGCCGAAGGCCGCGGCTTCAACGCCGGCGTCGACATCAAGGAGATGCAGCGCGACACCGGGCACGGCTCCCTGATCGGCGCCAACCGGGGCTGCTACGAGGCCTTCGCCGCGGTGTACGAGTGCGAGGTGCCCGTGGTGGCGGCCGTCAACGGGTTCTGCCTGGGCGGCGGGATCGGCCTGGCCGGCAACGCGGACGCGATCGTCGCCGCCGAGGACGCCGTCTTCGGGCTGCCGGAGCTGGACCGCGGCGCCCTCGGCGCGGCCACCCATCTGGCCCGGCTGGTCCCCCAGCACCTGATGCGCGCCCTCTACTACACCTCGCGCACCGCGACCGCCGCCGAACTGCACGCCCACGGCTCGGTCTGGAAGGTGGTCCCGGCCGACGGGCTGCGGGCGGCAGCCCTGGAGCTGGCCCGGGAGATCGCGCGCAAGGACGGCTACCTGATCCGGCTGGCCAAGGCGGCCATCAACGGCATCGACCCCGTCGACGTGCGCCGCAGCTACCGCTTCGAGCAGGGCTTCACCTTCGAGGCCAACCTCAGCGGGGTGGCCGACCGGGTCCGGGACACCTTCGGGAAGGAACCGCGTTCATGACCGACAAGAGCATGACGTGCGAGGACGTGATCGGGCAGCTGCACAGCGGGATGACCCTCGGCATCGGCGGCTGGGGGTCGCGCCGCAAGCCGATGGCCCTGGTTCGAGCACTGCTCCGATCCGAGATCACCGATCTCACCGTGATCTCGTACGGCGGCCCGGACATCGGCCTGCTCGCCGCCGCCGGCCGCATCCGCAAGCTGGTCGCCCCCTTCGTCACCCTCGACTCCATCCCCCTGGAACCCCATTTCCGGGCCGCCCGCGAACAGGGTGCCCTCGAACTCACCGAGCTCGACGAGGCCATGTTCATGTGGGGCCTGCACGCCGCCGCCAACCGGCTGCCCTTCCTCCCCGTCCGGGCCGGCCTCGGCTCCGACGTGATGCGGGTCAACCCGGAGCTGCGCACCGTCACCTCCCCCTACGCCGACGGCGAGGAGTTCGTCGCCGTCCCGGCCCTCCGCATGGACGCCGCCCTGGTCCACCTGGGCCGCGCCGACCGCCTCGGCAACGCCCGGTACTTGGGCCCCGACCCCTACTTCGACGACCTGTTCTGCGAGGCCGCCGACACCGCGTACGTCTCCTGCGAGCAGCTGGTGGAGACCGCCGAACTCGCCAAGGCCGGCCCCCCGCAGACCCTCTTGGTCAGCCGTCACAGCGTGACCGGGGTGGTGGAGGCTCCCAACGGCGCCCACTTCACCTCCTGCGCCCCCGACTACGAACGCGACGAGGCCTTCCAGAGGCTGTACGCCACCACCCCCTGGCCCGAGTTCGCCGCCCGCTTCCTGTCCGGCGCGAGCGAGCACGACTACCAGTCCGCCGTCCGCGCCTGGCACGAGGAGCAGCAGTGACCACCCGCGCCGAATACTGTGTGATCGCCTGCGCCGAGGCCTGGCGCGACAACGGGGAGGTGCTCGCCAGCCCGATGGGCCTCGTTCCGGCCTTCGGCGCCCGGCTCGCCAAGCGCACCTTCTCCCCCGACCTGCTGCTGACCGACGGCGAGGCCATGTTGGTCGGCCTGGACGGCACCGTCGAGGGCTGGCTGCCCTACCGGCGCCATCTGACGATGGTCACCGGCGGCCGGCGGCACGTGATGATGGGCGCCAGCCAGATCGACCGGTACGGCAACCAGAACATCTCCTGCATCGGCGACTGGCAGCGGCCGTCCCGCCAGCTCCTCGGGGTGCGCGGGGCACCCGTCAACACCCTCAACAACCCGGTCAGTTACTGGGTGCCCAAGCACTCCGCCCGGGTGTTCGTCGAGCGCGTGGACATGGTCAGCGGGGTCGGGTACGACCGGGCCGCCGCGGCCGGCCCCTCCGCCGCCCGCTACCACCGGCTGCCCCGGGTGGTGTCCGATCTCGGCGTGTTCGACTTCGCCACCCCCGACCACCGGATGCGGCTGGCCTCCCTGCACCCCGGCGTCACCGTCGAACAGGTCCGGGAGGCCACCGGTTTCGAGCTGGTGATCGCGGCGGAGGTCCCGTACACCCGCGAGCCCACCGCCGAGGAGCTGCGGCTGATCCGCGAGGTGATCGACCCCAGGGGCCTGCGGGACCGCGAAGTCCGGACCGCCTGATGGAGACGGCACTCACCAAGCTCGTCGGGGTGCGGTACCCGATCGTGCAGACCGGAATGGGCTGGGTCGCCGGCCCCCGTATGGTGTCGGCGGCGGCGAACGCCGGGGCGCTGGGCATCCTGGCCTCGGCCACCATGACCCTGGAGCAGCTGCGGTCGGCGGTGCGCGAGGTCAAGTCCCGTACGGAGCAGCCCTTCGGGGTCAATCTGCGGGCCGATGCCGGGGACGCGGCCGAGCGGGCCCGGCTGATCGTCGACGAGGGCGTACGGGTGGCCTCCTTCGCCCTGGCGCCGTCCCGGGAGCTGATCGCCCGGCTCAAGGACGCGGGCGTGGTGGTGATCCCGTCCATCGGGGCCCGCCGGCACGCCGAGAAGGTGGCGGGCTGGGGCGCCGACGCGGTGATCGTGCAGGGCGGCGAGGGCGGCGGGCACACCGGGGACGTGGCCACCACCGTGCTGCTCCCCCAGGTGGTGGACGCCGTGGACATCCCGGTGGTCGCCGCGGGCGGCTTCCACGACGGCCGGGGCCTGGTCGCCGCCCTCGCCTACGGCGCGGCCGGAGTCGCCATGGGCACCCGGTTCCTGCTGACCTCCGACTCCACCGTCCCGGACCCGGTCAAGGCCCGGTACCTGGCAGCCGGGGTGAAGGACGTCACCGTCACCACGGCGGTGGACGGGCTGCCGCACCGGATGCTCCGTACCCCGCTGGTCGATTCCCTGGAGCGGGCGGGCCGCGCCGGGGCGCTGGCCCGGGCGGTCCGGCATGCGGCCGGGTTCCGGAAGCTCTCCGGCCTGTCCTGGGCGCAGCTGGTCCGGGACGGGCTGGCGATGAAACACGGCAAGGACCTGTCCTGGAGCCAGGTGCTGCTCGCCGCCAATACCCCCATGCTCCTCAAGGCGTCCATGGTCGAGGGCCGTACGGACCTCGGTGTCATGGCATCCGGCCAGGTCGCGGGCGTGATCGAGGATCTCCCGTCGTGTGCGGAGCTCGTGGACCGCGTGATGGCCGAGGCACATGCAGTACTGCACTCGCTCCGCACCCTGCCTCCACCAGGGTGATCCCCCTTCTCCGCAAGGAGTCGTCAAGATGAGCCGTGCCCGAATCCGCCTGGCGACCGCGGTGATGCTCTCCGCGCTCGCCATCGGGACCCTTCCCGCCACTGCGCAGGCCGGTCAGGCGCCTGCCGGTCCGGCCGCCGCCGCCACGGCCGGGCAGCACCGCCCGCAGGCTGAAACGATTCGCCAGATCCCCCTCCAGGGCGCGGTCAACGTCCGCGACCTGGGCGGCTACCGCACCTACACGGGCGGGCAGGTCCGCCAGGGGCTGGTCTACCGCTCCGATGCACTGAGCAAGCTGACCGATGCGGACCTCACCACGATCGCCGGTCTGCGCCTCACCAAGGTCGTGGACTTCCGGATCCCCATGGAGCTCCAGTACGACGGCGCCGACCGGCTGCCGCCCGGACTCACCGCCACCGCACGGCCGGTCAGCGACCTCGGCCTGTACGGGACCCTGGTCGGCGCGATCTCCAGCGGCGACCCGGTGAAGCAGGAGCAGATGCTCGGCGGCGGGCGCGCCGAGGCGTACATGCGCGACATCTACCGCACCTTCGTGACCAGCCCCGAGAACCGGGCGCAGTTCGCGGCGACGCTGCGGGAGACGGCAGACGGCCGGCAGGGCCCGATGCTGTACCACTGCACGTCCGGAAAGGACCGGACGGGCTGGCTGAGCTACGTGCTGCTGCGGGCCCTCGGCGTCCCGCAGAGTTCGGCCGAGCGCGACTACCTGGCGTCGAACACCTTCCGCGGGGCCTACGACGCCAAGGTCCGGGCCGGGCTGAAGCAGTCGGGCCGGATGCAGAACCCCGATCTGCTGATTCCGCTGCAGGAGGTCCGGCAGGACTACCTGGATGCGGCGACCGCGCAGCTGGAGGCGGAGTACGGGAGCTTCTACGGGTATCTGACGCAGGGGCTCGGGCTGAGCCTGCGGGACCTGGTGAAGCTCCAGGACAAGCTGGTGCGCTGACCCCGGCACCCGGCTGCGAGCAGGGTGCGCCCGGGGTGTGACCGGGCGCACCCCCGGGGGCCGGCCGGCCGTCAGTCGGCCGGCTTCCCGGGGCTCAGCCGCTGCACCACCTCCGCCAGGTCCTCGCACACCTGCTCGATCTTCAGACGGATGCCGTTCTGCTCGGTGACGAGCGCGGCGAGCAGCAGTCCGGTCAGGGCCGCCGCCCCGTTGAGGGCCTGGAGGTTGACCATGATCGCCAGGAGTGTCTGGCCGGCGAACGGCCCGTCCCGGTCGGTGGCCGCCGCGATGGCCAGGACCGACACCAGCAGGGTGCAGGGCGCACTCCCGGCGAGCTGGAACCGTACGGCCGCCCAGATCAGCAGCGGGAAGACGAGGAACAGCAGGGAGAGGGAGGTCCGGGTGGCGAACAGGGTGACGGGGACGGCGATGACCGCCAGCACCGCCGCCTCGGCCATCCGGTAGGGGTCCCGGGGCATCCGGGCGCGGCGCAGGACGAGCAGCAGCGGGGTCACCACCAGCACGCCCATCGCGTCCCCGGCCCACCAGGCCGACCACACCGGCCAGAACTCGGAGAGCGGCAGGTCGCCGGTGAGCACCAGGGTGGCGGTCCCGACGGTCGAACTGATCAGTATCGGCAGCAGACCGCCCAGGAACACCAGGGCCACCCCGTCCCGCAGCCGGTCGATCTCGGTACGGAAGCCGGCCTCGCGCAGCAACAGGTACCCGGCCACCGGAGCGAGGGTGTTGCCGGCCAGGATCGGGGCGTCGGCGAGGTCGAAGCTGCTGATCCGCTCGATGGCCAGGTAGGTGCCCAGCGGGATCCCCGGCCAGACCCGGAGCCCCATCCAGAGCAGACAGGCCAGGGCGACTCCGGTGGGCGGCCACAGGGGCGTGACCATGGCGCCGTCGACGACCACCTGGTGGTGCAGGCCCAGCCGCCCGGTCCCGTAGTAGGCCACGGCGAGGGCCACGATCCCGAGGAGGGTCGGGAGCACGCGGCGCCATTCCTGGGTGGGCATCCCAGCATCAGACAACAGCCCGCGCGCCCGGCGGAGCGCGACACGCGCTACCGGAACGGCGGGCCCGGAGCGTCGTGGCGGAGGACGAGCACCGCGGCGTCGTCCGCGTGGCCGGTGGAATCGGCCACCTTCATCACCTCGGCGGCCAGCTCGTCCGGATCGGCGCCGGCCGCCTCCCGGACCAGCCGGACCACCCGTTGCAGACCCACCTCGATCGGGAAGGCGGGCCCTTCGACCACCCCGTCGGTGACCAGGACCACCGCTCCCGCCGTGGTCAGCCGGCGCCGGGTCACCGGGTATCCCGACCCGGGCAGCATGCCCAGGGGCAGCCCGCCCTCGTCCTCGGAGATGCCGTACCGGCCGTCGACCGTGGCCCAGACCGTGGGCACGTGACCGGCCCGCGCGCTCTCGATCTCCCAGGTCTCCGGATGGAAGCGGAGCAGGCTGCAGGTCGCGAAGAGCCGGGATTCCATCGAGAGCAGCACGTCATTGGCGGTGCGCAGGACCTCGCCCGGATCGGTGACGATGGCGGCCACGGCGCGCAGGCCGATCCGGACCTGCCCCATGAAGGCGGCTGCCTCCACATCGTGTCCCTGGACGTCGCCGATGGAGAAGGCGAGCCCGCCCTCCGGGAGCCAGAACCCGTCGTACCAGTCCCCGCCGATGTCCAGGCCGTCCCGGGCGGGCGCGTACCGGGCCGCGGTGCGCAGCCCCGGCACCACCGGCAGGGCCGAGGGCAGCATCTCGCGCTGGAGGGCCTCGGCCAGTTCCAGCCGGGCGTGGTGCAGCTCCGCGCCCTCCCGCGCCTGGGCGGTGAGCCGCCCGAGCGTGCTGAGGAGTTCGGCGCTGGCGGCGCCCGGGGCACGGCGCCGGGTCACGGACCGCTCCGAGCCATATCCATGTGCCTCTGCTTCCGCGTGCCTCTGCTTCCGCCGGCGGGTTGGGTGTGTGTGGGGCCCGCGCCCATCATATTTCCGGTCCGCCGAGTGTGCGCAGGTACGTGTGCGGGTACGCGAACGGCCGCCGCCCCGGGCGGGGGCGGCGGCCGTCGGGTACGTGGCGGGGCCGGGCGGGAGCGGTCAGGCGCCCGGGCTGCGGCGGGCGGGGCGGCCGGAGCCGATCCGGCTGCGCGCGGAGGCGCCGGCCGCGCCACCGGAGGCGCTGCCGCCCTGGGTGCCGCCGGTGCGGCGGGCCCGGTCCGCGCCGCCCTGGCCGGAACCACTGCGGCGGCCCTGGCCGGAGGCCGACCGGCTGCCGCCCTGGCCCGAGCCGGACCGGCTGCCGCCCTGGCCGGAGCCCTGCTCGGCGCCGGAGCGGCGTGCCTGGCCGGAGCCGGTGGCGGAGCCCGAGCCGGCGGCGGCCTGGCCCGTGCCGCGGCGGCGGGAGGGCCGGCTGGCGCCGGCCTTCGGCTGCTTCGGCGGGGTCGGCTGCGGGACGTCCAGGACCACCGGAACGCCGGAGGGCTCCCGGGCCCCGGTCAGACGGGTGAGCTCCTCGTCCGAGGACTTGATCGCGGCCGTCCGCGGGCGGATTCCCGCGTCCGACATCAGCCGGGTCATCTCGCGCTTCTGCTCCGGCAGGACCAGGGTGACCACGCTGCCCGACTCGCCCGCCCGGGCGGTCCGGCCGCCCCGGTGCAGGTAGTCCTTGTGGTCGGTGGGCGGGTCCACGTTCACGACCAGGTCCAGGTCGTCGATGTGGATGCCGCGGGCCGCGACATTGGTGGCGACCAGCGCGGTGACCTCGCCCGTCTTGAACCAGTCCAGGGTGCGGTTGCGCTGCGGCTGCGACCGGCCGCCGTGCAGGCCGGACGCCCGTACACCGCTGGCCAGGAGCTTCTTGACCATGCGGTCCACCGCCCGCTTGGTGTCCAGGAAGAGGATCACCCGGCCGTCGCGCGCGGCTATCTTCGTCGCGACGGCCTTCTTGTCGGTCTCGTCCAGCACGTACAGGACGTGGTGCTCCATGGTGGTCACCGCGCCCGCCGACGGGTCGACCGAGTGCGTGACCGGGTCGGTCAGGAACATCTTGACGAGCTTGTCGATGTTCTTGTCCAGGGTCGCGGAGAACAGCAGCCGCTGGCCGCCCTCCTCCACCTGCTTCAGGAGCTTGGTGACCTGCGGCAGGAAGCCCATGTCGGTCATCTGGTCGGCCTCGTCCAGGACCGTGATCGAGACCCGCTCCAGCGTGACGTCGCCGCGGTCGATCAGGTCGGCCAGCCGGCCGGGCGTGGCCACCAGCACCTCGGCGCCGCGCTTGAGGGCGCTCGCCTGCCGGTTCAGCGACATACCGCCGACCACGGTGGTGATCCGCAGCCGCAGGCCGTTGGCGTAGGGGGTCAGAGCGTCCGTGACCTGCTGCGCGAGCTCGCGGGTCGGGACCAGCACCAGGGCCAGCGGGGCCTTGGGCTCGGCCCGGCGGCCGGCCGTACGGGCCAGCAGGGCGAGGCCGAAGGCCAGGGTCTTGCCGGAGCCGGTGCGTCCGCGGCCGAGCAGGTCACGGCCGGCCAGGGAGTTCGGGAGGGTGGCGGCCTGGATCGGGAACGGGGCGGTGACGCCCTGCTCGGCGAGGGTCTTCAGGAGCGCCTCGGGCATGTCGAGGTCCTCGAACGCGGCCACGGGCGGCAGCCCGGGCGTCAGCGTCTCGGGCATCGTGAACTCCTGCGGCCGGGCGGGCTGCGCGGCGGCGCCCTTGGCGCCCTTCGACCGGCCCGCGCCGGCCTTCGGACGTCCCTGGTCAGCGCCGCGGCCCCGGACGGGACGTCGGCCGGAACGTGCGGAGCTGGAGCTGGAGCTGGTCATGCGGGGACGCCCTTCTGAAACCGGCAGGTGGAACAGTCAGTCAAGACAGCAGACAAGCCGGGGTCCGCATCATGGCGATGCGGACCCCGGCCCTGCGACGGGTGTCAGGCAGGCAGGATGTTCTCGGCCTGCGGGCCCTTCTGGCCCTGCGTGACGTCGAAGGTCACCTTCTGGCCCTCCTGGAGCTCACGGAAGCCCTGGGTGGCGATGTTCGAGTAGTGGGCGAACACGTCCGGGCCGCCACCCTCCTGCTCGATGAAGCCGAAGCCCTTTTCCGAGTTGAACCACTTCACGGTGCCGTTGGCCATAGCAATCTCCTGATTAATAGGTGAGGGCCCCATCCGGAGATGCCGGAAAACAAAATGCGCCTGCAGGATCATTCCCGTCAGGCGCACATACGTTCATGGGTACCACAACTGCAATGCACCCAAGCTAGCACACCTCGGTCGGAACACGTGGCACCCGCAGCGTGACACTCGGCATCGCGGCGTCCCTAGAGGCGCTCGATGATCGTGACGTTGGCCTGGCCACCGCCCTCGCACATGGTCTGGAGGCCGTACCGGCCGCCGGTGCGTTCCAGCTCGTGCAGCAGCGTGGTCATCAGCTTCACCCCGGTCGCGCCCAGCGGATGGCCCAGGGCGATGGCGCCGCCGTTCACGTTCACCTTCTCCGGGTCCGCGCCCGTCTCCTTCAGCCAGGCCAGCACCACCGGGGCGAAGGCCTCGTTGATCTCGACCAGGTCGATGTCCCCGATGGTCATGCCGGTCTTCTTCAGCGCGTACGCCGTCGCCGGTATCGGTGCCGACAGCATGCGGATCGGGTCCTCGCCGCGCACCGACAGGTGGTGGATGCGGGCCCGCGGGGTCAGGCCGTGTTCGCGGACCGCCCGCTCCGAGGCCAGCAGCATGGCCGCGGCGCCGTCCGAGACCTGGGAGGAGACCGCCGCCGTGATGGTGCCGCCCTCCACCACCGGCGCCAGGGCCGCCATCTTCTCCAGGGTGGTGTCCCGGCGCGGCCCCTCGTCCACCCGCACCTCGCCCCACGGCACCGTCTCGCGGTCGAAGCGGCCCTCGTCGATGGCCCGGACCGCCCGCCGGTGGGAGCGGAGGGCGAACTCCTCCATGTCGGTGCGCGAGATCCCCCACTTCCCGGCGATCAGCTGCGCCCCGTGGAACTGGTTGACCGGGGCGTCCCCGTACCGGGCCCGCCAGCCCTCCGAGCCCAGGTAGGGGCCTTCCGTGAGGCCCAGCGGCTCGGCGGCCTGCCGCGAGGCGAAGGCGATCGGAATCATCGTCATGTTCTGGGTGCCGCCCGCGACCACCAGGTCCTGGGTGCCGGACAGGACTCCCTGGGCCGCGAAGTGGACCGCCTGCTGCGAGGAGCCGCACTGCCGGTCGACGGTGACCCCCGGCACCTCCTCCGGCAGTCCCGCCGCCAGCCATGCCGTCCGCGCGATGTCGCCGGCCTGCGGGCCCACCGTGTCGAGGCAGCCGAACACCACGTCCTCGACGGCGGCCGGGTCCACACCCGAGCGTTCGACCAGCGCCTTCAGGACGTGCGCGCCGAGGTCCGCCGGGTGGACCCCGGCCAGACCCCCCTTGCGCCGGCCGACGGGGGTGCGGACCGCTTCGACGATGTAGGCCTCGGGCATGACGACTGCTCCTTCGCGGGTTACGTACGGACGGCGATCCCGTCCAGCACCATCGACAGGTACTGGCGGGCGATCTCCTCGGGGCTGTGCTGTCCGCCCGGCCGGTACCAGGAGGCCGCGACCCACACCGTGTCGCGCACGAAGCGGTAGGTGAGGCGGATGTCCAGGTCGGCCCGGAAGACCTTGGCGGCGACCCCGCGCTCCAGCGTTCCCAGCCATGCCTTCTCGAACTTCACCTGGGAGTCCGAGAGGTAGTGGAAGCGGGGCTGCGAGGACAGGGTGCGGGATTCCTTCTGGTAGATCGCAACGGCGGCGCGGTGCCGGTCGATCTCCCGGAAGGACTCGGTGACGAGGGCCTCGATGGTCTCCCTGGGGCCGAGCCCCGCGGCGAGCACCGCGTCGTAGCCCTCCCACAGTTCGTTCAGGAAGGCGGAGAGGATCTCGTCCAGCATCGATTCCTTGGAATCGAAGTGGTAGTAGAGACTGCCGGCCAGCATGCCGGCCGCGTCGGCGATCTTGCGGACGGTGGTGGCGTTGTAGCCCTGCGCGGCGAACACCTCGGCGGCGGTGTCGAGGAGTTCCCGCCGCCGCTCGGGCGAGGCGGTCACCTGGGGCTTCTTCTTGTTCGTTGGCACCCGGCCATTGTGCTAGTGCTGTGGCCGGGAGCTTTTGCCGGTGGGCCCGCGGCGTCCGGTGCGGTGCATCGCAAGGCGGAGGGCCACGGCTCGTACTGGACGTACTTGCGTGGCCCGACAACGCGGCGAGGTGCCGTGCCGGGCGCCGCGGGCCGGTGAACGTTTCCGGTCACAGCACTAGGCGTGCTGGCTGCTGACGGAGACGGTCTCGCCGGTCATATAGGAGGAGTAGCCGCTGGCGAGGAAGACGATCACGTTGGCGACCTCCCAGGGTTCCGCGTACCGGCCGAAGGCCTCACGGGCCGTCAGTTGCTCCAGCAGTTCCGCGCTGGTGACCTTCACCAGGTGCGGGTGCATCGCCAGGCTGGGTGCGACCGCGTTCACGCGGACCCCGAACTCGGCGGCTTCCAGGGCCGCGCAGCGGGTGAGGGCCATCACCCCGGCCTTGGCGGCGGCGTAGTGCGCCTGGCCGGTCTGGGCCCGCCAGCCGATGACCGAGGCGTTGTTGACGATGACCCCGCCGGAGCCGGTCCGCCGGAAGGAGCGCAGGGCGGCCCGGGTGCAGCGGAAGGTGCCGTTCAGGGTGACGTCGAGGACCTTGGACCACTGCTCGTCGGTCATGTCGGCGAGGGCGGCGGTGCCGCCGAGCCCGGCGTTGTTGACCACGATGTCGAGGGCTCCGTGGGTCTGTTCGGCCAGCGCGAACAGCGCCTGGACCTGCTGCTCGTCGGTCACGTCGCACGGCAGTGAGGTGACCTGGCCGGCGCCGAACTCGGCGGCGAGGGCCTCCTCGGTCTCCTTCAGCCGGCGGGCGTGCGCATCGCCGATGACGATCCGGGCGCCCTCCTCCAGGAAGCGGCGGGCGGTGGCGCCGCCGATGCCGGCACCGGCCGCGGCGGTGATGACGGCCGACCGGTCGCGCAGCAGGCCGTGCCCGGGGACGTAGTCCGGCTCGTTCACGCCCGTACCTCCTCGGGAAGGCCGAGGAACTCCTCGACGCTGCTCATGGCGGTACGTTAACCTACCAAACACTTGTTAGGGAAGGAGGCGAGGACCCGATGGACCTGACCCACACGCCGGCGGCCGAGGCCCTGCGGGCGGAGGCCCGGGACTGGCTGCATGCGCACGTCCCGGCCGCCCCGCTGCCCTCGCTGGAGACGGCGGAGGGCTTTGCGGCGCACCGGGAGTGGGAGGCGGAGCTGTACGCCGGCCGCTGGTCGGTGGTGTCCTGGCCGGCCGAGTACGGCGGCCGGGGCGCCGACATCTTCGGCTGGCTGCTGTTCGAGGAGGAGTACTACGCGGCCGGGGCCCCCGGCCGGGTCTCCCAGAACGGCATCAACCTGCTGGCCCCGACCCTCTTCGACCACGGCACCCCGGAGCAGCGGGCCCGGGTGCTGCCGTCCATGGCAAGCGGCGAGGTCGTCTGGGCCCAGGCGTGGTCGGAACCGGAGGCCGGCTCCGACCTCGCCTCCCTGACCTCGAAGGCGGTACGGACCGAGGGCGGCTGGCTGCTGTCCGGGCAGAAGACCTGGTCGTCCCGGGCCGCCTTCGCCGACCGCGCCTTCGGGATCTTCCGCACCGACCCCGGGGCGGCCCGGCCGCACCAGGGGCTCACCTACCTGATGTTCGACCTGCGGGCGCCCGGGGTGGCGGTCCGGCCCATCGGCCGCCTCGACGGCAAGCCGGCCTTCGCCGAGCTCTTCCTCGACGAGGTGTTCGTCCCGGACGAGGACGTGATCGGGGAACCGGGCCAGGGCTGGCGGATCGCCATGTCCACCACCGGCAACGAACGCGGACTGACCCTGCGCTCCCCCGGCCGGTTCCTGGCGGCGGCGGAACGGCTGGCCGCGCTCTGGCGGTCCACGGCCGACCCCGCCGACACCGCACTGCGCGACCGGGTGGCCGACGCGGTGGCCGGGGCCCGCGCGTACGAGCTGTTCACCTGGGCCAACGCCGCCCGGTTCGCAGCGGGCGAGGTGATCGGTGCGGAGTCCAGCCTGAACAAGGTGTTCTGGTCGGAGTACGACATCGCGCTCCACGAGACCGCCCTGGACCTGCTCGGCCCGGAGGCCGAGCGGGCGGACGGGGAGTGGGCCGAGCCGTGGCTCTTCTCCCTGGCCGGGCCGATCTACGCGGGGACCAACGAGATCCAGCGCGACATCATCGCCGAGCGGCTGCTCGGCCTTCCGAAGGGCCGCCGCTGATGCGCTTCCTGCCGACCGGGGAACAGCTGGAGTTCGCCCGTACGCTGCACCGGCTGCTCGGTGCCGCCGATCTGCCGGCGGCGGTCCGCCGCTGGGGGGCCGGCGACCCGGCGCCGGGGCTGGAGGTGTGGCGGAAGCTGGCCGGCACCGGGCTGTTCGCGCTGCCGGTGCCCGAGCAGTACGAGGGCCTCGGGCCGCTTCCGGTGGAACTGGCCCTGGCCTTCGTGGAACTGGGCCGGGCCGGGATGCCGGGGCCGGTGGTGGAGACCGCGGCGGCGGCCGTGCTGATCTCGGAGCTCGGCGACGACACGCTGGCCGGGCGGTTCCTGCCGGCGCTGGCGGCGGGCGAGGCGGTGGCCACGCTGGTCCTGCCGGGCGGCGGCCCGTACGCACTGGACGCGGAGGCGGCCGGGGCCGGGTACCGGTTCGCGGTCGAGGGGGACGAACTCCGGCTGGCGCCGGGCCCCGGGCCGGCCCTGCCGTCGACGGACCCGGCCCGGCGACTGTCGGTCCTGCCGGCCGGGGGCGAAGTGCTGGCCGCCGGGCCGCGGGTGCGGGCCGCGGCCGGGACCGCGCTGTGCTGGGCCAGGCTGCTGACCGCCGCGCAGTGCCTGGGCGTCGGGGAGGCGCTGCTGGCGCGTACGGTCGACTACGTGAAGCAGCGCACCCAGTTCGGGGCGCCGGTCGGCGGCTTCCAGGCGGTGAAGCACCGGCTGGCGGACACCCTGCTGGGCCTGGAGTTCGCCAGGCCGCTGGTCTGGGCGGGGGCGGTGCGGCTGGACCGGCGGGATGTGGCGGCGGCGAAGCTGGCGGCGGGCGGGGCGGCGTACCGGGCGGCGGCGACGGCACTGCAGCTGCACGGCGCGGTGGGCTACACGGAGGAACTGGACCTGTCCCTCTGGCTCCGCAAGTCCCGCCCCCTCCGCGATGCGTGGGGCACCCCGTCGGCCTGCCGGGCGGACCTGCTGCTGCCCTGAGGCATGTCCGGTGGTTCAGGTTTCGGCCCACTACTCCGGCTGCACCGCCGAAGGCAGGATGGTGGGTATGACAAGGCCCTCCAGCGAGATCCGCGCCCGGTCCTTCAGCCGGGCCGCCGCCCGCTACGGCACCTACCGGCCCCCTTACCCGGCCCCCCTGTTCGACACCCTGGAGCAGGTCTCCGGGCGCGCCCTGCGCGACGCCCGGGTCGCCGACGTCGGCGCCGGCACCGGCATCGCCACCGCCCAGTTGCGGGACCGCGGGGCCCGGGTGGTGGGGGTCGAGCCCGGTGAGGGCATGGCGGTGGAGTTCCGGCGGCGGCTGCCCGGCGTACCGGTGGTGCGGGGGGACGGCAACCGGCTGCCGCTGCGGGACGGTTCGCTGGACTTCCTGACGTACGCGCAGTCCTTCCACTGGACCGACCCGGCCCGGTCCGTCCCGGAGGCCGCCCGGGTGCTCCGCCCCGGCGGCGCGCTCGCGCTGTTCTGGAACGAGCCGGACGTGTCGGTGCCATGGATCGCCGAGCAGAACGCCCGGCTGACGGCCCGGTTCGGCGAGGGCTGGTACATCGCCGACCACACCGTGCCCGACACAGATCTCGGCCTCGGCTTCAGCGACCACACCCTCACCTGGTCCCGACGTATCCCGATCGGCACCCACCTGGCCAAACTCTCCACCCACTCGCTGTTCCTGACCGTGGGCCCCGAGGGCGAGGAGTTCCTCGCGGCGGAACGGGCGCTGCTGGCCGCCCGGTTCCCCTCCGGTGAGGTCGAGGAGCAGTACTCCGTGGCCTTGCGGATCGCCGTCCGCCGCCCGGACTGAGGCCGGTTATTCGGTGGCGGGTGGCGGGGAAGCGCACGACCATGCGCGCATGGATACAGAGGAACAGACGGCGAACCGGTGGACGCAGGCGACCGTCCACACCGACATGTGGGTCGACGCGGACGAGGACCCGCGGGAGAGCGGACCGGAGACCGTCGACGAACGCAGCACCCTGCTCGACAGCCTGCGGCACTTCCGCCTCACGCTGGAGATGAAGTGCGCCGGCCTGGACGCCGACCAGCTGGCCCGGCGCGCCGTACCGCCGTCCACGATGTCCCTGCTCGGGCTGGTGCGGCACATGGCCGAGGACGAGCGGCACTTCCGCCGGCTGGCCGGCCAGGACTCTCCCAGGATCTACCGCACCGCCGAGGACCGCGACGGCGACTGGAACGGCGCGACCGCCGACCCGGAGGTGGTGGCGGACGCGTGGCGGCAGTGGCGGGCCGAGCGGGAGCTGACCGACCGGTTCATCGCCGGCTTCGCCGACCTCGGCGCCAGACCCGCCGGGGACGTGCAGATCCGCGACATCGTGGTCATGCAGATCACGGAGTACGCACGCCACTGCGGCCATGCCGACCTGCTGCGCGAGCGGGTCGACGGCCGCGTGGGCCAGTAAGCCGCGGCAACCGCCACGGCAGCGGCCGTCAGCGGAACTCGTGGACCAGCTCGATGCGGCCGACGATATGCGCGTTGAACTCGTCCAGCTCCTCCGCGGGTACCCACAGCTCGAGGATCGTCTGCCCGCCGGCCTGCTGCACCGGGTAGCGGGAGACAAAGGCGGAGTCCACCTCGAAGCGGGTCACGAAGCCCGCGCCGCTGTGCTTGACGTTCCAGTCGCGGGCGATACGGATCGCGTAGTCCTCGTTGAGGACCGGGTAGAAGATCGGCTGCTCCGGGAGCCGGGGCGGCCAGGCCCGCCAGTCGAGGGCGCGGACCAGGTCCAGCTCGGCCGGGCCGGTGGGACGCCAGAGGGTCGTGGTGGCCTTGGTGGCCTTGGTGGCCTTGATGTTCATGGGGCACGAGCCTAGGCGGCGGCCGGGCGGCCGGGCCAGGCGTTTTGCGGGGGCGCCGCCGGGGCGGTTGCGGGGAGCTTGTTCCGGACACCCGCATGCGCCCCCGCACACGGATCCGGCCAGCCGGGCGTCGCCGGAATGCGGACGCCGTATTTCATCCGATGTTGAACCAGGTCAGCCCGGTGGGCAAAAGTTTCATTTTGCACCACCGGGCAACCGCCAGGCCTCGTTCCGGCCAAGTTGAATTGCGCCCTTTACCACCGCGAAGCGGCATCAATAGACTCACTACCGCTCACATGCGATAGGCGTCCGCTTATCGGTTCTCTCTTCCTTATCGGAGGAATTATGGGCGAGTCCGTGAACGAACAGACCATCATCGAGGACATCGAGTCCCTCGACAGCCTGGAAGTCCTCGAGGCCGAGGACCTGGACGAGGGCGTGGCCTTCCACGCCTTCCGCTTCAAGAACTGACCCGATCACCGCCGGCCCCGGTGCGGTTCGCCACCCGGGGCCGGCGGTGCGCCGCCTCACCCGAAAGGCTTCCCGTTCCCGGTGAGAATATATCTTGAGCTGCTCGGCCACCGGCGGTTCGCAGCGCTTTGTTTCGGGCAGGCGGTCTCCCTGCTCGGCGACGCGCTTTTTCCGATTATCGTGGTGGTTTCCGCTGCGCAGGCGGGAACTCCCGCGGAAACGATCGGCGCCGCATTCGCCGCCCGATTCCTTGCGCTCGGCGGCGTGGTGTTGTTCAGCGGTGCCGTACTGGACCGAATTGATCCGGTCATCGCCGCGGTGAGCGCTGATGCCACCCGGGTGGGCGCACTGATCGCGCTCGCCCTGTTCTGGGACGGAAACCTGGACGCCCTGGTCCTGGCCGTGGCCGTGGTCATCGGGCTCTGTGAGGCGGTCAGCGAGCCGGCCCTGCTCGTCATCGCCCCCCGCATCCTTCCCCGCAATCCGGACCTCAACCCCCGCTCAGCGGAGGCGGAAGCCGCCGAGGAGAGCCGGATCACCGCCGCCTACGGGCTGCTCGAAGGCATGCGGAACCTCTCCGGCATCGTGGGCCCGACCTTTGCCGCCGCACTGATCGCCCTGTTCAGCCCCTCCGTGGGCGCCCTGGCCGCCGCTCTCGCCTTCGGACTCTCCGCCGCGGCCACCCGCTGGGCCGGCGGCCGGTACAGCGCCGCCCGGCGGGCCGGGGAGAAGGCCGCCGAGCAGAAGGCCGACGGGCAGGCGGACCTGAAGGCCGGGGACGGCGGACCGGGGGACGGCGAACAGGAAGACGACGAGCCGCTGTTGCGGTCCGCCCTCGGCGGGCTGGGGGTGCTCTGGCGGATCCGCTGGCTGCGATACGTCCAGGTACTGGCCGTGGTCCATGTGCTGTTCGCCGTCGGGCCCTGGATGGTCGCCCTGCCGGTGCTCATCATCGAACGGGAGCACTCCGCCACCGTCTACGCCCTCGTCCTCGGCTCCTTCGCGGCCGGCACCGTCGCCGGGGCCTTCCTCGGCGGCCGGATCCGCGGCGGCCGGCGCGGCCTGGTCGCGCTGGCGCTGCTCGCGCTGTTCGGCCTGACCGCCCTGGCGCCCGTCCTGACCGGCTCGGTGCTGCTGCTGATGGCCGCGTTCGTGGTGGGCGGGGTCGGCCAACAGGCCTTCGACGTGGTGAAGATGGCGGGCCTGCGCCGGGAGGTGCCGGAGCGGCTGCACGGCCGGGCCTTTTCCGCCGACTTCTTCTTCTCCTTCGCCTCCCTCCCCCTCGGCCAGCTGCTGGGCGCGGCCCTGCTGCGGTTCTTCGAGGTCGAGGCGATCATGCTGTGGGCCGGCGGGCTGGTGATCGTGACCACCGTGCTGACGATGCTCAGCACGGACGCCCGGCGCTTCACCTCGGGGCCGGCCCCGGCCGCCGACGACGGAGTACCGGACCAGCGGGGACCCGGCCGGGCCGATCCCGCGGAACAGGGCGAGAATGCCGGGACACGTTGACCTCTTCGAGGAGCACGGCGAGGTGGCCGCCCTCTGGCCGGAGGGCCGCTACCGGGACCGCACCGTCGTGTGCTTCGACCGCCACCTCGACCTCAAACCGCTCGCCCCGGGCGGCGAGGCCGCCCTGCGGCACGCCGCCGCGCACGGCGCGGACCCGGCCGGTCTGCTGCGGCGGCTCCCGGTGCGCGGGGTGCCCGGCGCGTTCGGGCTGGACGACTTCTGGTCGGCCGCGGCCATCGCGGGCGGGCTCACCGACCTCGTCTGGGTGCCCAGCTGGACCTCCCACGAGGGCTGGGCGCGGACCGCGGTCGACTCCGTCTCGCTGATCGCCACCGGGGGCGCCCCCGTCCACCCGCACACCACGGACTGCTGCCTGGCCGTGCGGCTGTGCGGGGTACGGCTGGCCGTGGTGCCCCCCGATCTGCTGCCCCGGCATCTGGCGGCCCACGTCACTGGGGACGTGGTGGCGGACATCGACCTGGACTGGCTGATGGACGAGCACGGCCGGGCCGATCACTCGGTGGAGGAGCTGGCCGAGCTGGTCGGCGCCTGCGGCGGTGAGCTGTCGGCGATGACCTGGTCCACCCGGTCCGGTTTCCTGCCCGGGGAGTTCCGCCGGGTCGGTACGGACGTCGCTGCCCGGCTCGGCCTGAACGCCCGTACCTCCTCCTTCCTGCCGTCGACTCCGTGGCCGGAGGACCTGATGCTGACCGTCCACCGGGGCGGAGCACTGCCGGACGGTCCGGCGGACGGCCGGGCGGCCGGGTCCGGCGGGCCGCCGGAGGCCGCCGGAGTGGCGGTGGCCCTGCGCGGGCTGGCGCTGGCCGCCGAGGACCCGGGCGCGGCGGAGGAGTACTACGGGAGGGCTGCGGCCGGCGGATACCGGTCGAGCTGGCTCGCGTACAAGATCGGGATCGCCCACTATGCCCGGGGCGGCCACCGCACGGCCCGGGACTGGCTCCGCGAGGCGATCGCCGTGGACGGCCGGGACACCCTCGCGATGCATGCCCGGATCATGGCGGTACGGGCCACCGCGCGACTGGACGGCAACGGCCCGGCCCTGGCCGAACTCCACGGCCTGGCCAAGGAGTTGCCGCTGCGGGCCGGGGTGTGGCGGACCCTGCGGGTGCTTGCGCGGCAGTGCGGCGACACGGACACCGCTGCCGAGGCGGCCGGCCGGCTGGCGCTGCTGGACCGGCTGACCGGGCCGGCGCATACGGCACCGTCCGGAATGCCGCCCGGAATACCGTCCGGGGAGCCGGTGTGAGCGGCCCGGACCACGGCAGTGACGTCCTGCTGGTGATGCCGCCGGTGAGCGAGGCCGTGCAGTTCCCCTACCTCGCCCTGCCCCAGCTCGCCGCCGCCTGGACCGCCCGCGGCTACCGGCCGGTCTGCCGCGATCTCAACCTGGAGTACCGGACCGCGGTGATCCGCCGGCGGTCGGCCGCCAAGGCGGCACCGGCCGGCCCGGGCCCCGGGCCCGGCGCCGGCCCGGGCTCCGCCAAGGAGGCCTTCCGCCGGATCAGCGAGCGCTACCGGGAGGACCACGGCCAGCGGCTGCTCGACCGGTCCCGCGACCGGACCTCCGGCTTCGACCAGGAGGTGGCCATCCGCGCCATCGTCCGGTACGTCACCCAGCAGGCCACCGAGGACGGCTGGATGGTGCCCGGTCCCTTCCCGCTGTCCCGGATGGACCGGCTCGTCGAGGTCGGCAGCACCGGCTGGTCGGCCCGCTGGGGCGCGGCCCGGCTCGCGGAGCTGCTGGACCGGCACCGGCCCCGGGTCCTGGCCTTCTCCGTCCCCTTCTTCAGCCAGCTGGTGCCCACCCTCGCCCTGTGCAGCCTGCTCAAGCGGCAGCGCCCGGACCTGCGGATCATGGTCGGCGGGCCGACCGTGCAGATGTGGGCGCGGCTGCTGCGCCGCAGTGTGGCGGCGGCCCGGCACGTGGACCACTGGTGCCTGGGCCACGGCGAGGACTACCTCGGCCGGATCCTCGACGGCCCGGAGGCACCGGACGGCCCGGGCGCACCGGACGCAGCCCCGCACGAGCCGGGTCTCGCGGACGGCTTCGTCCTGAACGAGCAGCCCATGCCGGACTTCGGCCAGTTCGACTTCGCCGACTACAGCAACCAGGCCCACCAGTTCCCCTACCGGCTGACCGTCGGCTGCTTCTGGGGCAAGTGCACCTTCTGCTCGTACGGCAACCGCTACCACGACGCCCGGGCCTTCCAGCAGGTTTCCCCGGAGGTCGCGGCGGGCCATCTGGTCGAGCTGGCCGCCCGGCTGGGCATCACCGATGTGGCGGTCACCGACGAGAACACCGGACTCCGGCATCTGATGCGGGTGATGCGCGCGGTCCGCGACCGCGGCGCGGCGCTGACCTTCCGGGTCCGGGCCCGGCTCGAACCGGAGCTGGCCGACCCGGCGTTCTGCGAGCAGCTCCACGCCCTGGGGTGCGTCCAGATGTCGGCGGGGTACGAGACCGATGCGCAGGGCATCCTCGACTCGCTGCGCAAGGGCCAGGACGCCCGGCACGCCGAGCGGGCGGTGGCCAATCTGACCGCGGCGGGGATCACCACCAACCTGTCGTTCATGGACGGCTTTCCGCATCCGGGGGCCGAACAGGGGTACCGGGACACCGTCGAGGTCATCCGGCGGCATCCCTCGGACATGGGCCTGGACACGATGCAGCTGCTGGTCGCCGAGCCGGGCAGCCATCTGTGGGAGAGCCGGCGGGCCCACCCGGACACCGCCGGGGACGAGCACGGCGAACACGACCAGTACGACCAGTACGACGAGTACCTGGTCACCAATGAGGGGCTGGCCTTCGCCGCCGGGCGGGTCGGTGGCGCCCTGCTGGACCCGGAGGCCACCGAGGAGGCCCGGCAGCGGCTGCTGCGGATGGGGGTGGAGGCCGTGCCCGACGCGGAACGGTCGAGCCGGCCCGACCTGGCGCAGCGGCCGGAGGCAGGGGCCGGGGCCGCCCCGGCGGCTGCCCTGGTGGATGCGGGGGCGCCGGTCCGGCCGCGGTTCGGGGTCGCGCTGGACGTCGTACGGACGCAGTGGTTCCTGGCGGACCTGGCGTGGCCGCGGATGGCCGCGCTGCCGCCGGGGGTGGCCCGGGCCGGGGACGGGCGGCTGACCGGAGACGGACCGGGGGCCCGCCGGTGGCTCTCCCGGATGGTGGAGAAACGCCTGCTCGAAGTGGAAGGGGGCATCTGATGGACGCCGCGGCAACGGAGCGGCTCGGTCTCGGGCTGGGCATGGACCTGGTGTGGGGCGAGCGGATCGGCTTCGAGAAATCCGGGGAGGGCCGGCCCACGGACCAGGTGGCGGCCTTCCTCGGCCGGCACGCACAGGACTACGACTACATGTTCGTGGCCTTCCAGCCGATCGACTACGGCCCGCTGGAGCCGGACCGCTACTTCCCGGCCTACGACCGGCTGTTCGGCCTGTTCGGGGCGGACCGGCCGCGTGCCTTCCACCACACCATGCTGAACACGGGCAGCCCGGAGGAGTACGGGAAGGAAGCCGTCGCGGAGTTCACCAATGCGCTGATCGAGCGCTACGGCTTCCGCTGGGTCATCGAGGACCTCGGCATCTGGTCGCTGGGCGGGCGCAGTCTGCCGTACCCGATGCCCCCGGTGCTGACGGCCGAGGGGCTGCGCCGGTGCATCGGCCATGTCGGCGAGTGGGTGCGGCGGCTGGACGCCCCGCTGTCGGTGGAGTTCCCCGGGTTCACCGAGGGCGGCAGCTTCCTGGTCGGGACCATGGACGCGTTCGCCTTCTTCGACACGGTGATCCGCGAGACCGGCGCCCTCGCCACCATCGACATCGGGCACATCCTCGCCTACCAGTGGCTGATGGGGCGGACCGGGGAGCGCATGTTCGAGGGGCTGGAGGCGCTGCCGCTGGACCGGTGCCACGAGGTGCACCTGTCGGGCTGCCAGATCGTCGACGGCCGGTTCCGGGACCTGCACCACGGGGTGCTGCTCGACGAGCAGCTGACCCTGCTGGCCCATCTGCTGCCGCGGATGCCCCGGCTGACCGGGGTCACCTACGAGGACCCGAACTTCGATGCGGCGGGCGAGCTGGTGCCGAAGTCGCGGCCGAACGCCGAGCGGCTGTTCGCGCTGGTCCGTGCCTGGCAGGAGGAGGCCCGTGCCGGTGTCCGCTGACCACGACCGGCACGACCGGATCCTCGCGGTACTGGACCGGCTGCTGTACGACAAGGAGGTACGGGCCGCGTTCATCGAGCACGGGCCGGCCGATCCGCGGCTGGGCCTGGCCCCGGAGCTGGTCGCCGCCTTCTCCCGGGTGGACGTCCGCGAACTCGCCCTGGTGGGGCGGAACATCCGCTCCGAGGTGGTCAGCGGCGGCACCGGGACCGGCCCGGGGCTGGCCCGGGGCTTCGCCCGCTCGCTGGAGGTGATCCGTGAGCGGACCGGGCAGACCGCGAACGAGGTGGCCGAACTGTTCGTGGCCTCGGCGGAGTTCCGGGAGTTCCGGGACGTGCCGTTCTCGGCAGCCGGGCGCGGGCGGCTGCTGCCGGAGTGCTTCCACCGGTTCGTGGCCGGGTCCCCGCCCCCGCTGGCCGGGGTGGAGCCGCTGGTGCACCACGAGGCGGCCGTCGGGGTGGCGCAGGCGGTGGCCACCGGGGCGGAGGCCACCTTCGCGGTGGGGCTGGCCGGGTTCGCCGCGCACGGCGGGGTGCAGTGCGCGTTCCGCGAATACGCGGAGGCCCCGGCCGACTGGGCGCTGGAGCCGACCCTCTACCTGGCGGCGCCGGGCCGCTGTGTGGTCGGGCGGGGTACCCGGCCGGTGTTCGACGCGCTGGTCGCCGTCCTGGCGGGCCGGGCGGAATCACTCGCGCCGAAGGTGCGGGAATCCCTGGAGGCACGGCTGCGGAACTGGGGGCTGCGATGACCGAGCGGGCCGTACTGGACATCGGCGAGTTCTACGAGACCTTCTGGCGCCGGCGGCCGGTGGTGTGGCGGGGCTGCGGAAGCGAGTTCCTCTCCCCCGCCCTGGACTGGGACCGGATCGAGGCGCTGGAAGCACGGCTGGCCCGGGAGGAGCCGGCCGGGGCGGAGGTCCGGCGGCGGGAGGACGGGCAGGTGTTGTTCGTGAACCAGGCGCAGCACGTGCTGCCCGCGCTGGATGCGGCCTGTGCGGTGCTGGCCGGCCGGTTCGGGTGGCGGGAGTGCACCGCAGACCTGTCGGTGACCCGGGGCGGGGGTGCGGGCATCGGCTGCCATTTCGACCACAGCGACAACTTCGTGGTGCAGCAGCAGGGTGCGAAGGACTGGCTGGTGGGGCTGCCGGAGCACACCTCCCCGGACCGGCGGCGCAAGCGGATGCTGGACGTGAAGGGGTTCGTGCCCTCGGGAAGGCTGCCCGAGGAGCCGTTCCGGGTCCGGCTGGAGCCCGGCGATGTGCTGTACCTGCCGGTGTTCGCCCCGCACGAGGGGGTCGAGGGGACGGCGGGTGCCGAGGAGGGAGCTTCGGCGGCGGGCTCGGTCAGCGTCTCCTTCTCCTGCAATGCGGAGAGCGCCCTGATCCGGTACCTGCGCCCGCTGCTCCGCCGGCTGTCCGAGGAACGGGCGTGGTGGGAGCCGCTGCCGCCGGCCGGGGTGGGCCCGCAGGACCCGCAGCGGCTGGAGGAGGCACTGGTACGGGCGTTGCGGGACGTCACGGCGGACGTGGCGGCGGACGTGGCGGCGGACGGAAGGGGACGGGCATGAGGGTGAAGGACCTGGCGGCGGACCGGTCGGCGGCGGGGCTGCCGGACCTGGCGCTGATCGTGCTGGCCGAGGACGCGGCGGCGGTGGCGGCCAATGAGCAGCTGAACCGGGTGGTGGCCCGGCAGTACCTGGTGCGGGTGCTGCGGGCGGTGCAGCGGCTGGACGGGGAACACCGGGCGGATCCGGCGCTGACCCGGGTGCGGGAGCTGCTGGACGCCATGGATGTGGATGCGGCCCTGCGCTGGGCGCTGCGGCCCGAGGTGACGGGCTGGGTGTGGCGGGCCGAGGCGCGCTCGGTGGACCCGGCGCGGCTGCTGCGGGTGCTGGCGGACTGCCTGGCGTACGACCCGGGGGCGGCGCCGGCGGTGGTGCGGCTGGGCTCGCCGGACGGGCCGGCTCCGGTGGTCACGGGTGCGGGACTCGCCGGGGGTTCGCTGCTGCTGGACTGGGTCGCGGAGGGCGACGAGTGGCCGGTGCGGCTGGATGCGGCCCGGGCCGGGGCGTTCGCGGCCCGGCTGCAGGCGGCGGCGGACCTGCTGGCGGCCGAGTGGCCGGAGGGGCTGGCGCTGGCCGGGCGGGACATCCGGGCGTTCGCCGCGCTGGGCAACCACCGGGGGCTGAAGCCGCTGAACTTCAGTGTGCACGGGTTGCGCGGGCTGGTGCTGACCAGCGAGCGCCCGGCGTACATGCTGGCCCAGACGCTGGTGCACGAGGGGACCCACCAGCGGTTCAGCGGGGTGCTGGACTGTGTGGCGCTGGTGCGGAACCCGAAGGCCACCCACCATTCGCCGTTCGTCGGGGCGGAGCGCCCGCTGGGGCACATCCTGCACGGCATCCTGTCCTTCATCAACGATGCGTACGCGGCCTGGCGGCATCAGGCGGTGGAGCGGGATCCGGTGGAGCTCGACCGGTTGGAGCGGTACCGGCAGCAGAAGGTGGAGCAGCTGCGGACCGCGGAGAAGAACCTGCTGGAGGTGGCCGAGCCGACGCCGGCCGGGGAGCGGCTGCTGGCCGGCTGCCGGGCCGCGATAAGCCGGCTGAGCGGCGGCTGAGCGGTGGCCGACCGGACGACGGGCGGGGCTGCCGGCCGGGCCGTGGACGAGCTGCTGGCGGCGGGGCTGCGGGAGGCGGCCGGGGTGTTCGGCCCGGCGGCCTCGATAGCGCGGCGGGAGCGGGCCGACGGCCTGATACGGGTGCACATCCGGCTGGGTCCGGCCCGGCACGGCCATACCCCGCAGTGGGGGGTGGCGGCCTATGACGGCGGCTATGTGGCCCGTGAACTGCCGGACGGGATAAGACAGTTGCGCAGGGACCGGGAGCTGGTGGCGCAGCGGGTGCCGGTGGACGGGCCGCTGGCCGGGCCGGCGCTGCTCTCGCCGGCCGCGGCCGGGGTGTTCGTCCACGAGTGCTTCGGGCACACCAGCGAGGCGGACAACTACCTGGCCGCGCAGGCGGCCGGCACCGACCGGCGGCTGGGCGACCGGTGGACCGCGGCCCCCCTGACGGTCCGGGACCGGCCGGGCGCCCGCCCGTACGCGGGCAGCTACCGGCGCGACGACGAGGGCACCCCGGCCCGGCCGGTCACCCTGCTGGCGGACGGACTCTGGACGGGGCTGCTGACCCACCGGGCGACCCGGCGGCTGAGCGGCGGGCGGAGCACCGGCCACGGGCGGGGCCCGGCGGGGGCCGCACTGCCCCGGTGCAGCGTGCTGGAGGTCGCCCCGGGGGCATGTCCGCCGGCGGAGCTGCTGCGGCGGATGGGCGCGGGCTGGCTGCTGGGCACCCCGGTGGGCGGCTGGTCGGTGCGGGGGCTGGTGGTGCTGGAGCTGCTGTGGGTGCGGCGGGTCGAGGGCGGCCGGCTCACGGACGAGGTGCGCGGGCCGGCGGTGGTCTGCGCCCGGAAGTCGGCGCTGGCGGCCCGGATCTCGGCGGTGGGCAGCGACCGGATGGTGCACAGCTCCCCGTACGGCTGTGTCAAGGAGGGGCACGAGGTCGGCTCGACCCTGATCAGCCCTTCGCTGCTGCTGGACCGCTGTGTGCTGCGGCCGTTGGACCAGCTGACCCGGTCGGGGCGGCTGAGGTAGGCGGCGCGGGCGCGCGGGCGGCGGGAGAGAGGGCATCGCCGCTCATGCGGTGGTCATCCCCCCGTCCACGGTGAACTCGGCGCCGGTGATGTACGAGGAGGCGTCCGAGCAGAGGAACAGGACCAGTTCGCCGACCTCCTCGGGGCGGCCCATCCGGGCCAGCGGCAGGTGCGACCAGTCCCGGCCGGCCACCGCGTCCGCCACCATCGGGGTGTCGATCGCCCCCGGGTGTACCGAGTTGACCCGGATCCGGTCCCCGCCCAGGTCCAGTGCGGCCGAGCGGGTCAGGCCACGGAGCCCGAATTTGGTGGATCCGTAGGCGGCGTGGCCCGGGATGCCGACCAGGCCGGCGGTGGAGGAGATGTTGACGATCGAACCGCCGCCGGCCGCCCGCAGTACCGGGGCGACGGCCCGGATGCCGAGGAAGGGGCCGAGCAGGTTGACCCTGAACAGCCGCTCGAAGCCCTCCGGGCTCTGCTCCTCCACATGCGCGGTGTGCCACAGGGCGGCGTTGTTGACCAGGGCGGAGACCGTGCCGAAGGCTTCCACGGTGGCCCGGACGACGCTGTCCCAGCTCGCCGGATCGGCCACGTCATGGCGGAGGAACAGCCCCTGGCCGCCGAGTTCGGCGGCGACGGCCCGGCCTTCCTCCTCGCGTACGTCGGTGAGCACGACCCGGGCCCCGGCCGCCGCACAGAGGCGCGCTTCGGCCGCGCCCTGGCCGCGGCCGGCGCCGGTGAGCAGGACCACCTTGCCGTCGAGTGCGCTCACGGGACCTCCGTTGGTCCGTCGATGCGTCGATATTCCGAATAGGAATACTTCTAGCAGTCATTCCTGCCGGAGGGAAGGGGGCCGCCGGGGGCCGGTCGTAGACTTCGCTGCGTGGCAGAAGAGACGAACAGGCGCACGCTCCCCGCGACCAGCTGGGCAGTGCTCGGGCTGCTCTCCTTCGGGGAGGAGCTCTCCGGCTACGACCTGAAGAAGTGGTCGGACCGGTCGCTGCGGTTCTTCTACTGGAGCCCGTCCTTCAGCCAGATCTACAGCGAGCTCAAACGGCTGGAGCAGGCCGGTTACGCCTCGTCCCGGATGGTCGCCCAGGAGACCGGCAGCCGCGACAAACGGGTGTACCGGATCACCCCCGAGGGGCTGGCCGCCGTACGGGAATGGGCCCGCGAAGCCCCGGTCGACCCGCCCGTGCTCAAGCACGGGCCGATGCTCCGGCTCTGGCTGGGCCACCTGCTGGAACCGGAGCAGATGCGCGAAGTCCTCCTGCAGCAGCAGGAGTACGCGGAGTCGATGCGCCGCCGGGCGGTGGCCGACGCGGAAGAGGCCCACGGGGAGGCGGACTGGGCGTACCCGGCGCTCACCCTCAAGTGGGCGGAGCGGTACTACGCCTCCGAGCGCGACCTGGCGGCTGCCATGCTGTCCGACATCGAGGAGCTCGGCACGCTCCCGTAGGAGCGGCCCTTGGCGGCGCGCCGCCCGCGGGTCTGGGGAACCTGGGCTTGGATACCCGTATGACGACGAACAACTGGGCAGCGTTCGAGCAGGCGGAACCCGAGTTCGCGGCGACGGTACGGGCCCGCTTCGCGCAGTACCCCCACCATGTCCTGGCCACCCTCCGCAAGGACGGATCGCCCCGGGTGGCCGGGCTGAACACAGAGTTCCGGGGCGGCGAGCTGTGGCTCGGGATGATGCCGGAATCCCGGAAGGCGAAGGACCTGCAGCGCGATCCGCGGTTCGCGCTGCACACCAACCCGGGGGCGGGCGAGACCATGCCGGACGGGGACGTCCGGATCTCCGGCCGGGCCGTCGAGGTCGTCGACCCGCCGGAGCAGCACCGGTTCGCGGAGGAGACGGGTACCGAGCATCCGTTCCACCTGTTCCGCGCCGAGCTGACCGAGGTGGTCCACATCGGGGTCGATGGCGACGACCTGGTGATCCGGGCCTGGACCCCGGCGCGCGGGCTGCGCACCCTGCGCCGGGGCACTGACGACGAGCCACCGCGGGAGGGCTGACGGTCAGTCGTCGTCGGAGTCCGAGTCGGAGTCGGAGTCGGAATCCGTGTCCACGTCGGAATCCGCGTCCGCGTCCGTGTCGGAATCCGCATCCGCATCGGCGTCCGCGTCGGAATCGGCATCCGGGTCCGTCGCCGGGTCCGCCACCGGGTCCGGCTCAAGCGCGCCGGACAGCGCCACATCGAGCCAGTTGCGGTCGATGTTGACGGTGATCCCGCCGTAGGTCGCGTTGTGGTCGCCGCGGAACTGGTGGGCACGCCGGCCGCCGGCCCACTGCACGGTCCCGGCCGGCAGCCCCATGTCGGCATCGGTCACCGAGGCCGACCGGTTCCAGGCCGCCGCCCACAGCACGTCCGGCATCGAGCCGGGCGCCTGGTCGTGGTGGCGGCTGAGGGCCTTCACTCCGGAGCTCGCCGAGACATAGGCGCCGGAGCGGTAGCCCAGCTGGTGCAGCTGCTCCGTCCAGGCGACCAGGTAGGACACCACCGGGGCGTCCCAGGTGGCGCGGTCGGTGTAGCTCTCCACGTCGTTGTAGAGGATCGTGCCCTCGGCCAGACCCAGCCGGCGGGCCGCCGCCACGGCCCCGTCGGCGGCGGTCCGGCCCTGCTCGGCGGCGGTGGAGGCGGACGTCGACAGGCCGGTGCTCGCGCTGCGCCAGGGCTGCGGTCCGACCCAGATCGGCATCAGGTGCCAGCCGGTGTCCGCCTGCTTCCGTACCCAGTCGGCGGTCAGCTTCGGCTGGGCGCAGGCCCGGGCCGGACCGCCGATGTAGATGCCGACGGCCCCGAAGGAGGACTCCTTCCACCAGGTGTCCATGGTGCTCTGGGCCGGCGCGGTGCAGGCGTCGAAGCCCTCGCCCCGGTAGGGGTCCTGGGCCTGCACGTCCGCGCGGACCGCGGGCGTGACGGGCGGTACGACGGGCCGGCGGGCGGCACCGGTCCGGGCGCCCGCCATCACCCGGCGGGCTGCCGCTGGGGTGTCCCCGTACGAGACGGTGGCCATGAGGCCGGCCTGGCGCAGCGCGTACCGGATCTCGTTGCTGCCCCCCGGGGGTGCGGCGGCGGGCAGCGCGGTGCCCAGGGGAACGGTCACGGTGGGGATGTCGGCGCGCTCGGGGGCGCCCCGGAGGGGTTCCAGGTGCAGGGTGTCGGCGCGGGCGGCCACCGCCCGGCCGGAGCAGTCGCGCTGGCTGCCGGCCGGGCCGAGGTACAGGCTCGGTACATCCAGGCGCAGGCAGGTGGCGGGGGCGCGTTCGAGGTCGACGATCCGCCAGTGGGCGGGGACGGTGAGCCGCATCCCCTGATAGGTGACGGTCCGTTCCCCGGCGGTCGGGACGGCGGGGGCCGGGGCCCCGCCCGCGGTCGGGGCGAAGGCGGCGGAGGCCAGGGTCACGGCCCCGACCAGGGAACTCAGCAGAATCCGAGACAGCATGGGCTGATGGGTACCAGACCGTGCGCCCGCCCAACTGCGCCGAGCGGGGGCCCGATTGGTCCGGACAGCCCAGGGTGCGCCCGGCACATCACGGCTTTCCGCGTCACCCGCACGAGTGAGACCGGTGTCTGCGCGTCCAGCCGAGCGGTCCGTGGCAGCGGCCGGAAAAATCACGTGCCCCGGGCCGGACCGGCTTCCTACACTCACCGAGTCGCATACCGCAAGAGACGAGAGAGGGGAGCAGGGTGATGTGCCGTCAGCGCACTGCCGCCTTCGTTCCCCCTGCCCGGTACGACGTGATCCGAGTGTCCCGCGGCGCGCGGTGTCCGCTGCGCGCCCGACACCGCATGCCCGTGACCTGAGCCGACGCACGCCCGAGTGCTGCTGTCGCCTGCCGGCCGGGAATCGCGCTGCCGCTTTCTCTTCTCGTCCGAAAGGCCCTGGGCCATGCGCACCAACGCCACCAACCCCACCACCCTTGTCCGGAATCTCGGCATCCTCGCCCACGTCGACGCCGGCAAGACCACGCTCACCGAACAGATCCTGTTCGCCACCGGCGCCATCCACAAGCGGGGCGAGGTCCACGAGGGCACGACCGTCACCGACTACGACGCCCAGGAACGCGACCGCGGCATCACCATCTTCGCCGCGGCCGTGAGCTGCGCCTGGGGCGGACACCGGGTCAACCTGATCGACACGCCGGGCCATGTCGACTTCGCCGACGAGGTGGAGCGGTCCCTGCGGGTCCTGGACGGGGCGGTGGCCGTGTTCGACGCCGTCGCGGGGGTCGAGCCGCAGAGCGAGTCGGTGTGGCGGCAGGCCGACCGGTACGGCGTCCCGCGGATCGCGTTCGTGAACAAGCTGGACCGGGCCGGTGCCGACCTCGACACCGCGGTCGCCTCGATCCGGAACCGGCTGGGCGCCGTACCGCTGGTGGTGCAGCTGCCCATCGGGCGGGAGGACGGGTTCACCGGCGTGGTGGACCTGCTGGAGATGCGGGCACTGCACTGGCCGGCGGGCGACGGGACGTACGAGACGGGGCCGGTCCCCGAGGAGCTTCGTGCGGAGGCGGAGCGACGGCGCCGGCAGCTGGAGGAGGCGGTGGCCGAACTCCATCCGGCAGCGCTGGAGGAGTTCTGCACGGCCTCGGCGCTCACCGGGCGCACCCTGGCCACGGCGCTGCGCGACCTGACCCTCTCCGGGGACGGCGTGGTGGTGCTGTGCGGCTCGGCGTACCGGAACCGGGGCGTCGAACCGCTGCTGGACGCGGTGCTGGCGTACCTGCCCTCGCCGGCCGACCTGCCGCCGGTGCGCGGGACGCGGCCCGCCGACCCGGCGGCCCCGTTCACGGCGCTGGCCTTCAAGGTGACGGCCACGGCGACGGGACGGCTCACCTATCTCCGGGTGTACGCGGGCACGGTCCGCAAGGGCGAGTCGGTGCTGGATGCGGGCACCGGCCGGACGGAACGGATCGGCCGGATCCTGCGGGTGCAGGCGGACCGGCACGAGGAACGGGAGGAGGCGGTTGCCGGTGACATCGTCGCCGTGATCGGGCTGAAGTCGGCCCGGGCCGGGACGACGCTGTGCGCGCCGTCGGCTCCGCTGCTGCTCGAACCGCCGGTGGTGGCCGATCCGGTGGTGTCGGTGGCGGTCGAGGCCGAGCGCAGTACCGACACCGGCAAGCTGGCCTCGGCGCTGGCGCGGCTGGTGGAGGAGGATCCCTCGCTGGTGGTGCGGACGGACGCGGAGACCGGGCAGACGGTGCTGTCGGGGATGGGCGAACTCCATCTGGAGGTCGCGGTGGAGAAGATCCGCCGCGGGCAGGGGGTGGCGGTCGTCGTCGGCCGGCCGCAGGTCTCCTACCGGGAGACCGTGGTGCGCGGGGTGACCGGCTTCGTCCACCGGCATGTGAAACAGGACGGCGGTGCGGGCCAGTTCGCGCACATCGTCTTGGACGTCGAGCCGGCCGGAGAAGGAGAAGGAGAGGAAGCGGGTTTCGTGTTCCGTTCGACGGTCACCGGCGGCCGGGTGCCGCAGGAGTTCGTCCGCGCGGTGGAAGCCGGCTGCCGGGACGCCCTCGCGGCGGGCCCGCTGGGCGGCTACCCGGTGACGGGGCTGCGGGTCACGCTCACCGACGGGGCGACCCACTCCAAGGACTCCTCGGAGCTGGCGTTCCGGGCGGCGGGCCGGTTCGGGCTGCGGGACGCGCTGCGCGCGAGCGCGCTGGAGCTGCTGGAGCCGGTCGCGGAGGTCACGGTCACCGTCCCGGACGATGCGGTGGGCGGCGTTCTGGGCGATCTCGCGGCCCGCCGCGGCCGGGTCTCCGCGTCCCGTACGCAGTCCGGGACCGCGGTGGTCACGGCGGCCGTGCCGCTGGCCGAGCTGTTCGGCTATGCGTCCCGGCTCCGTGGCCGCACCCAGGGCCGGGGCACGTTCACCACCCACCCGGCTCCCCTGGCCCCGGTCCCGTCCGCGGTGGCCACCGCGGTCCTGACGACCGGCTAGCCGCGCGCCGCCATCCGCCGGGGCGCCCGTCCCTTCCGGGCGGGCGCCCGGCGGACCGGCCCCCACCGACAACGCCACGGCGCCCGCCACCCCTGGTCGGGGACGTGGCGGGCGCCGTGTCGGAGTTCCGTACGTCGTTGTACGGACCGTATGAGGGGTGCCCCGGCCGAAGCCGTCGGGCGGTACTGCGAAACCTCAGCCCCCACCTCGACGGCCGGAGGCCGGCGCAGCCGGGCGAAGCCCGGGAGGCCGCCTGCGGCCGAGCGGTGCGAGCACGGCGTCCGGGATGGAGTCGTGGCGGGCGCCGTGTCGGAGTTCCGTACGTCGTTGTACGGACCGTATGAGGGGTCCTCCCCGAGGGGAGGGGGCTGCTGACGGGTTAAACCGTCAGCGCGCGGTCCGTCGGCTTGACCGGGTACGGGAGGGTGCTGCTGCCCGTCAGGAAGCGGTCCACGCCGCGGGCGGCCGAGCGGCCCTCCGCGATGGCCCAGACGATCAGCGACTGGCCGCGGCCGGCGTCGCCGGCGACGAACACGCCGTCGACGTTGGTCGCGTACGAGGCGTCGCGGGCGATGTTGCCCCGCGCGTCCAGCTCCACGCCGAACTGCTCGACCAGCCCGTTGGCCTGGTCCGTGCCGGTGAAGCCCATCGCCAGGGTGACGAGCTGGGCCGGGAGGACCCGCTCGGTGCCGGGCTTCTGGGTCAGCTTGCCGTCGACGAACTCGACCTCGACCAGGTGCAGCGCCTGGACGTTGCCGTCCTCGTCGCCCTCGAAGTGGGTGGTGGAGACGGAGTAGATCCGCTCGCCGCCCTCCTCGTGGGCAGAGGTGACCTTGTACAGCATCGGGAAGGTCGGCCACGGCTGCCCCGTGGGCCGGTCCTCCGACGGCCGCGGCATGATCTCCAGCTGGGTGACGGAGGCCGCGCCCTGGCGGTGGGCAGTGCCCACGCAGTCCGCGCCGGTGTCGCCGCCGCCGATCACGACCACGTGCTTGCCCTCGGCGGTGATGGGGGGCGCCACGAAGTCGCCCTCCTGCACCTTGTTGGCGAGCGGCAGGTACTCCATCGCGAAGTGGATGCCGTTCAGCTCCCGGCCCGGGACCGGCAGGTCGCGGGAGACGGTCGCGCCCGCCGCGACGACCACCGCGTCGAACCGCTTGCGCAGGTCGGTCGCGGTGATGTCCTGGCCGACCTCGATGCCGGTACGGAACTTGGTGCCCTCCGCGCGCATCTGCTCGATGCGGCGGTTGATGTGCACCTTCTCCATCTTGAACTCGGGGATGCCGTAGCGGAGCAGGCCGCCGATGCGGTCCGCGCGCTCGTACACGACCACGGTGTGGCCGGCCCGGGTCAGCTGCTGGGCGGCGGCCAGACCGGCCGGGCCGGAGCCGATGACGGCGACGGTCTTGCCGGACAGGCGGTCCGGGACCTGCGGCGCGACATCGCCGTTGTCCCACGCCTTGTCGATGATCGAGACCTCGACGTTCTTGATGGTCACGGCCGGCTGGTTGATGCCGAGCACGCACGCGGACTCGCACGGCGCCGGGCACAGCCGCCCGGTGAACTCCGGGAAGTTGTTCGTCGCGTGCAGCCGCTCCGAAGCGGCGGACCAGTCCTCGCGGTAGGCGAAGTCGTTCCACTCGGGGATCAGGTTCCCCAGCGGACAGCCGTTGTGGCAGAACGGGATGCCGCAGTCCATGCAGCGGCCGGCCTGCTTGCTGATGATCGGCAGCAGGGAGCCGGGGACGTAGACCTCGTTCCAGTCCTTGAGGCGGTCCTCAACGGGACGGGAGCAGGCGGTCTGCCGCGGGGTGGTGAGGAAGCCCTTCGGGTCAGCCATGGGTCGCCGCCTCCATCATCTTCTCGGTGGTCTCGGACTCGGAGAGTCCGGCCCGCTCAGCGGCGTCCTTGGCGGCGAGCACTGCCTTGTACGTGGTCGGGATGATCTTGCTGAAGCGGTCCACCGAGACGGACCAGTCAGCGAGGAGCTTCGCGGCCACGGTGGACCCGGTCTCCTCCTCGTGGCGGCGCACCACGTCGTGCAGCCACAGCTTGTCCTCGTCGGACAGGGCCTCGACGGCGTCGAGGTTGCCGACGTTGACGTTGTCCTGGTTCAGGTCGACGACGTACGCGACACCGCCCGACATGCCGGCCGCGAAGTTGCGCCCGGTCTCGCCGAGGACGACGGCCGTGCCACCGGTCATGTACTCGCAGCCGTGGTCGCCCACGCCCTCCGAGACCACCAGCGCTCCGGAGTTGCGGACGCAGAAGCGCTCGCCGGTGCGGCCCCGCAGGAACATCTCGCCGCCGGTCGCGCCGTAGCCGATGGTGTTGCCCGCGATGACCGAGTACTCGGCCAGGTGGTCGGCGCCGCGGTCCGGGCGGACCACGATCCGGCCGCCGGACAGGCCCTTGCCGACGTAGTCGTTGGCGTCGCCCTCCAGGCGGAGGGTGATGCCCTTCGGGACGAAGGCGCCGAAGGACTGGCCGGCGCTTCCGGTGAAGGTCAGGTCGATGGTGTCGTCGGGCAGGCCCGCACCGCCGAACCGCTTGGTGACCTCGTGGCCGAGCATGGTGCCGACGGTCCGGTTGATGTTCCGGATCGCGACCTGGGCCCGGACCGGCTGCGCCTGCTCCGCCGTGGCGGCTTCCAGCGCGTCGGCCGCGAGCTCGATCAGCTCGTTGTCCAGGGCCTTCTCCAGGCCGTGGTCCTGGGCGATCAGCGCGTGGCGGACGGCGCCCTCGGGCAGGTCCGGCACGTGGAACAGCGGTTCCAGGTCCAGGCCCTGCGCCTTCCAGTGGGTGACGGCCGCGCTGGTGTCCAGCAGCTCGGCGTGGCCGACGGCCTCTTCCAGCGTACGGAAGCCCAGTTCGGCGAGGAGCTCGCGCACCTCCTCCGCGATGAACTCGAAGAAGTTGACGACGAACTCGGGCTTGCCGGAGAACCGGTCGCGCAGCACCGGGTTCTGGGTGGCGATGCCGACCGGGCAGGTGTCCAGGTGGCAGACGCGCATCATGACGCAGCCGGAGACGACGAGCGGCGCGGTCGCGAAACCGAACTCCTCGGCGCCGAGCAGCGCGGCGATGACCACGTCGCGGCCGGTCTTGAGCTGGCCGTCGGTCTGGACGACGATCCGGTCGCGCAGCCCGTTGAGCAGCAGGGTCTGCTGGGTCTCGGCGAGGCCGAGCTCCCAGGGGCCACCCGCGTGCTTGAGCGAGGTCAGCGGGGAGGCACCCGTACCGCCGTCGTGGCCGGAGATCAGGACCACGTCCGCGTGCGCCTTGGAGACACCCGCGGCGACCGTGCCCACGCCGACCTCGGAGACGAGCTTCACGTGGATGCGCGCGACCGGGTTGGCGTTCTTGAGGTCGTGGATCAGCTGAGCCAGGTCCTCGATGGAGTAGATGTCGTGGTGCGGCGGCGGGGAGATCAGGCCGACACCCGGGGTGGAGTGCCGGGTCTTGGCGACCCACGGGTACACCTTGTGGCCGGGCAGCTGCCCGCCCTCGCCGGGCTTGGCGCCCTGGGCCATCTTGATCTGGATGTCGTCCGCGTTGACCAGGTACTCGCTGGTGACGCCGAAGCGGCCGGAGGCGACCTGCTTGATCGAGGACCGGCGGGCCGGGTCGTACAGGCGGTCCGGGTCCTCGCCGCCCTCACCGGTGTTGGACTTGCCGCCCAGCTGGTTCATGGCGATGGCGAGGGTCTCGTGCGCCTCCTTGGAGATGGAGCCGTACGACATGGCGCCGGTGGAGAAGCGCTTGACGATCTCGGAGACCGGCTCGACCTCGTCCACCGAGATGGCCGGGCGGTCGGACTTGAAGCCAAACAGGCCGCGGAGCGTCATCAGCCGCTCGGACTGCTCGTTCACCCGGTCCGTGTACTTCTTGAAGATGTCGTACCGGCGGTTGCGGGTGGCGTGCTGGAGGCGGAAGACCGTCTCCGGGTCGAACAGGTGCGGCTCGCCCTCGCGGCGCCACTGGTACTCGCCGCCGATCTCCAGCGCGCGGTGCGCCGGGGCGATGCCGGAGGCCGGGTAGGCCTTGGCGTGGCGGGCGGCCACCTCCTTGGCGATGACCTCCAGGCCGGCGCCGCCGATCTTGGTGGCGGTGCCGTTGAAGTAGGTGGCGACGAATTCCTCGTTGAGGCCGACGGCCTCGAAGACCTGGGCGCCGCGGTAGGAGGCGACGGTGGAGATGCCCATCTTGGACATGACCTTCAGCACGCCCTTGCCGAGGGCGTAGATCAGGTTCCTGATGGCCTGCTCGGGCTCCAGGCCGGAGAGGAAGGTGCCCGCGCTGAGCAGGTCCTCGACCGACTCCATGGCCAGGTACGGGTTGACGGCGGCGGCGCCGTAGCCGATGAGCAGCGCGACGTGGTGGACCTCGCGGACGTCGCCGGCCTCGATGAGCAGGCCCACCTGGGTGCGCTGCTTGGTGCGGATCAGGTGGTGGTGCACCGCGGAGGTGAGCAGCAGCGACGGGATCGGGGCGTGCTCGGCGTCCGAGTGACGGTCCGAGAGGACGATCAGGCGGGCGCCGTTCTCGATGGCGGCGTCGGCCTCGGCGCAGATCTCGGTGATCCGGGCGGCGAGGGCGTCGCCGCCGCCGGAGACCCGGTACAGGCCGGACAGGGTCGCGGCCTTCATGCCGGGCATGTCGCCGTCGGCGTTGATGTGGATGAGCTTGGCCAGCTCGTCGTTGTCGATCACCGGGAACGGCAGCATGATGTTGCGGCAGGACGCGGCGGTCGGCTCCAGCAGGTTGGCCTGCGGGCCGATGTGGGAGCGCAGCGAGGTGACGAGCTCCTCGCGGATGGCGTCCAGCGGCGGGTTGGTGACCTGCGCGAACAGCTGGGTGAAGTAGTCGAAGAGCAGCCGGGGGCGCTCGGACAGGGCCGCGATCGGGGAGTCCGTGCCCATGGAGCCGAGCGGCTCGCCGCCGGTGCGGGCCATCGGCGCGAGGATGACGCGGAGCTCTTCCTCGGTGTAGCCGAAGGTCTGCTGGCGGCGGGTGACCGAGGCGTGGGTGTGGACGATGTGCTCGCGCTCGGGCAGGTCCTCGAGCTCGATTTCGCCGGTCTCCAGCCATTCGGCGTACGGGGCGGCGGCGGCGAGCTCGGCCTTGATCTCGTCGTCCTCGATGATCCGCTTCTGGGCGGTGTCGACGAGGAACATCCTGCCGGGCTGGAGGCGGCCCTTGCGGACGACCTTGGCGGGGTCGATGTCGAGGACACCGACCTCGGAGCCGAGCACGACGAGGCCGTCGTCGGTGACCCAGTAGCGGCCGGGGCGCAGGCCGTTGCGGTCGAGGACCGCGCCGACCTTGGTGCCGTCGGTGAAGGTGACGCAGGCGGGGCCGTCCCACGGCTCCATCATCGTGGCGTGGTACTGGTAGAACGCGCGGCGGGCCGGGTCCATGGAGGTGTGGTTCTCCCACGCCTCCGGGATCATCATCAGCACGCTGTGCGGCAGCGACCGGCCGCCGAGGTGCAGGAGTTCCAGGACCTCGTCGAAGGAGGCGGAGTCGGAGGCGTCCGGGGTGCAGATCGGGAAGATCCGCTCCAGCTTCTCCTGGCCGAAGAGTTCCGAGGCGAGCTGGGACTCGCGGGCGCGCATCCAGTTCCGGTTGCCCTTGACCGTGTTGATCTCGCCGTTGTGCGCGACGAAGCGGTACGGGTGGGCGAGCGGCCAGGACGGGAAGGTGTTGGTCGAGAACCGCGAGTGGACCAGGGCGACGGCCGAGGCGAAGCGGCGGTCGGAGAGGTCCGGGAAGAAGGGCTCCAGCTGGCCCGTGGTGAGCATGCCCTTGTAGACGATGGTGCGGGCGGAGAGCGACGGGAAGTAGGTGCCCGCCTCGCGCTCGGCGCGCTTGCGCAGCACGAACGCCTTGCGGTCCAGCTCCAGCCCAGCGCTGCCGTTGCTGACGAACAGCTGGGAGAAGGCCGGCATGGTGGCGCGGGCGCCGTTGCCGAGCAGGTCCGGGGTGACCGGGACCTCGCGCCAGCCGAGGACCGTCAGGCCCTCCTCGGCGGCGATGGTCTCGATCTGCTCCACCGCGACGGCCTGTGCGGTGCCGTCGGCGGGGAGGAAGGCGATGCCGACGGCGTAGGCGCCGGCCTCGGGGAGCTCGAATCCGGCGACCTCGCGGAGGAAGGCGTCCGGGACCTGGGAGAGGATGCCGGCGCCGTCACCCGAATCGGGCTCGGAGCCGGTGGCGCCGCGGTGCTCGAGGTTCCGCAGTACGGTCAGCGCCTGCTCAACGAGGGTGTGGGTGGCCTCGCCGGTGAGGTTCGCCACGAATCCGACGCCGCAGGCGTCCTTCTCGTTGCGCGGGTCGTACATGCCCTGGGGGGCGGGGCGACCGTCCATGGGCGACCAGGCAGTGGTGCTGGGGCCGGTCGCGGAGTGCGTGGATGCGGAACGCATCGGCTCTCCCGTCGTCGTCGTGGCATATGTGCATAGCCGAGGGACGACGTTGGCCCTCTGCGAAATTTCGTGCAGGTTACATGATGACGGCAATCCCGCGAAGCGGATATCGCGTTTCAACATGCGGACACTGCCCGAAGCAGAAAGAAGGGACCTTCGCAGCTGAGCGCACGGGGCGGAGGTCCCGGAGCGGGGTGGGCATCATTGCCCACAGCGCTGAGGTCTCATGCCCGGCGGACATGGAATCGAAACCGCCGGGAAACCCACTACTTATGTCAGATCCTGCATAGTGTCTCACCACCGCGCGGGTCAGCCTAGGGCCGAACCGATCCAGGTTCCCAGGATGTACGTCACACCGGCCGCCGCGCCACCCAGCAGGAGCTGCCGCAGCCCGCTGCGCCACCAGGTGGCCGCGGTGACCCGCGCGACCACCGCGCCGCACAGGAACAGCCCCGCCAGCGCGAGCAGCACGGCCGGCCAGAGCGCGGTGGCACCGAGCAGGTAGGGCAGCACCGGCACCAGCGCGCCCAGCGCGAAGGAGCCGAACGAGGACGCGGCGGCGACCAGCGGCGACGGCAGGTCGTCGGGGTCTATGCCGAGCTCCTCGCGGGCGTGGATCTCCAGCGCCTGCTCGGGGTCCCGGGACAGCTGCATGGCCACCTCGCGGGCCAGCGCCGGCTCCACCCCGCGGGAGACGTAGAGCTCCGCGAGCTCCTCCATCTCGTCCACCGGGTGCTTGCGCAACTGCTGCCGCTCGACGTCGAGTTCGGCCAGGACCAGATCACGCTGCGAGGCGACCGAGGTGTACTCTCCGGCCGCCATCGAGAAGGCGCCGGCCGCCAGACCGGCCAGACCGGTGATCACCACGGTCTGCGGGGCGACCGCGCCGCCCGCCACACCGGTCATCAGTGCGAGGTTGGAGACCAGCCCGTCCATCGCCCCGAACACCGCCGGCCGCAGCCATCCGCCGTTGACATCGCGGTGGGTGTGGTTGTCCCGGTGGGCCTCATGCAGCGGCGCCTCGAGGTCGATGATGGACATGCGATGTTGCTCCCTTTTTGCGCACGACGAGACCCAGGCAGGCATCCCGTCCCCCTGAACATCCCTGAACACCTCGAAACTACGCACGATTTCTGGCCGCCGCCAGCAAGGAAGGCCGTACTTACCTGGGCTTTTGCGGCTCGGCGACCGGGTGACGGGCGGGTTGGAGGGGCGTTTCGCGCCATGCGACAAACCGAATGCCGTGGCACAAATCCCCCAAGGGCTCATGATGAGTCCCAACAAGTGGGAGAGGCGCGCCATGGAGCTGATTGCATGCGATCCGCAGGTTCTCCTCGAACGGGCCAGGGGCGCTCTTCTGGGCCTCGCGGTGGGCGATGCGCTGGGTGCCCCCGCGGAGAACATGAAGCCCTCGGAGATCCGTTCGCGATGGGGCCGGATCGAGGGCTTCGTCTCGGACGACCCGGCCGGCACGGACGACACGGAGTACGCCATCTTCTCGGGCCTGCTCCTGGCCCGGCACGGCTCCGCCCTGACGGTCTCCCATGTCGAACGGGCCTGGCACCACTGGATCGCCGACCTGGACGAGGGCCCGTTCCGGGGCGCCGGCTTCTCGGAGCGCGGCACCCTGGAGAACCTGCGGCGGGGGCTGGCGGCCCCCATCTCGGCCCAGCACCGGCACGCCTGGTCGGACGGCCTGGCGATGCGGGCGGCCCCCTTCGGAGTCTTCGCGGCGGGCCGCCCGGCGGAGGCGGCGCGGCTGGTCGCCATCGACGGCACGGTCAGCCACGACGGCGAGGGCATCTACGGCGGCCAGGCGGTCGCGGCGGGGGTCGCGGCGGCGATGGCCGGCGGCTCCCCCGCCTCGGTGGTCTCCGCCGCCCTGTCCGTGATCCCCTCGGACTCCTGGACGGCGCGGTCGCTGCGGCGGGCGGTGACGGCGGCCCCGCGGGGGGAGCGAGCGGTGCGCTCGGCGGTGGTGATCGGCGGCTACCCCTGGACCGACCTGGCCCCGGAGGCGGTCGGCCTCGCCTTCGGCGCGTTTGCCGCGTCGGGCGGCGAGTTCCGGTCCTCCGTGCTGACCGCGGTCAACATGGGCCGCGACGCCGACACCACGGCGGCGGTGGCCGGGGCCCTGGCCGGCGCCCTGTCCGGCAGCGCCGCCATCCCCGCCGACTGGTCCTCGGCCGTCGGCCCGGTCCGCGGCAGCTGCCTGCCCTCGATGCGCGGCTACCACGTACTGGACATCGCGGACCTCCTCACCCCGGAAAGCGAGCCCCGCGGATGACCGCCCGCACGGACCCGGCTGCTCCGCATACGACCTCCGGAACCGGGGGCCCGCAAACGCCCCCGCCGAGCCCCGCCCCCGGCGGGCCTGCGACGCCGTACGCGTCCCCCGGGACCGGGAGCCTTGGGACGGCACCCCCGAGTTCCGGCCCCGAGGGCCCGGCAGCCCCGCCCGGCCCCGCCCCCGGCGGGCCTGCGACGCCGTACGCGGCCCCCGGGACCGGGACCCTTGGGACGGCACCCCCGAGTGCCGGGACCGGCCTCCCGGCTGCGCCGCCCCACACCGGCCCAGGCCGGCCACCGGCTCCGGACGCCGGGGTCGTGGCAGCCGCCCACGCCCCCGCCGGGGAAGGGGGCCCGGGTGCCCAGCGGGTCGCCGGCCCGCTGCCGCCCCCGGCCCGGGCGCGCAGCGCCTCGGCCGAGGCGACCGAGGCGCCCGCGGGGCCACCCCCGGCCACGGAGCCCCAGCTCCCGGCGGAGCCGCCCCTCGCCGCTACCGCACCGGCGGGGCCCAGCCCCAGCCGCCCGGACGCCAGCCGGCCGCAGGCCGGGGCCGTGGCCGGGGGACCACCCCCGGCCACGGCCCCGGCGCGGGCGGCGTGGCGGGGCCCCGCCACAGCCGAAGCAGCCGGCACCGGCCGGGCGCCCGGGGAGCCGGCCGCCGCCGGCTGCCTGGCCGCCGGCCGGCCGCAGGCCGCGCCGGAGCGCAGCGGCTCGGCGGGGCCCGCCGGGGCGGCCGGGGGGCCACCCCCGGCCCCGGCTCGGGCGCGCAGCGGCTCGGCGGAGCCAGGGCGCGGGGAGCCTGCCCCGGGGGCCCGGCCCCCGGCGGAAGCGCCCCGCGCCGCCTCCGCCTCGGCCGGGCCCACCCCCAGCTGCCCGGACGCCAGCCGGCCGCAGGCCGGGGCCGCCCCGGCGGAAACCACGTTGGCAGCCGGGGGTCCGCCCCCGGCGCGCAGCCGCACGGCCGGGCCGCAGCGCAGCGGGCCGCCGGAGGCCAACGCCCGGCGGATCGAGGGGCTGTTGCTCGGGCTCGCCGCCGGGGATGCCGCCGGCTGGCCCGCCGCCCGGCACCGCGCCAGCCGGATGCCCGAGTGGACCCGTCGGCTCACCCGCGAGCTCGACACCTTCGCCGAGCAGAACGCCACCACCACCCTCCCCGTCCCCATCGCCCTCAACCAGCCCCCCGAACCCCTCCGCCTCGGCCCGTCCGACGACGCCGAATGGGCCGCCTTCGCCGCCGAGTCCGTGCTCACCGCCGCCGGCGTGCTGCTCAGCGACCTGTCCCGGTCCCGCCGGATGCGGGCCGCCATCGACCTGGCCTGGAACGCCCTGGCCAGCGAGATCGCCGCCGCCGCCGAACGCGCCCCCGAGGTCGAGTCCGCCGTGCTCCCCCTCCGCGCCCGGATCTCCGTACGCGCCGGTCTCGGGAACCTCGCCGCCGGCCTGCGCCCGCCCGCCACCGGCCACGACAATCCGCACTACTTCGACGACGCCGCCTGCGTCCGCGCCGCGGTCCTCGCCGTCGTCCACCCCGGCTCCCCCCAAGCCGCCGCGGACCTCGCCGAGTTCGACGCCCGCTACACCCAGGACGGCGACGGTGTGCACGGCGCCCGCGCCATGGCCGCGGCCGTCGCCGCCGCGCTCGGCGGGGCGGACGTCGACACGGCGGTCGAGGAGGCCCTCGCCCGGCTGCCCGGCGCCACCGAGATCGGCCGCAACGCCCGGCACGCCGTCACCCTCGCCCGGACGGCCACCGAAGGCGCCTTCGGGCTCGTCCCCACCCTGGAACACGAGATCGTCGACCACGTCTACAGCTATGGCATCGCCGCCGCCGAGACCGTGCCCGTGGCCCTCGCCCTGGCCACCGCCGCCCGCGGCCGGGTCACCGAGGCGGTGCCCGCCGCCGCCTGCCTGTCCCGGGTCGCGGACTCCGCCCCGGCCCTGGCCGGCGCCCTGACCGGCGCGCTCGGCGGCGCCGCGGCCATCCCCACCGCCTGGCGCCGGGCCTGCCGCACCCTGTCCGGCTGCGCGCTGCCCCGGCTGGCCGGCACCGACCTCGTCGAACTCGCCGCGCTGCTCGCCGGCACCGAGCTGACGTCCCCCAAGGCACCCGAAGGACAAGGAATCATGCGGACATGACGACCGAGACGACCGAGACGACCAAGAGCGCGGACGGCGCGGCCTCGGCGGCGGCGCCGCCCACCCTGGAGGAGCGCGCGGCCGGCTGCCTCGTCGGCGCGGCCGTCGGTGATGCGCTCGGCGGGCCGGTGGAAGGCTGGTCCCCGGAGCAGATCACGGAACGGCACGGCGGCCGGGTCCACGGCATCGTCGGCCCCTGGTACGAGAACTGGCGCACCGCCCGGCCCCTAGCGCCGTACCACAAGGGCGACGGACACGTCACCGATGACACCCTGATGACCCACGCCCTGGTACGGGTCTACGAACAGGTCCGGGACCACCTCGATGCGCACGCGATCGCCGACCACCTGGTCCCGGACCTGATCTCGAACCCGCGCTGGATCCCGGAGCTGGAGGCGGAGGCCCTTCCGCTGCACCGGATCTTCCTGGCCGAGAAGTGGATCGTCACCCGCATCCACTACGCCCATGCGGACCCGCGCGAGGCCGGCAACGGCAACATCGTCAACTGTGGTGCGGCCATGTACATGGCGCCGGTCGGAATCGTCAACGCGGGGAATCCGGCGGCGGCGTACGCGGAGGCGGTGGACATCGCCGGGGCACATCAGTCCAGTTACGGGCGGGAGGCCGCCGGGGTCTTCGCGGCGGCGGTCGCGGCGGCCTGCGCTCCGGGGGCGTCCGCCGCCTCGGTCGTGGACACCGCGCTGTCCCTGGCGAAGGACGGCACCCGGGAGGCGATCGCGGCGGTGGCCGAAGCGGCCTCCGGGCACCGGGAGTACGAACCGGCGCTCGGACCGCTGCGAGCGGCGGTCGCACCGTACGACTCGGTCGGGCCGGACTACCGCGCGCCGTCGCTGGGCGCGCGCCGGCCGTCCCGGCTCCACTCGATCGAGGAACTGCCCATCGCGCTGGGGATGCTGCTGATCGCCGACGGGGACTACCCGGCGGCGGTCCTAGGGGCGGTCAACTACGGCCGGGACTGCGACTCGACGGCGACGATGGCGGGCGCGATCGCCGGTGCGCTGGGCGGCGGGTCCGTCGTCCCGCCGGCCTGGTCGGAGCGGGTGGCCGAGGCCAGCCGACTCGACTTGTACGGTCCGCCGGCCGCGCTGGCGGAGGTGGCCCGCGAGGTCTTCGCCCGCGACCTGGCACGGCGCCGGCTGCACGAGGCCGCGTTCTCGGCGATCGCGGGGCCGCGGTGACGGGCCCGGCCGCACCCGTCCGGCTCACCTGGGTGCAGCCCGAGGACCTGGTCGGGCACGAGCTGCGGCAGGCCGCCGAGGACGGCCGGGACCCGGGCCCGCAGCTCCGCGCCTGGCTCGCGGCGGGCGGCCGGCCGGCCCCCACCCGCGCCGGCGCCTCCCCCGCCCCGGCCCCGCCGGCTCTCCGCGCCCTGGCGGAACACCTCCTGGACGAACTGGCAGCCCTCCCCGCCACGGGCTCCGCCGCCGTACCCCGGGACCAGGATGCAGCGGCAGGCCCGGACACGAGCGCAGCCGCGGAGACCGGTCCGGGCGCAAGCCCGGAGACCGGTCCGGGCGCAAGCCGGCCGGTCGCCGGCTCGGCCACGGCCGCGCCGCGGGGCCCGGGCGCAGCCCCGGAGGCCGGCCCGGCCGCCGACTCCGCCGTCGCCGGGCCCCGGAACCATGGCGCAGACCCGGGCAGTGCTGGGGAGTTCGTACGGCGGATCGAGGCCGGGTGGGTGGGGCGGGCCGTGGGGTGTGTGTTGGGCAAGCCCGTCGAGAAGCTGCCCCTCCATGGCATTCGCGCCCTCGGCCGCGCCACCGGCAACTGGCCGCTCCGCACCTGGTTCACCGCCCGCGGGGTGCCCCCCGAACTGCTCGCCGCCCATCCCTGGAACCGCCGGTCCGCCGCCACCTCCCTCGCCGAGAACATCGACGGCACCCCCGAGGACGACGACCTCAACTACCCCCTCCTCAACCTGCTGCTGCTCCAGCGCCACGGCAAGGGCTTCACCACCGCCGACGTCGCCCGCCTCTGGCTGGACGAGCTCCCGGCCGGCCGGACCTTCACCGCCGAGCGGGTCGCCCTGCGCAACCTGCTGCTCGGCCTGGAGCCTCCGCTCACCGCCCGCCACCGCAACCCCTACCGCGAGTGGATCGGCGCACTCATCCGCGCCGACATGCACGGCTGGACCAACCCCGGCGAGCCCGCCCGCGCGGCCGGACAGGCATCCCGGGACGCCGTCCTCACCCACACCGCCAATGGGGTGCACGCGGCCCGGTTCGCCGCCGCCGCGATCGCCGTGGCGGCCGGCGGCGCCGGCCCCGGCGGTGGCGGTGGCGGCGGTGGCGGTGGCGGCGGCGGCGGCGTTGACGTACATGCCGCGCTGCGGGCCGGGCTGGCCGTCGTACCACCCCGGTCCCGGCTCGCCGAAGCCGTCCGCGACGGCATCGACGCGGCCGGCCGGCACGCCGACTTCGACCGGGTCGTGGACCACCTGCACCTCCGGTACGGCCACTACCACTGGGTGCACGCCGTACCCAACACCGCCCTGATCGCCGCCGCCCTCACCCACGCCGACGGGGACTTCTCCCGCTCCGTCTGCCGTGCCGTGTCCGGAGGCTGGGACACCGATTCCAACGGCGCCACCGCCGGCAGCATCGCCGGCCTGCTGGCCGGCGCCGCGGACCGGATCCCGCACCACTGGACCGCGCCCTTGAAGAACCGGCTGGCCACCACCGTGCCCGGCTTCGACGGCATCGGCTTCGACACCCTCGCCCACCTCACCGCACAGGAAGCAGTCCGCCCATGACGGCCATCGCCGTACTCGGCAGTACCAACATGGACCTCGTCGCCTACGTCCCCAAGGCCCCCCGGCTCGGCGAGACCGTGACCGGCCGCGCGTTCCGTACCCTTCCCGGCGGCAAGGGGGCCAACCAGGCCGTCGCCGCCGCCCGCAGCGGCGGGGAGGTGACGATGATCGGGGCGGTCGGCACGGACGAGTTCGGGGTCCGGCTGCGGACCGCGCTCCGCGAGGCCGGGGTCGGCACCGAGGGCCTGCGCACCGTCGAGGGGGCCAGCGGCACCGCCCACATCACCGTCGACGACGAGGGCGGCAACTCCATCATCGTGATCCCGGGCGCCAACGGCCGGGTGACCGGGCTCGAAGCGGGCGACGAGGCCCGGATCGCCGCCGCCGGCGCCCTCCTGCTCCAGCTGGAACTGCCCATGGCAGCGGTGCTCGCCGGCGCCCAGGTCGCCCGCTCGAACGGCGTACGGACCATCCTGACCCCCGCGCCCGCGCAGCCGCTCCCCGACCGGCTGCTCGCCGCCACCGACCTGCTGGTCCCCAACGAGCACGAGGCCGCCGCCCTCACCGGGCTCACCGACCCGCAGCAGGCGGCCGAGGCCCTGCTCCAGCAGGTGCCCAGGGTGGTGATCACCCTCGGGGCCGCCGGCTCCCTCTACGCGGCGCGCGGCCAGGACCCGTTCCTGGTGCCGGCGCCCCGGGTGCGGGCGGTGGACAGCACCGCCGCCGGGGACACCTTCGTGGGCGCCCTGGCGGTGGCCGTCGGCGAGGGCCGGCCGATGCGTACGGCGCTGGCCTGGGCCTCGGCGGCGGCGGCGCTGTCGGTGCAGCGGCCCGGCGCGCAGGACTCGATGCCGGACCGCGCCGAGATCGAGGCGGCCTTCGCGGAGCCGGGCAGCCCGGCATGACCACCGCCCCCCAGACAGGCACGGCTACGGCGGGCGGGCCGCTGGACGGGCTCCGGGTGCTCGACCTGGCCACGCTCTTCGCCGGCCCGCTGGCCGCCACCCTGCTCGGTGACTTCGGCGCCGAGGTGATCAAGATCGAGCATCCGGAGCGTCCGGATCCGTCCCGGGGCCACGGCCCCGCCAAGGACGGCGTGGGCCTGTGGTGGAAGCTGCTCGGCCGGAACAAACGGACGATGACCCTCGACCTGTCCACCCCGGGCGGGCAGGCCACCCTGCTCCGGCTCGCCGCCACCGCGGACGTGGTGATCGAGAACTTCCGCCCGGGAACCCTGGAGCGGTGGAACCTGGGCTGGCCGGAGCTGAGCGCGGCCAACCCGCGGCTCGTTCTCACCCGGGTCACCGGCTTCGGGCAGACCGGGCCGTACGCCCGCCGGCCCGGCTTCGGCACCCTCGCGGAGGCGATGAGCGGCTTCGCCGCCATCACCGGGGAACCGGACGCACCCCCGACCCTCCCGCCGTTCGGCCTCGCCGACTCGGTCGCCGCGCTGACCGCCGCGTACGCCGTGATGACCGCGCTGGCCGGCCGCGACCGGACCGGCCGCGGGCAGGTCGTGGACCTCGCCATCATCGAGCCGATCCTGACCGTGCTGGGGCCGCAGCCGCTCTGGTACGACCAGCTCGGCTACGTACAGCCGCGGACCGGCAACCGCTCGGCGAACAACGCCCCCCGCAACACCTACCGCAGTGCGGACGGCCGCTGGCTGGCCGTGTCCGCCTCCGCGCGGTCGGTGGCCGAGCGGGTGATACGGCTGGTGGGCCGGCCGGAGCTGTGCGCCGAGCCCTGGTTCGATTCGGGCGCCGGGCGGGCGGCCCACACGGCCGTCCTCGACGAGGCGGTCGGGTCGTGGATCGGCCGGCACAAGGCGGAGGAGGTGGTGGCGGCCTTCGAGGAGGCGCAGGCGGCGGTGGCCCCGGTCTACGACGTCCGGGACGTCATGGCCGACCCGCAGTTCGCCGCCCTGGACACGGTGACCGAGGTGGACGACCCGGAGCTGGGACCGCTGCGCATGCAGAACGTGCTGTTCCGGCTGTCCGGTACGCCCGGGGGGATCCGCTGGGCGGGCCGCCCGCACGGCGCGGACACGGACGCGGTCCTCGCCGAGCTCGGCCTGTCCCCGGCAGAGGTCGCCCGGCTCCGGGAGGAGGGCTCGCTGTGATCCTGACCTGGCTGTACGTACCGGGTGACCGCCCCGAGGTGGTGACCAAGGCACTGGCCGCCGGGGCCGACGCGGTCATCGTGGACCTGGAGGACGCGGTGCCGGCCTCCCGCAAGGAGTACGCCCGCGCGGCCACGGCGGAGCTGCTGACGGCCCGCCCGCCGGTGCCGGTGCACGTCCGCGTCAATGCGCTGGGTTCGCCGTGGGCGGGCGCCGACCTCAGGGCCCTGACCGGGCTGCACGGCCTCGCGGGCCTCCGGCTGCCCAAGGTGACCTCCCCCGAGCAGATCGTCCGGGTGGCGGACCGGACCGGCGGGGTGGCGCTGTACGCGCTGCTGGAGTCCGCGCTGGGGGTGGAGCGCGCGTACGAGATCGCCCGCGCGCACCCCTCCCTGCACGGCCTGGCGCTGGGCGAGGCGGACCTGCGGGCGGACCTGGGCGTCACGGCCGAGCGGGGCCTGGACTGGCCGCGCTCCCGGGTGGTGGTGGCGGCCAGGGCGGCCGGCCTGGCGCCGCCCGCCCAGTCGGTCTTCCCGGACATCCGGGACCTGGACGCCCTGGCCGCCTCCTGCGCCCATGGCCGGGCCCTGGGCTTTCTGGGCCGGGCGGCGATCCATCCGCGGCAGCTTCCGGTGATCGAGCGGGCGTACCTGCCGACCCCGGAGGAGGTGACCGCGGCCCGCGAGATCGCCGGCGCGGCCCGTCGTACCCCGGGCGCGGTGGCCCTTCCCGACGGCAGGTTCGTCGACCCGGCCGTCCTGGCGGTCGCCGAGCGCATCCTCACCCTGTCCAGCCGCCCCGCCCCTCCGTAGGAACGCCGAAGGGGGCGCCGCGGTGTGCGGCGCCCCCTTCCGGAAATCCGGGTCAGCCCTTCTTGGCCTGGGCGGCTTCGTCGCCCGCGGGCTCCGCGTCCGCGGTCGGCTTGGCGAAGGGGGACTTGGCATCCGCCGGCCTGGCGAAGGGGGACGTGGCGTCGGCCGGCTCGTCCCCGGCGGGCTCACCCGGCTTCTGGTCCGCAGGCTCAGCAGGCTCGGCCGGCTCGGTCGGCTCCACCTGCTTCGCCGGGGTGCGGTCCGGTTCGACCACGGACTCGCGGCCCGGCCGCAGCTTCGCCGAGAGGACGAAGTACGTCACCGCCAGCACGAAGACCAGGATCGAGGTCCAGACGTTCAGGCGCAGGCCGAGTACGTGGTGGGCGTCGTCCACCCGCAGGTACTCGATCCAGCCGCGTCCTACGCAGTACGCCGCGACGTACAGGGCGAAGACCCGTCCGTGGCCCAGCGTGAAGCGCCGGTCGGCCCAGATCACCAGCAGGGCGACGCCGATGCACCACAGCGACTCGTAGAGGAAGGTCGGGTGGTAGGTGCCCGCCATCCGGTTCGGGCCCTCGCTGATCTCCAGCGCCCACGGCACATCGGTGGCCTTGCCGTAGAGCTCCTGGTTGAACCAGTTGCCCCAGCGACCGCAGGCCTGGGCCAGGGCGATGCCCGGAGCCAGCGCATCGGCCCAGGCGGGCAGCGGGATGCCGCGGCGCCGGCAGCCGATCCAGGCGCCGACCGCGCCCAGCGCGATCGCCCCCCAGATGCCGAGGCCGCCCTCCCAGATCTTGAAGGCGTCGACCCAGTTCTTGTCTTCGCCGAAGTAGAGCTGGTAGTCGGTGATCACGTGGTAGAGCCGACCGCCGACCAGGCCGAACGGCACGGCCCAGACGGCGATGTCGGCCACCGTGCCCGGCTTGCCGCCGCGCGCGATCCAGCGCTTGTTGCCGATCCAGACGGCGAGGAAGACGCCGATGATGATGCAGAACGCATAGCCGCGCAGCGGGATCGGTCCGAGTTCGATCACGCCGGTCGACGGGCTGGGGATGTATGCAAAGTCCATGGCAGGACTGACGCTACCCTGCCGGGCTGGCTGCACCGCAACCCGCCCGGCAAGCGAAACCAAACCGTCGCACGGCGGCCCGGCCGGAGTCAGTCCTTTGCGCCCTGCCCAGCCCCGGCCCTCGCGCCCTCCTTGACCCCGGCCCCGGCTGCGGGCGTCGCGGTCGCCTTGCCCTTGGCCGCGGCCTCGACCTGTTCCTTCAGCTTCTGCGGGGTCAGCGGGTTGGCCTGGTCGGCGAAGATGTCCTTGCCGTTCAGCAGCACGGTCGGGGTGCCCCGGAAGGTGCCGGCGCGGAAGGCCTCGTACGACTTGCCCACCCAGGCGTTGTGGGTGCCGTCCTCCACACAGCGGCGGAACTCGGGGGTGTCCAGCCCCTCCACGCTGCCCGCCAGCTCCAGCAGCTTCGCGTTCTTGCCGAAGGCGTCGTCCACCTCCTCCGGCTGGTTCGCGAAGAGGAGGTCGTGGTACGGGGAGAACTTGCCGGCGTCCTGGGCGCAGGCCGCCGCATTGGCCGCCTTGAGGGAGCCGCTGCCGCCCATCCTGTTGTCGATCAGGGTGACCAGGTGGTACTCCACCTTGAGCTGCCCCTTGGCCTCCAGGTCGTGGATGACCGTGCGGTAGGCGTCCTCGAAGGACTTGCAGGCCGGGCAGCGGAAGTCCTCCCACACCGTGAGGGTGGACGGGGCTCCGCTCTTGCCGGTCTGGATCGCGAGCGCGTCCTTCCCGGTGGCCCCGGAGGGGGCGCTGACCGGGCCCGCCGTGGCATCGGTGTCCTTGCCGGCATTGGCGGCGATCACCCCGACGACGGCCGCCAGGCCGAGCACGCCGGCCACCGCGGCGGCGACCAGGATGGTCCGCCGGCGCTTGTCCCGGGTCTTCTGCCGGTCCCGTTCGGCTTGGAGCCGCTCGCGGGCCGATCGTTTCGCATCGCGGTTCGCACCGTCGTTCTTCTCGCTCACGTCCCGCCAAACGAAGCGGGGAGGCACGCCAGTGCCTCCCCGCTCCCACTTCCACCCGATCGGGCTACAGAACCCCCCACCGGGAACACGCGTGCGTCAGCTCCTGCGCGCACCTTCCGCGAGTTCGCCCGCCAGCGTGCGGACGGCGGCCAGGCCGGCCGCCAGGTCCGGGGCGTCCAGCAGCTTCTTCACGAAGGCCGAGCCGACGATCACACCGTCGGCGAAGGCGGCCACCTCGCGGGCCTGCTCCGGGTTGGAGACGCCGAGGCCCACGCAGACAGGGAGGTCAGTGGTGCGGCGGGTGCGCTCGACCAGCTCCTGGGCCTGGTTGCCGACCGACTCCCGGGTACCGGTGACGCCCATCAGCGAGGCCGCGTAGACGAAGCCGCTGCCGGCCGCCGTGATGGTGGCGAGCCGCTCGTCCTTGCTGGAGGGGGCGACCACGAAGACGGTGGCCAGACCGTGCTTGTCGGCGTGCTCACGCCACAGCGCGGACTCCTGGACCGGCAGGTCGGGCAGGATGCAGCCGGCCCCGCCGGCCGCCGCGAGCTCCTCGGTGAACCGCTCGACGCCGTAGCGGTCGATGGGGTTCCAGTACGTCATGACCAGCACCGGCGCACCGGTCGCGGCATGCGCCTCGCGGACGGTGCGCAGCACGTCGGCGATCTTCACGCCGCCGCGCAGCGCGATGTCGTCCGCGGTCTGGATGACCGGGCCGTCCAGGACCGGGTCCGAGTGCGGCAGGCCGACCTCGACGATGTCCGCGCCGCCGGCCAGGACGGCCTTGACCGCCTCGATGCCGCCGTCGACGGTGGGGAACCCGGCCGGGAGGTAGGCGACCAGGGCCGCCCGGTTCTCGGCCTTGGCCTTGGCGAGGGTGTCGCCCAGCAGCTGGATGTTGCCTGTGCTCACTTCGACTCCCCCTCGGCGGCGTCTCCGTCGTACAGCCCGAAGTAGCGGGCGGCCGTGTCCATGTCCTTGTCACCGCGGCCGGAGAGGTTGACGACCAGCAGGCCGTCCTTGCCCAGCTCCTTGCCCAGCTCAACGGCGCCCGCGAGGGCGTGTGCCGACTCGATGGCCGGGATGATGCCCTCGGTGCGGGAGAGCAGCCGCAGCGCCTGCATGGCGGCGTCGTCGGTGACGGCGCGGTACTCGCCTCGACCGCTGTCCTTCAGGTAGGAGTGCTCCGGGCCGATGCCCGGGTAGTCCAGACCGGCCGAGATCGAGTACGGCTCGGTGATCTGGCCCTCCTCGTCCTGCAGGACGTAGGAGCGGGAGCCGTGCAGGATGCCGGGCTCGCCCGCGGTCAGGGTGGCCGCGTGCTCGCCGGTCTCGACGCCGTGCCCGGCGGGCTCGAAGCCGACCAGGCGGACCCCGGTGTCGGGGATGAAGGCGTGGAACAGGCCGATGGCGTTGGAGCCGCCGCCGACGCAGGCCGCGACCGCGTCGGGGAGGCGGCCGGCGCGCTCCAGGATCTGGCGGCGGGCCTCGACGCCGATCACCCGGTGGAAGTCGCGGACCATGGCCGGGAAGGGGTGCGGGCCGGCGACCGTGCCGAAGAGGTAGTGGGTCTCGTCCACATTGGCGACCCAGTCGCGGAACGCCTCGTTGATGGCGTCCTTCAGGGTCCGGGAGCCGGACTTCACCGCGATGACCTCGGCACCGAGCATCCGCATGCGGGCCACGTTCAGGGCCTGCCGCTGGGTGTCGATCTCGCCCATGTAGATGGTGCAGTCGAGGCCGAACAGGGCGCAGGCGGTGGCCGTGGCCACGCCGTGCTGGCCGGCGCCGGTCTCGGCGATGACCCGGCTCTTGCCCATCCGCTTGGTGAGCAGGGCCTGGCCCAGCACGTTGTTGATCTTGTGGGAGCCGGTGTGGTTCAGGTCCTCGCGCTTGAGGAAGATCCGGGCGCCGCCCGCGTGCTCGGCGAACCGGGGCACCTCGGTGAGGGCACTGGGCCGGCCGGTGTAGTTGACGAGCAGGTCGTTGAGCTCGGCCGCGAAGGCCGGGTCGCCCTTGGCCTTCTCGTACTCGACCGCGACCTCGTCCACGGCGGCGACCAGCGCCTCCGGGATGAACTTGCCGCCGAAGTCGCCGAAATAGCCCTCGGCGTTGGGGACGCGACCCTCCGGGTCGGGAATGAAGAACTGCTCGCTGGACATGGCCAGAACTCCTACGGAAGCGACGGTTGATGACAACGTATTGCGCCGTCGGCCCGTGCGACGAAAGGCCCCGGAAAGGGGGCGTACGGCACGGGCGGAGCAGCCTGCGGCGCGGTCCGATCGGCTCCGGCGGCAGGCAGAGTGCCTCACCAGGACGGTACGCCCCGCGTACCGCTCCGTGGCTGCGCTACGACGCGCCTCCGGCGTGCCATCGCATGCCGTTGACCTGTCCCGGCTCGGAGCCGATCACGTAGCGCACCCGGCGGCCGAGGACTCGGCGGGCCGGCGCCCGGCAGCCGCGCGGCTTGCGGCCTCGGGCGAGGGACGCGTGCGGATCACGGGCCGGCAGTCCCGCCGTCGCCGCCGCGCGCACGCCGACGGCCGTCCCGGGGCGGTCGGTGCCCTCGGGACGGCGCCGGGTGGCGCGGGGGCGGGCGGCGGGCTGTGACTTCATCGTGCTGGTTCAGCTCCGGCCGTGGCGCAGAGCGGGGTGGGCGCCGGCGGCCACCAGGTCGGCGACGGCGGCCTTGGGGTCGCGGCCGGTGACCAGGGACTCGCCGACGAGTACGGCGTCGGCACCCTCGTTGGCGTACGCGATCAGGTCGTGCGGTCCGCGGATGCCGGACTCGGCGACCTTCACGATGTGCGCCGGGATCTCGGGCACGACCCGCTCGAAGGTGGAGCGGTCCACCTTCAGGTCCTTCAGGTTGCGCGCGTTGACCCCGATGATCCGGGCGCCCGCCGCCACGGCCCGTTCGACCTCTTCCTCGTCGTGGACCTCGACCAGCGGGGTCAGGCCGATGGACTCGGCCCGCTCGATCAGGGAGACCAGGGCCTCCTGGTCCAGGGCCGCGACGATCAGCAGGGCGAGGTCGGCGCCGTAGGCGCGGGCCTCCCAGAGCTGGTACGCGGTGACGATGAAGTCCTTGCGGAGGATCGGGATGTCCACCCGGGCACGGACGGCCTCCAGATCGGCCAGCGAGCCGCCGAAGCGGCGCTGCTCGGTCAGGACCGAGATGACGGCTGCGCCGCCCGCCTCGTAGTCCGCAGCGAGCCCCGCCGGGTCGGCGATCGCGGCCAGCGCACCCTTGGACGGGCTGGAGCGCTTGACCTCACAGATCACCTTGACGCCGTCGCCGCGCAGGGCCGCGACGCCGTCCTTTGCCCGGGGCGCCTTGGCGGCGCGCTCCTTGAGCTCGTCGAGGCTGACGCGAGCCTGCCGTTCGGCAAGGTCTTCGCGGACCCCTTCGATGATCTCGTCGAGCACACTCACGCGAGCGGCCCCCTTCCGGGTCGGTCGGCTGATTCCGGTCGTTTCATGTCGTTCAAGGTCAGCAATCAAATGGTATCCGCAGGTGGCCTCGCGCCCGACATGCGGTTGACGCCATCCCATCACCCGGACATGCGGAATCAAAGGTTCATGTGCGGGATCAGGGCGGATCAGGGCGCCAGCCATGCTCCGAAGGGCAGATTTCGGACAATGGAAAAAGCCAGTCCAAGGCTGCCCAGGGCCCACCAATACAGGGGTTTCATGGCCACGCGGGGGGCAGGCCGGCCCCGATAGGCGCGATTCAGCCAGAGCGCCAGGTAGCCCGCGAAGAGGAGATAGCCGATCACCGCGAGCGCATTCGCACCCATGGCAAGCGTCAGGTCGCCGTGCACAAAGGCATGCGCACTGCGCAGCCCGCCGCAGCCCGGGCACAGCACCCCGGTCACCCTCAGCAGCGGGCAGACCGGATAGTGGCCGGGTTCATTGGGATCCACCGACCCGACGTAGGCGAAGGCCGCCACGACCACGGCCAGACAGGCCACGGGCGCCGCCAGCCGCCGGGCGGGCCCGGCGGCCGGGCCCGGCGGGCCGGGGGGCCCGGGCGGGCCGACGGGATTCACCCGCTCGGGCGGGTGCACGGCGTCCATGCGCTGATTGTCTCCGCCCATGACAAAAGGCGCAGCCCGACCGGGCCGCGCCTTGAGTGGTTTCTGCGATGTCGCGATGGAGCGCGCAGGAGCGCCCGCCGTCAGGCGGCGTTGGCGGTCTTGGCGGCGATGACCTTGGCCAGGTCGTCGTGCTCCGGCTTCTTCCCGCCCATGCCCGCGGCGCGCATCGCCATGCCGACGACACCGCCGATGGCGACGACCACCAGGCCCAGCCAGAACCCGAGCGGGTTGGCCAGGACCATGAAGGCGCCGGAGATGCAGAAACCGATGAAGGCGATGGTGACACCGGTCCAGGCGGCCGGGGTGTGTCCGTGGCTGCTGCCCGCCATGAGTAGCTCCTCGTTGCTCTGTCGAACGTGCTGTGTCGAACGCTCGGACATCATTCTCCCGCACCCCGCGGAACCGGGCGTCAGCGGGTCCGGATTCAGCCGGTCGGGTCCTCGCCGCGGTCCAGGGCCTTCCAGAGCTCCTCCGGGCGGTCCGGCGCCGCGGCCTCCGCTCCGCCCCGGCCTGCGGCCTTCCGGGGCCGGGGGCCGCCCTCCCGCTCGTACCGGCCGCCCATGGCCGGCCAGCTCCGCCCGTAACGCAGGGCCAGCAGCCCCGCGAGGAGTATCAGGACCGCGCCTACGGCGGTGACATAGGGCCAGGCGGTGTACGTGAGGCCGCCCACCCGGGCCGCCGTGTCGGCGGTGGTGCGCGCGGCCTCGGCGTCCAGGGCGGCCCGGTCCGAGGCACCCGCCAGGGCGGCCAGCGCGGCACCCAGGCCGCTCAGCGCCAGCAGCGCGGCCACCAGCAGGCGGCCCTTGCCGCGCACCGCGAACACGGCCACCAGGGCGGCCAGCCCGACGATGGCGAGGGCGGCCGGCACGCCGGTGACCGCCCGGCCGTCGGCGGTCAGGGACATGGAGCCGTCGGCGACGGCGGTGGTGCCGCGCGCCCAGATCCGGCCGGAGGCCAGCAGGACGACGGTGGCACCGAGCGCGCCGCACAGCAGCGCGATCGCGACACTGCGGCGGCCGGCGCGCGCCGCGGCTTCGGCGGCTGCCTCGGCGGCGGACTCGGCATCGGTACGGGGCTGGGGTACGGCGCTCACGTACCCCACTATCCCCTACCGCCTCCTCAGCCGTGGAGGCGGTTGGCCGCTCCCACCGCGCGGAGCACCGCCGCGGCCTTGTTGCGGCACTCGTTGTCCTCGAGTTCGGGCACCGAATCGGCGACCACCCCCGCGCCGGCCTGCACATACGCGGTGCCGTCCCGCAGCAGGGCGGTACGGATGGCGATGGCGGTGTCGGAGTCCCCGGCGAAGTCGAGGTAGCCGACGGCGCCGCCGTACAGCCCGCGGCGGGCCGGCTCCAGCTCCTCGATGATCTGCATGGCGCGCGGCTTGGGCGCGCCGGAGAGGGTGCCGGCCGGGAAACAGGCGGTCAGCACGTCGAAGGCGGTCTTGTCCTCGGCGACCCGGCCGGTGACGGTCGAGACGATGTGCATGACGTGCGAGTACCGCTCGATGGACATGAAGTCGACCACCTCGACCGATCCGGGCTCGCAGACCCGGCCGAGGTCGTTGCGGCCCAGGTCGACCAGCATCAGGTGCTCGGCCCGCTCCTTGGGGTCGGCGAGCAGCTCCTCGGCGAGGTCGTGGTCCTCCTGCGGGGTGGCACCGCGGTGCCGGGTGCCGGCGATCGGGTGGACCATCGCCCGCCCGTCCTCCACCTTGACCAGGGCCTCGGGGCTCGACCCGACCACGTCGAAGCCGTTCTCGAACCGGAAGAGGTACATGTACGGCGAGGGGTTGGTGGCCCGGAGCACCCGGTAGACGTCGAGGGCACTGGCCTCGCACGGGGTCTCGAACCGCTGCGAGGGCACCACCTGGAAGGCCTCGCCCGCCCGGATCCGCTCCTTGATGTCCTCGACGGCGGCCTGGTACTTCTCGCCGCCCCACAGGGCCGAGAACTCCGGCAGCTCGGAGACGGGCAGCGGGGTGGGGGCGTACGGGGCCGGGCGGCCGAGGTCGGCCTCCATGGCGTCGAGCCGGGCCACCGCGTCCGCGTAGGCCTCGTCCACGCCGGTGTCCAGGTCGTTGTGGTTGATGGCGTTGGCGATGAGCAGGACCGTGCCGTCCCAGTGGTCGAGGACCGCCAGGTCGGAGGTGAGCAGCATGGTCAGCTCGGGCAGCTTCAGGTCGTCGGTGCCGTGCTCGCCGATGCGCTCCAGGCGGCGGACGATGTCGTAGCCCAGGTAGCCGACCATGCCGCCGGTGAAGGGCGGCATTCCGGCCGCGAGGTCGCGGGGGGTGTGCAGGGTGTCGACGGTGCGGCGGAGCGCCTCGAGCGGGTCTCCGTCGACCGGGACGCCCACCGGCGGGGTGCCGATCCAGTGCGCCTGGCCGTCGCGGACGGTGAGGGTGGCATCGGACCGCACCCCGACGAAGGAGTAGCGGGACCATGAGCGGCCGTTCTCGGCGGACTCCAGCAGGAAGGTGCCGGGCCGCTCGGCCGCCAGCTTCCGGTAGAGGCCTACCGGGGTGTCCCCGTCGGCGAGCAGCCGGCGACTGACGGGAATGACACGGCGGTCGTTGGCGAGCTTGCGGAACGTCTCAAGATCCATGGCCTGGGACCTTACCTGTGGGAGAGCGGCAGAACGTCGGCGTCGAAGCAGGTACGGGCACCCGTGTGGCAGGCGGCCCCGACCTGGTCGACCTTGACGAGGACGGTGTCGGCGTCGCAGTCGAGCGCCACGGACTTCACGTGCTGGAAGTGCCCGGAGGTGTCCCCCTTGACCCAGTACTCCTGGCGGCTGCGGGACCAGTAGGTGCAGCGGCCGGTGGTCAGGGTGCGGTGCAGGGCCTCGTCGTCCATCCAGCCGAGCATCAGCACCTCACCGGTGTCGTACTGCTGGGCGATGGCGGGCACCAGGCCGTCCGCGGACCGCTTGAGGCGGGCGGCGATGGCGGGGTCGAGGTTGCTCGGGCGGGGGGTGGTACTCATGACGGCCATTGTGCCGCGCGGCGGTGCGCGGTACTGCAGGCTGTCCGCCTGATGGGCGGGCATCTGTCAGGTCGCGGCCGTACGCTTGCCCCATGTCGACCCATGCGAAGCGTGAACGTCTGCTGCTGGCGGACTTGTTGGAGGCGGCCGGCCCGGAGGCGCCCACGCTGTGCGAGGGCTGGACCTGCCGGGAGCTGGCCGCGCACGTGGTGGTGCGGGAGCGGCGGCCGGACGCGGCGGGCGGGCTGCTGCTGGGCGTGCTGAAGGAGCGGCTGGACAAGGTGATGGCCGAGTACACGGCCAAGCCGTACGAGGAACTGATCCAGCTGATCCGGACCGGGCCGCCGAAGCTGTCGGTGTACGCGCTGAAGCAGATCGACGAGGCGGCGAACGCGGTGGAGTTCTACGTCCACGCGGAGGACGTCCGCCGGGCGCAGCCGGACTGGTCCCCGCGCGAGCTGGACACGGTGTTCTCGGACGCGCTGTGGTCCCGGCTGGAGAAGCTGGCCCGGATCACGGGCCGGCGCTCGCCGGTGGGCCTGGTGCTGCGGCGGCCGGACGGGCGGACGGCGGTGGCCCGCAAGGGCGTGCCGGTGGTGACGGTCACCGGCGAGCCGGGTGAGCTCACGCTGTTCTGCTTCGGGCGGCAGGCGGCGGCGCGGATCGAACTGGACGGGGAGAAGCAGGCGATTGCCGAGCTGACCTCGGCGAAGCTGGGCATCTGACTGTCCGGTCCGCCGGGACACCCCACCGCTGCGCGGGGCCATGTCCCCACCCCGCCCCTTCCCGAACCCGTGGCTCCGCCCCGGACCCCTTCCGGCCCGCCGCCGGAACCGGCCGCTGCGCGCCCGAAGGGCAGGGGGCGGTGCCCCGGAACGCGGCGCCGGGCACCGGCCCCGGGCGCGGCGCGCCAGGGGATACGGGGCGAAGCCCCGCCAGGGCGCCGGGCGAAGCCCGTGCGGGGCACCGGCCCGGGGTAGCGCCCCGGCCGTGCGACCGGGCGCGCTACGCGCCCGAAGGCAAGGGGCGGAGCCCCCGGAACGCGGCGCCGGGCACCGCCGCCGGGCGCTGCGCGCCAGGGGGTACGGGGCGAAGCCCCGCAAACGGGGCGCCGGGCGAAGCCCGCGCGGGGCATCGCCCCGGCCGTGCGACCGGGCGCGCTGCGCGCCCGAAGGGCAGGGGGCGAAGCCCTGGCCGGCGCCGGCCCGGAGCGCTGCGCGCCTGGGGCGGGGCGAAGCCCGTGTGGGGCACCGGCCCGGCACGGCCGGGGCGCGGCGGTCAGCGGATCGGGTGGCCTGCCTTGCGGAGGGTGTCCTTGACCTGGGAGATGCGCAGGTCGCCGAAGTGGAACACGGAGGCGGCGAGTACCGCGTCCGCGCCCGCGGCAATGGCCGGCGGGAAGTCGGAGAGCTTGCCGGCCCCGCCGGACGCGATCACCGGGACGGTCACGTGCTTGCGGACCGCCGCGATCATCTCCACGTCGTAGCCGTCCTTGGTGCCGTCCGCGTCCATCGAGTTGAGCAGGATCTCGCCCGCGCCCAGCTCCGCCGCCCGGTGCGCCCACTCGACCGCGTCGATGCCGGTGCCCTTGCGCCCGCCGTGCGTGGTGACCTCGAACGTGCCGGCGGCCGTACGGCGCGCGTCCACGGACAGCACCAGCACCTGCCGGCCGAAGCGCTCCGCGATCTCCCGGATGAGCTCCGGGCGGGCAATGGCCGCCGTGTTGACGCCGACCTTGTCCGCGCCGGCCCGCAGCAGCTTGTCCACGTCCTCCGGCGTGCGGACGCCGCCGCCCACCGTGAGCGGGATGAAGACCTGCTCGGCGGTGCGCCGCACCACGTCGTAGGTGGTCTCGCGGTTCCCGGAGGACGCCGTGATGTCGAGGAAGGTCAGCTCGTCGGCGCCCTCGGCGTCGTACAGCTTGGCCATCTCCACCGGGTCGCCCGCATCGCGCAGGTTCTGGAAGTTGACGCCCTTGACCACCCGGCCGTTGTCCACGTCCAGGCAGGGGATCACCCGTACGGCCAGGGTCATGACGATGCTCCTCGGTACGCCTCGACCTCGACTTCGACGACCATGCTCGGGTCGACGAAGCCGGAGACGATGATCATGGATGCGGCGGGCCGGACCGCGTCGAACAGTTCCTTGTGGGCGCGGCCGACCTCGTCCACGTCCCGGGCGTGCGTGAGGTACATCCGGGTGCGGACCACGTGCTCCGGGCCGAGCCCGGCCTGCTCCAGCGCCTTGAAGGCGACGCCGAAGGCCGTGACCGTCTGGTCGTACGGGCCGCCCGCGTCGCCCGCGGTGCAGCCGGAGACCAGGACCAGGCCGTTGGAGAGCTGCACGGCGCGCGAGTAGCCGATGACGTCCTCGTACGGGCCGCCGGAGGAGATCCGCCGTACGTCGGCGGAGCCGTCGGGGGTGCCGTCGGGGGTGCTCATGCCGAGACCACCGCCAGCGCCTCCTGCAGGGTGAAGGCCTTGGCGTACAGCGCCTTGCCGACGATCGCGCCCTCGACGCCCTCGCCGACCAGGCCGGACAGGGCCCGCAGGTCGTCCAGGGAGGAGACGCCGCCCGAGGCGACGACCGGCCGGTCGGTGGCGGCGCAGACGTTCCGCAGCAGCTCCAGGTTGGGGCCGGTCAGCGTGCCGTCCTTGCCGATGTCGGTGACCACGTACCGGGCACAGCCCTCGGAGTCCAGCCGGGCCAGGGTCTCGTACAGGTCCCCACCCTCGCTGGTCCAGCCGCGGCCCTTGAGGGTGGTGCCGACGACATCGAGGCCCACGGCGATCTTGTCGCCGTGCTCGGCGATGACCTTGGCGACCCACTCGGGGGTCTCCAGGGCGGCGGTGCCCAGGTTGACCCGGGTGCAGCCGGTGGCCAGGGCCTTGGCCAGGGAGGCGTCGTCGCGGATGCCGCCGGAGAGCTCCACCTTGATGTCCATCGCGCGGGTGATCCCGGCGACCAGGTCGCGGTTGTCACCGGTGCCGAAGGCGGCGTCCAGGTCGACCAGGTGAAGCCATTCGGCGCCGGCGGCCTGCCAGGCGAGGGCGGCCTCCAGCGGGGAGCCGTACGAGGTCTCCGTACCGGACTCGCCGTGGACGAGCCGGACCGCCTGGCCGTCGCGGACGTCCACCGCGGGCAGGAGTTCGAGCGTGTTCGGCATCAGAGGGTCTCGATCCAGTTGGTGAGGAGCTGGGCGCCGGCGTCACCGGACTTCTCGGGGTGGAACTGGGTGGCCCACAGCGCCGCGTTCTCGACGGCCGCGACGAACGGCTCCCCGTGGGTGGCCCAGGTGACCTTGGGGGCGCGGATCGCCGGGTTGGTGACCTCCAGGCTCCACTCGCGCACCGCGTAGGAGTGCACGAAGTAGAACCGGGCGTCGGCGTCCAGGCCGGCGAAGGCCTGGCTGTCGGCCGGGGCCTCGACGGTGTTCCAGCCCATGTGCGGAACGATCGGGGCCTTCAGCGGCTCGACGGTACCGGGCCACTCGTCCAGGCCCTCGGTCTCCACGCCGTGCTCGATGCCGCGTTCGAAGAGGATCTGCATGCCGACGCAGATGCCCATGACGGGGCGTCCGCCGGAGAGCCGGCGGCCGATGATCCAGTCGCCGCGGGCCGCCTTGAGGCCCTGCATACAGGCGGAGAAGGCGCCGACGCCGGGGACGAGGAGGCCGTCGGCGTCCATCGCCTTGTCGTAGTCGCGGGTGATCTCGACGTCCGCGCCGACCCGCGCCAGAGCGCGTTCGGCGGAGCGGACGTTGCCGAAGCCGTAGTCGAAGACCACGACCTTCTTGGTGGGGCTGGCTGCGCTCATGCCCAGATTCCTTGGATTCGCAGGACTCCGGCGGTCAGGCACATCGCGGAGCCGAGGGCGAGCAGCACGACCACCGACTTCGGCATCTGCTGCTTCTGGAAGGAGTAGACGCCGCCGGCCAGGAAGAGGCCGACGACGATCAGGATGGTGGAGAGGCCGGTCACGGCTACAGGGCGCCCTTCGTCGAGGGAAGGATGCCGGCCGCGCGCGGGTCACGCTCGCTGGCGTAGCGCAGCGCCCGGGCCAGGGCCTTGAACTGGCACTCCACGATGTGGTGCGCGTTGCGGCCGTACGGGACGTGCACGTGCAGGGCGATCTGCGCCTGGGCCACGAAGGACTCGAAGATGTGCCGGGTCATCGTGGTGTCGTACTCGCCGATCATCGGCGCCATCTTCTCGGGCTCGGTGTGCACGAGGTAGGGGCGGCCGGAGAGGTCGACGGTGACCTGGGCGAGGGACTCGTCCAGCGGCACGGTGCAGTTGCCGAAGCGGTAGATGCCGACCTTGTCGCCGAGCGCCTGCTTGAAGGCGGCGCCGAGCGCGAGGGCGGTGTCCTCGATGGTGTGGTGGGAGTCGATGTGCAGGTCGCCGTCGGTCTTGACGGTGAGGTCGAAGAGACCGTGGCGGCCGAGCTGGTCGAGCATGTGGTCGTAGAAGCCGACGCCGGTCGACACGTCGACCTTGCCGGTGCCGTCGAGGTCTATCTCGACCAGGACCGAGGTCTCCTTGGTGGTGCGCTCCACCCGTCCGATGCGGCTCATGCCTGCTGCTCCTTCTTCAGTGCGCGAACCGCTTCCAGGAACGCGTCGTTCTCGGCCGGGGTGCCGGCGGTGACCCGCAGCCAGCCCGGTACGCCGTTGTCCCGGACCAGGACGCCCCGGTCGAGGATCTGCTGCCAGGCGGTGTGGGAGTCCTCGAACCTGCCGAACTGCACGAAGTTCGCGTCGGATTCGGTGACCTCCCAGCCGATCGCGCGCAGTTCGGCGACCAGCCGGTCCCGCTCGGCCTTGAGCTGCTCGACGTAGCCGAGCAGGGTGTCGGTGTGCTCCAGGGCGGCGAGGGCCGTGGCCTGGGTGACGGCGGACAGGTGGTACGGCAGGCGCACCAGCTGTACGGCGTCGACGACGGCGGGGTGCGCGGCCAGGTAGCCCAGGCGCAGGCCGGCCGCGCCGAAGGCCTTGGACATGGTCCGGGAGACCACCAGGTTCGGGCGGCCCTCGATCAGCGGGAGGAGCGAGTCCCGGTGGCTGAACTCCACGTAGGCCTCGTCCACCACGACCAGCGAGGGCTTGGCGGCCTGGGCCGCCTCGTACAGCGCGAGGACCGTCCCGGCCTCGACCGCGGTGCCGGTGGGGTTGTTGGGGGAGGTGATGAAGACGACGTCGGGGGCGTGCTCGGCGATGGCCCGCTCGGCCGCCGCCACGTCGATGGTGAAGTCCTCCCGGCGCGGGCCGGAGATCCAGCCGGTGCCGGTGCCGCGGGCGATCAGGCCGTGCATCGAGTAGGAGGGCTCGAAGCCGATCGCGGTCCGGCCGGGTCCGCCGAAGGTCTGCAGCAGCTGCTGGATGACCTCGTTGGAGCCGTTGGCGGCCCAGACGTTCTCCTTGGCCACCGGGTGCCCGGCGGTGCGGGTGAGGTAGCGGGCGAGCTCGGTGCGGAGCTCGACGGCGTCCCGGTCGGGGTAGCGGTTGAGGCCGCGGGCGGCCTCGGCCACCCGCTCCGCGATCCGCTGGACGAGTTCCTCGGGCAGCGGGTACGGGTTCTCGTTGGTGTTCAGCTGGACGGGCACATCGAGCTGCGGGGCGCCGTACGGGGACTTGCCGCGCAGTTCGTCCCGGATGGGGAGGTCGTCGATGCCGGTCATGCCTGGGGAACCTTCCATCCGAAGCGGGCCTTCAGGGCCGCTCCGTGCGCCGGCAGGTCCTCGGCCTCGGCCAGCGTCACCACGTGGTGCGTGACCTCGGCGAGGGCGTCGCGCGTGTAGTCGACGATGTGGATGCCGCGCAGGAAGGACTGCACGGACAGGCCGGAGGAGTGGCAGGCGCAGCCGCCGGTGGGCAGCACGTGGTTGGAGCCGGCGCAGTAGTCGCCGAGCGAGACCGGGGCCCACGGGCCGACGAAGACCGCACCGGCGTTGCGGACCCGGGCGGCCAGGGCGGCGGCGTCGGCGGTCTGGATCTCCAGGTGCTCGGCGCCGTACGCGTTGACCACCTTCAGGCCGTCCTCCAGGCTGTCCACCAGCACGATCGCGGACTGCTCGCCGGCCAGGGCGGGCTTGATCCGGTCGTCGATGTGCTTGGCGACGGCGACCTGGGTCTCCAGCTCGGCCTCGACCGCCTCGGCCAGCGCGGCGGAATCGGTGACCAGCACGGCGGCGGCCATCGGGTCGTGCTCGGCCTGGCTGATCAGGTCGGCGGCGACGTGCACCGGGTCGGCCGTGGAGTCCGCGAGGATCGCGATCTCGGTCGGGCCGGCCTCGGCGTCGATCCCGATCTTGCCGGTGAAGTAGCGCTTGGCGGCGGCCACCCAGATGTTGCCGGGGCCGGTCACCATGTTCGCCGGGGTGCACTCCTCCGTGCCGTACGCGAACATCGCGACGGCCTGGGCGCCGCCGGCGGCGTACACCTCGTCCACCCCGAGCAGCGCACAGGCGGCCAGGATGGTGGGGTGCGGCAGTCCGCCGAACTCGGCCTGGGGCGGCGAGGCCAGCGCGAGCGACTCCACGCCCGCCTCCTGCGCCGGGACCACGTTCATCACGACGGAGGACGGGTAGACGGAGCGGCCACCGGGCGCGTAGAGGCCCACGCGGTCGACCGGAACCCACTTCTCGGTCACGGTGCCGCCGGGGACCACCTGGGTGGTGTGCTCGGAGCGGCGCTGGTTCGCGTGCACGATCCGGGCGCGCCGGATCGACTCCTCCAGAGCGGCGCGGACGGCCGGGTCCAGCTCGGCGAGGGCCTTCTCCAAGGCCTCGGCGGGCACCCTGACCTGCTCCAGCGTCACTCCGTCGAACTTCTCCGCGTACTCGATCAGCGCCGCCGTGCCACGATGATGGACGTCCTCGCAGATCGGCCGCACCTTCTCCAGGGCAGCCGCGACGTCGAACTCGGCACGGGGAAGCAGATCGCGCAGGGCGCCGCCCTCGGGGAGGGCCTTGCCGCGCAGGTCGATACGAGAGATCACGTCCCAATTCTCTCAGACCGTCTCCCACCACCGGTCGCCCGTATCACTGGCTGATACACGTCCCGGATGTCACACCCGGCGGCTAGCGTTCGAGTACGGGCAGTGACGAGCGGAGGGGGGCCGCCATGACGGAGGGGCGCGCGGGCTTGACGGAGGGGCGCGCGGGCGAGGAGCCGGCGGATCTCACTGCACCCGAACGGCGGATGTGGCAGGCGTTCCGCACCGGCAGCATCTGCGATCTGAGTGCGCGCGCCGCCGGGGTGGACGACCCGTTCGGGGACCGCGGGTGGGGGCCGGACCGCAGCGTCCGGGCCCAGGTGGTGGCGCTGCTGCTGCTCCACGGTCCGCCGCCGGTGCCGGGCCGGGTGTCCTCGCTGAAGCTGCGGGGCGTCCGGATCACCGGCCGCCTCGATCTCTCCGGGGGCACGGTCGAGCCGTACGTGGAGCTCCAGGCCTGCCGCTTCGACAGCGAGATCCAGCTGTCCGAGGCCCGGTTCGTCACACTCCGGCTGGTCCGGTGCGCGATACCCCGGCTGGACGCGGCCCGGCTGCACACCGAGGGCGACCTGCACCTGCCGCGCTGCCGGGTGGCCCGCGGGATCCGGCTCACCGACGCCCAGATCGGCACCGATCTGCTGATCAGCCAGGCCGTGATCCAGCGGGACTCCAAGGGGCGGGCCATCGCCGCCGACGGGCTGTCCGTCGCACAGGACTTCCAGGCCGAGCTGCTCGAAACGTACGGGGAGGTCAGCCTGCGCGGCGCCAAGGTGGGCGTGTCGATGAGCCTGCGCGGGGCGAAGCTCGTCAACCAGTGGGGGCGGCGGGCCCTGAACGCCCCGCAGCTGACCGTGGAGCGGACCCTCTACCTGACCTCGATCGCGCTGGACCCCGGCACCGGCGACCCCTCCTCCACTCCCCCGTACGGCATGGGCCAGACCCCCACCCGGGGCGGCCGGGCCCAGCTGTTCGAGTGCCGCGGGGGGCTGCGGCTGGACGACGGCCGGTTCGGGGACGCGGCCGACTTCTACGGCGCCCGGTTCCTCCTGACCGAGGACCAGGAGCTGTCGCTGCGGCGGATCCAGACCCCGGAGCTGCGGTTCGTCGGCGAGAAGCCGGAGCGGGGGCGGGTGGTGCTGTCCGGGGCCAAGGTGGTGAAGCTGGTCGACCGGTCCACCAGCTGGCCCGGGCCCGGCAGGCTGGCGATCGAGGGATTCGTCTACGACAACCTGGCGCCCCGCGGCCACTTCCCGCTCGCCCGGCGGCTGGAGTGGCTGACGGCGGCCACCCCGGAGTACTCCCCGGAGCCGTACGAGCGGCTGGCGACGGTCCTGCGGGCCAGCGGGGAGGACGCGGACGCCCGGGAGGTGCTGCTCGCCAAGCAGCGCAGGCGGCGGGCGACACTGCCGCCGGCCGCCAAGGCCTGGGGGTACCTCCAGGACTGGACGGTGGCCTACGGCTACCGGCCGGGCCGGGCGGCACTGTGGATGCTGGTGCTGTGGGCGGCGGGCTCGGTGCTGTTCGCCGGGCACGATCCGGCCCCGGTCAAGCCGGGCGAGCACCCCCAGTGGAATGCGGTGCTGTACGCCCTCGACCTTCTCCTCCCCGTGATCGACCTCGGCCAGCAGGGGCACTGGAAGGTGCAGGACGGCTGGCAGTGGGGGGCGGCGGCGCTGGTCATGCTGGGGTGGATTCTGGCCACGACGGTGGCCGCGGGCGCCTCGCGCCTGCTGAGGCGGGGGTGACGGCTCCGGGCCCGGGGCCATTACCCTGTGGCTCGTGACCACCGTTCGCCTGCCGCTGTTCCCGCTGAACACGGTGCTGTTCCCGGGACTCCTGCTCCCCCTCAATGTCTTCGAGGAGCGCTATCGCGCCATGATGCGCGAACTCCTGAAGGCGGGCGAGGAGGAGCCGCGCCGCTTTGCCGTGGTCGCGATCCGCGACGGCCGGGAGGTGGCGGCGACCGCGCCGGGCATGCCGGACGAGACGGCCCTGCCGGACCGCGGCCCGGCGGCGGGCTTCGGCCCGGACCCGATCCAGGCGTTCCACCGGGTGGGCTGCATCGCCGACGCGGCCAGCATCCGGGAGCGGGAGGACGGCAGCTTCGAGGTCCTCTCCACCGGCACCACCCGGGTCCGGCTGCTCTCGGTGGACGCGAGCGGGCCGTTCCTGGTGGCCGAGCTGGAGGAACTGCCGGAGGACCAGGGCGACGGCGCCGGCGCGCTGGCCGAAGGGGTGCTGCGGGCGTTCCGGAACTACCAGAAGCGGCTCGCGGGCGCGCGCGAACGCTCGCTCGCGACGACCGGGGCGGAGCTGCCCGACGAGCCGTCCGTGGTCTCCTACCTGGTCGCTGCGGCGGCGGTGCTGGACGTGCCGGCGAAGCAGCGGCTGCTCCAGGCTCCGGACACGGCCACCCGGCTGGCGGAGGAGCTCAAACTGCTGCGGACCGAATCGGCGGTGATCCGGCACCTGCCGTCGCTGCCGGCGGTGGACCTGACCTTCGCCCCGACCAGCCCGAACTGAGGTCTCCCGAACCATGGTGAAGAAGGCGAAGCAGCCGAAGCAGGCGGCGGGGACCCCGGCGCTCACGGCGGTGGCCGCGGCCGGGGTGCCGCACACGGTGCACACGTACGAGCACGACCCGGCGCACCCCTCGTACGGCGACGAGGCCGCCGAGGCCATGGGGGTGTCCCCGGACCGGGTGTTCAAGACGCTGGTCGCGGACGTGGACGGGGTACTGACCGTCGCCGTGGTGCCGGTGTCCGGGACGCTGGACCTGAAGGCACTGGCCACGGCGGTGGGCGGCAAGCGGGCGGCGATGGCCGACCCGGCGCTGGCGGAGCGGACCACCGGCTATGTCCGGGGCGGGATCTCCCCACTGGGGCAGCGCAAGCGGCTGCGCACGGTGCTGGACGAGACGGCTCCGGCGCATCCGACGATCTGCGTGTCGGCGGGCCGCCGCGGCCTGGAGGTCGAACTGGCCCCGTCGGACCTGGCGGCCCTGACCTCGGCGGTGCTGGCGCCGATCGGGCGGAACTGACCGCTCCCGGCCGCCCGCGGCCCGCTCCCGGGCCGCTGCCCGCCCCGGCCACCGCCCCCGGGCGGCCGGACCGGTGGCCACCTGGCACGATGTGGGGGTGACCGAAGCCGTGACCCCACCACCGCCCGCCGGCCCCTTCGAGCCGCCGCCGGCCCTGCCGGAACCGACGCCCGCCGAGCGCTCCGCGGGCATCAGCCCCTCAGACATCCGCGATGCGGCCGGGGTCACGCTCGCCGTCGGCGCGGCCGGGCTGCTGCTGGGGCTGCTGTGGGTATGGCTGGCGCCCCGGGTCCAGTACGTCTCCAACGGGGAGTCCGTGTTCCTCCGGGACACCGAGAGCGAGGCCAGGATCGGGGCGGACGGCACCTTCTTCCTGCTGTCCCTGGGACTCGGCGTGCTCAGCGCGGTCGCCGTGTTCCTGTGGCGCAGGCGGGGCGGCGTTCCGCTGGTGCTCGGCCTCACGGTGGGTTCGGTGTTCGGCGCGCTGGCCGGCTGGCGGTTCGGGCTGTGGCTGGGTCCGTCCCGGGACCTGATCGCGGCGGCGAAGGAGGCCGGGAAGGGCGTGCCCTTCGACGCGCCGATCCAGCTGCTGGCCCACGGCGCACTGCTGGCCTGGCCGATGGCCGCGGTCGCCGTCCACCTGGCCCTGACGGCCATCTGGTCCCCCCGCGATCCGGAACACCCGGAGCGCCTCGAACACCCGGCGCACCCGGCGCATCCCGCACACCCCGAGTAGGGCTCGGTCGTTCGTGACCGGCCGCCCCGAACCACCGGGGTGTCGGTCAGCGAACGGCTGCGCGGCGGTAGGCCCAGGTGGCGAGGGTCAGCGAGAGCACGCCCACGGCGCCGCAGATTCCCAGGTCGACGGCGACCGCCGCCCAGTCGGGGTGCGGGGCGAAGGTCCGTGCGAAGGCCTCCACCCCATACGTGGACGGCAGCAGGTCCCGCGCCCAGACGATCACCGACGGCATCCGCTCCGGCGGCAGCACGCCCAGCAGCAGCGCCGCCGACATGCCCAGCTGCCCGGCCAGTGTGGCCAGCTCCTGGCGCGGGGCGAGCAGGCCGAGTGCGGCCCCGAGCCCGGCCAGGGCCGCGCCGGCCAGGGGGACCACCGCCGCCAGGATCCACAGCCCGCCCATCGGCAGCCCGAACAGCACACAGCCGAACACCGCCGTGACCAGGGTCCCCGGCAGGGTGAAGGAGGCGTACGCGGCAGCCGCGCCCAGCACCACCGAGGCCGGCGGCACCGGCAGGGTGGCGTAGTGGTCGAGGCCGCCGGAGGCCCTGAGCTGGCCGAAGTACTGGGCCAGCAGGTTCAGCGCGACAAAGGCGACCACCAGCACGGAGGAGCCGGCCACCACGGCCCGCGCCTCCGAGCCGCCGTCGACGACCCCCCGCATCAGGATCATGATCCCGACGGACTGGAAGGTCGCCACGAACAGCAGCGGTATCCGGGCCACCCGGGCCCGGGAGAGCTGTGCCTTGTAGACCGCGGCCAGTGCCGGGAAGAACCCGGCCCGGGGCGCCAGCGAAGCCGGCGGCACGGCGCCGGACCCCGGGGGCTTCGTCCGGCCGGGGGCGTCCGCCCGCCCGCCGGGCTCCGCCGGAGCCGTCGCCACCGCGCCCGGCGGCGTATCGGCCGCCACCCGCGTGGACCGCTCGGTCATCCCTTCACCAGCCCCTTCGTCCGCCCGCCGAGAGCCAGGTACACGTCCTCCAGGCTCGGCGTCGCCAGCGTGAAGTCGTCCAGTGCCGCAAAGGCCGGCCCGCCGGTCACCGCGGCCACGGCCGCCCGCGCCTCCTCCGGGCCCAGCCGCAGCACCCACTTGCGCCCGGCCTCCGCGGCCAGCGGGGCCAGCGCCGCGACCTCCGGCACGTCCAGCGGGGCACGCTCGCGCCACACCAGCTCCAGCCGGACCTCGTCGGAGACCTTCGCCTTGAGCCCGGCGGGGGTGTCGCAGGCGATGACCCGGCCCTGGTCGACCACGGCGACCCGGTCCAGCACCGTCTCCGCCTCTATGACGTTGTGGGTGACCAGCACCACCGTGGCACCGTGCTCCGCCCGCCGCCGGTCCACCGCGGCCCAAACGGCCCGCCGGGCCACCGGGTCCATGCCGGTGGTCGGCTCGTCCAGGACCAGGACCGGCCGCTCGCCGGCCAGGGCGGCGGCGAAGCAGGCCAGCCGGCGCTGTCCGCCGGAGAGCTTCTTCAGCGGGCGGCCGGCGAGGCCGGCCAGGCCCAGTTCGTCCAGCACCGCGTCGCGGGCCGCGCGGGCGGCCGGGGCCGTCAGTCCACGCAGCCGCCCGGTGGTCTCGACGGCCAGCGCCACGGTCAGCTCGTCCAGGGCGGTGGACTCCTGCCCCAGGTAGGCGAGCAGCCGGGCCGCCCTTTCGGGATGGCGTACGAGGTCGTGGCCGAGGAGGGTGACGCTGCCGGAGTCGGGGCGCAGCAGACCGGTCAGCTGGCGTACCAGGGTGGACTTGCCGGCTCCGTTGGGGCCGAGCAGTCCGAAGATCTCACCGCGCCGGATGTCCAGGGAGATGCCGTCGGTGGCGCGGGTCTCGGGCAGCGCGGGTGCGCCGCGCCTGCCGCGGACGGCGGGGTAGGTCTTGACGAGGTCGCGGACCACGCAGACAGCGTCGGCCCCGACGGCTCCTGCCGTGCCGTGTTCCGCCTCTGCCGTGCCCGTACTCA